>LSNS01000013.1 GCA_003056205.1 Parcubacteria group bacterium M6-OD1-4 | reverse complement strand
CCGACTCCAATTTTAACCCCGCTTGAAGCTTTAAAAGTTAAGGGAGCGCCAGTAACTAATCCCAACCCTCAGGCTACCCCGACTCCAATTTTAACTCCAGCTGAAGCTTTAAAAATTGGTCAAAAATAAAATGAATAAAATAAACCTTTAATTTTTTATACTCATTATGGGTAAATTATTTTTAATCTGGCGTTTGTTTCCAAAAATCAAAATATCAATTAACAAAAATCAATCCCTATTGAGTTTTTTGAGAACTTTTTATCATTTACTACTAATTATTGCTTCCTTGGTTTTATTATTAGTTACCTATTTTTTAGCTTCTTATATTTTTAATCCGAACGTTTATGATACACCTTTGATTTCTAGAGCCGAAAAAGTGGTTTGGCCACAATCTTCCGTGCTGATTAATATTTTACCTACCGCTGTGCCCATTTCAACAAAAAGACTTGATCAAGACTCTAAACCAACTTTTTTCCCTCAACGTCAATCTAGCCAGATTCAAAAGTCTTCATCTCAATCACGAGCAATAATCTCTGCTTCGCAAACTTCTCGTTTTCCCTTAACTTTTGGGGTTTATTATGATGATTTTCCTAACACTGTTTATATTAACCAAAAGCAAACAACACTTCATCAAGATTTAATAGCGACCGCAATAATGTTTCCGCCAATTTATCAATGGCATTCTTATCCTTTTAGTCCTCAGGTTAAAAGATATTTCTCTCAATTAAATTTTAATAAATTCACTGGGCCTTATTCCGCAAAATATTGTTTAGGAAATAATTGTTTAGTGCAGAAAAGGAAGACCCTCTATTATAATCAGCAAGTTCTAAACCTGCCAGAGATCATTAAGTCCGCTGATATTTCGGCTATTTCTATTTCTGCTTTACAAAAACGTTGGTTAGTTGGTTTTACCCTGCGCCAAGGCCAAAATTATCAGGGGGTAGTTTTCTTTTTTGATGGTCACAAATTTACTAAAATCAATACTCCGACACCAGTTTTGTCCTCTTATTTTGGTCTTTGGGGTTTTGGTGGGGAAGAAAATGATTTTCTCATGATTTATGGTGCTTATCAAGGAATTGCTTATCGAGTCCAAGAAAAGAAGCTAACTAATATTAGTCGTTTCTTTGCTATTAGAGCAATGAATGGTGGTTTTCAAGCTCAAGTCATTAGAGTCGCTTCTCAACCGCAACCCACTTGGTATGTTTATAGTTTAACTTTAAACCGTCCGCAGTTTTTTAAACTATGGCAGAATGATAGTCCACAAATTCTTGGTGAAATCTTTTTTCCGAAGATTTTTAATGGTGGGCAGCAAACTTTAGCTTTTAAATTATTATCAGCTGATTCTCAGAATATTAGATTATTATCTCAGATGACTAATTCTAATAGTCAATTAGATAGAATTTTTATTGATCAAGGTTTTAATAATATTCATCAGGGGATTTTACTGACAACTCCGATTAGTAATCAAATGTTACATTATCGGATTAAAATTCAAAAGATTTATCAAGTGCAATTAAAATTGGATGCTGTTAGCAAAAATCAAGTTCAGTGGCTATTTTCTTCTAATACCCAAGATTGGCAATCTTTAATTGGTCGTCAATACACTACTTTCAACAAATTAGCCACTCCTTATTATTTAAAAGTTATTTTTCCAGCAGAAACTAATCGTTTCTATTCACCATATCTAGATTCAATGTTATTTAGTTATTATTGGCGACGAGTGTAATAAGTTTTAATAATTAGAAATCTTTTTGCCTTATTTTTTAAAAAATGTTATATTTAAACTATAATAATTATCATTTTTTAAATTTTTAGATATTTTTAGTTGGTATCTTTTTTCGCTTTAAATATTTAATTATATATTATATTAAGGTCAATTTAATAGTTATTAAATCCTTATGATTATTTTAAAAAATACTTCTTGGTCTAAAAAATTTAGTATCTTTTTAGTATCTTTTTTAATTATTTTCTTTGCTTTATCTCAAGCTCAAGCGGTTAAATTTCCTGGTTCTGGTATTTGGAATAGTAGTGGTAATGTCGGCATTGGCACGACTAATCCAGGAGCGAAGTTGGATGTGAATGGAAATATAAATTCTCCTTCTTTGCAAATTGGTTCAGGAAGTGTTTGGTCTAAAAATTGGACTGGGTCAGTATCTGTCCCGCCTGGTAATGGGACATCAAATTTAAAAACTGCGTTCATTGCTGTAAATCCAATTTCATATCGAATTAGACTATTTGTTGTTGGCGATACTAGTACTCAAACGGGAGCTGTATTTTTAGTGTATAATAATAAATCATATAATGCTAATACTAATAATTGGACAGCTAAATTAGTGAGTAGAGCGGGGTCAACCTCTAATGAAGTTAATTTAGTTGTTAATTCAACAAGTGGCACTGTTAGTGTCTCGCATTATCATTCAACTGGAACCTATACTGTGGGTTTTATGGTTCAAGAATTACAGACTAGTAACCAGAGTTCATTGGATATTTTTGGAGCAGATAATAATTGGGTTAATGATACTGGCAAATTATACTATAATTCTGGAAACGTTGGCATTGGCACAATAAGTCCAGTAGCTAAACTAGATGTTAGTGGTTCATTCCAAGTTGGAAGTGCAAAAATAACTGGTTTAAATGGCGCTGGTAATGCAGTTGTCATGTCAGATAATTCTGGTAATTTATATAATACAGCTCTCTCTACTTTTGTGAGTGCTAATACTTTATGGAGTGGTACAAAAAATGGAAATATTTGGAATGGTGATTCGGGCGGTGGCAACGTCGGTATTGGTACCACTGCTCCAGGAGCGAAATTAGACGTTAGAGGCAATTTAAGAATTGGAGGCAGTTCTAATGAAAATTATTTAGCTTTCCGTGGAACTTCACTCGATAATCAAACTCCTTATACACTTTCGTATATTGGGGAAAGAATTTATGGAGGCACAGAACAAAGTGAGCTATTAATTTTTAAAGGAAACGATTATGCTCCCTCTTCTGGCCCAGATCGGATTCGATTGATTGCAGGTGAATTACGATTCGATACTTATAATTCTGCCACAGGATATCCAACAGATTTAAATGCTGCAGCAGCTTATGGAACGGCTAGAATGACAATTTTAAATAATGGTAATGTTGGTATTGGCACTACCGCTCCGTCAACTCGTACAGAGGTTTCTGGGACATTGACTGTTGACGCTTTAGGTCAGAGTGCGAATTATTATTCAGAAGGCATAAGGTTAGGTGCTGCTTCTAATGGTTATAGTATAGTTACTTTTGGAGCGAATCCTGCTTTAAGTTCAGGATCTCAAGCACATCAATGGTGGATAGGAAAGTACGGATCGGATAATGGTTTTAATATTTGGTCTTATGATGCTGGTGGCAATGTATTTCATATATTATCTAATGGTAACGTCGGTATCGGAACGACTAACCCAACTGCGAAGTTGGACGTAAATGGATTAGTTAAATCTACAGGTTTAAACGTAAATGGAAGTGGTCCATATATTTTTAAAAACAATAATTCATCTGGTTATGCGAGTCTTAGAATAATTGCTAATCAAACTTATGGTTTAGAACTCGATTCTTTTGGTTCAAATACTAGTGGAGCAGGCACATATTATACTGGAGCTAATGGAGTTGCTCTTATGAATGTTAATTCTGCTGGTTTGGCTTTAGGCACTAGTAATACAACACGACTTCTAATTAATAGTTCAGGCAACATTGGTGTTGGAACAACAAATCCTGGAGCGAAGTTGGATGTAAATGGTTATATAAGATCTACATCTGGTGGCATTATATATCCCAATGGTATTACCCAATCCAATGCTGCCAAAGTTACTTATGGTTCATTTACAGTTGGTGGTTCCAGCTCTTCTTATTATCCAGTTCAATTTGTTAACGATATTTATAATGGAAATCAAGCATCAAGCAATTTGGTTATTTTTAGAAGTAATGTTCATGAAAATGGATCATGGTATGGAACTTTTAATTTTGAAATATCGTTTCATCCCACAGATTATGGTCATTTTTATGGACAGATAGAAAAAATTATTTATGAAACTGGACAAGGTAGTCCTTATAATGATCCCGTAGGGAATGTTATGGATGGTTCAGGCCAAGGTGGTGGACATGATCTAATAATATGGTTGAAGGGTGGTGCCACTTATCACTTTAGGAATACCGATCCTACAACCGGATGGACCTTAACGAAGGGTAATTCATCTGGTGGCAACATAACTGATAGTTCTGGGGTGTCGCTAGTTCCTGTAACAAGTCAGAGTACTCTAATTATCAATGCTAAAAACCGTTTTTTTACTAGTGCGATAGGTTTAGGCTCTAACAGTTTGTACATTACTGGATCTTCTCGGACACAGAGTTTAAACATCTCTGGTTTCTCTGGTTCAGCAGGAACAGTGATGTCTGATGCTTCTGGGAATCTTTATACTTCTGCTGGTTCGGTTGGAGTAGGAACTGGTATTTCTGGACAAACACTAAGAAATAATGGAACGGGCTGGGTAGCTACCTCTAATTTATATAATAATGGGACTAATGTGGGTATTGGAACAACTAATCCAGTATATAAGTTAGATATATCTTCAGGAAATTCTCCAATAAGAATTGGACCAAACACTTCTTATGGAAGAAGCTTATTGTTAGGTGGGTGGGGGTCCAGTAGTGGTGAAGCGTGGATAAGAACATCAAATGGTAATCTTCATTTAGATAGTAAGAATGGCTCCAATCTTTATTTAAATCATTATGTTCCTGGGACAGTATATATTGGCGGAGGAGGAGGAAATACTTATATATATGGAGCGATTATTTCTCCAGAAGGAACTCTTAGAGATAATGGTGGTGGCTGGGTAAGAACTTATGGATCCACTGGTTGGTATTCACAATCACATGGTGGTGGTTGGTATATGACTGATAGTAGTTGGATAAGAAATTATGGTAGCAAACCTCTATATATAACAGGAAATAATACAAACTCAGCAGTATTTATGTCTGGTAATGTTGGCATTGGAACAGCAACGCCGGGGGCGAAATTGGATGTGAATGGGGATATAAGCTCTGGGAATATTCTTCTCGGTAGAAGTATAAATGAAAACAATATCAAATTTTACGGAACTACTGGAGATGCCCCTGGCGCATACAATACCTCAGTGATTGTTAATAGATTGTTTACTTTTAATGGAAAAAACAGTGATCATTCTGAATTGTTATTATTTCAAGGTAATGATGTAAATACTTGTGGGACTCCATTGCCGTATGGTTCTTGTGGCGATAGAATTAGACTTGATACTCCAGGAGATATAGTTTTCCAAACTGGGGGTGGCGCACGATATTATAATCCAACTGTAGAAGGAAATACTGCAATGCTTATTGATAGTACTGGAAACGTTGGTATTAACACTGTTATTCCTAAAGTTAAACTAGATGTTAACGGTTCTTTTCGGTCAACTAGTGCGACAGTCAGTGGATTAGGAAGTGGTGGTAACCGTTTTGTGATGACGGATAATAATGGAACATTATATTCTGCTGCTGGAGCCCTTTTGTCTGGTTCGGGCATAGCTAATTATATTACAAAATGGTCAGGCACTTCTGGATTAACTGATTCAATTATTTATGATAACGGAACTAATACTGGTATTGGTACAACGGCTCCGAATGCGAAATTAGACATCTATAATGGTGCATTAGCGAACAGGACTTCCGTTGGAAACCATTATCGGAGTGTATTATTTTCATATTTAGGAGGTGGTCAGCATACAGGAACTTTGAAAATAGTTTTACCAAAATTATCAAATACGATGATAGATATAACAATTAAGGGATACGATTATACTGGGATTGGTGCTTGGGAAGTCCATATTGGTGGTTATGTTTATCAAACTGGATGGTATGCAAATAATAATAATGTTAAAATTATTGGTCGGGCTCCTTTTAGTAAGGTGAGATTAGGAAACAATGGCAGTAAACCAGTTATTCTATTAGGAACTACTTCTACTAATTGGTCTTATGAATCAGTGGAAGTTTCTGATGTAATTACTTCTTATAGTCATATAACTGGATGGGGAAGTGGCTGGTCATCATCATTAATAACCAGTGAGTCTGGCATTACGGTTCAAGCTACTCCAAAAATCTATACATACATTGATACTTCTGGCAACGTTGGTATTGGAACGACAAATCCAGGAAGTTATAAATTGAATATTAGCGGTGGTAATTTATATGATAGCGGTTATATAAGAGCTGACAATGGTTATAATATTGATGGACATACAGTGATTAGTGGTGATATTAATTATTGGTATGGTTATGGTGGAAAAGAGATGTTTAGAACCAGTGACGCTTGGCTGAGATTGAATCAAGCTGGGAGTTTTACTAACGGTACTTATTCTCCAAAAGGAATAAGGGCCGATGGAGGTTTAGCGTCTGGTGCTTATTCTTTAGTCGCTGGGGAAGTTAGAGCTCATATATTTAGAGGTGGTAATAGTGGCTATTATACCTACCCTGAATCTATCTCTAATTTAAATAAAGTTAGAGCTAATAACTTTTTAGTTGACACCAGCACCTCTATTAATGACGCTGCTTTAACCATTAATGATGTTAATCGTTACGTTTGGACTCCAGCTAATGGTTGGGGCGAATATTGGAATACTTCTAATAATCAAATTATGTTTTATGGAAGTGGTTCAATCAGATCATGGATAGACTTAGATAACGGTGCTGCTTATTTTGCCGGCAATGTTGGCGTTGGAACTACCGCCCCAACCTATAAACTCCAAGTCAACGGTGATATTTATGCTGATGGGGGTCGGTTAAGAGTAGCTGGTACCAATGGTCTATATTTCCAATCTTATGGTAGTGGTTGGTATATGAAAGATAGTACTTGGATAAGAACTGTTAATTCGGGTAGCTATGTTCGAGCACGATTTTTTTATAGTGATGGAGAAGGACAATATCTTACTGGTGGCTCAGGAACTGCTAATTATTTAACAAAATGGAATGGAAAATATACTCAAGTAAATTCTCAAATTTACGACAATGGAACAAATGTCGGTATTGGGACCACTGCTCTTGGAGCGAAATTAACCGTTAATGGTGGTTTAAAAACTACTCTAGCTAATTACTTAAATGGTTATTCGGTTAATACTGGTAATAGTTCAATAATTGTTGGTAATAGTATTGGAGAAACCTATGCTTTAACCGCTGGAATACCAAACGTCACTCAAGCTGGATTCTCAATTAATAAACTTTCAAGTTATAGTTATGGGGCATCAATACAGTATGCTACTCCAGTATTTGTTGTTAACAATACCAATGTCGGTATTGGTATTAGTGCTCCCGCCTACAAACTAGATGTTGCTGGGCCAGTTCACGCTACTGAATTTGTTTATGGTTCTGATCGGGCTTTAAAGAAAAATATTCAACCGCTCACAAACTCTTTACAAAAGATTCAAGAATTACAAGGAGTGTCCTTTAATTGGAAGAAAGGCGGGGAAGCTCAAGTTGGTTTAATTGCTCAAGATGTTCAGAAAGTCTATCCAGAACTAGTACATGGTAAGTCAGGGGATATGGGTGTACAATATGGTAACTTAGTTGCTCCGTTAATTGAAGCTGTGAAAACTCAGCAAGCTGAAATTAAAGATCTTCAAGCCCGAGTGAAAGTTTTGGAAACTAAAGTTGCTCATTAATTCTAGAATTGACCTCCTAATTCAAAATTGCTATAATTACAAAATATTAATTAAACTTAAAAAAAGTTAATCCTTAGATTTCTTTTTTTAAGTTTCTCAAGCATCTATGAAAAAAAAATTAACTGGTCCAATTATTACCATCATTGTTCTCCTCTTGCTTGGAGCAATGTTTGTTTATTTTTATATCTCGCTTAATCGCGTAGATAAAAAACTAACAACCATCCAAACTTCCACAATTACTACTTCACGTAAGATTGGCGGAATTGTTAACTTTATCAATTCTAAGGTCCAAACCAATGCCCAAACTAAAAAATAGTCTAAACTATTCGGCGCGAACGATTCGTTCTCGTCGAACTTTAAATAAATATAATAATAAAACTATGAACAGAGAATATGTTTTTCCCCTCATTGTTGGGGTCATC
This sequence comes from Parcubacteria group bacterium M6-OD1-4, assembly GCA_003056205.1. Classification (GTDB taxonomy): domain Bacteria; phylum Patescibacteriota; class Patescibacteriia; order Patescibacteriales; family UBA12465; genus UBA12465. The sequence goes on along the minus strand of LSNS01000013.1, from coordinate 5,671 downwards.
TTAGGTGCTTTAGTAATGATTTTTTGGCAGTTTAATGCTCGTCTCAACAACATTTCTACAGGTGTTGTTCAGTTAGACAAAGCAACTGTTCAAAATACTAAAACGGTTGGTAATATTGTTAATTTTATTAACAAATCTACCAAAGGAAATACTCCTACGGGCAGTACTTCTAAAAAATAGCATCAGCTTATAAGGTTTTTGTGATTTTGCAAAACCCTACCTACGGTAGGGTTTTTGTTTGATTAGCCTTTATTTATAATGTATACTGGAGATAAGAAATGATTTAAATTTCGGTTGATATTGTGGGCAGTTTAATTACTAGATTGTCTAAATAGTTAAAAACTATTTTCAGTATAAAAATTTAGCAAAGAATAATTATGACCGCTATTGAAGCGCAACAACGTATTAAAAAGTTAAAGGCGGAGATTGAAATCCACCGCTATAACTATCACGTTTTAGACCGAGAAACAATTTCTCCGGCGGCTTTAGATAGTCTAAAAAATGAATTATTTAAGTTAGAAAATGAATTTCCTCAATTTATTACTCCCGATTCTCCAACCCAAAGAGTTGGTGGGCGGGCTTTATCTAGATTTAAAAAAGTTGTTCATTCAGCACCAATGATTTCTCTGTTTGATGCTTTTAGTGCAGAAGATCTACAGGCTTGGCAAGAAAGAAATAGAAATTATTTGGATAGTATTGGACAGAATCATTTTTTATCTTCTAGCGATAATTTCCCATATTATTGTGAATTAAAATTAGATGGTTTAGCAATTAATCTTCGCTATGAGCAAGGTCAATTAGTACAGGGTGCCACCCGGGGTAATGGCCGGATTGGTGAAGATGTCACAGCGAATGTAAAAACTATTAACAGTATTCCTTTAAAATTACGTCTACCGCAGTTAGGGGAATTAGAAAAGTTAGGATTGAGTTCTTTAGTCTCTCGAAAAATTTTGAAAATTATTTCTCACGGAACGATTGAATTGCGTGGTGAAGCAATCATGACGAAAAAAGTTTTGAGGGAATTGAATCAGAAATATACTCGCCTCGGTCAAGCTAAGTTAGCGAATCCCCGAAATGCTGTGGCTGGATCAATCCGTCAGTTGGATCCCAAGATTACCGCCGAGAGAAGATTAGTTTTTTATGCTTATGATTTATTGTTAAGTGCTTTGGATAGTAAAGAGTTATTAGCACGCGGGGAACTAGTTGTCCGTCGGGATCAGGCGGATCATTTAGCAAATTTATTAGGTTTCAAAACTTTAAAACAAAATCGAATTGTCTCGGGTTTAAGTGGTGTTTTTCAATTTTATCAAGAGGTGGAGAAGAAGCGGGCGAGTTTGGGTTTTGAAATTGATGGTATCGTTTTGAAATTTAACGATTTAAAAATGTGGATAATCCTTGGTGTGGTGGGCAAAGCCCCTCGTTATATGATGGCCTATAAGTTTTCTGCTGAGCAGGCGACGACTAAGGTTTTGGATGTTATTTGGCAGGTGGGACGAACTGGAGCCTTGACCCCCACCGCGGTGCTAGAACCAGTCAAGGTTGGTGGAGCCGTGATTAGTCGCTCCACTCTACATAATTTTGATGAAATTAACCGTTTAGGATTGCGCCTCGGAGACACAATAATTATTGAACGAGCTGGTGATGTTATCCCGAAAGTCGTGCAAGTTCTCAAAAAACTACGAACTGGTCGAGAGCAAAAGATTAAAGTTCCAAGTGTTTGTCCAATGTGTGGTGGTCAAGTTTTGCGTCTGCCTGATCGGGTTGCCTATCGTTGTTCTAACCAACGTTGTTATGCCGTTAATCTCCAACAAATTATTCATTTCGTCTCGCAAAATGCTGCTAATTTAGAAGGTTTAGGACCGAAGTTGATTGAACAATTTTTAACTCAAGGATTAATTAAAGAGGCTGCCGATCTCTATGCCTTACAAAAATCAGTCTTGTTAAGTTTAGAACGTTATGGCGAAAAGAAAGCCGATAATATTATTGCCATGATTAATTCTCGACGAAAAATTGCGGTAGCTAATTTTATTTATGCTCTCGGGATCAGACAAGTGGGACAAGAAATGGCTAATTTACTCACCGAGAAATTTCGCGAATACTTAGTGGCGAAGAAAAAAGATTTAGAATTAAAGAATCTTTCCTTGGAACATAATTGGCCAATAGAAATTAAGACTCTCATTAACTATTTTCAGAATTTAAAGTTGGAAGATTTAGAGACAATTTCGGGTAGTGGACCGATTATTGCTGATAGTATTCGTAACTATTGGCACGATGAAAAACATCTTCAGCAACTTCATAAATTTCAGGATAATGGAGTGGAATTATTTCTCCCTCCCGCAAATGTTTTTAGAGTTCAAAATTCTCGTTTATTGGATAAAACTTTTGTGCTCACTGGGACTTTAAACGGTTTGACAAGAAGAGCGGCAAAAGATAAAATTAAAACATTAGGAGGACAGATTAAAGAGCAGATTACTCGAAATACTGATTATTTGGTGCTTGGCGAAAAACCTGGCTCTAAATATCAAGAAGCCCAAAAGTTAGGAGTTAAAATATTAAATGAAGAAGAGTTTTTAAAAATTATTAGTTAAACTTATGGCGATTAGCAAAGAAGAAATTAAGCATATTGCCGATTTATCAAGGTTAAAATTAAGTGCTCAAGAAAAAACAAAATTTCAAACCCAATTAGGTTCCATTTTAGATTATATGAAACAATTAGATGAGGTTGATGTTAGTGGTGTTGAACCGACTGCTCAAGTAACCGGCTTAATTGATGTTTGGCGAGAGGATCAAGTTCAAGAATGGGATCAAACTGAAGTTGAAAATGCCTTAAATCAAGGGAAATTAGAAGGGGGACAGATTAAAGTTAAGCGAGTTTTGTAACAAAAAATCTCCCGAGAGGGAGATTTTTCTGACTTCGTTGCAATCTTTAAATCAAATTTGACACTTACATTTTCAGGATAGCATAGTCAAAAATACTGTCAATTTGCTTTTTAATCTATTTCTCAGCTTGCCCAGTTGGACCCACGGGGACTTGAACCCCGGAAGTCAAGTGTCAAATTTGACTTAGAGACCACTCCTGGGCCTACACCATTAATAATAATAACAAGAGCGAGATGAATAAAATTTAAATTTTATTTAAATAAAAAATTAAGAATAATTTTTACTTGATTACCTTAATTAAATGATATGAATCTTAATGAATTAAGCATTGTGGAAGCGCGAATCAAATTAGATAATAAAGAGATTAGTTCTCGAGAACTTACCTTATCTTGTTTGGCGCAAATTAAAAAATTAGATTCGGAAATTCAAGCTTGTTTATTAGTTGATGAAGAAGGAGCCTTAATGGCCGCTGATCAAGCTGATAAAATAATTTCTGCCTCTGATTACCAAGTTGATGCAAATCATGATCTTTTAGGTATTCCTTATTTATGTAAAGATATTATCATGACTAAGGGCTTGAGAACGACGGCCGCCTCTAAAATTTTAGAAAATTATATTGCTCCTTATAGTGCTCAAGTCGTCAAGAAATTACAAACAGCAGGGGCGGTTTTATTGGGTAAAACTAATTTAGATGAATTTGCTCATGGGGCCTCCACGGAAAATTCAGCTTATGGCCCTACTCATAATCCTTTAGATTTAACTCGGGTTCCTGGTGGTTCTTCGGGGGGTAGTGCGGCGGCGGTGGCTAGCAATATGTGTTTATTCTCTATTGGTTCGGATACTGGGGGATCAATTCGTCAACCGGCTAGTTTTTGTGGGGTAGTTGGGTTAAAACCTAGTTATGGACGAGTTTCTCGTTTTGGCTTATTATCAATGACCTCTTCTACGGATGTGATTGGTATTTTAGCAAAAACCGTGGAAGATACTGCACTAGTTTTAAAGAATATTGCTGGACCAGATAACTTAGATGCTACTACTCTGTCAGATACTCCCGATAACTATCCGCAAGAAGTTTCTAAAATTACTAATCTAAAAGGTTTAAAGATTGGTTTGCCAACTGAATACTTTTTGAAAGAATTAGATCCTCTTGTAAGCCAGAGAATTAAAGAACAAGCTGAAAAATTAAAGACTGCAGGAGCCGAATTAGTAACACTTAGCTTGCCTTATACTAAATATGGTATTCCCGTTTATTATATTATTACCCCTTCAGAAATTTCTTCTAATTTAGCTCGTTTTGATGGTATTGGTTGGGGCAGTGCTCAGGAAAAAGCTTTTGATCTCCATGAATTTTATGAAATTAATCGTGGAATTGGTTTTGGGCCAGAAGTAAAAAGACGGATTATGCTTGGCACCTATGCTTTAAGTGCTGGCTATTACGATGCTTATTATAAAAAAGCACAAGCCGTGCGGACTTTAATTATTAAAGATTTTACTCAAGCTTTTCAGCAGGTAGATGTTTTATTAACCCCCACCACTCCTCATCCCGCTTTTAAAATTGGTGAACAAATTGATGATCCTTTAACGATGTATTTGGAAGATATTTTTGTCACGGGAGCTAGTTTAGCTGGACTGCCAGCAATTTCTGTTCCAGCTGGTTTAGTACCGACTAAAGATGGACCAGAAATGCCGATTGGCACTCAGTTAATCGCTCCACAACTTCAAGAGACCCGCTTATTGCAAGTAGCTAAATTTTTAGAATAAGAATCATTTTTCCCACATGAAAATTACTCGTAAATCATTTCGACTTAGTTTAATTTTTATAGCAATTTTTATCGCTATTTTAATTTTTATTGTTGCTAAAAGATTGTTTATTAATCAGAATAAATTTCTTTCTCTTTCACCTTCTAGTAAGTCCCAAATTACTAAGATCCAGGGTCAGACTTATTTAGCTCCTCAAATATTAACACTGGAAAAAACTGATCAAATTATTGGTCCTCGCCAGGCTCCTCTTAAGCTTTTTGTTTATGAAGATTATACCAATCTTTTTAGTGCTAATTTAGCTCAGACTTTAGATAAAATCAGAAAGAAATTTCCTCAACAAGTGGCGGTAGTTGTGCGTCCTTATACTAAAAGTTCTTCTTTGGCTCGATCGGCAGCAGCTAGTGTTCAGTGTGCTGGGCAACAGGGGCAATGGTTAGCGATGCGCTCATTATTATTTAAAACTGTTGAACAAGAAAAATTTTTGACCGAGAATTTTCAACTTGATGCTCAAAAATTAGGCTTAAATCTTAAAAGTTTTAATTCTTGTTTTTTAAAAGTTAAAAAATTAGGGAAACTAAAAACTAGCGGTTCTCAAGACGTGATGAAGAATATTCAAGGAGTACCAACTATGTTTATTGGTCAAAAAATAATTCTAGGAGCACGACCTTATAATAATTATATTGATTCTCATGGTGATCATATTCAAGGTTTAGAGAGCTTAGTGGCAGAACAATTGACAAAAATTAAATAATGAAATTGTTAATTAAAAAACGGAATTACAATTAAATAAAAATAATTGGAGAGGTCGCATAGTGGTCTAGTGCGCACGCCTGGAAAGCGTGTGTACCGCAAGGTACCGAGGGTTCGAATCCCTCTCTCTCCGCCAGTATTATAAAACAAGGCAAAAAGAACCGTACCCCATAAAGTGGACACAAAAGTGTCTGCTTTTTTTGTTAGACAAATAAGGTATAATTAATTCATTAAGTAATAAATAAACCATATGAGTAAAAGAAGATTTACAGTAGCTCAA
>LSNS01000012.1 GCA_003056205.1 Parcubacteria group bacterium M6-OD1-4 | reverse complement strand
CCGACCACGCACACACTCAAATACTTCCCATAGAACTAATTAAATCAATCTTAAAGATGGAAAATTTAACAATTAGACCTAGACAATAAGAAACTAATAAAGAAATAAAAGCAGAAATAACAAAAATTTTTATTGATCGCCAAAAAACTTTAAAATTAGTAATAGTAATGGAAAGAGAAATGGATAAAATCGGGGACAGCAAAGGAGCGACTAACATCCCACCAATAGTTAAAATAATACTGTTTTTCAATAAACCCACAGTAACAATAAAACTAGAAAGGACCAGTAATAAATAAAAACCAGCCTTGAGAGAGGAAGAATTGATAATTGTTTTACAAAGCTCATCTCGTTCTGACTGATTAGCAGAAAAAGAATTTACTTGGTTAGAATTAGATCTTCTTTTAAATAAATTGAACATTTTTTAATATTAGTAATTCTGTTTTTAAAAAAACCTTAAATTGATGAATAAAATATCTTTCTATACTTATTTTATCATTTTTATTAAAAATTACCAAAATAATTAAAATTACGAAAAGGAAGGGAGACTAAAAAGAAAAGATAAAGATTGTTTAATTATATCAAATACTTGATTTTATTGGTTAATTATTTAATAATCAAAGTGATTGGTCTCCATAGTTCAATGGATAGAACGTGAGTTTCCGGAACTCAAAATGAGGGTTCGATTCCCCCTGGAGGCACTAAAACGAAAACACCCTAGGAAAATATAGGGTGTTTTGAATTGCGGAGCGGACGGGGGTCGAACCCGCGACCTCCTGCGTGACAGGCAGGCGCTCTAACCAACTGAGCTACCGCTCCTTATTCTAAAAGCAACAACATTCTCTGTTGAAGCACAAAAAAATCATAACAAAAAGAAATTATCTTGTCAAAATAAGAAAGTTAAAATTCTTCTGTTAATCTTGCTAAAAATTAGATTATATTCTATACTTGAGAAAGCAAAACTAATCAAGTAGTTTTTTTAATTTATACTAATATGGACAAAAAACCAGAAAAAAAGACAATTGAAGATATTAAAAAGCAATTGCTTGCTAAAAAGAAACAAATTTTGGCTGATTTAAGCCGTGTTTCTCGTCAGGACAATCATGAAGCTGATGATCGAACTGCTAAATTTCCAGAATATGGCAATAAAGCCGATGAAAACGCTCAAGAAATCAGTGATTATTCCACAACAATTGTTGCTGAAAAGGTATTAGAAAAGATTCTAGCAGATATTGATAAAACCTTAGAACGTATCGAAAATGGAACTTACGGTATCTGTAAATATTGTGGTAAAGCAATTAATGAGAAAAGGTTATTGGCTCGACCAACGGCTAACTCTTGTATTAGTTGCAAGCAAAAACTACAAGAAAATGAATAAACTTCAAAAAAATAAATATTTTCGTTATATAGCTATTACCTTTCTAATAGCTATATTTTTTAGTATTGATCAGTTTTTAAAATTATTTGCTTGGAATCTAAAAGAAGGTCAAGCAATAAAATTAATTAATAATATTTTCTCTTTTCATTTTGCCATCAATCCTGATATGGCTTTTTCCATTCCCTTCCGGGGCCCACTGCTGAATGGTTTAATTGTTATTATCATTATTTTGCTACTATCTTACATCATCTATCTCGCCAGCAAAAAAAATACTCCGGGCTGGGAGTTGTTTTTATGGGGGCTAATTTTAGCTGGAGCTTTGAGCAATATTAGTGATCGCTTAATTTATGGCTATGTTGTGGATTACTTAAACTTGAAATATTTTACTATTTTTAATTTAGCCGATATTATGATTAGCGTTGGCGCAGCGATTCTTATCTTCAAAAATCTAAAGCGTTGATTATTTATAATACTAAGATAAGCAATATTAAGCCAGACAAATTTAATAAATACTAATCTTCCGAGTTTGAGGAGATAAAGATTCTATTTTAATAATTTTTGCCCTTACCGGCAAAATTTTTTTTACTTTTTCTGCCCATTCAATAACAACGACTGCCTCTGGAGAATTAAAAAATTCCTCAACTCCTAAAGAAATCAAATCTTCTTCGGATTTTAAACGATAAGTATCTAAATGGCAAAAATATTTAATCCGACCATTTAATTTATATAATTTAAAAATATTAAAGGTTGGACTATTAACATTATTGAGGACACCTAAGCCTTGTGCTAATCCTTGAGTAAATTTAGTTTTTCCACTTCCCAAATTACCTTGAAGAGCAAAAATTTCTCCTCCGCAACATTTTTTTCCTAAACTTTTTCCTAAATTAAAAGTCTCTTGTTCATTGTTGGTAATGATAATTTTCATATTTATAGTCAGCGGGAAAAACATTTTTTAAATGTCTTTTAATATTATCCAAAATTATTTAAATCAATATTATAAATTTTTAGTTTTTGAAAAAGCTCTTTAACTTCTTCTTCAAGTTGCCGAATTATTTTTTCTATCAACAGATAAAGACGAATAAATAATTAATAAGTTAGCAAATATCCAAATTACGGATTACGGAAAATATAATTTTGTTTAAAATCTCCCACTTTCAGTTCAAGATAAATAATTACTATTTAATATTCAATTGCTCATCAAGGGGTGGGTGTGAAAAGTATGCTCGAACATTAAAATGATTATTGCGTAATTCAATCATATTAAAGTCTTCTCGTTGAATTAGTTTAAAATCGTTTTGTGGCAAATATTCTCTGATAAACTCTGAAAAATTAGAAATTGTGAAATCAGCATCACCCAACTCAGGATGCTGGGAATCGGGAAGACGAATTTTTAATAATTTCAAAGTTCCGGAGACAGTTGCTAGTGGTTTAAGGTGAAAAAGCGGTCCAGTTGGCGTTTGTTTGATAACTTTGCCAATTTTTTGTGCAACTTCCAATAGTTCAATGTATTCTTTTTGGCTGTGAGAAAAAATACAAGCATAATTCACCGGTGTATTTTGGTCCTGAAGATATTGATTTTTGAGAATGTTGGCCTGCTCAACAATATTTTTTATTTTAATCTTCAAATCATTACTGCTAATCATATTTTTTCGCTTAAGCTTTACTCCTTAATAATACCAGTAATTGCGGGACGAGACAAACTGTAATAACAAGATTAAAAAAATATTCTCATAAAAACTAAATAAATATAATTTAAATATTTTTTATTATTTACTCAAATTAGAATTATTTTAAATACCAAAACAGAGCCCACCAATAATTGACAAACTCTGTTTCGGTGGGCGCACAAGGACTCGAACCCTGGACCCCTTCGGTGTAAACGAAGTGCTCTAACCAGCTGAGCTATGCGCCCGATTAGCGATTTGGGGTGGGCGAAAGAGGACTTGAACCTCCACAGCCTTGCGGCTACAAGCTCCTTAGGCTTGCGCGTCTACCAATTTCGCCATTCGCCCTAATATTATCAAAACCATCTAAGATTTAACAATTTTTTCTTTTAACTTTTTCTTATAAGAATCACGCAAATAATAAAGTTTAGCCCGTCTAACTTTGGCCTGTTTTTTAATTTCAATTTTTGTGATTGTCGGTAAATTTAATGGAAAAATTTTCTCAACATAAACTCCCTCCGATAGTTTACGGACAGTAATTGTCGCTCCAATTTCTTGACGGTGTTTACGAGCAATAATAATTCCTTCAAAATATTGAACACGCTCTTTTTCTTCACCCTTGGAGTTTAAATCTTTAATTTTTTGATAGACTCTCACCGTCATTCCGGGTTTTAAGTCTAATTTAGTCTCAACCATATACTTAAAATTATATAAACGAGATTTTTAAATCCCGCTTATTACTGCTTAATAAGGTAAATCTTGTCTAATACTATAACTATTTTTTCTGATTGTCAAGCTTCGGCTTCAACCAGTCATTAACTGTTTTAAAAACCTCCTCAATACTAAGATGGTCAGTATTTAAATAAAAATCATAATGGCGAAGATCATTAACATTAATTTTATAATACTGCCAATAGCGCTGGGAATCGCTGGCTAATCTTTTTTTCATACTCTCTTGAACTGCTAAAATACTATTTAAATTATGGTCTTCATTACGACTATTTTTCTTTTGTAATTGCTGAAAAATCCGCCGAGATCCTTCTTGGAGACTAACATCAAAATAAAGCTTTAATGATTGAGGAATAAAATACCAAGAAGTTCGTCCCTCAATAATAAAATTATCTTTGCTTTGCCCTAATTTTTGCTGATAGTCATCAACTTCTTGGTCAGTTTTAATATCTGTTTCTCCTAATTTATTATAATCCGCCAAAGTCATCCCTCTTTTTTTAGCAGCTGCCCGGCGTAAGCCACCCATGTAATAACGTGGCCAAGATAATTTTTCAGAGAGCATTTTAGCGATAGTGCTTTTTCCAGAACCCTGAGCACCACTAATAGAAATAATCATACAAAATTTGTCTTTTTAAAAATAAAAGTTTATTATACTATTATAACTGAACTAATTTAAATAGAAAAGTACCTAATTTATGTTTTTAGAAAAATTGGAGATTCAAGGATTTAAATCTTTCGCTACTAAAAATAAATTAATTTTCCCTGGATTTATAGATAAAAATAAAAGAGGACTCACCGCCATTGTCGGTCCGAATGGCTCAGGAAAATCTAACATTGCTGATGCTATTCGCTGGGTCCTAGGGGAACAGAGTTTAAAAACTCTCCGTGGTAAAAAAAGTGAAGATATTATTTTTTCTGGCTCCGATCAAAAAAATAAACTTAATTTAGCCGAAGTTTCTTTATACTTAAATAATTCCGATAGAATTACAGAAAAAACAATAAAAACTACAACAGAAAAACTAGAAGATAAAGATAATAAACGACCAGAAAATAATTTAAATCAACTTCTTGCCACCTGCGAAGAACTGATTATTACACGACGCCTTTACCGCAGTGGTGAAAGCGAATATCTCTTAAATAATAATCGGGTTCGGCTAGCCGATATTCAATTATTATTAGCGAAAGCTAATTTTGGACAGAAAACTTACAGCGTTATTGGACAAGGAATGGTGGAAAATTTCTTAAACTCTTCAACAGCGGAACGAAAAGATTTTTTTGACGAAGCTACTGGTGTCAAACAATTTCAAATTAAACGTGATAGTGCTTTAAATAAGTTAGAAAGTAGCTATGAAAATCTCCAACAAGTAGAAATGCTATTAGGTGAAATTAAACCGCATCTGAGGAGTTTAACTCGGCAAGTAGAAAAATTAAAAAGAAGAAGTGAACTCGAAAAAAGTCTCCAAAGTAATCAACTGGATTATTATCGTTTTCTTTGGCAAGATATCAACCATAATTTAGAACAATCTAACCAAAAACTATTAGCTGCGGAAAAAATAAAACAAGAAAAAGAAAAGAAATTAGAAGAACTGAATAATAAATTGAAGCAAATTCGCACTAATAATAATACTGTTGTTATTGATCAGCTACGTCTAGACCTTAAGAAATTTAATGAACAAAAAAATCGTTATCAGACTCAATTAACGAGAATCCAAGCCGAATTAGAACTTCAACTAGAATCTCAAGGAAAATTTGATGTTTCTTGGCTCCACAATAAACAAGCAGAATTAGAAGAGGAGTTAAAAAATATTGAAACAGAAATAAATTCTTTATCAACCAAAAACACAGCAGAAGAAGAAAAACTCCTCAAATTTGAATTAGCTAATATTGATACTCAATTAGCTAAAATTAATAAACAAAAAATCAAAATTCAAGATTTACTTGCCAATAAGAACCAGGATTTACAAGAAATCTCTAAACTTGAAGCAAATTTAGAAATTAATCTAAAAATTCAAGAACAACTTAACGGTGCAAATTTAGAAAATAAAAACAAAGAATTACTGGCTGAATTAAAAATAATTAATCAAGATTTAGAGAAACTACAGCAAACGGATAGCCCCGTGATCAGGAAAAACGACTTAGAACATCAAGCTCAAGTTCTTCAAAAAAAATTAAATCAATTAAACGTGGAAATCAGCTCAATTAACAAGAATCTTCAACCAGCTGATTCTGATGATAAGCAACAAAACAAAATCAAGGAAATAATTGATAATTTTTTAGATGAGCTAGAACAAGTTAACCAAGAGACTGAACTAACAAAAATCAAAGAAATAATTCAGCGTTTAAAACAAACTTTTAAATCTAAAATAGAAACTCTAATTAACAAACAAGATAATCAACAATTACGACAAATTAAAATTATTCAAGAAAAAATAATAGAATTAACTGAAAAAAAGGAAACTCTCATGAAGTTAATTACCGAAGAACAACTTCAGATTATGCGTCATCATGAAAAACAGCGCTTATTAACTAGTCAAAAGCAACAAATTAACCAAGAATTAACAGAAATTAAAATTAAACTGGACAGAAAAAACTCAGGATTTAAGCCAGAAATAATTAAACAACAAAAAATTAAACTAACTGAGAATATTGCTAAACTTGAAAATGAGATAAAAGAATTAGAGCAACAAGATCATTCCGTTGCTTTAAACCAAGAGAAAGAAACTCTACAAATTAAACTCCAAAATTTACGTTTAAAAAATCTTTCTTTTCAAGAGCAACAACGAAGCCGACAAGCTAAAAGAGAAAAACTCAGGCAAGAAATAAATGATTTGCGTCATAAACTAGCTAAAAGTGAACAACAAACCACAAGCTTGAGTGAACAAGAAGAAGAGACTGAAATTAAACAAAAACTAGAAATTCTGAGCAGAGAAATAGAGGGTTTAGAAATTAAAATAGACAAGTTAGACCAAGAACGAGAAGCGGAAAAAATTCGCTTGTTTAATTATCAAAATAATATTCAATTATTTCAACAGGAGATAAATTCTATCGCCAATCAATATAATAACTCAAGAATAGAGTCTACTCGTCAAGAAACTAAATTAGAAGATTTAGAAACTAGCATTAAAGACGATGGACTCTCGATTATGACGATTAAAAATCATCTCCTTTCTAGCACAACAATCAATCTGGAACAATTAACAAAAATTATTAATCAAGCGAAAAGTCAATTAGAATTGATTGGCGGCATTGATCCTGAGGCGGAAAAAGAATATCAAGAAACTAAAAAACGTTATGATTTCTTAAAAGAACAAACCACTGATCTTCAAGAAGCAATTAAATCTTTAGAAGAACTGATTAAAGAGTTAGATAAAAACATTAAAGTTCGTTTTGATTCTGAATTCAAAATAATTGCTGAAAAATTTAATGAATATTTTAAAATATTATTTAATGGTGGAAGAGCTAAAATTCTAAAGTTAAGTACCGAAGATTCTGAACAAAAAATAAACGTTAATAAATTGAACACCAATATCAATCCAGAAAATTCAAATTCCCTGAATGCTTCAGAAAAAACTCATTTTGCAACTGAGACTCAAGAAAAGTTAAAAACTATTAAATTTCTTAAAAAACATAATAGTGTTGATCGGGGTGGAATAGAAATCCAGGCTACTCCTCCCGGTAAAAAAATCCAAACCGTAACGATGCTGTCTGGCGGAGAACGAGCTTTAACAGCTATTGCTCTTATTTGTGCTATCATTAGTGCTAATCCGTCTCCTTTTGTAGTTTTAGATGAAGTTGACGCTGCTCTTGACGAATCTAATTCAGAACGTTTAGCAAAAATCCTAGATGACTTATCTCATAAAACGCAATTTGTTATTATAACTCATAACCGAGCAGGGATGCGTAATGCTAGTATCCTATATGGCATCACAATGGAAACTGATGGTACTAGTAAATTACTCAGTATTAAATTAGATAAAATAAAAAAATAAAATTATTTTAAAGCATCTCTGACTATTTTAAAATAAACTTAACCCGATTACAGTGCTGATTGGAATAGTTAGCTATTTTTTGTTATAATAAAATTGAAAACAATTTATTATTTCTACTTAAAAAAGAATTGAAAATATGTTTAAGAAAATAACAATTTTATCCTTATTAGCTCTTTTTTTACTAGGGTCGGGCTTTGGTTGCCAAATTGCTAATAAGAAAACCAAATTAGCAATGAAACCAATTACTTTGGTATATTGGCGAGTCTTTGATGATTCCAGCGCTTTTCAACAGATTATTACTGATTATGAAGCTCTTCATCCAAATATTACCATTCAATACCACAAACTACGTTATAGCGAATATGAAAATAAACTATTAAATGCTTTAGCAGAAGATCGTGGACCAGATATTTTTTCTATTCAAAATACTTGGGTAAAAAAATATCAAACTAAGTTAGCTCCCATGCCAGCGACAATTACCATGGCTTACCCAGTAGTAAGTGGCGGACTAAAAAAGAGTGTAAGCTATCAATTACGAACTAGAAATAGTTTATCAATTACGGATTTAAAAAATAATTTTGTGGGAGTGGTTGCTCATGATGTAATCTTAAAAGATAATAAAATCTATGGTTTGCCTCTTTCACTGGACACCTTGGTGATGTTTTATAACAAAGATCTATTCAACAACGCCGGTATTAGCCAAGCACCACGATATTGGAATAATGAATTTTTACAAGATGTTAAAAAATTGACTATTCAAGATCCGAAAAAAGGTTTAATTCAGTCTGGAGTGGCCCTTGGAGGAAGTACTAATGTTAATCGTTTTAGTGATATTCTTTCGGTATTAATGCTACAAAATGGAGCAACAATGCTCAGCCCTAGTGGCCAAATTCAATTTAATCGGCCTCTACCAGGACAAAACAACAATGCTTATAACCCGGGGATAGAGGCTTTACGTTTTTATACTGATTTCGCTAATCCAGCTAAAGAATCTTATTCTTGGAATAGCAAGCTTCCAAAATCATTACAAATGTTTATTAATGGTAATTTAGCGATAATGTTTGCTTATTCTTATGATTTACCAATTATCAAAGCTCAAGCACCAAAGTTGAACTTTGCTATCGCCCCCCTTCCTCAAATTGAAGGCAACCCACCAACAAATGTTAATTTTGCTAACTATTGGGTAGAAGTGGTTTCTAAAAGAAGTGCTCATAAGAATGCCGCTTGGAATTTTATTCAATTTATAACTAAAGCAACAGAGGCAAAAAAATATTTGCAACAAACTAATCATCCCACCGCCCTACGCTCTCTAATTAACTGGCAAAAACAACAAAATAATGAAACCAGTGTTTTTGCTAATGAAGTCTTAACAGCGAAAAGTTGGTATGTTGGCCAAGATGAGTCAGCGATGGAAGATGCAATGAAAGATATGATTGATCAAGTATCAAAGAATCCAGCAGAAAGTCTACAAAAAATTATTAACACCGCCGCAGCTCGAATTCAGCAAACCATTAATTAAAAATAGTTCTAATTTTTATAAAATACTATTTTATGTTTAAAAAAACCATTTTCTTGCTTGTTTTTCTCGGTCTATTTGTTGCTAGTGTTTCCGTAGTTTATGGACAAGGAAATATTTTACCAACAGCAAGCGGAACTGTGCCACCTTCTTGCAAAAATTCTACCACTACTTGCAAAGTTCCTGCTGGAAGCAACGTCTCCCAGGCTACCTATTACGGAGACTATAGTCTTAATGATTTTGTCTCCCTGGCTATTAACATTTCCAAATGGATTTTAGGGATTGTCGGATCCTTAGCTTTAATTATGTTTATTTATGGAGGATTAATGTTCCTAATTTCAGCTGGATCTGCTGATTCTATCGCTAAGGCTAAAAAAATAATTGTGGCCGCAGTCGTTGGTTTAATTATTGTTTTCGCTAGTTTCTTAATTATTAAATTTGTGATGAGAGCTATGGGCTTGGACTGGAACGGAAAAATATCTAAACCAGGGCCCATCACATTGGTTGTCCAGCGACTAAACATTATTTAATAAGAACATGTCCGACTTTATTTCTAAGAAAATACCTCTCGAAGAAACTTTGGGAGAACAATTGCGACGTCGACGACATTATAAGAATTTAAAAATAGCTACTGTAGCTAAAATACTTAAAATTCGTCCAGAATATTTAATTGCTTTAGAAGAAGAGCGTTTTGAAGATTTGCCTAGTGGTCTTTATGGGAAAAATTTTTTAAAACAATACGCCGTTTTTTTAAAACTTCCCGAAACAGAATCTTTAACATATTGGGAGAAACAACTAGCCACTGATAACCAACAAAATCCTTTTTCTCAAAAAATAGTGAAATCTCGTAAATTTATTGTTTTTCCTAAAATTGTTAGAAATATTTTAATCGCTCTCCTGGTTTTAGCTTGCTTTCTATATTTGATTTTCTATTTTAAAAATATTACCTCTCCGCCATTATTAATTATTAATCAACCTAGTAAAAATCTATTAACAGCTGATAATTTCTTAATTATTCATGGACAAACCGATCCAAGCGCTGAAGTCACAATTAACGGCCAAAATATTATCAATTTTCATCATGGTTATTTCTCACAGAAAATTAATTTAAAACAAGGTTTAAATAATTTAGTAATTAAAGCTAAAAAGAAATATAGTCAAGATCGAATAGTAACCCGCGAAATATTAGTAAAATAAATAATAAGTATATGCCAGCCACAAAAAAAAATTCTTTATTTGACATTAATTCTATTTTGCATAAAATGGATATTAGTGAAAAGCAATCCTTTGCTGAATTAGGGTGTGGTAATTTTGGTTTTTTTGTCTTTCCCTTAGCTCGTTTAGTTGGTCGGCGTGGTCGAGTCTATGCTGTAGATATTCTAAAACCAACATTGGAAGAAATTAAACGAAGAGCGAAAAGCGAAAATCTTCCACAAGTTTCTACTATTTGGAGTAATTTAGAAATATTCAAAGCCACAAAAATAGAAACTAATAGTTTAGACGGCGCCTTGTTAATTAATGTTCTCCATCAATCACAAAAAAAAATAGAAATTTTACGGGAAACTGTTCGTGTCCTAAAACGCAATGGGAAATTATTAATTATTGAATGGAAAAATATTGATCTTCCTTTAGGTCCCAGTCCCGAAAGACGTGTTAGCCTAGATTCTCTAAAAACAGCTCTCCCTAAAATTGGTTTAAATATTCAAGAAGAATTTGAAGCTGGACCTTATCATTACGGTTTAATTTTAATTAAATTATAAATATGCAAAATTTTCTTACCTGGAATTACTGGTTTAATCTTCGCCCTGAAGCTTTGATTCCTCTAGCCCAACATCTTTTATTGACAATAATTGTAATTCTAGCACTGGCGACAATTGTCATTGCCATCGTACGTAATAAAACGGGAATTTATCATGGTTTTCTAAACCGTTTATATACTTTTTCTTTTATTAATATCGCCTTAGCTTTGTTGTTGTTTTTTGCTAACCAAGAGTTTGTTCCTTTTTTCTCGGCACGTTTTTGGCTCGGAGCTTGGGCCTTACTAATGCTAGTTTGGCTATTACTAATATTAAGAAAACTAAAAGATATTCCAATCCAAAAAAAACAACTAGAGCAAGAGAAAGAACTAAAAAAATATCTTCCCTAAAAACAAGCTATTTTAGATTAAAAATTTAATACTTAATCATTGAGCTCCTATTAACTAAGGAGCTTTTTTGTATTTACAACAAATCGATCACAGCTAACTATTGCAACTCATAAATTATAAATAAAATTAAGAGATTTAAAAATTATTTCTAAGAATTAAAATTAATTCGGGATAAGCGCCAACAGAAAGAAAATAAATTTTTTATAAACGACCACCCATCTCTTAATAAACGGACTTTACTCTGACGTTTTTGATAACGAGTTTCTTGCCAATCTACTGGAATCTCCTTAATATGGTAGCCACGGCGCATCGTGAGAATAACTAGCTCAGTGTCAAAGAACCAGTTATCATCTTTAAACCAAGGACGAAGAACTTCAAAAGTTTCTTTTTTAATAGCTTTAAACCCACATTGCAAATCACTAAAATTATGTCGCAAAATTAAACGTGACAAAATATTATATACACGAGAAGTAAAACTTCTTAAAAAAGAACGTTCTAAATGTGAAGCGGGTAACAAACGAGAACCAATAACTAATTGTGCTTGTTGATTTAATAAAGGATTAAGTAATTCAGAAATATTATTAAGATCAACCGCTAGATCAATATCCATAAAAACAAGAATATCAGCGGAACTTTCATGAAAATACGTCCTTAAAGCTCGCCCCTTACCACTCAAATTTAGATACTTTGCTTTTACTCGTAAATAATCATGGACCAATTTCTGCGCAATAGCATCAGAAGCATCTTGGGAGCCATTAACAATAATAACCACTTGCCAAGAGTAACTTAGCTCTTTGCTCTTCAAAAATTTTAATAAATACTTAATATTTGTTTCTAAAATTTCTTGTTCATTTTTAACTGGCAAACAAAATTCAACTAACATGTTTTTATAATTAAATTAATATTTTTTAAGATAAATCACCGCTGCTGGCCCGTGATAAATCACTTGCCAAGATAAAGAATGCTCTAAATAACGACGTAAATAATTATGGGAAACTAAATCTTTATTCTTAATATCAAAAATAAATTTTTCCCAATTTTTGAATTTTAATTTTTTATCAGTAGCCGGCAAGAGAACAAGTTTAATTTGGTATTTATCTAATATCTTGGAAAAATCGGTTTTTTTATTAAAAAAACGATAATATTCTTGTAAAAAAGTATATCCTTGAAAAGAGACCTGAGGCAAACGACCATCAATAAATAATTTTCGACTAGGATAAGTCCAAATCAAATATCCACCCCAGGCATACTTATTGAAAATATGATCTAAGTTATACTGAGGATGATTTTTTAAGAATTTTACCGCTCCACAAGGATAACTTTGGCAAAAAGATTGAAAAGGATGGGTGGTAAATTTAGTTTGTATTAATTGCGAAGAAGAAACTAATAATAAACAAAATAATAAATAAATTTTTAAATAAATATTCAAGTGCCAGTATTTATTGGAAGGTAACAAATAATTATCCTGCTGGAATAAACTCCTCCAAGCTCCCATTAAAAAAATAAAAGTAGCGACAAACATTAAAGGAAAATGACGTCGCGATTTAAAACTTAAAACAACAAAAAGAACTACTAAGAAAAAGTCCCAAAGATTTATTTTAAAACCTCGTTGGTGTTTAAGCGCATAATAAATATAGAGAAAAGAAATAGCAAACACCAAAGCTAAATAGATTAATTGCCAATATTGTAGCGGAAAAGAAAATTGTGATAGCCACTCCTGAAGATGGGATTGATAGAAAGTATTCCGATATCCTAATAAAAAAGAATAAAGCTTAAGATAATAAGGAGTTAACAAGGTTATGCCCAAAGAAAATAAACTTATTCCTGAAAAAATTATTATCTCCTTTGTTTTTACTATTCGCGAATAATCAATAATTGTCCAAGAGCAAAATTTAAAGAAGAATTTTTCGATAATTTTAATTAAGACCCAAGAAATTAAAAGAAAGAGACCTAATAAAAAGCTAGCGTGCATATTAGCCCAAAAGTAAAAGAGCAATGGTAGAAATAATAAAATCCGCCAATTTCGCTGTCGACTATAATGATTAATAATTATTAACAACAATAACAAAAAGATAAGGCCAAATTCTTGGACACGGACACCAAAATGAGGTAAAGCAGCCAAGACCCCTAGAGATTGAAAAAAAATTATTGGCCAAGGAGATATTTTCGGCCAAAATTGATGAGTAATAATATTTAATAAAACTAGGACTAAAATAATCAATAAGACAAAAAAGATACTTAAGGACAGATAGCCACCATGACTATAAATAAAATATAAACCGATATTGCTTAACCATTCATGATCCACCCACCGTCCTTGGAAAGTATAATCATAGCTATTAATGTGAGGGACAGCTTGAGTAGCAAT
Source organism: Parcubacteria group bacterium M6-OD1-4 (assembly GCA_003056205.1). Lineage (GTDB taxonomy): Bacteria > Patescibacteriota > Patescibacteriia > Patescibacteriales > UBA12465 > UBA12465. The sequence continues at coordinate 13,357 of LSNS01000012.1, read as the reverse complement.
AATCTGTTGGCCAACCTTCAAATGCCAACCTAAATCAGGATCTAAATAATTAAAAGAAGCTCTTAATAAAACAGTAAACAAAAAAAGATAGAAAAAAACCCAAAATAAATTTTTGAATTTGATATTTTTAACAACTGCTTTAAACATAAAAATTTCAGTAATCTTTTCTAAGTTATTTTTAGTTTATCATAGCGGAAACCATTTGTCTTGTTTAAAATAATGTGTTAAAATTAAAAATATAAAATTTATAAATTATAAAAACTAGAAAGGTGGTGAAATATGAAAAAAATTTCTAAATATTTACTTTCTTTGGCGATTATTGCTTTGCTGATTTCGCCCCTTTTGTTTTCTAAACCAGCTTTAGCTCAAAATGACCAATTTGGTTTAAATGAAGTAAATAATGGATTAAATAATTCCTTGTCTAAAACTGATCCACGAACAGTAATTGCCAGAATTATTAATGTTGCTCTCGGATTCTTAGGAATAATTGCGGTAGTTATTATTCTATTAGGCGGTTTTAAATGGATGACAGCTGCTGGTAACGAAGAAAAGACCGAAGAGGCTAAGAAACTATTAGGCGCTGGTGTAATTGGCTTAATAATTATCTTAATGTCCTGGGCCCTAGCAAATTATCTGATTACCGCCCTGAATAATCAAATTAAACCTTAGTTAATTTGAAGTAATTCTCATTTTAAATGGGAATTACTGCTTTAAACAGGAAAACACTTCCCGTTTAGGGCAGTAAATAATTTTTTTATGAATAAAAAAGTAATTGCTATTTTTGCGAGCTTTATCCTAATCTTTTCTGTTTCTGTTTTCACTGTTCAAGCTCAAAATGTGACTGACACTCTAAATGGTTTAAACAAAACCGCTCAAACTGTTCCTGCTTTTAAAGCTCAAACTAGTAAAAATTTTACTTCTAGTTTTTTAGCAAGTTATGCTGGAAAAACAATCGGGATTGTTCTCTCTTTTATTGGCGTCTTGTTTCTTGGTTTAATGATTTATGCTGGTTTAATGTGGATGCTTGCTCAAGGCAACGAACAAGAAGTAACTAAAGCTAAAGACTTAATAACCAATGCTATTATTGGTCTAATTATTGTTTTTGCCGCCTATGCCCTAACTACTTTTATTGGCCAAAACTTTTTGCATTAATGATAAATAATAAATATAAAAATTTAATTATTGCCGTACTCCTTATTTTTTCATTATTCAGTTTTAACTTTGTTTTAGCCCAAAGTAGTCCTCAGAGTGGTACTTATAACTTCAGTAAAGGCAGTGGTTTAAGCACGACAGGAACCGCGGCAGGTTATAGCCAGGGTCTTCAAAAATTAAGTCCAATCACGGCAATTAGTGAAGTTATTAAAATAATATTGAGCATTTTAGGAATTCTTTTCTTGGGTTTAATGATCTACGGTGGAATAGTTTGGATGCTCGCCCAGGGCAATGAGCAAGAAGCAGATAAAGCAAAGAAAGTAATTACGGCCAGTATCACTGGATTGCTAATAGTTATTGTCGCTTATGCTTTAAGTTACTTTATCGTTGCTCATTTCACTGCTCAGGTTTTAAAATAAAATTATGAAAAAGATATTTTATTCATTGGTAGTTGCCTTGATGTTTCTAGTCCCACTCTTTACTGTCCAAGCAACAGGATTGAGCACTTCCTTTGGCAGTAATTCTAATTTAAATGTTGCTGCTAATTCTTCAGGATACAAAACAACTCCTGATAATAATTTTTTATCAATTGTTGCTAGTGTAATTTCTGCAGTGTTAGCAATCGTTGGTTCTCTTTTCTTGATTTTAATAATTTATGGTGGTATTACTTGGATGATGGCAGCTGGCAATGAACAAAAATTGGAAAAAGCAAGTGATACTATTCGACAAGCTTTAATTGGTCTAATCATTGTTATTGCTGCTTATGCTATTAGTTATTATTTAGTAGGCATGTTTCAAGGAAAATATATTTAAAAGATGATTAAGTTTTAAATTTATGAAAAAACATTTTAAACTCGTACTCTCTCTACTGGTCTTAGTTGCTTTACTAGTATTACCATACTTTGTTTTTGCCACCAGCTCTTCCAGCCCTTTGAGTAATTTAAATACCGTCGCCACTCAGGGAGGGTATCAACAAGGAGCAAGCCCTCAAAATCTTTTACCAACCGTGATCGGCGGCATTATTCAAACCGCCTTAGGTCTATTGGGAGCAATCTTTATCATCTTAATTGTAATTGGTGGATATATCTGGATGACCGCTAGTGGTAATGATCAAAAAATGGAAAAAGCCAAAAATTACATTAGTCGAGCAATTATTGGTTTAATTATCACTTTTTCAGCTTGGGCCATTTGGTATTTTATTCTACAAAAAATTATTTTAAAAACTGGATAAATATATGAAAAAATTATTAACAACAATCATTGCCATAATATTTTTTTCTGTCAGTTTTAATGTTGTCTCTGCTCAAGGTTTGGTGAAACCCAAAACTGCCAGCTCTTTTGCTAACCAAGTTCAAGTTAGTTCAGGGTTAACTCCTGTTTCTCTCGGATTAATTATTGCCAGGGTAATCCAAGTAGCCTTAGGATTGCTATCAATAATATTTTTAGCTTTAACACTGGTCGCTGGTTTTCGCTGGATGACTGCTGGCGGTAACGAGGAAGAAATAAAAAAAGCGCAAAGTTCAATTCGTTCAGCTTTAATTGGCCTAATTATTGTCTTGGCGGCCTGGGGAATTGTTTATTTTGTCTTTACTTATCTACCGTTTAGTGGCGGAACTTTTTCGGGGTCTCAGGGAGGAACTAGTGGCGGATGATATTTGTTAAATATAATTAAAACAAATTAAAAAGGGACTTTTACAAATAGTCCCTCTTTTTTAAATTTCTGCCGAAACTAATACTCCGGCATATAGGCAAAAGCATGACAGCTTAGCCCCTGATAATTTTTTTCTTGCCCATCAACCCGCATTAATCGGGATTGAGCAAGCTGAGCCCCTCCATTCCAGAAGGAAACCGAATAAGTTCCAGGTAGAAGATAGATAATCAACAGTTTATTCGGCAGAAGATTATAGGCCGTTCTGATTACACCATCTAATGAGACAATTTTAAAGGTAATCGGCAAATAATACCGATTATTCAAAATTACCTTATAACCTTGACGTTGGGTTTTTTCTCCGGAAATATTTCTTTTTACCTGATTTAGCACCATGGTATCACGTGCTAACATTAGGTTTTCTCTTTCTAAAACATTAGCTCTCTGGCGAGCTCGTAATTCAGCTCCAGAGATCCCATTGGGAATTCGAGAAATTCCCTGGCTGGTGACATAACAGCCACTAAGGTTAAAAGAAATAATTACTACAACCAAAATCAACCAATTCATTCCTTTTTTCATGATTTTTCCTTTCTTTTTAATTTTAAAGATCAATTATTATTCTATTTGTTTTTTAATTATTATTTTAATAACACTCGTATGCTATCATTATTAAGATAATTTGTCAACAGATAAATCCAACTCAAACCCTTGACTTCTGGGTGTTATTTTGTTAAAGTGACAAGTCAAGAAAATCCCTGCTTAAATATCATTCATGATAATCTAGTAGGGTTTTTTAAATTTAATTAAATAAATTAAAGTATGAAAATACTGCGCATTATTAAAAAAGAGGTTCTACCTCTTAATGGTCAACAACAAATTATCCTCTTGTTAATTATTACTTCTGTTTTTCAATTTGTCTTGTTTTATACACCAGTTTTAGCTGACCAAGCAGTGAAACAGGCTCAATCTAATAGCCAAGAAGTAGTAGTTTCTCAACCAATAATAAAGAACGTGCAACCTCAACAATTAACTAATAAATTTATTGGTCCAAAAATATCAGATAAAGTACAAATCCTTTCTTCTCAGAAAATAGTGATAAAAGTACAAACTAAGGCGAAGGTAAAAATTAAGAAGAAAAAAACTGTTACTAAAGTCTTAAGAACTAGCACTCATATTATTACTGCCTATAACTCTGAGGTTGATCAAACAGATAATACGCCCTGTACAACAGCCAACGGTTTTAACGTTTGCCGTCATAATCGTGAAGACACCATCGCAGTTAATTTCCTAAAATTTGGTACTAAAGTTAAGATACCCGAACTTTTCGGTAATCGTATTTTTATTGTTCGCGATCGTATGAACAAAAGAAATTCTAACCGGGTTGACGTTTGGATGAAGACAAGAAGTCAGGCTTTAAAATTTGGTCGACGAATTGCTAAGATCCAGGTCGTCCAAGTTATTAATTAATAAAAAAAATTAGATAATAAAAACACTCTCAAAATATCGAGAGTGTTTTTTATTTTTGTTTCTAAGTTTGCGGTTTAGAACTCCAAAGCTAACATTTTTTTCTCTTTAAATTTTTTTCTTTTTTTAAGATCGCGACTGTTGTCGGAATAACTGTATCTGGATTTAAAGAAATACTATCAATACCCTCGGCAACCAAGAACTCAGCAAACTCTGGAAAATCACTTGGCCCTTGGCCACAAATTCCCACCTTCTTGTGATTCTTTTTAGCAATCTTAATTAATTGCCTAATTAATTCTTTAACTGCTTCATTCTTTTCGTTAGAAACTCCAGCAACTTCTAGAGTTCCAGTAGAATCTCGGTCAATTCCCAATGTTAATTGCGTTAAATCATTAGAACCAATGGAAAAACCATCAAAGATTTGACAAAATTGATCAGCTAAAATTATATTAGCAGGGATTTCCGCCATAACATAAACTTCTAAACCATTTTTACCACGTTTTAAACCATTTTTAGCCATCACTTCTTGCACTTTTTGTCCCTCTTCAACGGTTCGACAAAAAGGAATCATAACCTTTAAATTTTTCAAACCCATTTCATCCCGAACTCTTTTAATAGCCCGACATTCTAACTCAAAGGCTGGAAGGAATAAAGGTGAATAATAGCGACTAGCTCCACGAAAACCAATCATTGGATTAGATTCCAGCGGTTCATATTCTCGGCCACCGATTAAATTGGCATATTCATTACTTTTAAAGTCACTAAAACGCATAATAACATCCTTCGGATAATAAGCAGCAGTGATAATAGCAATTCCTTGAGCTAAACGATCAACAAAATATTCTGGTTTATTTTTATAAGCCGCTGTTAATTTACCAATCTTTCTTTTAATCACAGGATCCTTCAATTTATTATAATTAATTAAAGCTAAAGGATGAATTTTTATATAGTTATTAATAATAAATTCTAAACGTGCTAGACCAACACCATCATTAGGAATAAAAGAATCAGTAAAGGCTAAATCTGGTTCAGCAATATTAATCATAATCTTTGTTCGTGGTCTTTTTAAATTTTTAACATTAGTTGTTTCTACTTTAAATGCTAATTTACCATCATAAACAAAACCATCTTCACCACCCGAACAATCTACGGTAATCATTCGTCCAGTTTTAATCTTTCGTGAAGCACTCTCTGTCCCTACAACACACGGAATTCCCAATTCTCGTGAAACAATAGCGGCATGGCAAGTTCGACCTCCCTTATCAGTAACAATTGCTGAAGCAATTTTCATGATTGGCTCCCAATCTGGATCAGTCATATCAGTAACTAATACTTGTCCTGGTTTAAATTTATCAATATCCTTAATGCTCATCATCCGATTTGTTGGTCCAGCACCAATTCGGCTGCCAACACTCTGACCAGAAACAATAATTTTAGATTTTTTATTAAGTTTATATTTTTTAATTACATTCAAATCCCGTTGACTTTGGACGGTTTCGGGACGAGCTTGAGTAATATAAACTTCTTGGTCTCGACCATCAACAGCAAATTCAATATCCATTGGTTTCTGATAATGTTTTTCAATAATCATTCCCCATTTTGCTAGTTTCAAAACCTGTTCATCAGTTAATGATGATTTAGCTTGATCAGCAAGAGGAATTGGAACATTTTTAACTGGTTTCTTTCCTCCTGGATTATAAACCATTTTAACATTCTTTTTACTTAAGTTCCGAGAAATAATTTTATTTGTCGGTTTAAAGACATAATATTCATCAGGGTTAACATAACCTTGAACAATATTTTCTCCTAAACCAAAGATAGAACTAACAAGGACGGCGTTTCGAAAACCAGACTCCGTATCAATAGTAAACATTACCCCTGATGATCCTAAATCAGAGCGAACCATTTTTTGAATACCCACTGATAGTGAAACTGAGAAATGATCAAAATGTTTATCAACTCGATAAGAAATTGCCCGATTAGTAAATAATGAAGCAATACATTTTTGTACGGCTAATAATAAGTTTTGCTCCCCTCTAATATCCAAATATGATTCTTGTTGCCCTGCAAAAGAAGCGTTTGGTAAATCTTCAGCGGTCGCACTAGAACGAACAGCAACATCAACGTCTGAAACTTTATAGTGGGCTGATAATTTGCGATAAGCTTTAAGAATTTCTTTTTGAAAATCTTGAGGCATTGTGGCGGACATAATAGCTTTTCTAACAGCTGCTCCGCGCTCTCTTAAATCATCAACATCTTTAACATTTAAGCCCTTTAAAAGTTTCTTAATTTCTTTTCTTAAACCAGTTGAGCTTAAAAAATATTTATAGGCATAAGAAGTTGTGGCAAAGCCGTTGGGAATTTTCAAACCCTTTTTTGTGAGAAGACTGTACATCTCACCCAGTGAGGCATTCTTACCTCCAACCTGCGGAATATCTTTGATTGATATTTCCTTAAAAAATCGAATAAATTTATTTTGTGACATAAGATATTTTTATTAAATTATTTAATTACTTTTTTATTTTACTACAATTTATTATAACACTTTTAATTTTAAAATAACACTGAACTAAATTTTCCAAATTTACAAAACAAATTATTTCTTTACTTTATAAAAATAATCGTCTAAGATAAAAATAATAAAGTTAAAATGTTCATGCGGACGTGGCGAAATTGGTAGACGCGCTTGGTTTAGGACCATGTGGGGTAACCCGTGAGGGTTCGATTCCCTCCGTCCGCACCATTTTAAAATTAAAATGAATAAATCTTTATTTATCACCTTGGAACCAACTTATTGAAACTTAATTATGATTAATTTCTTACATACTTTCCATCCCCAAGCCATTTTATTTTCCTCAAGAATTATTAGTGTTCACTGGTATGGTTTATTAATGGTTCTGGCGATGCTCACCGCTTTAGGAATAACAATTGCCCTTGGTAAATATTATAAAATAAAAGCGGACGCTATTTTTGATTTAGCCTTCTGGTTAATTATTGGAGGAATAATTGGCGCCCGAATCTATGATGATATTCTACAGCTCCCTTATTATCTTCAACACCCCCTACAAAGTGTAGAAATTTGGAAAGGTGGTCTAGCAATTCATGGAGGAATCATTGCTGGTCTATTTATTATTTGGTGGTTTGCTCGAAAGAGAAAAATAAATTTCTGGAAATTAACCGCCATTCTAGCGCCAGGTTTAGCAATTGGCCAAGCAATTGGTCGTTGGGGAAATTATTTTAATCAAGAAATATTTGGCTTACCCACTAAATTACCATGGGGAATACCCATTGATCTAATTAATCGTCCAGTAAATTATCTTCAATACCTTTATTTTCAACCAACTTTTCTCTATGAAAGTCTTGGTTGTTTGGTAATCGCTTTATTTTTACTGGCAATAAATATCTGGGCTATTAAAAAACATCATCTTCATCGAGCTTTTTATATTTGGTCAATTGCTTTATACTTAATTCTATACTCGGTCTTAAGATTTTTCTTAGAATTTATTCGCTTAGATCCAGCGCCAATTGTTTGGGGCTTGCGTTGGCCTCAGGATATTAGTTTAATAATCATTATTTTAGCCTTTTTACTTATATTTTTTTCTAACTCACATGTCAAAAGCTCCAAGAAACACCGCTAAGAATCGTCATCGTCTAATAATTTTATATTTTTTAGGCTTGTTACTAGCTATTTCTAATGCTATTCCCGCCTATACTCAGTCTAACTTTTTAGGTCAATTTATTGGCATTAAAATGATTAGTGTCGTTTTTATTATCGCCAATATCTTTGGAGTAATCAGCATTTCATTGTTTCCCCGCTTTATTGAAAAATTAGGAAATTATTTTGTCACTAAAATAATTCTAGTAGTTTATGTTACCTCTCTCTTAGGTTTAGCTGTGTCTAGTAGTTCGGTAATGGCTCTCATTTCAATTATCTTATTTTCTATCAGTTCTAATCTTGTCTGGATTAATATGGATGTCTTTATTGAAAGTTTATCTAATAATAATTTAACAGGAAAAATCCGCACAACTTATTTTACCTTCATGAATGCTGGTTGGATTCTCTCCCCAGTTTTTGCTACTTATTTAATTGGTAAAGGAGATTATACTTTGTCTTTTTTGGTGGCCGCTTTATTAATTGTTCCTTTTTTCTTAATTTTTCTTCATCAGGGAAAAGATTTGAAAGAAAAAATTATTTATCAGAAAGAATCGTTATTATTAACCATCCATAGAATGTGGCATAACAAGAATTTACGTAGCATCTTTTTTATTGCTTTACTACTACAACTTTTCTACGCCTCAGCAATAATTTATATTCCTCTTTATCTTTTTCAAAATTTAGGAATGAGCTGGAAAGTTTTGGGACCCATTTTTTCAATTATGTTAATTCCGTTCTTATTAATTGAAATCCCAGCCGGAATTGTCGCTGATAAATATTGGGGTGAAAAAGAACTATTATTTACTGGATTTATAATTCTAATTTTAGCTCTTTTTTCTTTTTACTATATCAAAGAACCAATTGCCTGGTTATGGTTAATAGTATTATTCTTTAGTCGAGTTGGTGCCGCTCTAGTGGAATCAATGAAAGAAACTTATTTCTTTAAGATAATTGATGTTGAAAATGTTGGCGATATTAATATTTTTAGAACTACTGGTCCTTTAGCCTATGTTTTAAGTTCTGCCCTGGCAATTATTGTTTTGATTTTTCTTCCACTTAATTATCTTTTTCTATTGCTAGCAATTATTATGCTCTCCGGTCTAGGCTTTACACTGGCAATTAAAGATACTAAATAATTGACTTTCCGCAAATAATTTTATAATATAATTCCAGTTTAGTAAGTTCTTTTTGAAGAATAAATAAGTTCTAGCGGGTATCGTATAGTGGTTATTACCTAAGGTTTCCAACCTTATGACAGGGGTCCGATTCCCCTTACCCGCTCAATATGAAATATCTCTTTTTTGTTCAAGGAGAAGGCCGTGGCCATCTAAGCCAAGCATTAGCTCTCAAAGAAAAATTAGAAAAACGTGGTCATCAAATCCTGGGTGTTATTGTTGGTGTTAACTACCACACCCATTTACCAAATTTCTTTAGGGAAGAAATAAATGTTCCTCTTTTTGAATTAGCTAGTCCGGGGTTTACGGTTGATAAAAAAGGGAAAGGGATTAATATCTTTTCTACTGTTTTAAAAACAACTTGGCATTTTTTTCTCTATTTACAGTCTTTACGTGAAATAAAAAAGATTACCAATAATTTAAATCCTGATATTTTGATTAATTTTTATGAAGTTTTAGCAGGCAATTATTATCGTTTTTATCATGATCAACGTCCCTTATTTTCTATTGGACACCAATACTTTATTCAAGATCCAGTTTTTAAATTTCCGCCTAAACAATATCTAGCACGTTGGGCTTTTAAATTTTATAATCATCTTAATGCTCCACGACGTAGTGTTAAGATTGCTCTTTCTTTTACCGCCGAAAAAGATCAGGTGAAAAGAAAATTATTTATTTGTCCTCCATTAATTCGGCGAGATATCAAAAATAAAATTCCCACTAACAAGAATTTTATACTCGTTTATCTTTTAAACTCCGGCTATAGCGAGAGTATTAAAAATTGGAGTCAAGCTCATCCACAAACTAAAATTGAAGCTTTTTGGGATAAATTAACACCAGAAAAAACAGTTTTTGGTTCTAATTTAACTTTTAATCGTCTTAGTGGAGAAAAGTTTATAACTTATCTTGCTGATTGTCAGGCTTATGCTAGTACGGCTGGTTTTGATTCAATCGCCGAGGCCGCTTATCTACAAAAAACTATTTTAATGATTCCCACTAAAAATCATTTTGAACAAAAATGTAATGCACAAGATGCCCAACGAGCTAAGATTGCCCAAAGTTCAGAAGATTTTAATTTATCATTAATTACCAATGAAGCAATGGTCAACAATTCTCAAGCTTTAATAACCTTCAAGAATTGGGTGGATAATAATGATGATAAAATAGTGAAAATACTTGAGAAAAAGGACTTATTTAAATAAAGTTTTAGCAATATTCCAATAGGCTGGATTGCCATGTTGTTTTTCAAAATACCACCATTCTACTCCCCATAAATAGGTACGACGAAAATTAAGATTAATAGCATACTGCAAATTAGCCTTGAATTGAGCAACGCTCATTGATTTATTAATTTGTGTTGGAGTCATGGCAGTAATATTTCCGTGTGGAACCCAGGGCTCTGCTTGGAGTTCTAAAACCATTAAACGTTGCTGACTCAAACCAGCTAATTTAGCCTTTAAACGATAAAAAGAAGTTGGTAAGGGATAATGTAAATAACCAAACCAAGGATCATAAACCACTCGATATAATGTACTACCAAAAATATCGCCAATCTGAGCTTCTTGACGCCAAGAACTCATCTCTCCTGAGCCCGTAATAATAATCTGACGTTGAGGATCTAAAGAATGAACTAATTTAAATTCTTGTTTTAGAAAATTCTTATCTAGTGGCGGACAAATACCAAATGTCGCCAAAAAGGGTTCATTTTCTACTTGCCAATATTCAACACTCGGATTTAATTTATAACGATTAACGACAGTGGTAATCATTTGCAGAGTTAAAGCCTCGGCGGTTGTTGTTTTTTTTGTCTTCAACCAATCTGGACCATGACATTCTGGCCAACGTGGCACCCGTCGACCAATACTAAGAATAAATTTAACATGATGTTTCTCACCCTGTTTGACTAAATAATCATATTTAGAAAAATCATAAACTCCTTCTTTTTTTTCAATTTGATCCCAATAAATAGGGATGCGAATTTCTTTCACTTGTAACTCACCGAGAATAGCTTGATAGGTGTTTTTCCAATTTAATCCTAAACTAGTAGCATATTCCGTAGAAAAGGTAACGCCGAAAAACCCTGGTCGATATTTTAAATTTTCTTGGAGAGGATAATAATTAACAAACTTCAAAAAATAGACAATTAAAGCAAAAACAACAATTACCGCAATGGCCATAATTTTTAATACTAATAATTCTTTTTTATTTAAAAAATATTTTTTAATATTTTTTAATATTTTTTTGATATTCATATTAAATAGCGATAAAATAAAGACCAATAGCAATAACGACAACAGCCACAGTCTTTTGAATAAGATTTCTCCAAGAGAAGGTTTCTTTTAATAATTTTGGTTTTAAAATTGCTAATAAAGTACTAATAATTAAAATAAAAGCATATTGAACACCCTGTAAAGCATTGATTAGAACAACTGAACCTAGAAAAATAGCATAATTTTGTAAAATAAAACCGCTTGCTCCTATAATTTGATTAATAATTACTAAGAATTTATGCTTATTAGGACTTGAGCGATGAAACAGGTGAGCAATGGCTTGACGATTTACCTTACTTAATAAGAATAACAAAACAAATAACGCTGCCCCCAACCTAGTCCAAATAAAAGCACTCATAAAGGGCTGGGAAACATAAGCCTGTTTTGTTCCTAAAAAATAAAGAGAATATGCTAAAGCGGAAAGAACAGCAATACCTAAGCCACCACGTTTAAATTCAGAAACTAATTTGAATTTACGAAGAATCCGAGCTAAATAACTATGTTCAATTGGTAATAAAGCAATAATCAAAACTCCTAGTAAAATAGAAATAATACCAATCCACTGATTGCTAGAAAATTGTTCTTTAAACAACAAAATTGAAAATATTAAAGAAAAAACCGGAGTAAGACCACCAACAATAACTAAAATTCGAGCTGCTTCTCCACGTAATAGAGCTTCATATAAAGTCCAAAGAGCTAAAGCAAAGATTACTCCATTGATTAAATTAAAACCGAAAAGTTTCCAGCCCGGCCAAGCTAAAAACCAAGGAGCAATAACAAAAATAATGACCCCCATCATACAAGCAATAAAGGCGTAAGCTTTACTATTTTTTAAAATACTACTTACTAAAAATTTATCTACTAAATTAGCGACAGCAAGTATGAAATAAGCACTAATTGCTACTAAAAACCAAGACATAAATAATTAATAAAATTACTTTTTTGTTACTAATTTTTCGATATTAAGAGTTCCAAGCTGTTCGGCATTTAAAAAGCCATTCATTGCCGAACGTGCTAAACGTCCCGAAATTAACAAATCTGATAACCATTGGGCAGTATAATCAGGATTTAAGCTATCAATTCCGGCGCCAATTGATAGAAGCCAACGGCGATTAAAATCTTCTTGACTACCAACTGGTGTCGACATAATAATTGGTAAACCTAAAGCACAATAAAAAGAAAGCTCTGACGGTTTAGTCCATAAAATATCAGTGGTTCGTAAACACTGATTGAATTTTTCAAAATAATCCAGTTTATTATTAGCGAAAATAATGTCTACACCGCTTCCAACTTTAAATTCTAAAGATTTAATCTCTTGCTTAAAATATTCTTTAATTTCAGGACGATTTCCAGCTACTAAATTCAAATGGATTTTTTTACTTCTAATATCCATGGCCAACTGACGAAGAATAGTAATTCCAATTTCTTTTTGAGCTCCCGCTCCCCCAACCGCATAAGTGATAGTTAAAGGAGGAACCACAGTAGAAGATACTGTTGCAGACGATATTGATGAGGGCTTAATTTCCGTTAATAAAGCTTTATAGTGTTGACGATAGTTTCCTTGCGGATCTAAAATCTTCACTCGTCGAGCAAGGTCCTGTTTAATAATTTCTTTATGTAAACCAATATTTTCTAAAGGAAGAGGAAAACCAGTAATAATAATGTTTTCTGGCTTCACTCCATACATTAAAAATCTTTTATAAACTTTCCGACTAGGAACTAAAAATTTTATTCGACTACTTTTTGGTTTTAATGGCGCCCAAGCTCGAGAAGCATCAGTATCACAAATAATACAATAAATATCACCCTGATAATTATAGTACTCCGCAATATGAGCAGCAACAAAAAAAGTAGTCACAAATGGTAAGCCACTGGAGTTTAATTTTTCTATTAATTCCTTTCCTAATCCCTTTCTAATAATTTGAAAAAAATATCTTTGTTGAAGAGTGGATTCAGATAAATCACGATAGGGGTAAAGTGTGTGCGTGGTCGG
>LSNS01000011.1 GCA_003056205.1 Parcubacteria group bacterium M6-OD1-4 | reverse complement strand
GACTACGTACACACTATTACCTATCGCTTAGAGGGTCTCAAGATCAAGCTTTGGCATTTTAACCAATCCTTAGCAAAACGAATTTGGCAGAGTTCTTGGCCTTTAATGTTGGCCTCCGCAGCGGGCTATATCTATTCTCGGATTGATCAGGTGATGATTGGTAATATGCTCAATAGTTTAGAAGTTGGTTTGTATGCGGCCGCGGTTAAATTGGCAGAAGTTTGGAATTTTATCCCGGGAATGATTGCGGTTTCTCTTTTCCCGGCGATTATTAACGCTCGGAAAACCAATCAAGCTAGTTACCGACAACGTTTAAAGAATTTTTATGTCTTTATGGTTTTAATTTCTTTAGCGATTGTTATCCCCATTGCCCTTCTTGCTCGTCCTTTAATCTATTGGTTATTTGGTAGTCAGTTTTTGGCAGCGGTTAGTGTCCTACAAATTTATATTTGGTCTAATGTTGGTTTGTTCTTATGGATGGCTCTAAGCTATTATTTAATGGCTGAAGACAAGGTGCGAACTATTTTTATTGTTAATCTCTTAGCAATGGTCGTTAATGTTGGCCTTAATTTAATACTTATTCCTCTCCTGGGAATTAGAGGGGCAGCAATTGCCACCCTAGTTTCTTATCTAACTTTACCACTGGGTGTTTGGATTATGGGTAAAGGGAGCTTAGCGAAGATAGTGGAGCGGAGCGAATAGAAGCTTATTTTTAAAAAGATTTTTGAAATAAATAAATAGATTGTTCTTTATAAAAACTTTATTTTTATTTTAGAATAATTTTATCTAATATTAGCCTTGAAATATCTATTAATGAATGCTATAATTCTGTTTAATAATAAACTTAGTGTCAAATCGGTAATGTTAGATTTATGTCTATAATGGGAAAAGATTTTAGAAATATAAAAACAAGTTTTTGTTTTTTAGATGAGACTGGTTTAATTTTTGATAAAAAAGATAAATATTTTGCATTAGGATTAGTAAAATGTAGTTATCCTGAAAAAATTTATAACAAAATAAGAAAAATTAGACAAAGATCTAACTATAATGAAGAAGTGAAGTGGGCCCAATTAAATTCAAAAATTCGTTTTAATATCGCCATGGATATTTTTAAATGTTTTTTAAATGAAGTTGATGTTAAATTTAATTGTATTATATTAAATAAGGATGAATTAGATTTTGCAAAAGAGTACAATAATGATTTATGTAAAGTTTACAGAAGTTTTACAATTTCTCTTTTAAAACTAGTTGTCGGCAAAATTCCTCAAGAAGTTTTGATTGTCTTAGCAGATGATTATTTCACTCCAGAAAGGCTAGAAATAGAAAATACCATAAAAAAATTTACAAATAATCATTATCAAAAATTTGTTGTTGCTGGTGTTTGCCAAATAAACTCAAAATCATCAGATTTATTACAATTAACAGATTTAATATTAGGAGCCATTGTATATGATCTGAAAAAAACTGAAAAAATAATTATTGGTAAAAATAAATATAAAAGAAAGTTTTTAAATTTCGTTTATCAGAAGCTAAATATTAAAGAATCGTTTTTTATAAATTCATCTCGAAAAACTAGGAATTATATTTTATCAGGGGATAAAATTAGGGCAACAATTTTTGATTGTAACCGATCAAAAGCTAAAAAATATGCTAAACAAAAACAGGCCATAACCCACAATGGGTAACGCCTGTCTTCAAAGGTATTATGAATGATAATATCTTATGTGGATATATTAACAAAGTCTAAAATGTTTGTCAATATTGTTCAGTACCATCTTTAATTATATTGTCTTCTTATTAATTAGGAGATATAAAATATTGCCGATATTTATCTTCAAGAAACTACGAGTCTAGTTCTAAGGTCGGAAAAATTAGACCAATAGAGCCTAGTTGAATTAGACTAATAATTAGACCTATTGATAGCGAGATATTAGCTTATATTAAAGTATATTATAATATAGGCTTTTTATTTTTTGGTCATTTTTACAATGGATTTATAGTTTATATTTAAAGAAGTTAATTGATGAAATAAAGATAATCTCGCTTAAACCTAAATAACGGAAGAGAGAATGATTAGTGAAGATGATAAATAAAAATAATTAAAATTCAATAAATTTCGCTTATAGTGTATAATATTACCATAATGTATAATAGTTATATCTTGATTAGCGTTCTATGTATAAAAATTTATGTCAGTTATGAAAATATATAAATTTAGACCATTAATTAATGGAACTAATTTTTGTCGTTTGAGACGAATTATTGAAACTGGGGAATTTTGGTGTTCAAACTTTTGGGAATTGAATGATCCTATGGAGGGTGTTTTTAGTATTTTTAATAATAAGGAAGTAGTTGAAGAAATTAGTAAAATACATGGGGAGAAAGCGCGGTATAAGATTTGCTCTTTTTCTGGAGATTCTGGAGATGATAAAAGTGGAAAGGGCTTTCATAGTCCACTAATGTGGGGACATTATGCTGGGGGATTTAAAGGAGTGGCTATTGAAGTTAGCGTAAAAGATTCTGAAGAAAGTTCTAAAATAAGTTCTATTAAATATTATTATCGCGGACCTCGGTTTATCAATAACGGTACTGGTATTAAAAAACAAGTTAAAAAAATATTATTAGCAAAGAATTTAGTGTGGGAGTATGAGAATGAGTATAGATTTTTAGATGACCTCGGTAATGACAAAAATTATGATTTTAAAAAAATAGGAAAAATTACAGCTATTTATTTTGGCAACCCCTATGGCAATATTGTCAATACAGAAGAAATTCAAAAAAATAAAATTTTTCAAAAGTATTTATTTTTTAAAAAAGAAATAATTGATATTATAAAAGATCTAAATAAAAACAAGAATAAAAATGAAAAAATAGATTGCTTTAATGTTAAAATTAGCAGAAGGAAGGTTGTTAAAAAGAAAAAAATCAATTGTTTTGATATTAAAACTAGGTGTGAAGAGGTTGTTAAGAATGGGAAATGCAAGATAAAAAATGGGAATTAGAATAACTATTATCAGTCTACATTATGAAAATTCTTCTGGTCATAACTAAAGCAGAAATAGGCGGAGCTCAAAATGTAGTGCTCAATTTAGCGCGAGGGTTAAAAGAAAATAATAATGAAGTTGTTGTAGCCGCTGGTGATGGAAATTATTTGCCAGAAGAATTGAAAAAAATAGACATTAAATTTAAACGTTTAAATAAATTAAAGCGAGGCAATAATCCTTTTAAAAATTTAAGTTTTATCTCGGAATTAAAAAATTATGTAATAAGTGAAAAGTTTGATGTTGTTCATTTTAATAGTTCTAACACTTTATTGGGAGTTTGGGGTTTAGCTAAATTAAAGTCTAGACCACGTTTAATTTTTACTGTTCACGGTTTGTCGCTTTTAGACAATAGGTATCAAGTTTTTGCTCCTCTTAAATTAATTTATCGTTTGTTTTTCAGACTGGCTTTTAAAAAATTAGATCAAATAGTTTTTGTTAGTCGTCTTAATTTAGATTTTGCTAAAACTTCTGGTTTACTCCGGGGTTTAGAAAATAAAAGTACTTTAATTTATAATGGGGTTAGCTTTCCACCTGATTATTTGCTTAGTCGTGAAGAAGCTCGCCAAATTTTAAAATTAAATCCCGAAGACTATGTTTATGGTTCAATCGGTAGATTAGCTTATCCTAAAAATTATGAATTTTTAATTAATACTTTCAAGGCAGTTAAAAATATAGAACCTAAAGCTAGATTATTAATTATTGGAGAAGGACCAGAACGAATTAAGTATGAAAATCTGATAAAATCATATAAACTAGAAGATAGAATAATTTTAAGTGGAGAAATTAAACAAGCTAGTCGTTATTTAAAAGCCTTTGATTTATTTGTTTTACCTTCAATTTTTGAAGGTTTGTCAATAAGTTTAATTGAGGCGGTCAGTGCTAAAGTTCCGGCTATTTCCAGTCGAGTAGGAGGAAATGAAGAAATTGTCGGAGTGGAGAATTGTTTTGAAGTAAATGATAAAGAAGAATTTTTGAATAAATTAAAAGGAGAAAATCAAGCCATAATTAATAATAAATTATTTTCAGATATTAATATGGTTAAAAAATATCAAGATATTTATGAAGTTTAGTATAGTAATACCAACATATAATCGCCAAAAAGATCTTAAGAAATGCCTTAATTCTATTCTTAATCAAACAGTTTTACCTGATGAAATTATTATTATTGATGATGGTAATTTATCATCAGATTTTATTGATATATATAAAATTAATTTTAATCAACATAAAATTAATTTTTTTTATTATAAAAAGAATCATAAAAAAGAGAGAAGAGGGTTATCAGAATCTAAAAATAGATCTTTAGAATTAATACAAAATAATATATTTTTTATTTTAGATGATGATATTATTTTAGAGACTAACTTTTGTGAAGCAATAATAAAAGTCTGGCATAGTTCAATAAATGACAGCAGTTTAATTGGTGTTGGCGGTATAATTAAAAATCATCGTATAAAAAAATCTTTTGAAAAGTATTTTAATATTTTTTTTGGTATAAATTCAAAATATTATTGGGATGTTAATAGCGTAGGGTTTCAAGTCTGGAATGAAGAAATCAAACATGCTTCTATCGGATATTATGCTCACGGCGGAGTTTGTTCATATAAATTAGATATAACTAAAAAATTAAAATTTTCAAATTTTTCTGGAGGTCGGACGGCTTTAGAGGATGTTGATTTCTGTTTGCGTGCCAAAAAGTATGGATATCATTTTATTATTGAGCCTAGGGCTCAACTATGTCATTATCCTAGCGAAATCAGTCGGGAAGGGCAATTTTCAATAGGCTATAAAGAAAGCCGTAACCGAAAAATAATATTTAAATCTATAAATAAGAAACCAAGCTTTTATTTATTAGCTTGGTTTTATTGGGCTAATTTGGGTTGGGTTTTAAGACAATTTTTAGCCAGAAATTTTCGGAAAGGGCTTGGGATGATAAAAGGGTTAATGTTTTAACCAAAAAGTTTTCGGTATTCTTTAATTATTAAATATTCTTTGTTTCTTTTAAAGTCTTCTATTAGTTTTTTATTTTTTTTATTTTTGGTCCTCTCTATAAGACGATAAATTATTTTTTTTATAAATATTGGTAGATAAGAAATTATTAAATTAAAATAATAATGGTTTTTCCAAAAATTTAGCAATTTATCTATTTCCGAGTATTTACCATTTAAAGAGTAAAATAAGTTTAAAACGTTTTTATATCTATTCATCATAATTGAACTATTTTTAATTCCAGAAAGTGTGGTGTTATTAGAATTCATTATAGTTAATATTGTATTTATATGAATGTTTTCGTTGTCTTTAATCCTTTTTTCAGCTTTGATAATTTTTAATCTTGCTGTAATTATTCCATCTTCTATTCCTAGATATTTTTTATTTTCTTCTGGTATAGGAAAGATAAGTTTAGAAATATCCTTTGTGAACATAAAACAGGAAAGATTACCATCGTTTATTTTTGTAAATTTTTTAAGATTTATATCATAAACAATTGCACGAGTAAAAGAAACTTTTACCCCCGTTGAAAATACTTTAATTTGTGAACTAAGTTTTTTGGGTAGCCAGATATCATCATGCTCTAAAATAGCAATAATATTTCCTTTCGCTTTATTTACCCCTAAGTTTAAGCTAGCAGCTAATCCATAATTAATATTTCGTTTAATTAGTTTTAAGCGTTTATCTTGTTTTAACAAATTTTTTATTACCTCTGAAGTGCCGTCAGTAGAACCATCATCAATAATCAGAGCCTCCCAATTAGAATAGGTTTGTTTTAATAAACTAGGAAGAGAATAATGAATAAGTGCGTAAACGTTGTTATAAGTTGGAATAATAACAGAGATCATATTTAGGATTTAAATAGCTGTATTAGTGATATAAATATTTTAAAATATTTATATAGTATTAATCTAATATTATTTCTCATTAAGTTAATAAATTTATTATGAGGATAATATTTTTTAAATTTCTTGGCTATTTGTATAGTTTTTGTTAGTTGTTCTATTAAATTTTTGTGTCCAACAGAATCGTTTCTTTTCATTAAATTAATGTCATATGACGATAGGTTGTAGAGTTTGCCAATAGTTCCCAGTTTGAGCCATAAATTATAATCTTCTATGTGTTTATCGGTTTTTTCTTCGGAGTATAGCCCAACAGATAAAACTGAGTTTCTTCTAAATACTACGCTAGAATGGATAAAACAATTATAACCCAATAGCGTTTTTTTAATCTTTTTATTCGTTTTAGGTTTTAAATATTTATAAAGATATTTACCCTGTTCATTAATATATACAGCTCCAGTACCAATTAAAACATATTCAGTGTTATTTTCTAAAAATTCAATTTGATTTTTTAATTTATCTTTATTAATCCATTCATCGTCAGCATCCAGTCTGGCTATATATTTTCCAGAAGAAGCAATAATTCCTTTATTTAAGGTTTTTTGTATTCCAAGGTTATTTGCGTTATCAATAATTTTTATACGAGAATCATTAAACTTTTTAATTTCATTGATCGTATTATCTTTTGACCCATCGTTAATTATTATTAATTCAAAGAGTTGATAACTCTGTTTAAATATGCTTTTAATTGAGTTTCTAATGTAGTTTTCCATATTGTATACTGGCAGAAGTATACTTACCAGCGGGATATTTAAATTTTTATCCATTTTTTTGGTATTAAGTCTCTAATATCTATTTTTTTATTATTAAACCATTTTTTTGGGGCAATTACAATTTTATTAGGACTACTATTTAGCCAAGCGCCCCACCAGGAGAATGTGCTGTTAGCTATTATATTATGTTTACAAAGACTCATTAGATATAAATCTTGATAATTTTTTAAGTTAGACATAAATGTAGTTTCTATACTTAATTCTAAATTTTCTTTACACCATTCTATATCATCGGAAAATACAAAGAAATGAGGATTATTTATTTTTTGTTTAATTATTTCTATAGATTTTTTATAGTATGTTATAGAACATGTTCCATGAAATTTATTAATTTTTTTGTTGTGTATATAGTCACCACGGCGTACATGCAAGGATATGGATGCTGATTGTAAAATTTTGGTAACTAATTCTTTAGGAATTTTCTCTTGGTACCTTTTTTTTAATTTTAGATCTTCATGTATAATATTAGTAATATCAGTAAAATATTTTTCATTATTAAAATAACCATCATACGAAAAATTATTTCCCCGATGTAATAGATTCTTATCAAAATAAAATTCTTTTGTTTCAGCAATTTCTGGCAAGTTGGTGGTATATATTCTTTTAATTTTATTATCAAGAACAAAAAATTTGAGATTATATTGTCTTTTGTCTTGTCTGATTTTTTGTAAGGATTTTTTTATTCTGCCAGATTTGAGACACTCTAAAGAAATAATTAAAATATTTTTAATTATTTTTTTAAAATATTTTTTACGATAAGAAGATAATTCCAAAAACAAATCAGTTTTATTAAGATTGGCTAGTTTGCGACCAAAAGAATATTGAAACATTTGATTGCCCAGGCCACCTTTTAATTTAATAACTATCATTTATATTTAAGTTTCATTATATTTATAATTTTTAATAATTATTTTTTTTTTCTTATTAATTTTGTCTTTTTCATTTCCATTATTAAACCAACCAGATGCATTAATTATGTGCATCCAATTACCAATATATTCAATGTAATCGTTTTGTTTTATGTTATTATTTCCAATTTTTTTTATTTTATAATAAGGAAAATACAATTTCTCTAGTTTTAAATGTTTATATAAATCATTATAATTACCTCCACCACTATCCATCCCATTTTTTGGTAAAAAGTTCATTTTTTTGTTATTAATAAACTTTTCATTAAAAAAACAAAACCCAGCCCATAGATACCATCCAGCTTTTCTAATTTGTAAGTGTCCATATATTTCTTGTTTTTTTAGTATGTTTATTATTTTTGTTGGTTTGATAGGAAATATATCATGATCAATTATACCAAAATATTTTGCCTTCCTGGGTTTAATAAAATTTTTAATAGCCCAATTGATAGCTAAACCATGAGAATCGCTAGGGTTTAATGTAATATTAATCTGTGGTATTTTAACATATTCAATATTCTCATTTTTGCAAAATTCTTTTATTAATTTTGATACATTTTTTTTTGTTGAATTATCAATAATTGAATATTCATAACAATCTTTTAAATTCTTTTTTATAAAAAAATATTGAATTTTTAGTATAGATACATTATTAAAAGCTATGGTTATTATATCAATAAAATCTTTTTTATTATTTATTGTTTTTAACTTATTTTTATTTAAAAAATAGAACGTTTGTTTTAGTAATATTTTGAGGTTTTTAATAGAAATAATATGCATATTTAATATTTTATTTTTATTTAAAAAATAAAAAACATTTACACTAATACTTTAAAGTTCTTATTATATTTGGATTAGCGTTTTTAATAAATTTACAAAAATTGTTAATTAAAAATTTTTTAAATAATTTTTTTTCCTTTTAAAAAGATGGATTTTATGAGTTGTTTTGTTTGATTGATTATTTTCTTTTTTAATGATTTTTTAACATCATCAACTCCACGCAATAAGTTATGTCCTCCGTACTTATTTTTATTCCTTATAATTATTTTCTTTTCAAACGGGATATTCCATTTTTCGGGGTATAAATATGATGGAGATATTATTTTAATCTCATTAATATGTTCATTTATATATTTATTCCAATGGGATTCATCGTGCCAAACCGCAATAATATTATTTTTTTCATCTTTATTAATATTATTTCCAATTACAGTTATTACTTTTATAAAGTTTTTAGTTATTCCACCGTTAATTCCACCAGCGAAATAATATTGACCTTTATATTCAGGGATAAACGCCGTTGATCTTGGATTTTTTTCATAAGTAAATTCTTTTCGTTTTTTATTAAAGAAACCAGGATGTAAACAAGCGGTTAGTTCTTGTTTGTTAGATGGCAGAAAATCTTCACTATTTATTTTTTTATTAAAAATCAAATTTGCATTAAAAAAGAAAGTAAAATCACAATTGCTCCATTCTTTTTGCGAATTAATAAATATTTGATAGCGCATTAAGGTATTATATGGCCAACCTAAGTCTTTTTGTGAAATTATATGCACATTTTTATTATCAGAGAATTTTAAGGAATCAGAATCTGTGAAAATAAAATATTCCTTTTTAATATTAGAAATAAAATATTTTTCACAGCTTAAATAAAATTTTTTCCAAAAAATTTTATATTTGCCCGTACATATATAGAGTATTGCCATTTTCATAGTTATTTATAATATTTTTTTATTTTGATTTTTATCTAATTTTATGTATTGTAAAACACCTAATTAATTTTTATATAGTTTATTATATTTTAAGTGGAAAATCTTTAGTGTTTTTTAGCAATCATTACTGTTGTTGGAGACCACATTTTATTGTTGGGGAGACACCTAAATAATGGAGTCTTAAATAATTTATATAATATCATTAATATTACTCTTCCTAATTTAGACATATTAGGTTTATCTATCCAGAAATCAAAGCCACCAAAATATCCAGATTTTTCTATAGAACAATTATTTTCCTCAAAAGTTTTTATCCAATTTTTGTAATCAGTTGCCGGTAAATAATGTTTATCTAAAGTCTCTTTGTCACATATTTTATGCAAGAATTTTTGTATTTTACCTGAAAAATTAGGAGTTGTTATTAGTATATATCCATTTTTTTGAGTGGCCTCTATATGTTTTTTAATTTTTTCTTTATAATCTGAAAAATGTTCTATAAACCCTCTTGAAAATACAATGTCATATTTTTTGTCAATCTTTATTCTATCTATATCTGCTTTTTCAAATTTACCTATTTTAAATTTTTTATTTTCAAACCACTCTTTCAATCTGTCTAAATATATAGAATAGTCTATTCCGTTTATTTCATATCCGTTTAATCCGAAATAAAATAGTGTTCTACCTGGGAAGCATCCTATTTCTAAAACTGTTTTTCCTGTTCCACTTTTAAAATTTTTGTTAATTATTTTTATTATTGAAGATTTTCTATTATCTGGTTTAAATTTTATATTTTTATATGAATTGTCCCAATATTCTTGTTTTGTTAATCTCGTCATAATTAAATTGTTTATTTTTATTATTTTTCCATTTACTTCTAGATATTTTTTTCTAATTTTTCCATCCAAAATCTGCCTTCAAAGTTTCTTTTAGACCAGCCTGGAAGAAACGAGGTGCGAAGTTGGGCATTATTTTCTTTAATCTAGTAATATCAGTTCGTTTCTCCAGGGTTCCATCTGGTTTACTGGTATCCCAATTGATTTGTGCTTTATAATCTATTACCTCTTCTAGAATAGCAATGAATTCTTTAATAGAATAGTCAAAACCCGTACCAATATTAATTAGTTCTTTTTCTTCGTAGTTATTCATTAAATAGATACAAGCATCGGCGCAATCATCAACATACAAGGCCTCTCGGCGAGGTTTTCCAGTACCCCAAAAAGTTAGAGAGGTATTATTCTTTTTAGCCTCGACAAATTTTTTAATTAAAGAGGGAATCATATGACCATTTTTTAGATCATAAGTATCATTGGGGCCATACATATTAGTGGGCATTACAGCAATGCTTTGGATATTATATTGTTGGCGATATAATTGAGTAGCGACAATTCCCAAACCTTTAGCGACGGCATAACCCTTGTTAGTTTCTTCTAGAGGTCCGGTCATAAATCTAGTTTCTTTAATGGGTTGAGGGTTTTCTTTGGGATAAATACAGGTGGAAGCGGTGAAGAGGATTTTAGTTTGTGGACTAAAGTTTTTAATAGCTTCCATAATGTTTAAAATCATCATTGAATTTTGGTAGAGAAAATCAGCGGGATGAGTCATATTGCCATAAATACCGCCGACTAAGCCAGCGACCATAAAAACAAATTCTGGCTGTTTAGTTTTAAAATATTCCTCTACTTGATTCTTATCTAAAAGATTAAGCTCTTTACTTCGGGGAGCATCAAGGTTTTGATATCCTTGTTTTTTTAATTCTCGAAGTATTGAACTTCCTACTAAACCGCTTCCTCCGAAGACGGTAATTTTACTGTTAGAGTTCATACTATAAATGTTTAAATTGATTATTTTGTTCTAATTTTATTTTTTTCTTTTTTAAAATCAGCTTCAGCCATAATTTTAACCAATTCTTCAAATTTTACTTTTGGTTGCCAATTTAATTCTTTTTTAGCTTTAGAATAGTCGCCCAAAAGAACTTCAACTTCGGCTGGACGAAAATATTTAGGGTCAATTTCAATGATAGTTTTTCCAGTGTTTTGGTCTATTCCTTTTTCAGTTAGCCCTTCTCCTTGCCAAATGATTTTCATCCCTAGGGATTTTCCTGCTAGTTCCACAAATTCTCGAACACGATGAGTTTCACCCGTAGCGAGAATATAATCCTCGGGTTGATTGGCTTGGAGCATTAAATACATTCCTTCTACAAAGTCAGGAGCATAGCCCCAATCACGTTGGGCATCTAAATTTCCTAAAAAAAGTTTTTCATCTATTCCTAATTTAATTCTCGCTAGACCGCGGGTGATTTTTCTAGTAACAAAAGTTTCTCCACGACGCTCAGATTCGTGATTAAAGAGAATACCATTAGTGATAAAAAGATTATAGCTTTCTCGGTAGTTCCTAGCGATCCAGTAGGCGTAGACTTTGGCACAACCATAGGGAGAACGAGGATGAAAGCGAGTATTTTCATTTAAAGGTAAATCTTCTGGTTTTACTTTCCCAAACATCTCGCTGGTAGAGGCTTGATAGAATTTAGTTTTTAAACCTGAGTTTTTAATAGCATCAAGAATGCGGACCGTTCCTAGTCCAGTAGTGTTCGCAGTGTATTCAGGGAGTTCAAAACTGACTCGGACGTGGCTTTGAGCAGCCAAATGATATATTTCATCAGGCTGGATAGTTTCTATTAGACGACTGATATTACTACTATCAGAGATATCGCCATAGTGTAAAAATAGTTTTACATTTTTTAAATGAGGATCTCGATAGAGATGTTCAATTCGTTCAGTGTTAAAGGTGGAGGCGCGACGAATAATACCATGGACTTCATAACCCTTATTTAGTAATAGTTCAGCTAAATAAGAACCATCTTGACCGGTGATACCGGTAATTAAAGCTTTTTTCATATATTTGTTTAATGATTTTTATAATTTTTGCTTATATCTCCATTGAATATAGCCTATCATAATTTTTTGAAGATTATAAGGGGGAAGCACTATAAAATGCTGTAATTAAGACTTTTAGCTTAAATTTGATGGGAAATAATTTATAAAAACTTTATTATTAATTTATTAATATTTCATCTAATATTAGTGATTATTAAGCTTGATGTTGGTTTAAAAAATTGTTACAATATGAAAGTAATAATTAATCGTCTAAATTTATGAAAAAAAATTTAAATAAGAATATTGAAAAAAATAAAATAAACGAGCCGGTGTTATTTAAAGGGAAAAAAATTCGGCGCGTTATTTTTAATGATGAGTGGTGGTTTTCAGTGGTTGATGTTTGTGCTGTATTATCAGAAAGTCCAACTCCAAGGTAGTATTGGGAAAAAATTAAGATTAGAGATTTTAATGATTTTCAGTTGTCCCCAAATTGGGGACAACTGAAATTGGAAAGTTCTGATGGTAAAAAATATGGAACTGACTGCGCTAATACCGAAGGAATATTTCGCATAATTCAGTCTATTCCTTCGCCTAAAGCCGAACCGTTCAAGCGCTGGTTAGCAAAAGTCGGTTACGAGCGTGTTCAAGAAATTAGCGATCCAGGGTTAGCGACCAAGAGAACTAGAGCACTTTATAAACTAAAGGGTTATAGCGATTCCTGGATTGAGAAAAGAATGCGCGGTATTGCTATTCGAGAAGAACTGACCGATGAATGGAAAAATCGCGGTGCTAAAGATGTTTTGGATTATGAAATTCTAACGGCCGAAATATCAAAAGCGACTTTTGGTTTAACGCCGACTCAGTATAAAGAAGTTAAGGGTCTGAAAAGAGAAAATTTACGTGATCATATGGACGATTTAGAGCTTATTTTTAATATGTTAGGTGAGCGCGCCACCACGGAAATTCATCGGGTTGAAGATTCGCAGGGTTTTAGTAAATTAAAAGATGATTCTAAGGCCGGTGGCGATATTGCTGGAGATGCCCGAAAAAATTTAGAGAAACGTCTCAAACGATCGCTGATAAATAAAAAAAATTATTTAATGAATCAGAATAATAAAAAATCTTTAGTTTAAATTGAATATAGAATTAAGAAATTACCGGGGGACAATTTGAGGTTCTTTAGCGATTATCTTGACCAGTGATACTGGTAGCTAAAGCTTTTTATATATTTCTTATTACAAATATCTGTTTATTATTTCTTTATAATTATGACAGAAATTTTTAATAAAGTCTTGTTCTGGGAAAAAATTTATTAAATCGTATAGTAACTTACGTTCGCTTACTTGATTATCAATTTTTTCTTTCAGAGCTTTTTTTATGGCTGATTTATCTTTGAAATTAAATTTTTTTTGAAGAGCGGACCAATCTGGTTGAACGCCTTTTTCTAAATACCAATATAAATCATAATAATCTCGGCCTTTAATATCTATTTCATTATTCTTACCTTTAAACCAATTTCGTTCTAAAATTGCCATTATTTTTCCAGTCATTAAGAATTTCAAGCTATAACTTTTTACAAGAAAATTAAAACCAAAACCAGAGATAGGATGAATTTCATAATCCGGATCTTTAAAATCTTCTAGTTGAGGTTCTATTTTTACAAAAAGAAAATCACTTTCATTCTTTTTTGCTAAACCCAGTTGTTTGAGGATGGGGAATTTTAGATAGAGATGTGTTTGTCCTGATTCACTCTTACCTTGAACTCGATAACTTAAATTCATGATAAAATTATCTTTAAAATATTTTTGTAATTCTTCCCCCAGTTTTTTTAGATTTAAATTTTTGTAATCTGACTTGGAAAGATTAAGATCCAAATCTTCGGATAAGCGGGGAAGTTTATAAATAATACGCAGGGCTGAACCACCCATGAAGATAAAATTTTGATACTGGGGCTTAGCATAGATAAAAGTTAAAACTGGGAATTGTAAATATTCTTTAAGAGCATTAACTATTACAAAATCTGGCCAGTTAATAGCCCTTTTTTGATCGACATATTCTTGGAGGAGTTTAATCAACATATTGTTTTAATATATTTTTAAAATTTTGCCAACGTTTTTCTGGTAGTTTAGTAAAATAATCATATAACTCATTTTTTTCTTTAGTTGTTAAATTTTCTAAATTAAGACGCAAATTTTCCAAATTTTTTAAATTAGCTTGCGGTCCTCGGCGGAATCTTAAATAAAGAAAGTCAAATAGAGCTTTTGCTTTGGTGGCTATCGCAATCGGTTGATTATGGAAATAATATATTTTATAACCTAAAAACAATTTTGGCGGTAAACTATAGTAGCGCCAAGTGGCAATGTCAGATTTAAACTCTCTAGCTAATTTTTGACTGACGGAGGTTATAACCCGGGTTGCTTCACTTAAAATTTGGTATTTAGCTAAAACATATTCTAAAGACAGATAAGAAGGCTTGAGGAGTTGATTGGCTAGATATTCTAGATAGGAATTTTTATCTTTTTCTTGATTATATTTTTTTGTAAAGATATACGAACCGTTTTTTAAGGCAATTATTTCCTTATTTTTTAACCAATATTTTAGATTAGAATTTAAATTATTACTATCTTTTTCTAATAATTTTAAATATTTTTTATCTAATATTAGTAAATTATCAATTTTTTTTTGAATTTCTTGTAGTTTCATATGATTTATAGGAATTAGTATAAAAATTATACCATATCCTAAAAAAGCTTGCAAGGGCTTGTTCTCATCATTTCTACTTGTGTAATAATTGATTAGAAGATTTTAATAATGATTATAAAAAGAACTCTTTTTGAGTTCTTTTTAAATTATAGAATTTTAACTTTTAATCAACAAAATAGAGTAATTGAATCTAAATTAAAGATCGCTTTATTTTTGGTCTGTGATAAAGGAACTAGTTAAGTATAATCTTTGATGAGAACTAATTTTTTCTTCCAAAATTGTTCCGCTCAAGTATTTCAGCAATGTTTTTATGATAAATATTTTTTTATATTTCTATCGTCCGCCCCTGGACATCACCGTGGCGATGGTTTTGAGAATGATAGCGAGATCTAAGTAGATGGAACGGTGTTTGAGATAGTAGAGATCATACTGAAGCTTCTTGAGGCTGTCTTCAATGCTTGGGGAATGATAATCACCAGAGATCTGGTCCCAACCAGTTAAACCGGGTTTAATTAATAAGCGAGTTTTGTAAAAGGGAATGGCTTCTTCTAGTTGATCAACAATTTTTGGTCGTTCGGGACGGGGGCCAATAAAACTCATCTCTCCTTTTAGAATATTTAGGAGTTGGGGAATTTCGTCTAAACGAGTTCGGCGGAGGAAAGAACCAATTTTAGTAATTCGTTGATCATTCGGGAGGGTTAGGGAGTGGTCATTATCTTTCTCACGCATGGTTCTGAATTTAATGATTTGAAAGTTTTTTTCGTTTTTTCCGAGACGTTGCTGGTGAAAGAAAATAGAACCCGGGCTATCCAATTTAATTGCCAAAACAATTAGTGGCCAGAAGGGAAGAGTGATGATTAGCATTATTAGGGCACTACTAAAATCTAATATCTTTTTTAGGAAATCAAAATAATTTTTGCTTCCTTCATTAATATTCTCTAAAAACCAATTCTGGTCAATTTCTTCCACTGGTATTTTTCCTGTTAGTAGTTCATAGAAACTGGGGTAATTGAAAAAGCTTATTTTATAGACCAAACATTCAAAAAGAGCTTGATTAACGGCTTGAGCTTGTCCAAAATCATCTCCGACGACAATGGTATGAATGTTTTTTTCTTTGATTTTTTGTTTTAGAGAAGCAAGCTCTTCTTTGTTTTTAAAGATTAAAGCGCTGACATAGCCCGCCGCTGGTTTGTTTTCTAACTCTTCCAGAAGTTTTTTAGTTTTATCGTTATAGCCAATGATCGCTAAGTTTTCTTTTAAGTGATCGGAATGTATGAGAAGTTGATAAAGACTGCGGACAATGAAAAAAAGAATCAGGAAAATGATCGTGAAAATCAAGAGATTGGTTTTCGGAGTAATATTAGAAGCGACTTTAAGATAGAAATAAACCATTGCTAAGAAAGTGCTGATAATGGTGGTGTTGCCCAAACGGACTAAGTATTGACGGCTAGTTGTTTTTATGTTTAGATTATAGAGATCATTGATATAGAGGATTAAGAGCCAAATGATAAAAACTAAGATAAAATTTGGCCAATGTCGTTGCCAATTGATTAGCCAAGTATTTTGGGGATAACGAATAACAATTGTCAGGAATAAAGCGAGATGCAAAGCAATAATATCTCCCAAAAAAATAATAAATTTTTTCCATTGTTTGCGCATTACAGTTTAGAGTTTAATTATTTAATTATTCTTACTTATCAATATAGCAATTTCATTCCTAAAAATCAATTAAAAAGTGATCAATTTTCTTTATTATTTTAAAAAATATGTTATAATAAAATTAAGATCGTCTTTCAACGTTCTATTTTGATGTTATGCTAATATTAAATAAAAAATATTATTTTATAGTCCTCAGTTTTGCTCTTGCTTTCTTTTGTTTTTTTAGTCTTATTCCTGTTAGCCAAGCGGCCGGAAATTTTAGTTCTCAAGTTAAAACTAAAGATAGTTCGACAGTTTATTTTTTAAGTCAAAAGGACCATCTTAAAAAGGCTTATATTAATGCTGTCGCTTATTTAAGTTATGGTAATCACTGGTCTGATATCCGCGTGGTTTCTGCTACTTATTTGAATTCTTGGCCAAGTGCTAAACTATTTCGGGTGGCGGGTACTGCTCATATTTATTATATTCATAATCAACAAAAAACTTTAATTACTAGTCTGGCCGATTTAATTCGTTTTCATTTAACTGGTGAACCGGTGTTAGAAGTGAGCAAAGTTGATTTAGTCCAGTATCAAACTGTGTCTGCCGTTGATATTGGTCTTATTTCTAATTCTTCAGCAGTCGTTGATAATAATCCTCCTACCAAGCCTAAGTCTCCTTCCTCAACTCAGTCCAAAAGTGTTTTAAAAATTACTAACGACTTAGTGCCGGGAGCTAATGGCAACGTTTTAGTGCCCGGGACTAAAGATAATTTATTGGGAATTTTTCATTTTAGCGCTCCGACTGTCGCAACTTTAACAGCTATTACTTTTAATCTTGCCGGAGTTTATAATGCCTCAGCGGTGGATCGTTTTCAGGTTTATAATGCTCAGGGACAAAATTATGAAGCCAATATTAACTGGCGTTCAACTGACCGTCAATTAATTATTAATTTTCGTCCACCTTTAACTTTAAAAGCTAATCTGCCAGCGACCGTTAAGGTGACAATGGATTTAAAAACTTGTCATAATTGTAATAATCAAAGCTTAGATTTAGAGCTACAACAAGCTTCTGATGTTCAGTCTAACTTAGTGGTTTCAGCGTCTTGGCCATTATTAGGAACTCGTTTTTCTTTAGTGTCCGCTGCTAATGTTCTCGGACGAGTTAGTGTTCAAGTGAATAAATTAGCAAAGAATGATTTATTAGTTGCTAGTGGGCGTCGTTTACTGAGTAAACTGACTCTTAGTGAAGATTCTGGCAATGAAGATGTTTTAATTAAGAATATTACTTTCGTTAATAATGGTTCAGCTAACCTGCGAGATTGGCATAATTTTAGTTTATGGGAAAATGGTCAAGTAATTGCCCGTAGCTCCGCGGTTAATTCTAATGGACAAATTGTTTTTGATATTAATTATTTACGCTTAGTTAAAAATAGTACTCTGAATTTAAGCGTCCAAGCCGATTTAATTACTGGTTATAATTCTCAAGATACTTATAATTTACAAGTTACTAATATGACGGTTGTCGGGCAAGTTTATAATTTACAATTGAGTCCGACGATTAATAATATTAATGAGAGCTTTATTTTAGGTTAAATTTATGTTCAAGAATTTCAAAATTTATAGTTTATTTCTAGTTTTTACCTTGCTGGTCTTTGGTTTTTACAGTCTACCAGCTCAAGCCAGTACTTGTTCGCAAAATACTAATATTAATGTTGTTGTCTCTAATCCTGCTGGTGCTTTTATTCCGAATACTCAAGTGACAGTTTATCAGCAAGTCTTGGATATTAATGGTCAGCCCAAACCAGGTCAACAAGTGGCTTGGGGTCAGACCGATGCTATTTTAGGAACGGCTCATCTTAGTTGGCGCCTGGCTTCGGATACCGCTGTTTATGTTTTGAAACTTCAAACTATCAATAATTCGCAAGCTAGTTTTTGGTATTATAATCAAAGTTTTAGTTGTGGTCAGACCCTTACCCTTCAAAAAACTCTCAGTGGTCTTAAATTTATTTTACATGATTCTGCTGGGCAAGCTTTAACTAACACTCGTTTTAATATTTATTCGCAGGTTTATAATTCTCTCGCTAGTCCACAAGAACAATTCAATCAATTATTAACTAGTCCGAGCTCCGGTGTTACTGGTCAAGTAACGGTTTATTTGCCTCAGGGAAGTTTGCGAAGTATGGATCGTCAAGCAAGCGATGTTTATGCTTTAAATCTTAACTACCACAATCAAAATTTTAATCTCTATAATCTGGCAGTTCACGATGGTCAACTAACAACTGTTAATTATTTTATTCCTGCTCTCCAAGTTAAATTACAAGATGCGACGGGAGCACTTTTTCCAAAAGGCACTCGAGTGATGGTGTTTAAACAAACCGTTGATACTAATAATCTTCGTCAAGTTGGTCAAGAAGTCGGTGATTTTACTCTCGGTGATAATGGCTCGGGAACGATTGATTTACCAGCCGGTCTTTATGTTTTAGGGATTAAAAACAACAATAATACTTATCAATACTTTTGGGATATGCAAGTCAATCGTGGTCAAGCTAATACTTATACGGTGACTAGCACGACTTCTTTAAATAATAATTCTTCAACGAATAGTTGCCAAAATAATTCTACTTTTACTCTCGCCGTTCAGAATTTTGCTGGTCAATTAGTTCCCGGTTTAAATTTTGCTTTATATCAACAGGGAACTAGTATCCAGGGCTTACCAGTTGCTGGGCAGCAAGTAGGTAACGGACAAATTAGTAGTAGTGGTCAAGCGAGTTTTAATTTTCGTCCTGATCCTCGCAGTCTCTATGCTTTAAAAATTTGGGATCGTAATTCTCGTTTAGGGGCGTTTTGGTTTTTTTCAGCAGTACGTTTTACTTGTGGACAAAGTCGGACACTCACCAAGACGATTCCCGCCCTACACATTATTTTACGTAATAGTCAGGGGCAGTTAAAACGTAATTATGATTTTTCTTTGTACGCACAAAGATATGATGCTGATCATCAGGCTTTTTATCAAGATAGTGATGCGATTACTAATTTGAGAACTAATGGCGGGGGAGAAGCAACGGTTTACCTTGCTCCCTATAATCCTTATCTTCCTGGACAATCAGGAATTTATGCTTTGAAAGTTCGCGATGCCAGTGGTCGGGATAGCTCTTTCTATAATATTAAGATAGCTACTAATCAGGACCAGACTTTCCAATCTATCCTTAGTGGTGCACAAGGGGAACTTCGTGATGCTAATGGGCAATTATTAGCTAATAAGAGTTTAAAGCTTTATCGGGAGAATACTTCTGGCCCTTATTTAGGTCTGGGTTCTTCATTATTAAATTTACAAACTGATAGTCAAGGGCAGTTTAAATTTGAATATCCCGCTGGGACCTATGCCTTAGTTGTTCCTGATGATTTAAATCGTCAAGATATTTTTTGGAATATTCGTTTAGGTCAAACTACTCCAGCTTTAATTTTAAAAACTAGTATGGTTAGTTTTCGCTTGCTGAACCCGCAAGGGCAAGAGATGGCTAACAATCCGACTCTTCAACTTTATTCCCTAATTCTCAATAGCACTGGTCATTATCAACGGGGGGTGAAATTAGCTTCTTGGCAGTTAAAAATTGGTCAGAGTTTACAAAAGTCTTTGGCGGCTGGTACTTATTTAGCGATTTATACCGGTTTAGGTAATCAGCAATATGGTCAAGCTTTTTATTTACGACATGGTGAAAATTATTCTGTTAATTTACGAATTAGTGCTTCAGATTTAATTACTGATCGCCAGAGTTTTTATTTACCAGCGGTCGCTGCTGGAATTATCCCTCGCAGTTCTAGTTTTTCTGCCGTGGCTCATTCAGCGCCTTCTCCCAATTCTTCATCTTCTGTTTCCCAGACTTTGCGGCAACGCTTAGGAGGACGAATTTTATTGGCGGTTCAATCTCGGGGACAAGCTTGGTATGTTAACCCGGTGGATGATAAAAGATATTTTCTCGGACGACCAGCGGACGCTTTTAATCTTATGCGTCGTTTAGCCTTGGGAATCTCTAATCAAAATTTTTCGGCTTTAGAAAAAAATCCTTCCGCTTGGCGTCGTTTAGCGGGGCGAATTTTATTGAAACCAGCTGATCATGGTCGAGCTTATTATTTTTCGGCGGTTAATCTTCGGCTTTATTATTTAGGAAGGCCCGCAGATGCTTTTCGGGTGATGAGAACTCAAGCTTTGGGGATTACTAATGGTAATTTAGCAGAAATTCCAATTGCTAATTAAATTTAATCAATTTTTATGACAAAAACTAAGAAACATTTTTGGCCAGATATTGGTAATCAGGTTTCGATTAGTTTTTTGGAGCGCAGTTTACAGAATGATAAGCTGGCTCAAACCTATATCTTTACTGGACCAAGTGATTTAGGGAAATTTACCGTTGCTCTCGCTTTTGCTCGTAATCTTCAAGGGGCGCCCCAGGAGGGTTTTAATAGTGATTTACATATTCTTCAACCCGAAGAAGAGAAAAAAAGTATTTCTATTGAAGCCACCAGAGAATTTATTAAAACTTTAAATCTTAGTTCATTTTCAAATTCCTATAAAATTGGTATTATTCGTAAAGCGGATTTATTAAGTCCTGCGGCTCAGAGTGCTTTATTGAAAACCTTAGAGGAACCTCGTGAGAAAGTGGTAATTATTTTATTGGTGGCCGATCAAGATAATTTGCCAGCGACTGTTCTTTCCCGCAGTCAAATTTTATATTTTCATCCAGTTGCTAATCAGATAATTTATGATTATTTAATTTCCACCTATCAAGTTAATCGTTCTTTTGCTAAAGATTTAGCAAGCTTATCTTTAGGACGACCACTGTTAGCAGTTAAATTATTACAAAAACCTGAAGAGTATCAAGATTATTTGCAAAAAGCTCAGCAAGCCTTAACTATCCCGAGTTTAAATATTAATGAGCGGTTAGTAGTTCTTAATCAAATTTTTAAAGATAAAACTTGGAGCAAACAGGCCCTTGATTCGGCAACTAATGTCTTAGCGATGTTTGAAGGTTTACTACGAGATTTGCTATTATTGAGTTGGGGAAACCAAGATCGAATTCAACACTCCGTTTTACGACCCGAGTTAGAAGAGGCCTTAGTTGTCATGAAAGAACGTTTTGCTGATGATGTTTTATTAATTATTTTAAAGAGGTTAAAATTAATTGCTCAAGCTCGTGAGTATTTGCGTAGCAATCTTAATCCGCATTTAGTTTTGGAGCAAATTGTTATTAATTTTTAATTAAATTATATGTCTATTAAATTTATCAAACTATTAGTAGCCTTGGGGGCAGTGGTTTTCTTGACCTCGGCTTGTTCTTTTATTAGTGTTAACAGCTCGCGTAGCAAAATTGCTGGCAAGGCTAATAATGATAGCGTTTTTTTCACCATCAATCGTGGCAATACTTGGCGTCCAATTGATGCTATCCCGACTATCAATGGTCAGCGTTTAAGTTTAAACGGTTTGAATGTTAAGGTCTTACGAGCGGACCCTGAAGATCCCGCAGCGATTTATCTTGGTAGCTGGCAACGGGGACTTTACTATACTTATCATATTCAACAAGGTTGGCAGTTTGTTTCTGGTTTACCAGCGACGATGATTAATGATGTTCAAGTTGATCCCCAAAATAAATGCACAATTTATGTTGCCTTAGCTAATCGTGTTTATCGTTCTACAGATTGTAGCCGGACCTGGAAACAAATTTATTTTGATAATGACCAACAAGCGACCATTAATACAATAGCTATTGATTATGTTAATCCCCGTAATATTTACCTAGGTACTTCGCAGGGGAATATTATTAAAAGTATTGACCGGGGAGTGTCTTGGCGAACCATTCACCGTTTGCCGAGTGGTATTGCTAAATTACTTATTTCTCCCGCTGATAGTAGTTTATTATTTGTGGCTAGCGTTAATAATAAAATTTTTCGTTTTAATTCTAATAGTAATACTAATTTAGCACCGTCTGCTAATATCAATCAAAATTTCTTAATTGATAATTGGACTGATCTTAACACGGTATTAGCCGATTATCAGCTTGGTTCTCATTTCCGAAACATTATTGTTAATCCTCAAGACGGAACAATTTTCTTGGCCACTGATAATTTAATTCTGCGTTCCACGGATAAAGGAATTTCTTGGGCAAAAATTAAATTGCTATCCACAACGCAAAATAGTAAAATTCAAACTTTCGCTGTCAATCCTCATAACTCCGCTGATCTTTATTATGTTACTGACTATGCTTTCTTTAGTTCTCATGATGGCGGAGTAACTTGGAAAACACAAAAATTACCAACTGGGCGGAGCGGGGCAGCGCTTTTAATTGATGCTCAGAACCCTAACAATATTTACTTAGGAACAGTTAAACTTAATAAATAATCATTAATTCTATGAATCAATATCTAGAAGCCGGACAAAGTGAATTTAATAAAGCCTTAGATTTCTTTCGGCAAGACATTAATAATTTACGAACGGGACGTATTAATCCAGCAATTTTAGAGACAGTTCAGGTGGAAGCTTATGACATTTTAAATCCCCTCAATGCGGTTAGTAATATTAGCGTGGCGGATGCTCGGAGTATTTTGATTATTCCTTGGGATAAGAAAATTATGAAGAGTATTGAAAAAGCAATTGTTGAAGCGGATCTTAATTTAGGAGTAGTTAATGAAGGCGATAAATTACGTTTAAGTGCTCCGCCTCTAACCGAAGAAAATCGTCAAGATTTAGTGCGGAAATTAAACGAAAAAATGGAAAAAACCCGAATTAGTTTACGGGCGGTTCGAGATAATATTAAGAATTCTATTGAAAAAGTGTTTGTAGATAAAGAAATTTCCGAAGATGATAAATTTCGTTTTATTAAAGAGTTGGATGAATTTTCTGCTAAACAGAATGAAGAATTGAAAAATATTCGTGATAACAAAGAGAAAGACATTATGGAAATTTAGCTTTTCTGGGAATAATATGCTAAATTGTTCTTTGTTGTTTGCTGAATTTAGTATTTAAGTAGATAAAAATTTCGTATTAATTATTAGCTAGTTTAGAAATTTAATTTTATGTTGTTTACGATTGTTATTTTTATTGCTGTGCTGTCAGTGTTGGTTTTTGCTCATGAGGCGGGACATTTTTTTACAGCCCGGCGCTTAGGAGTAAAGGCGGAAGAATTTGGTTTAGGTTTTCCGCCACGAGCAATTGGTTGGTATCGAAATCAAGCTGGACATGGGCGTTTAGTTTGGGGGAATAAAAAAATTGAACAATTACAGAATAATCGAAATCAAGATTTAATTCCTGGTCCACAAAATACTGTTTATTCTTTAAACTGGTTACCACTCGGTGGTTTTGTGAAAATTAAAGGAGAGGATGGTGAGGAAAAAGAAGCGACTAATAGTTTTGCTTCTAAACGAATTTGGCAACGAGTTTTGATTTTGTCAGCGGGGGTGATTATGAATATTTTGCTGGCCTGGTTTCTGTTCTCTTGGGGCTATTTAATCGGCATGCCTCAATCTCGTGGTAATTTAGGTCCGCAAGCCCATATTACTCAATCGCAGGTGATGGTTGCTCAAGTGCTGTCAAATTCTCCGGCTTCTCGTGCTGGTTTAAAAGATGGTGATCTTCTTTTAGAAGTTAATCATATTCAAATTAAAAACGAAAAAACTCTTCAAGATGTAATAGCTAGCCGTGCTAATCAAAAAACAGTTTTAGTTATTAAGCGGGGTGGTCAGGAACAGACAGTTCAAGTTGAACCCCAAGCTAAAAATGGCCAACGCGCCTTAATTGGAGTGGGAATTTCTTATTCTGGTTTAGTCTCTTATCCTTTCTGGTGGGCAATTTGGGAGGGTTTAAAAACTACAGGTTGGCTTCTGGGACAGATTTTTATTTCGCTTTGGTTATTAGTTGCTGAGCTTTTTCGTGGTCAAAGTGTTACCGCCCAATTTGCTGGTCCAATTGGTATTGCTAATATTACTGGTCAAGCTGCTCGTTTAGGTTTTTCTTATCTTTTACAATTTACCGCCTTACTTTCTTTAAACTTAGCGGTCATTAATATTCTGCCTTTTCCTGCTTTGGACGGCGGACGAATTCTCTTTTTGATTATTGAAAAATTTAAAGGAAAACCTGTTCGGCGAGAAACAGAGAATTTAATTCATAATATTGGTTTCTTACTCTTAATGGTTCTTATTTTATTTGTTACTTACAAAGATATTATTCGCTTGTTTTAACTTTCTGCTCTAATTCTATTAGGTACTAATATTATCAAGAGCCTTGGAAAGTTGGGAAGTGAATTATCATAATTATATGAAAATTAATATCAAAGCGACTAAATTAGAATTAAGTCCAGCAATTCGGGACTATCTTCAACTTAAAATGAATTATTTAGAAAAATATTTGGGTGATGTTCCGGTTATTAATTGTGATGTTGAGGTTGAAAAGACTCTCGGTGCCCGTCGCAAAGGAGAAATCTTTCGGGCTGAAGTTAATCTAGAAGTTCCCCGACGTTTGTTGCGGGTCGAAAAAACTGAGAAGGATTTATATAAAGCGATTGACAAGGTCAAAGACCATTTAGAATTAGTAATTAAAAAGTATAAAGAAAAATTAATCACGAAGCGACGAAACGCTTAGTTTAAGTAATAATATTATTAAAGTTTATGAAAATTTTTAAGCTTTTTCCCGATCCGAATGATAAAATAATTAAAAGTATGCAAGGGCTAGTGGAACAAATTGGTAGTTTTGAGCCGGCCTTAAAAAAACTTAGTGATGAAGAGATAAAATCAAAATCTGTTGAATTTCGGGAGCGTCTAAAAAAAGGAAAAACCTTAGATGATTTATTACCCGAAGCTTTTGCGACTGTTCGGGAGGCGGCTTGGCGGGTTTTAAAACAACGACATTTTGACGTCCAATTAATTGGGGGAATTGTTTTACATCGGGGAGAGATTGCGGAAATGAAAACTGGAGAAGGAAAAACCTTAGTTGCTACTTTACCTCTCTACTTAAATGCTTTAGAAGAGAAGGGCGTTCATTTAATTACCGTTAATGATTATTTAGCACGATTAGGCGCTGGTTGGATGGCACCAGTTTTTCATTTTTTAGGGATGTCTACGGGAGTAATCGTCAACGAGAATGCTTACCTTTATGATCCAGAATATACTGACTCTGATCAGTATGATGAACGTTTAAAACATTTCCGTTCCGTTCCTCGTCGAGAAGCTTATTATGCGGATGTTACTTATGGGACAAATAATGAGTTTGGTTTCGATTATCTTCGCGATAATATGATTTATACTTTAGACCAAGCTGTCCAGCGTTCTTTAAACTATGCCATTGTAGATGAAATTGATTCCATTTTAATTGATGAAGCGCGTACGCCGTTAATTATTAGTGCAATGGCCGAAGAAAATGTTGATAAATATGCTAAATTTTCCCAAATTGTTGCTAATTTAGAAGAAGACAAAGATTATAATATTGATGAAAAAATGCGGGCGGCAACTCTTACAGAGAATGGAATTAATAAAGTAGAAAAGATTTTGGGTATTGGGAATATTTATGTCGAAGGGGGCGTGAAGGAAGTTTTGCATTTAGAACAAGCTTTAAAAGCCCGAGTACTTTTTAAACGTGATAAAGATTATGTGGTCAAAGATAATGAAATTATGATTGTCGATGAATTTACCGGACGTTTAATGCCTGGACGACGTTATAGCGAAGGGCTACACCAGGCGATTGAAGCCAAGGAAGGAGTGAAAGTCCAAAAAGAATCACAGACTATGGCGACGATTACCTTTCAGAATTTATTTCGTCTCTACCATAAATTGTCTGGAATGACCGGAACGGCAGTAACCGAAGCTGAGGAATTTCATGAGATTTATAAATTAGAAACTGTGGTTATCCCTACCCACCGACCAAATATTAGAAAAGATTTTAATGATTTTATTTACCGGACCGAAGAAGATAAGTTTCGGGCGGTCATTAAAGATATTAAAAAACGACATGAGGCTGGACAACCAATTTTAATTGGAACAATTTCCATTGAAAAAAATGAATTATTAGCTGAACTAATGGAGAGAGAGGGTTTGCGCCCTAGTATGTTGAATGCCAAAAACCACCAAAAGGAAGCAGAAACTATTGCTCAGGCTGGACGACGAGGAGCAATCACTTTGGCGACTAATATGGCTGGTCGTGGAGTAGATATTATTCTAGGAGGAAATCCACCTCTCAAAGCTGAGCAGGAAGCAGTTCGTCAAGCCGGTGGTTTACATGTGGTGGGAACAGAACGACACGAATCTCGTCGAATTGATAATCAGTTGCGTGGTCGTGCTGGTCGTCAGGGAGATCCAGGCTCATCACAATTTTATGTTTCTACCGAAGATGATTTAATGCGTATTTTCGGAGGTGATAAGATGCGACGCTTAATGGAAACTTTGAAAGTGCCCGCGGACATGCCGATTGAGAATAAAATGATTTCCAAATCCATTGAAAGTGCCCAACGGAAAGTAGAGGGCAATAACTTTGATACTCGGAAACACTTAGTGGAATATGATGATGTCATTAATCGTCACCGGGAAGCGATTTATCATCGTCGGCGGCGAATTATTGAGATTTCTGAAGGAATGCTAGCCGAAGAAAAGACCACCCAAACCCCAACCACCTCTGCACCAGTTTCTCCTGCCGAGGATTCTTCTCCAACTACTGATTCTTCTGGGGCTGTTGTTGTTTCGGAAACAGATAATCTTAGTGCTATTATTTTAGAAATGGTTAAAAATGAAATTCAAGATTTAGTTCATTTTCATACCAGTGCTGATAATATTGCTGATTGGAATATCAAAGAAATTTATGAAACTGTTCAAACTATTTGGACTGTGGAATCTTCAGTTTTGGAAAAACTGGAAAGTTTTATAAAAGATTATAAGACGAAAGATTTAGCACGGGAGAATATTATTAATTATCTACAAACGGAAGCGGAGCAACGTTATCGAACTTTGAATGAAGATTTTGAACGGGCTAATTTGCGATTTTTAGATGTTGAAAAAGGGATTTTAATTAAATCTATTGATGAATTATGGGTGGAACACTTGGAAACCATTGACTATTTACGTCAGGGAATTGGTTTGCGGGGTTATGGACAACACGATCCTTTGGTGGAGTATAAAAAAGAAGCTTATCGTCTTTATCAGGAATTAAATGGTTTAATTAACAAACAAGTGGTTTATGCTATTTATAAAACTGGTGATGCTCTCCGCCTGACAACTGCTCCTGGTCTTAATCTTTTTGCCAATCAAAGAATGGAGAAGAAATTGAGTTTTAGTGGTGCTGAAAAGCAAATGCATCGTCAGAGTGAGGCCGATGATTCCTTAGATTTAGTTCCTGAAAAAGAAAAAGATGCTAGTGGCAAAAAAATTGGTCGTAACGATCCTTGTCCTTGTGGTTCTGGCAAAAAATATAAACATTGCCACGGAAAATAAAATTTTAATATTTTCTTAGAATATGTCTGATAAGCAATTAAATTTTTTTAATATTTTTGATCAAAGAGAAGAGGAAAAGGCTTCTTCAGAATTAGAGTTGGGGCGAAAACTAGAACGAGCAGAGAAAGAAAAAGGTGGACAGCAAATCAACGAAGTTAGAAGCTCTGAAAGAATAGCCCCGACAGAAAATTTGGAAATATTAGAAAGCAAAAAATTTAGTCCACAAAAATTAGAACGTTTACATTACTTATTAACGACTCGTCAAGAGTATCTTTCTCGAGCAGACTTTCAAGAATTTCTTCCAGAATTAAAAGTCTATCATCAACGCTATTTACAATTTAAGAAAGATTATCGAGAATTTGATCAGCGGGTAGATTGGCAACGTCTATCATCTTCAGCTCGAAAAGAGAAAATAAAAGAGAAGGAGAAGCTTTATTGGCTAACCGTTGACCCGACTAATGGCGAACAGGAAATTTATCAGGAAATTGCTCGTCTTTATGTTTTACATAAAGATTTTTTAGATGCTGAAGCCCAGCTTCAAAATAAGCCAAAAGCCAAAGTTGCTAGAGGCAAAACAAAAAAAAGAAATCCCCATTCGTCTTTTTCACGCTCTTCTCAGGATTCTCAGTCTCAAAAGTTTTCTAACAATGAAGAAGAAATTGAATATGATGAAAGTGGTCGTGATCCTTGGGGTGATATTCATCCCTATAGTCAGGCTCGGCGGAAAAATTAGTGATAAAAATAACTTTAAACATATTAAAAAGAGTAGGCATTTAAAATGTCTATTTTTTTAATCTTTTATAATAAGTGTTATTAGGCTTTATTCTTGATTTTTCTGTCTCTTCGTGTTAAGTTTAAAGGGTAAAATTTGTAAAATATCGAAAGAATCTTATCAGAATTAAAGCTTGAAAATTAAAATAATCTTTATGTCCGAAGAAAAACAGCAAATAGACAGCTCTTTGTCTTTTTCTAAACTGGAAGAAACAAAAAAAATAATTCCGCTTTCCATTCCTCAGCAAGAAGAAGAGGTCTTAGATTTTTGGGAGCGGGCTGATACTTTTCAGAAAACTTTACAAAAAGAATCTTTACGAGGAGAATATACTTTTTATGATGGTCCGCCTTTTGCGACGGGTACTCCGCATTATGGACATATTGTTGCTAGTTTAATTAAAGATGCTATTCCGCGTTATCAAACTATGCGGGGTTATCATGTGGAACGAAAATGGGGTTGGGACTGTCATGGTTTACCAATTGAGAATATTGTTGAGAAGGAATTAGGGACAAAAAGCAAAAAAGAAGTGGAAGATTTAGGAGTAGCAAAATTCAATAATTTGTGTCGAACTCAAGTTTTAACTTATGTTGATGATTGGCAAAAAATTATTCGGCGTTTAGGACGTTGGGCTGATATGAAACATGCTTATCGGACAATGGACTTGAATTTTATGGACTCAGTTTGGTGGGCTTTTAAACGTTTATGGGACCAAGATTTGATTTACAAAGATTATCGTTCAATGCATATTTGTCCTCGTTGTGAAACTACTTTATCCCAATCAGAAGTTGCTGAAGGTTATTGGGACGTCAAGGATTTAGCAGTTACTGCTAAGTTTGAATTAATTGATGAACCGGGAACTTATTTATTGGCTTGGACAACGACGCCTTGGACTTTAATTGCCAACGTTGCTTTAGCAGTTGGCGGAGATATTAAATATGTTAAAGTCAAGGTTGCTGATGCTCATTATATTGTCGCTAAAAAACGTTTGGAACATGTTTTTCCAGAAGGAAACTATGAGATTGTGGAGAGATATGAAGGTTATGATTTAAGTGGTCGAGCCTATCGTCCAGTTTTTGATTATTATTATCACGATCATTCTTTAAAAAATAGAGAACAAGGTTGGAAGGTGTATCTAGCTGATTTTGTCACCACTACTGATGGTACTGGGATTGTTCATCTTGCTCCAGCTTTTGGTGAGGAAGACATGAAATTGGGGAAGGAAAAAAAGCTACCTTTTATTCAGCATGTTGGTTTGGATGGTATTTTTAAAGCAGAAGTAAAAGATTTCCCGGGTTTACATGTTAAGCCAGCGGATAATCCTCAGGCCACTGATGTGG
This sequence comes from Parcubacteria group bacterium M6-OD1-4, assembly GCA_003056205.1. GTDB lineage: Bacteria > Patescibacteriota > Patescibacteriia > Patescibacteriales > UBA12465 > UBA12465. The sequence continues at coordinate 23,755 of LSNS01000011.1, read as the reverse complement.
AAATTATCAAATATTTAGCCGCTCATGAAACTCTTTTTAGTAAAGAAAAATATGAGCATAGTTATCCGCATTGTTGGCGTTGTGAAACCCCTTTGCTTAATTATGCTACTTCTTCCTGGTTTGTTAACGTTGTGAAGATCAAGAAAGAGTTACTAAAGACTGCCAAGGGTATTAATTGGTCGCCCAGCTATGTGAAAGAAGGTCGTTTTGGTAATTGGCTACAGGGTGCTCATGATTGGTCAATTTCTCGTCAACGCTTTTGGGCCAGTGTTATTCCCATTTGGGAGTGTACTTCTTGTGGAGCGCGGAAGGTGGTTGGTAGTGTTGCTGAATTAGAAAAATTAACTGGCACAGAAATTAAAGATATTCATAAAGATAAAGTTGATCCTCTAACTTTTAAGTGTCAGAAATGTGAGGGAGAAATGAAAAGAGTGAGTGATGTTTTAGATTGTTGGTTTGAATCTGGGGCAATGCCTTTTGCCGAACTTCATTATCCAGTTGAAAACAAAAGTAAATTTGAACATAATTTTCCGGCGCAGTTTATTGCGGAGGGAATTGATCAAACCCGTACTTGGTTTTATTATTTGCATGTTTTAGCGGGAGGCTTATTTCAAAAAAGGGCTTTTAGTAATGTTATTGTCAATGGCATTGTGTTGGCGGAAGACGGCAAGAAAATGTCTAAACGTTTACATAATTACCCTGATCCCCTAGTGATTATGGAAAAATATAGTTCTGATGCTTTACGAGCTTATTTATTATCTTCTCCGGTAATGTTAGCGGAAAATTTAAACTTTTCGGAAAAAGGGGTTCAAGAAGCTTTACGGAAGAATATTTTGATTTTAGAAAACGTTTATAAATTCTATGAAATGTTTGCTTTAGAATCTGATCAAGATGTTAAAGAAGATTTGAAAGATAATGAACAAGTTAGCGAAAATGTTTTGGACCGTTGGATTTTGTTAGAGTTAAAATTATTGGTTAATAAAGTAACTACTTCTTTAGAAGCTTATGATTTAGTGAAAGCTTCTCGGGCGATTACCGCTTTTATTGATGAATTATCAACCTGGTATTTGCGACGAAGTCGAGAACGTTTTAAGTCTGATAATCTAGAAGATAAGTTTCTGGCTTTAAAAACAACCAAAGCCGTCCTGATTACTCTTAGTAAGTTGATGGCGCCATTTATGCCTTTTATTGCTGAGAGAATTTGGCAGAAAACCACTGGTTTTAATTTTAAAGATGAGAAACAATCAGTTCATTTGGAATCTTGGCCAGCGGACCAGCTATCGGGAAATAATTTTATTAAACGTACTTGGCAACGATTTGGTTCACAGCGCGGGGAAGAAAAAATTCTTCAACAGATGTCCATGGTCCGAAAAATTGCGGAGTTAGGGTTAGCAAAGCGTGATATGGCTAAGATTAAAATTAGACAAATGCTCGCTAGCTTAACTGTTCAAGGAATGGTTCCTCTTGATCCCGAATATCGTGACTTAGTATTAGCCGAATTAAATATTCAGAACTTATTATTTACTAAGCCTCAAGCCCCCAAATTGACAGTAGAGTTAGATACAGTTTTAAGTCCAGAGTTAAAACAAGAGGGTTTAAAGCGAGAAATTATTCGTTCTCTTAATTTATTACGAAAAGAGAATAAGCTCACTCTTCAAGATCAAGTACAAATTTATTATCAGACTTCTGATTCCGCCTTAAAACAAAGTTTATTAGAAATGAAGACCACGATTATGAAAGAGACTCTTGCCCGAGATTTTTTGCCCGGTCTTCCAGAGCAAGTCAGTAGTCAACAGCAACGGGAACTGAAGTTTGCTGATCAAGTTATTTTATTAAGTTTAGAAAAATAATTAAATTGCTTTTATTAAATAATTAAAATTATTAACTAATAGATTAAGACTGTTAGTTATTAGTTAAAAAATGTATGATTACTTGGATTATTGTGGCTGTTGTTCTCATCTTGCTATTAATGATGATGGCAATGTACAACGGTTTAATTCGTCTCAAAAATAGAGTCGCCGAAAGTTATAGTGATATGGACGTGCAAATGAAACGTCGCTATGATTTAATTCCTAATTTAGTAAGTACAGTTAAGGGTTATGCGGCCCATGAACAGGGTACTTTTGAAAAAGTAGTGGCTGCTCGTAATCAAGCAATGGCGACCAGTGGAGAAAATGTTGAGAAAAAATTGGCGGCTGAAAATGCTCTCTCATCAACTTTGAAATCTTTATTTGCTTTAGCTGAGAATTATCCAGATTTGAAAGCAAGCCAAAATTTCTTAGATTTACAGAATGAATTAACGGATACTGAAAATAAGATTATGGCTTCGCGACGTTTTTATAATGGTAATGTTCGGGACTTCAACACTAAGTTACAAATTTTCCCAACTAATATTTTTGGTCGAATGCTTGGTTTTACAGCCAAGAAATTCTTTCAATTAGCTAATGACCAAGAACGTCAGGTCGTTGATGTAAAATTCTAGCAGTATCTGGGTCTGATTTATCTTATCAAATAATATATGGCCACTCTTTATAATCAAAGTGATGCTAATCGTCGGAAAACTTGGTGGTTACTGGCTAGTTTTTTAATAGTGATCATGATTGTTGGTTATATTTTTAGTTATGAATTTCAAAATCCAGCCATTTTATATATTGTGGTTATCTTCAGTTTATCTTATAGTTTAATCAGTTATTGGTATAGCGATAAGATGGTTTTAGCGATGAGTAAAGCTAAGTTGGTTTCTCGAGATAATGCTCGTGATCTCTACCAAATTGTCGAAAATCTTTGTATTACCGCTGGTCTCCCTTTGCCTAAAATATATATTATTAATGACTCGGCCTTAAATGCTTTTTCAACTGGGCGTGATAAAAACCATGCGGTTTTAGTTGTTACCAGTGGCTTACTCCAGATTTTAGATAAACCAGAATTAGAAGGAGTGATTGGTCATGAATTATCGCATATTGGTAATCGTGATATTTTGTTAGCAACGATGGTGACAGTTTTGGTTGGTATTGTTGTTTTGTTAGCGGACTGGTTTCGGAATTGGACTTTTTTAGGTGGGGGAAGAAGAGGCAATTCTCAAGGAGAAGGACAGTTGGGGACGGTGATGTTTATTGCCGCTATTGCTTTTTCTATTCTCGCTCCACTTTTTGCCTATTTAATGCAATTTGCTATTTCTCGAAAACGAGAGTATTTAGCCGATGCTGATAGTGCTTTGTTGACTCGTTATCCCGAAGGTTTAGCACGAGCTTTGGAAAAAATTGCTGGTGATCGGAAACCTCTCCGAGAAGCTAATCGAGCGACTGCTCATCTTTATATTGCTTCACCTTTTAAAAAAGATATTGGTGGTCGCAAGAAAAGGGGTTGGTTGAGCAGGGCTTTAGCTGATCATCCACCTATTCAAGAAAGAATTAAAAAGTTACGAGCAATATAAGAAAAATAATATCACAAAAGATTTTTAAATTTATTAATGTCAAAAATATATGACTACTAAGCAAATTTATGATTTAGCTATTAAATTAGGGGTTAGCCACGATTTACGTGGTTCTGAACAAGTTGCTAAGAATTTAGCACGGATTAAAAAAAAATATGATTCTCTGTCCCTTGCCGAAAAAAAGGATTTTGATCAGAGTAAATTAACAAATCCCTATGCTGATTCTCTAATTTTGGTTGATAATCAGAAAAAACAAATTAAAAAAATTCTGGTGGGGGTTGATATGGAAGGACCTGAATTATTATTGGCGAAACAGTTGGGGGATATTGATTTAGTTATTGCTCATCATCCTCAAGGTCCAGCTTTAGCAGATTTAGCCGAAGTGATGCATCTTCAAGCGCAAGTTTTGGCTCGTTATGGTGTGCCAATTAATATTGCCGAAGACATTGATCGACCACGGATTGCTGAAGTATTGCGAGGTTTGTCGCCGATTAATCATAACCGTGCTGTTGATATTGCTCAAATTCTCGGTTTAGATTTTATGTGTGTTCATACTCCCGCTGATAATTTGGGAGCAGATTTTATGATTAAACTCCTCAAAAAGAATGAAAAAAATCTTGAAACTTTAGAAGACTTACTAAAATTGTTAAAAACTATTCCCGAGTATCAAGAAGCTCAAGTCCGTAAAGCGGGACCAATTATTTTTAACGGTTCTTTAGACGGTGCTTGTGGTCGGATTGTGGTGACTGAATTTACGGGGGGAACAAGTGGTTCTAAAGATATTTATGAAAAAATGGCTCAACAAGGAATCGGAACAATTATTAGCATGCATATGAGTGAAAAACATCGTCAAGAAGCAGAAAAACATCATTTAAATGTTGTGGTTGCTGGTCATATGGCCTCTGATTCTCTTGGATTGAATTTATTTCTAGATGAGCTAGAGAAGAAGGGGATAGAAATTGTTCCCATTTCTGGTTTAATTCGGGTCAAACGCTTTCGAGAAGAAAAAAAGTCTCAAGTTAAAAACTCTCGGAAAAAATAATATTTTTATAAATTATGTCTAAATTAGAGTTGCTCGCTCCTGCTGGTAATAAATTAAAAATGGCCACCGCTTTTGCTTATGGAGCGGATGCTGTTTATTTAGGTCTTCCTGATTTTTCTTTGCGAGTACGAATTAATGATTTTAATTTATTAGGGATTAAAGAGGCTGTTCAAGAAGCTCATCAACAAAACAAAAAAGTCTATATTACTTTAAACATTTTTGCTCATAATCAGCATTTTGAAAAATTACCGCAATATTTACAGGAACTTAAAAAGCTAAAAGTGGATGCTTTAATTATTTCTGATCCCGGAATTATTTTTGTTGTTCAGGAGACTTGGCCTCAAGCCGAAATTCATCTTTCTACTCAAGCGAACTGTACAAATTTAGCAGCGGTTAAGTTTTGGGCTCGGCAAGGCTTACAACGTATTATTTTAGGACGGGAAGTTACTTTATCAGAAATTAAAGAAATTCATCGAGCAGTACCGAAAATGGAATTAGAGTATTTTGTGCAGGGCGCCATGTGTATGGCCTATTCCGGGCGTTGTTTTCTCTCTAAATTATTTGTTGATCGGAGTGCTAATTTAGGGGATTGTGCTCAACCTTGTCGTTGGCCCTATGATGTTCAAAGATTTAAATTAAAAACTGACAATCATCAAGAAGAATTAGAATTAGTGGAAGAAAAACATGGCACCTATCTTTTAAATTCTAAAGATTTATGTTTAATTAAACATCTTCAAGAATTGAAAGCCGCGGGAGTCACTAGTTTTAAAATTGAAGGTCGAGCAAAGAGTGTTTATTATCAAGCTAATGTGGTTGGCATCTATCGTCGAGCTATAAATCTATTGAATAAAAAAATAAAGCCTCAAGAATTTCAGAAAGAAATAGATTATTTATATTCCGAGTTAGAAACTAAATTAGTCCAACGGGGTTATACCACGGGGTTTTTATTAGGTGAAAAAGCTGATCAAAATATTGCGAATGCTCATAATAGTAGTGCTTGGGAATTCTGTGGACAGGTGCTTAAACCTTTAAAAAGTTATGCCAAAGTTTTTAAAAATTTAGACCAGGATGCTAATTTAATATATTTTAAAGTTCATAATACAATCAAGGTTGGTGATGAAGTAGAGATTATTCGTCCCGATTATGATATAATTAAAGTACAGTCTCAACAACTATGGGATGCTCACAGTGGAGAAGAACTGAGCGAAGCCCATGGTGGTGGTGGCGGTCAAATTGCTGTTTTAAAATTAAATAAAAAAACAGGAAAGATTCCTGCTTTAACTGTTCTGAGAAGGAAGATCGATGTTGTTTAATATTTACAGGATAAATAAAAACCGCTATAGTTTTTAAAGTTATAGATTTAATTGTCCTGCAGAACAATCAATCATCTTTAAAAACATATAGCGGTGCTTTGAGCATTTCTCTTCGTCGGGACTGGGGCTTTTTCAAGCATTTTTTTCGACTTCTTTCGCTTTAAGTCCCAGAATATAATAACCGACTTTGACGCGGAACCTGTCTTCCTTTACTGCGGATGACAGAGTGGGGATTTTGCCCACATGCTCTATCGGTGGTTTAATACCACCATTATTTGCGACTTATACTTATGCCGCTTTCTTGTCTATATACTAGCACTTAATAATTTTTTTGTCAAGTATGATTTCATTTTTAAGAGGAAAAATAATTAATAAAACTTTAAATTATGCAATTATTGAAGTTACTAATATCGGCTATCAAGTTTTTATGGGCGAAACTTTTTTAGCTGATCTAAAAATTAAGCAAGAGTTAGAAGTCTATATTCATCATCGGGTGCGAGAAGAAGCTAGTGATTTATATGGTTTCCCGAATTTAGCAGATTTAGAATTATTTGAATTACTATTAACTGTTTCTGGGATCGGACCAAAATCAGCTTTGGGTGTTTTGAATATGGCGGCGACAGAAGATATTCGTGAAGCTATTATTCGGGGCGATGCTAATCTTCTGACAAAAGTTTCGGGAATTGGTCAGAAAACTGCGGAACGTTTAGTATTGGAATTAAAAAATAAAGTTCTTCGCTCCAGTCAACAGACGGGATCTTTAGATCCACTTAGTTTAATGGCGAGTAGTGATGAAATTGATGCTCTAATGTCTTTAGGCTATTCTCTCAGTGAGGCCCGGCAAGCCTTAAGTTTAGTAGACTCTCAAATTAAAGATAGCGGTGAACGGGTTAAACAGGCTTTAAAAAAAATATTTAAAAAATAGTCATGACTATTTCGGAATTAGATTTTTTAACATCTTCAGCGGGAAAAGAATTATTAGAGCGGTATGTCAATGATGACGAGACCGCTCTCTTTCGTTTATTGTTGAGATCCAAAAAAAAATTAGATTCTCCTTATCTGGGAGCGGTGGTTAGTTTGCTTAAATTACGGCGGAAAGCTCAGGAAAAGTTTAGTCGTGCCGCAGAAATGTTTTTTAGTTCTTTAGCCTTAGAACAAGCAACGGGAGAAAAAATCTCTAATTATTTAGCGCAACGATTCAAAAAAGAATGGCGAGTTGCTGATTTAACTTGTGGTTTGGGTGGCAATTTAATTTCTTTAGCAAGACGTTGTCGACGGGTGATTGCCATCGATCAGGATGAAGTTAATTTAGCTTGTGCTCGGCTCAATACTCAGGTTTGGGGAGTTTCTTCAAAAATTAAATTTATTTTAGCTGAGGTTCAAGAAGAATTATCAAAACAAGAATCATTAGGAGGAGTTGATGCTTTATTTTTAGATCCTTCTCGTTATCGTCCGGGGAAGACTAAAACTCGTTCTTTTTTAAATTCTCAGCCTCCTCTCTTGGAAATTCTACCAGCTATTTTTTCAATTACTAAAAATTTGGGAGTGAAAATTTCTCCGGCCTTTGATTATCGGGAATTGAAATTATTACCAGAACAACCTGAAGTTGAGGTAATTTCTGAACATAATACTAATAAAGTGGTGATGCTCTGGTTTGGTGACTTAAAAACGGCAGAACGGCGGGCAACTATTTTAACTGCGGATGGCTTTAAAACTTATCAAAACCAGCCTCGGAAAAATCCAGTTTTTGTGAAGCAGGCTTTAAATTACTGGTATGAACCTAATAAAGCGATTGTCAAGGCTCATCTCGTTGATGACTTGGCTCTTAAATATCAATTATCAAAATTAAGCCCTTATTTACCCTTTCTCACTAGTCAAAATATTGTTCAAGCGGAAATTCCCGATCTCTGGCGGGTGTTTAAAGTTTTAGCTTCTGAAACTTTTTCTTGGTCAGCTCTGCAAAAATTTATTAAAGCTCGCCATTTAGAGCGAGCGAATGTGATTGTCAAACACCTTCCATTTAAACCGGAAGAAGTTTATCGACGAACTAAATTAAAAGAAGGTGGCCAGTTATTTTTAATTTTCACTATTTTGGGAGATCAGCAAGCTTATTATATTCTTGCTGAGCGAATTTAGGCGACTTTACAAGAGCATTTTTTTTGGTTAAGATAAAGAAGAATTATTATGTCTATTACAGGAAAAAAAACAATTACTAAGCAAGCTACTGATTTTCCTCAATGGTATCAGGATGTGGTCCGTGAGGCCGAATTAGCTGAACCATCAGAGGTCCGCGGTTGTGGGATTGTCCGTCCTTATGGTTTAAAAATTTGGGAATTAATCAAAGCAGAATTAAGTCGGCGTTTGGAAGAAGATGGGGTGGAAAATGTTTATTTCCCAATTTTTGTTCCGCTGGCTAATTTAGAAGCGGAAAAAGACCATGTTCAAGGTTTTGCTCCAGAACTAGCAGTGGTTACTCATGCTGGTGGCAAAGAATTAGAGAATAAATTAGTTATTCGTCCGACGAGTGAAGCGGCCATGTATAAGACCTATGCTCGTTGGATTCAAAGCTACCAAGATTTACCTTTACGATTAAATCAGTGGGCGAATGTTGTTCGTTGGGAAAAACGACCACGTGCTTTTTTGCGTTGGAGTGAATTTTTATGGCAGGAAGGACATACTGCTTTTGCAAATGAAGAGGAGGCCCGCTCAGAAGTTCAAAAGATGACGCAAATTTATCAGGATATTTATAAATTTATGGCCATTCCGTCTTTAGCTGGTCAAAAGTCAGAGAGTGAGAAATTTGCGGGTGCGGTAGCGACGACGACGGTAGAACTTATGTCTCGGGATGGAAAGGCTATCCAAGGAGCTACTAGTCATTATTTGGGAACTAATTTTGCTAAAGTTTTTAACGTTAATTATTTAGGGGCCGATGGTCAATCACATCTTGTTCATCAGAATAGTTGGGGCTTATCTTGGCGAGCGGTTGGTGCTTTAATTATGGTCCATGGTGATGATAATGGTTTACGTTTACCACCTAATGTGGCGCCGATTCAAATCATTATTGTTCCGATTTATCGAGATGACGATGGTCAACGACAGGTGCTCGCTTATTGCCAAGAATTGGAGCAGACTTTACAAAAGAAATATCGGGTTAAAATTGATCGTCGCCAGAATTTAAGTCCAGGATTTAAATTTAATCATTGGGAAATACGGGGCGTACCAGTTCGTTTAGAGATTGGTTTGCAAGAAGTGAATAAAAAAGAAGTCACAGTTTTTCGTCGGGATGATGATCGTAAAGAATTAATCTCTCGAGTTAATTTAGATAATTATTTAGTAAACTTGATTTCCGAAATTCAAGATAATTTATATCAGCAAGCTCAAAACTTTTTTACTGGGCATATTAAACGAATTGAAAATTGGGAAGAAATTGATAAGCAACAGGTTTGGTTTGAGGCTAGTTGGAGTGAAGATCCAGAAACTGAAAAGCAACTTAAAGAAAAATATGGAATAGTTTCTCGTTTATTATTACCTGAAAATGCTCAACGAGCACCAAAAAACAAGAAATGTTTTATTAGTGGTCAAGAAGCTAAACACGATTGGTTATTTGCTCGCAGTTATTAAAATTCTGATATTTTCATTATTATTTATTAATTAATAATGGTCATCTATATTTAAATTATGTTTGGTAAATTTTTTGGAAAATTTAATCAAGATTTAGGAATTGATCTGGGGACCAAAAATACTTTGGTTTATTTAGCAGATAAAGGAATTATTATTAATGAACCCAGCGTTGTCGCCATTAATAAGCGGACTAATGAAATTTTGGAAGTAGGTGAAGCTGCTAAAAAAATGGTTGGTAAAACTCCAGGACATATTGAGGCCATTAAACCTTTGGTGGATGGTGTAATTTCTGATTTTGAGATTACTGAGAAAATGTTGAAATATTTTATTAATAAAGTTCATCATGAGAATTTCTCTTTAGTATCTCGCCCCCGGGTGGTGATTGGCATTCCCTTAGATTTAACTGAAGTAGAGAAAAAAGCAGTAGAAGATGCTGCTAAATCGGCTGGGGCTCGGAAAGTGTATTTAATTAATGAAGCGATGGCGGCAGCTATTGGTGCCCGGTTACCAGTAACGGAAGCGACGGCGACAATGATTGTTGATATTGGCGGTGGCACAACTGAAATTGCGGTAATTTCTCTTGGTGGTGTCGTTACTTGGAAGTCTTTAAAAGCCGCTGGCAATGAATTTGATAATAATATTATTGAATATGTGCGGGAAGAATTTAATATTTTAATTGGTGAACAATTAGCGGAGAGTATTAAAATCGCCGTTGGTTCTGCTGGTCCTTTGGAAAGTCCTCAAGAAATTGAAGTTCGGGGTCGTGATTTATTAACTGGTTTGCCTAAAGCTTTAATGGCCACCGATAAACAGATTCGGGAAGCTTTGAGTCGAACAGTAAATCGGATTATTGAAAATATTAAAACAATTTTAGAAACTACTCCGCCGGAATTAGTTTCTGATATTTATGAACGAGGCTTATTTTTATCTGGGGGGGGTGGTTTACTCCGTGGTTTAGATCAGGCCATATCAGCAGCTACTAAGATTCCCGTTAAACTAGTTGACGATCCACTCACCTGCGTGGCTCGGGGAACTGGTATTTTATTAGATAATAAAGAATTACTAGATAAGGTGATGATGCCCAATGAAGAAGAATAGTTTTGCTTTGTTCAAGAAAAGAATCTTGTATGCTAAAAATTAAGAAAAATAATCCCCTAGTAATTTTCTCAACGCTTATTGTCTTCCTAATTGTTTTACATAGCATTGGTCTTTTAGCTCCGCTAGAAGATTTTTTGTTATCTGCTACTAAACCATTAACTGTTCGTTTGTATGACTGGGGAACAAATTTTCGAAGTTCTTATCAACAACGTTATGATCGTCAGGTCCTGCAGACCAAAGTTCAACAACTTGAGAAATTGGTTAATACGCTCACAGTTGCTAATTCCCGCTGTCTAGAAATTAATGCTAGTAATCAAAAATTACGTTCTATTTTAAAATTAAAAAGCACTCATCATTTTCAGACGATAACGGCGACGATTATTGCTAAACAGCTTCGTCTTGGTAATCGAGGAGATTTAATTATTGATCGTGGTCGGCAATCTGGTTTGCGACCAGGATTGGCGATAATTAATTCCCAAGGAATAATCATTGGAAAAATTATGGAAGTCAAGAATACTAGTGCTATTGCTTGTTTAAGCACGAATATTAATTGTAAATTAGCCGCCGCAGTTCAAAATCAAACTTTAACGCAAGGGGTGACGAGTGGTAATCTTGGCTTGACTATTCAAATGAATTTTATTCCCCAATCTGAAAAACTTAAACTTGGGGAGATGATTATTACTTCTGGTTTAGAGAACGAAATTCCTCGCGGTTTGTTAATTGGCAAGATCTCACAAATTCATCAAAGCAGTAATGCGGTTTGGCAAACAGCCACTATTCAACCACTAATTAACTTTGATAATTTAACTATTGTTTCTATTGTTATCCCGCAATAAATTGTGGTTTTTGTTTTCGCTTTTATAGAATTTAATTTTCTTTCAATTTAGTTCCAGCTATGTTTAAAAAAATTGGACAAATTATTCTTTTTTTTCTCTTTATTCTCTTGGTGGTTATTAGCCAATTTTCTATTTTAGCCGTCTTGCCACAATTTTTTCGTGATTTGAATTTATTATTAATTATTCTAGTTTTTCTTCTTTTTTTCTATGATTTTCGTTCAGCAGCCAGTGCGGCCATTATTGGCGGTTTTTATCTCGATATTTTGTTCTTTAATTTTTTTGGCTTCTACCTTATTACTTTATTTTTAACGGTTGTTTTTGTTAGCTGGATTTTACGAAAATGGCTGACCAATCGTTCTCTATATTCTTTTAGTTTGTTAATATTTTTAGCAACTATTTTTTATAATCTTTTATTAGCTTCATTAAGTTATTTTTCCTTTGCTAGTTCCAAAATATTCTTTCTTCAGAATAGTTATTTTTGGTCGACCCTTATTTATCAAATTATTTGGAGTGAAATCTTTGCCTTGCTGATGTTTAACTTAGTTAATTTTTTTAGCCGGCGTTGGCAACCCTTCTTTTTGGAAAAGAAATAATTTTTATGTTATGATAACAATATGATTTATAATTTTATTACTATTGGTGGGACGACTCGAGATATTTCTTTTTTTACTGATCAAGGAGTGTTGATTAAGAATCGTCGTGATCTTTTACGTCAAAATGTTCTCGCTTTTGAAACTGGGGCGAAGATTAAAGTAGATAAATTTTATTATGCTTTTGGCGGAGGGGCAGCGAATGCGGCAGTTTGTTTAGCAAAACTTGGTTTTCGAGTTGCTTGTTTAGCGCCCATTGGTGATGATGAGGATGGAGAGTTTATCAAAAAAAATCTTCGTCAGCAAAAGGTGAATACTAATTTTCTGTCGATAATTAAGGGGGCAGAGAGTGGCTCTTCTTTTGTCCTGATTTCTCCTTCTGGAGAACGAATTATTTTTGCTCAGCGAGGAGCAAATACTAAATTATCTTTAAGTCCCCGACAGTTAAAGGTTTTATCTTCCGCCCAAAACATCTATATTGCTTCTCTCGCTGGTAATTGGCCGGCCGAATTAAAAAAGATTTTCTCAGTGCTGGATCAAAAAAACAGTCCGCGAGTATTTTGGAATCCAGGGATGACTCAATATTTATTAGGAGTAAAGAAAATTGCTCCCTATTTAAAGAAGGTTAGTGTTTTAGCTTCTAATAAGGATGAAGCTCTAGAATTGATTATGAGTTCTGAGAAACATCGTCACCTGGGGCGGAAATTTTTGAATAATCCGGAAAATTTAATTAAAATTATGCATAGTTTTGGCCCCCAGTATGTCGTAATTACTCTCGGTTTTGAAGGAGTGATGGTTTATGATGGTCAGCAGATTTATCGTCGGCAAATTATTAAAGGGACAAAAACCGTGGATACTACTGGAATTGGGGATGTTTTTAATTCTTCGTTTGCCGCGGGGATGATCTTATTTTCTAATGATATTAATCGTGCTTTAGAATTGGCTCTTTTAAATGCAGCGGCGAAAGTTTCTCATTTAGGAGCCCAGCGGGGTTTACTAGAATATCCAGCTGCTCAAGAAATTAAATAATATTATTTATGATTAAAGATGTTCTTATTAGAAAAATTGCTAAATATTCTGATGAACGTGGTTGGTTGGCGGAAGTTTTTCGGAACGATGAATTAGATTTTAAACCCACCATGTCTTATGTCAGTTTAACCAAGCCAGGAATAGTGCGTGGTCCACATGAGCATGTTGCTCAAAGTGATTGTTTTATTTTTGTGGGTCCTGGTACTTTTCGTCTTTATCTTTGGGATCGTCGTCAAGACTCAAAAACGAATGGTGAATCTCTCGAGATTGAAGTTGGTGAAAATAATCCTTGTCTAGTCATTGTTCCTCCTGGAGTTGTCCATGGTTATAAATGTATTTCTAAGATTCCCGCTTTTAGCATTAATTTTCCTAATAAATTATATAAAGGTTTAGGAAAAAAAGAGAAAATAGATGAAATTCGTTGGGAGCAAGATCCGACAAGTCCTTATCAGATTAAATAGTTTTAATTATCAGTTTTAATTTATAACAGACTATGTGTATTTTTTGTAAAATTATTAATCAGGAAATCCCTGCTTATCGAGTTTATGAAGATGAGCAAGTTTTAGCTTTTTTAGATATTAAACCAGTCAATCCTGGACACACCTTAGTGATTCCAAAAAAACATTATCAAAATTTGGAAGAAATTCCTGAAGAGGAATTGAAGTATTTAATTACGGTGGTTAAAAAAGTTGCTTATTTATTAAAGACCAAATTAGGATTAGCTGCTTATAATCTCTCAGTTAATAATGGTCGTGCCGCTGGTCAAGAGGTGGAGCATCTCCATTTTCATCTTATCCCCCGTGATGCTCATGATCAACACCGTTCTTGGTTGCGAACTACTTATGCCCCGGGAGCCGCCGAAGAAATTATTAAAAAGTTAAGGAGTTAAGTTTTATTAAAATAGTGGTTTAGTTTTTCATCTTTTATGAAATTATTAGTAACTGGTGGGGCAGGTTTTATTGGCTCCAATTTTATTCATTATTGGTTAAAAAAATATCCCACTGATTATTTGGTTAATTTAGATTTACTGACTTATGCTGGCAATTTGGATAATTTAGAAGATATTAGTAGTCATCCTCATTATCAATTTGTTCACGGTGATATTAGTGATGCTCGTTTAGTTAATAAATTAGTGGCGGACGTTGAGCTGATTGTTCATTTTGCTGCTGAAAGCCATGTGGATCGTTCTATTCTCAATAGTGCTGATTTTATTAAAACCAATGTTGAGGGTACTCGAGTGCTATTAGAAGCAGCCCGTCAGCGACAAATTCGTTTTCACCATATTTCTACTGACGAGGTTTTTGGTAGTTTAGACTTTAATGCTGAAAAATTTAATGAGCAGAGTCCTTATCAGCCCCACTCTCCCTATAGTGCTTCTAAAGCGGCGGCTGATCATTTGGTACGGGCTTATTTCCATACTTACAATTTGCCCATTACTATTTCTAATTGTTCTAACAACTATGGCCCCTATCAATATCCCGAAAAATTAATTCCCTTATTCATTACTAATTTATTAACAGATCAGACTGTTCCAGTTTATGGCACTGGCCAGAATGTTCGGGACTGGATTCATGTTGATGATCATAACCGTGGAATAGACCTAATCATTCATCACGGGAAGATTGGTGAGACTTATTGTTTGGGGGCTAATAATGAATATTCTAATTTAGAGATTACGAAATTAATTTTAAAATTAATGTCTTTCCCGGAGAGCAAAATTAAGTATGTTAGTGATCGTCCTGGGCATGATCAGCGGTATGCTATTGATTCTCGTAAAGCTCAGCGAGAACTCTCTTGGTCGCCAAAAATTAATTTTCAACAAGGATTACAAGAAACCATTAACTGGTATCAACAACATTCTTCTTGGTGGAAAAAACTTAAAAGTTAATTTTATTTTATTAATTACTCAAATTTTAAGTATGGAGTGGTTAATAAAAAATGTTTAATAATATGTCAACTAGAAAAATTTTTATTATTGAAGATGATGCGGATATTCTCTATGGCTTAGAATCCCAGTTTGCTGCTGCCGAATTTGACGTCGAGCTAAGTTATGGGGATGAAGAATCAGAAGAATTATTGCAACGCTTACGAGATTTTTCTCCAGAATATATTATTTTAGATTTAATCCTGCCGAAAGTTGATGGTTTTGATATTATTAAAAAGATTAAGGCTGACCCCGAGCTGAGTGATAAGCAAATCTTTATTTTTACCGATTTGAGTGTGGCTGATAGTCGTAGTCGGAGCTTAGAATTAGGAGCTGATTACTTTTTTTTCAAAGAAGAATTTGATACTTTTCAATTTGCTGAAAAAGTGAAAAAAATTGTTACTAATAAAGAAAAATTTTCTCAAGAAGGTGGTAGCGGAAATAATGAAGATGATATTGACTAATGCTCGGTAAAATATTAAGATAGACTAGTATTTAATAAGATTTTTATGTTTATTAAACGAATCGGTATTGATTTAGGCACAACTTATACTTTAATCTATGTTCCGCGACGAGGAATCGTTGTTAATGAGCCTAGCGTGGTTGCTGTGTCAGTAGAAGATAAAAAAATTCTTGCTGTTGGTAATGAAGCCAAGGATATGATTGGACGCACTCCCGATATTATTACCGCCATTCGTCCTTTGAAAGACGGGGTTATTGCTGATTATCGAGCCACCGAAGCGATGATTCGTTATTTTGTTAACAAGACTTTAGGCGGGATTCGTTTATTCCGGCCCGAAGTAATGGTTGCTGTTCCAGCTGGCATTTCTTCCACTGAACGACGGGCGGTGATTGAAGCGACCATCGCTGCTGGAGCGAAAGCCGCTTATATCATCAAAGAGCCAGTTGCTGCCGCAATTGGAGCCGATATTCCGATTGGTTCAGCAACGGGACACATGGTGATTGATATTGGTGGTGGTACAGCAGAAATGGCGGTGATTTCTTTAGGAGGAATCGTCGCTTCCACTTCCGTGCGCGTTGGTGGTAATAAATTTGATGCGGCGATTTTAGAATTTATTCGAAAAAAATATAATTTAGCAATTGGGGAACGGACTGCTGAAGAAGTAAAAATCAATATTGGTTCGGCTTTATATATTGAAGATAAATTATATTTAGATATTCGTGGGCGAGATATTGTTACTGGTTTACCTCGTAGTATTACGGTTTCTAGTGACGATGTGACTGAAGCTATTCAAAGTGAACTAGAAGCGATTATTTCGGTGGTAAAAAAAGTTTTACAAAAAACTCCACCAGAATTATCAGCCGATATTATGGACAAGGGAATCATTCTCACCGGGGGAAGCTCTTTATTACGAAATATTGATCAATTGATTGCTCGCACGACTGGTGTGGCGGCTTATGTCGCCGATGATGCTATGTTGTGTGTAGCGAAAGGGACGGGAATTGCCCTTGATAATCTTGACTCCTATAAACGTAGTATTCTAGCGACTAAATAATTAACAGACCATGATTTCAATGGTCGTTTTTTTATATGATTATTGGCATCGACGCTTCACGCGCTAATTTACTTCATAAAACCGGGACTGAATGGTATTCCTTTTATTTAATTAAAAATTTAGCAGAAATTGATTCTGTTAATCAATACCATCTCTATCTCAACCAACCAGCGCGACCAGATCTTTTAGCAATAATTAAAGATCATCCCAATTTTTCAATCAAACTCTTGAATTGGCCATTCGCTTCTTTCTGGACTTTAGGGCGTTTAACTTTGGAAATGTTTTGGCACCGTCCAGATGTTTTATTTGTTCCCGCCCATGGTTTACCGCTTTTTGGCCCTTTCAAAACCGTCAACACTATTCATGATTTAGCTTTTTGGCAAGAAAGTAACTTATATCACTCCTTTAAACTGAAGACAAAAGTTTTTGGTTTACGACGTTTGGTAAATTTTTTTATTAAAATTATTACTTATGGCCGTTACCGATCAGAATCTTTAGACTATCTCTACTGGTCAACTACTTTTGCCCTACGCCATGCTAAAAAAATTATCGCCGTTTCGGAAAATACTAAACAAGATATTTTAAAACTTTATAAAAAAACCTCCCCAGAGAAAATAGTGGTTATTCACAATGGTTATGATTCAGAATTATATCCAGCAAATAGTACTGAGGAAAAAAAATCAGCAATTTTAGCGAAATATGGTTTACAAGCCCCTTATCTTTTATATGTTGGTCGCTTGGAAAAAAAGAAAAATACCGTTGCTCTGGTCGAAGCTTTTGCCTTATTAACCGAAGCTCATCCTGAACTAAAGATGAATTTAGTTTTAGTGGGCGATGCTAGTTTTGGTTATGATGAAATTGGTTATACGATTAGTGAATATGGTTTGGAAGATAAGATATTTTTGCCGGGTTGGGTTCAGGAAAAAGATTTACCAGATATTTTTAGTGCTGCTCAAGCTTTTATTTTTCCGACTAAGCATGAAGGTTTTGGCATTCCAATTTTAGAAGCTTTTGCTTGTGGAGTTCCCACTGCTGTTTCGGATTTAAGTGTTTTGCGAGAAATTGCCGGTGAAGCCGCTTTATACTTTAATCAAAATGATAAAAACGCAATTGCTAAAGCGATGTTTAATATTATCAGTGATCAGCAATTGCGAGCCCAATTAATTATTCGGGGACGAAAACGTGCTCAACAATTTAGTTGGCGAAAGTGTGCTCAAGAAACTTTGAAACTACTGGAAAGTCTGTAAAGATTTATTCTCTTCAAACTCTTACAAAAATAATTTTAGCTGTAATTTTGTGAATTCTTGAGCTTGTTTTATCTATTTAAATTATGATATTATTAAGATGTTATGAAAAAAATACTAACATCTTTTTTTATTCTGGCTTTCTTAATTGCTGAACCAGTTTTAGCAGCGGTGCACCCTAACGACCGCTATTATAACAATCAGTGGTATTTAGCCAAGATTAAAGCTAATCAGGCTTGGGATATTATTTCTGCCAGCCCCGACATTGTTATTGCGGTGATTGATGGTCGGGTCCAATTAAATCATCCTGATTTACGCCATAATATTTGGACGAATACAAAAGAAATTCCCGCTAATGGCCGAGATGATGATGGCAATGGTTTTATCGACGATGTTCATGGTTGGGATTTTGTGGATAATATTCCTCAAGCACCGGCTAAATTTGATCCCGGTTGGACGGAAACTGGAGTATCGCACGGAACGATGGTGGCCGGTATTATTGCTGCCCAAGGAAATAATAAGATTGGTGTGGTGGGTGTAACTTGGTCAGCTAAAATAATGCCCCTTCGAGTTTTAAACGATCGGGGGCAGGGAAAGGTGAGCGATGTGATTCGGGCTATTGATTATGCAACTAATAATGGTGCGGATATTATTAATTTAAGTTTTACCTCTTTTAAATATAGTCAGGCCTTACAAGAAGCAATTGCTCGGGCTCATCAAGCCGGGGTGATTGTGGTGGCTGCTGCTGGAAATGGGCAGGCTAATGGTCAAGGTTATAATATTAGTAAAACACCAATTTATCCCGCTTGTTATGATGGTAGTTTTAATCAAAATATGGTGATTGGTGTTGCCGCCACTGATGCTTTAGATCAAAAAGCAAAATTTTCTAGTTATGGATCACGTTGCGTTGATATTACTGCTCCGGGAATTAGTTTTTTTAATACGATCACCGCTGGGAGTATTAAGAATAATCCTAGTAAAATTTATGATGGCTATTGGTCAGGGACCTCAATGGCTGCTCCTTTAGTTTCGGCAACTTTAGCTTTAATTGAACAGGCTAATCCAGAATTAAGTCCTCGTCAGGTGGTTAATATTCTTTTTGCTTCTACTGATAATATTAATCGTTTGAATCCTCATTATCTCAGTGAACTTGGTAATGGACGTTTAGATGTTTTTAAGGCGGTGGAAATGGCTAAAGCTAAACTTTATAGTTATTTAGCTCGTCTAGTGGTTGTCAGCAATAAAAATATTAAAAAAACTTTTCGGCATTCTAAAATTACAGCAGTTAACGGAGACTTTATTCGCCAATTATCTTTAAAGAGTTTAGCGCCTGGTTCTCAAGTTGCCAGCGGTGATCTTTATGGAAATGGTCAAAATGAAATTGTGGTCGCCTCTGCTTTAGGACAAAAACCACAAATTAAAATTCTTAGTTCTCAGGGGCAAGTGTTGAAAACATTTTCCGTTTTGAATTCCCATTTTCGTGGTGGCCTTAATCTCGCTGTTAGCGATCTTCAGGGTGATGGTCAAGCAGAAATTATTGTGACCGCTGCTTCTGCAGGACGAGGTAAAGTTTATATCTATAGTAATCAGGGACGATTATTAAGAAGTTTCTCAGTGGATAGCAAAAACTGGCGTGGTGGTTTGAGTGTCGCTGTTGGTGATTTAGATGGCAAAGAAAATCGAGAGATTGTTGTTGCTTATGGTCGTGGGCGAGCACCAGTGATTAAAATTTTTACCCCCACGGGTAAAATCTTAAGTGCTTTTTATGCTTATGAAAAAACTTTTCGGGGAGGGATTAAAGTAGCGGTCACTAATGTTGATGGGCGACGGGATCGTAATAAACAAGAAATTATTGTTGCTCCTGGTCCAGGACGGAATCCCTTAATTAAAATTTTTACTAATCGTGCAGTCTTGAAAAAGAAGTTTCTTGTTTTCCGTACTAACTGGCAAGGTGGAGTTAATCTCGCTGCGGGTGATATTAATAATAATGGTATTGGAGATATTATTGTTGGTGCCGAACCAGGGGCTGCCCCAGAAATTAGGATTTTTAATGGTCAAGGAGCTCTTCTACAATCTTTTTATACTTGGAAAACTAATTGGCATGGTGGAGCAAATATTGCTATAATAAAAGTATCTAACTAATCTTTAATAAGTTTTAAGACTATGTCTAAACAAGTAATTTTTGATAAAAAAAATGTCTTGGTTGCTGGTGGAGCAGGTTTTATTGGCTCTCATCTTTGTGACGAATTGGTAAAAAAACATAAGGTTATTTGTATTGATAATTTTGTTTCTGGGACTGAACGTAATATTGATCATCTTCTTGCTAACCCAAATTTTATTTTTATCAATCACGATTTAAGCCTACCTTTGGAATTGGAAAAAATTGAAGACTTGAAAGAATTTAAGGTGGAATTTCAAGGAATCCAAGAAATTTATAATTTAGCTTGTCCCGCCTCGCCAAAACATTTCTTAGTTAATCGCGTAGCAGTTTTAGCCGCTAATTCTTTAGTGGTCAAGAATTTATTAGATTTAACCATTAAATACCAAGCTAAGTTTTTACAATTCTCCTCAGCGGTTGTTTATGGTCCTCGTGATCCTCTTCATTCTGAGTTAAAATTTAAAGAAGATCATCTTGGCCAAGTTGATCAGTTAGCTGACCGGGCAGCTTATGATGAAGGAAAACGTTTTGCCGAAACACTAGTTGCTAATTATCGAGCAGTCTATAATATTGATGCTCGTTTAATTCGCCTTTTTCGAGTCTATGGACCGCGGATGGCTATTGCCGAACATCAAATTGTTCCTGATTATATTATTAGTGCTTTAGAAAACAAAGATGTTGTTATCCATGGTGATGCTAGTTTTTCCTCTTCCTTTTGTTATATTGATGATTTGATTGATGCTGTTTCTAAATTAATGATTTCAGAAATTGCTGGTCCAGTTAATATTGGTTCTGATGTTAATGTCAATTTAACAGATTTAGTTAAATTGATTATTGAAGAGACAAAATCGTCATCTAAAATTACTTATAGTACCAGCAAGCTATTTGTCAGTGAGTTAGTTTTACCAGACATCAGTCTCGCTAAGAATGATTTATCTTGGATGCCAGTTGTCACTCTGCGCAATGGTCTTCAAAAAACTATATTTGATATCCAAGCCAACAAGAGATTACAAGGTTTGGGCTCTTAGCTACTATTTAATTTTTATTATTAGTAATTTTATTCATTAGAATTCTAATTAATTCTTTTTCATTCCCGGCTGGGAATAGATAGTCTGAATTTTTAAGTATTTCGGGAATACCGCCAATTTGGGCGGCAATCACTGGTAAAGCCACAGCCTGAGCTTCATAAATCACGGTTGGAGAATTTTCATAACATAGTGAGGGAACGATTAAATAATCACTTGCTAACATTACTTTTTTAACTTCTGAAGAGTTTAATTGTCCCCGAAGTTCTATTTGTGAATTGGAATTAATTAATTTTTTAATTTCTTTTTCTTTTGGACCGCTTCCGACAATAATTAATTTAACTGCTTTATTATTTAACTGTTGGAAAACTTTTATCAACCAGAGAATTCCTTTTTGAATTTCTAGTTGACCAACAAAAAGAAAGACTTTCTCAGCGCCTTGCTGATGAAGAACATTTTGCTTAACTTTTATTTCTTGGATTGGAATTTTGAAGGGTTTAATTTCTAATTGGGAATCAGGGAAAAAGCCTCGTTGACGGTGTTCAGCCATCAGCCATCTTGAAGGTGAGATAACTTTTTCTGGTGAAGAGAATAGATAACGTGTACAGTATTGATAACTTCGAGCTGCGAAGCTCTTAATTTTTTTTTCTTGTCCGAGAAGCATTAAGCCTGAAGGGTGAAGGAGCTGAATATCATGTAGAACGTGTTGATGCTTAATCTTCAATTTTTTGATTAGGCGGGGAGTTAAAAAGCCTAAGCCTAAAAGATTATGAGTAATGACGAGATCCGGTTTAGTGTGTTGAAGAATTTTTTTAAGTTGATAGTATTTTTTTAAATTAAAGAGATTATGGAGATGCCAACAAAATCGTAATCCGCTAGGTAGGCGATCAAGATTATAAATTAAAGAGGGAAGGTAATAAATTGAGAAATCTGTTGTTGGGGATTTAAACTTTCCCGAGGGTCGACTGGTGATTAAAAAAACTTCATGACCAGAATTTCTTAATTCTTGAATCATCGTTCGGACGACTTGTTCGGCACCACCATGGTTAAAAGGAAAATATAGATTATTAATAATAGCAATTTTCATCTTTCCACTTTAATTAAATAAGCTTTCTAAATCTTTTTTTATTTTCTCTTGGTCATATCTCTTTTCTGCTAATTCGCGAGCCGCTTGGGCCATTTTTCGTCGAGAATTTTCATGATTTAAAATAAATTCTAACTTATTTTTCAAATCTTCGCTATTTCCAGGATTAACCAGTAGACCTTCTTGCTCATTGTTAAAAACTTGACGAACACCAGGGAGATTGGAAGCGATGACCGGCACTCCGCAAGCTAAGGCTTCAATAATCACTAAACCAAAAGCTTCATTAGTATTGATTGATGGCAGAAGTAAGAGATCGGCTTCTTGATAAGTCCGAATTAAATCAGTAGCAGATAATTTTCCTCGAAATTCTATTTTTTTTGTTAAAGCTAATTTTTCACTTAATTTTTCATAATGTTTTCGGCGATCCCCTTCACCGACAATTACTAATTTCCAATTTTTTGTTTTCAGCTTACTAAGAGCGATAAATAAAACCTCTAAGCCTTTAAAATAATGAGCTCGGTCTAAACCACCAACAAACAGTAATTGTCGTTGATTCTTTTTAATAAATTCATTATTAACATAATGAACTATTTTTTGGGCATAGCTAATTAGTCCGTTACTACTACTTTGATTTAAACTTTTTGGCTGGAATTTTTGGAGATCAAGACTAAAGGGAATTTCTCTAAATTTTTCGGGATGGGCGAAATAATATTTTCTAATTTGGCTATGTTTAATATAGTCTAAGCTAGCAGTCACAATTATATCCGCTTGATTGAGGAGGGAACGACGAAGAATACGACTTGGCAAACTTAAAATTTTGCTTAGTAAGCCACTATTTTTGACATCCATGTGGTAGTGAATGATCAATTTTGGTCTCTTCTTATGTAATTTTTTAAATAAGTAGATTATTTCACTAGTTCCAAAAAAGGGATAGTGAAAATATAAATAATCAAAATCTTTTAAACGCCAAAGAAGTTGTGGTAAAAAAGCTCCATGTCCCTTTTGGAGCCAAGGTCGAAGATTTTTTCCGGGGGTAAAATTAACAATCTCTACCCGATCGCTCAGCAATTGATTAATTTGGTAGGCGCTATTTCCAATACCACCCGCCGCTGGTGGCCAAGCGCAAACAATAGAAGCAACTTTTATCTTATTTTTGATATTTTTCATGCTGGGAATGTTTTTGTTCCTTATCTAAAGCTATTGTTCTTACTAGTTTAGTAATATTTTCTTCCATTTTAGCTAAATTAAGACGGAGGCGGAAGACTAAATAAAAGAGAATTAGAACAGCTAAATAAATTAGAAAACTAATTCCAGTTCCAGAGAAACCAAGGTAGTGGACAAATTGATCAATATCATGAATGAAAATAATTGCCAGAGCGCCCAACAACCAGAAAACTAACCAGAGAATGAATTCATTTTGTTTAATTTGTTTTTTATTTTTTTGTGATACTAAGCGCCAGATAAAAATAGCGATTAAAACGAGAGCAATAATTTGTTGAATCATATAATTGACAGTAATTATTTATTATGATAATTTAGAACTATTAGTTCTTTTAAAATATAACTTAGATTTAATTGATTGCCAAGCTTAGTTGTTCGGCAAGTAGTCTTAGTAATCAATTAAATCTATGTTTAACTAAAAACCTCATCATGAAAAAATCTGTTTTTTTAGAAATGATCTTAGAAACGGTCATTTTCATCATTATTTCTACTTTCTTCTTCTGGAATCTGGCTCGTCCGGTGTCTCAGAACACTATTGTGGTTATTTCAGCCTTGGTGGTGGCAGCCAGTATTCTGATTTATCTCTCTGGCCATTATTTCGGATCAGTGTGTACGTAGTC
>LSNS01000010.1 GCA_003056205.1 Parcubacteria group bacterium M6-OD1-4 | reverse complement strand
TCGGCACACACATTTTTTCTTTTCCTTTTAAAAGAAAAAAGTGGGGGCAGAAAAAAATTAAAAAAATGTATTAAAAAAACTTCTGTTTTGGTTCGCTGTAGCGGAGCGTGGCAAATCGTTGCAAAATCAGCCCCTTTCGCGCAAAGCGCGTCTTTTGCAGAGCCTTGCTCTGCTCGCAATTATGTCGAAACTGACAAAATCGCAAATTGGCGGAGAGGGAGGGATTCGAACCCTCGAAGGGCTTACACCCTTGCCGCTTTTCGAGAGCGGTACCTTCAACCACTCAGCCACCTCTCCAAATTTATTTTTTTAAATCTCTTATTTCTTCTGGAGTTAAATATTTCCAAGTTCCTGCTGATAAATTTTTTATTTCTAGATTAGCAATTTGGATTCTCTTTAAATCTTTTACTTCTAAATTAAAAGCTCTGAACATTAGACGGAGTTGACGTTTTTTCCCTTCGCTGAGACTAACGACAAAAGTCTCTTTTTGTAAATATTCAATTTTCTTAGCACGAGCAAGTTCTTTTTTATCACCAATAATTATTCCTTTAAGAAATTTTTCTTTTATTTCGTTTAAATTTGTTATTTTCCCTCGGACCTTCACTTCATAGACTTTGAGATGTTGAAATTTTGGATGAGTTAGTCGTTGAGTGAGATCGCCATCATTGGTTAACAAAATTAAACCTCGACTATCTTTATCTAAACGACCAACGGTAAAAACTCGTTCTTTAATATTTACTAAATCAAAAATATTCTTTTCTTTATCAAATTTGCGGTTGGTGCAAGTATATCCCGCTGGCTTATTCAATTTAATATATATTTTTTCCTCGGCAGTAGCTAGAGGATGATTTTTAATAGTAATTTGGTCTTGATTAAGATCGGCTTGATCACCGATGGTAGCTCGTTGTCCATTAACTTTTACCGCCCCACCTCTAATTAACTTCTCGGCCTGACGGCGAGAGCAATAGCCGCTGGTAGAAATTATTTTTTGTAGAATCATTTGCATAAGTTTTTATTTATTAGTTTGAGAAATCTGATTATCATTATTGGTTTGTTTTTTAATTTTTTGATAATTTAAATTTAGAATACTTAAAAAAGCAAAGAAAATCCAGAACATTGCTGCTAAATCATTTTTAAAATAAGGAACATCAACTAAACCATGAATAATAATTACCAACATAGATCCTAATAGCCCAAGGACCAAATATCTTTCTGCCGAATTTTCTAATTTTAATGTCTGATTTAATTTTAACGCTATTATTAAATATTTAACAATTAACCAGATAAATAATAACAAACCGCCTAGTCCAAGCTCGGTCCAAAAATTGAGAATAATATTATGTGGATAGAGATAAATTTCTACCGGTTGCCAATATTTAGCACGTAAACTAGCGCTACCATAAAGTCGAGAATTGAAATCTTGAAGATTGTTGGAATTGAAAAATATTCCCGCCTGATGATAAGGTTGAACGGCTCGTTGGTAATTATCAAGACCAACTCCAGTAAACCATTTGCCGTGTTGAAGCATGGTGAAAGTTTCTTTCCATTCTTGGATTCTGATTTGTCCTGATAAATCTTGAAAAGTTAATTTTCTAGTTAGTTGGTTGTTATGAGGAACAATAAAGAATATCCCACCAATTAGCAATAGTAATACAGTTAAAGTAATTAATCTTTGTTTTTTGCCAACTAGCAAAGCAAAAATGATTAGAGCTCCAGCAATACCTACCAACGCTCCGCCAGAACGAGCGAAATAAATTCCCAGCAAGGAAATTATAATGGTGAATAAAATCAAAATTTTGGACAACCAGTGTTTTGTAATTTTCTGCCAAGAGAATGAACATAACCAGCCAATCAACAATAGCACTATAGGACCTAAATATAAACCAACGGCATTAGGATAACCAAAAAATGAAACTACTCGTCGTTGGCCAGTAGCCGCCCAGAATGGATTACTAATAAATAACCCTGTTATTTTTTGGAAAATAGCGAATAAAGCAACCACGCCTGCCGATATTAATAGGGCCCAGAGAATTTTAATCAAATCTTTTTTGTTTTTAAAAACATTAAGGATAAGAATAAATAATAAGACTGGTTCTAAGAAGTAAGCCTTCCAGGTTCCTAACGCATGGATATTAAATCCAGCAATGCCGACAGCGATTCCAGAAATTATCAGAACTAAAATCAATTCCCAGGCAAAAGGATAAGAAATTCTATTTTTTCGGTTTTTTAATAATTTTTTTAAATTTGGTAGAAAGAATTTAATAAACCAGATCGTGAAACTAATGAGAATCATTATTTCTAACAGAGTTGTTGGTAAAGTAAATATTGTAAAACGAATTAAATAACTAGGAAGAGCAACAATTAATAATAATATCGCCCAATCTAAACGAATTAGACTCAGACCAATAAAAAAAATACTAAAAATGATTAATCCGCTAATTATCATGTTAAATTATTTTAAAATTTTAATTCTCCCTTAACTATAATTATCCTGATTTATTGTCTTGTTCTTCTAAATTATAGCATTCTCTTTAAGAAAGCTCCAAAATAAAAAATTATCCCTGGACGATAGTCGAGGGATAATTTTTATCAAATTGATTTTCATCTAGTTAGCTCGCTCAACATATTCACCAGTTTCGGTATTAATTTTTATCATCTCCCCTTCGTTAATAAATAAAGGGACATTAATGAGAGCTCCCGTTTCAATTTCTACCTGCTTATTAACATTACCAGCAGAATTTCCCTTGACGCTTGGTGGAGCGCTGACTACTTTAAAGTTCATTTTAACTGGCAGACTGACAGAAACTGGCTTATTTTCGAAATAAAAGACATCAACATTAATACCCTCTTTCAAAAATTTTGCTGCTTCTCCTAGTTCTTCTAATGGCAGAGAAAATTGTTCATAATTGGTACTATTCATAAAATAAGCTTCACCCTTATCCTTATACATAAACTCTGCTTGTTTGGTTTCAGTTTCGGCCTCTTCAGCCTTTTCTGTCCCTTGATAAGTCCGCTCTAAAACATTGCCATTGATTAAATTTCGGCATTTAACTTTCAGGACGGCTCCGCCACGGCCCATTTTATGATGATCAGTCCTAATAATAATAAAAGGGTCATTATTAATTTTAATAATTCGTCCCATTTTTATTTCATTGAAATTTAACATACGCAAAATTTAAATTATTTATGAGTTGCTGATAGCAGGGCCATAACCCGTGAGCGTTTGATAGCTGTAGCTAATTTTCTTTGATGCCAAGAACATACTCCGGTTCGTGCCCCCGGCAAGATTTTCATATAAAAATTAATAAAGCGTCGCAAAGTTCGGGTGTCTTTATAATCAACATCTAAATTATTAACGCAAAAATAACATTCTTTTGGCTTTTTAGTAGTCATAGTTTTAGTATTTATTAAGAAATATTAAAAGGGAATATTTTCAACTTTAATCTCTTCGTCACTATTGGGTTCTTCGGGAATATTGATTACTGCTTCATTTTCATTAGTTGAAGGAGCTGTTGTGCTATTAGTATTCATGCCACCTTTATTGTCGAGCATGATCATGTTTTCAGTAACAATTTCGGTCCGATAACGTTTTACGCCATCTTGGCCGGTCCAGTCTGTCGTTTGTAAACGACCTTCAATAAAAACCTTTGATCCTTTATGTAAATATTTAGCACAAATTTCGGCTAATTTACGCCAGGCAATAATATTATGAAATTCAACCTTTTTTTGTTGTTGACCACTCTGATCAGTCCAGACAAAATTGGTTGCTACCGAGAAAGAGGCGACGCTTTGTCCGGAAGCGGTGTTTCTTAATTCGGGATCACGGGTGAGATTCCCAATGATCATGGCTTTATTTAAATTCATATTTTTAGCTAAGTCCGAGATTTAGAAATTAAAAATCGGGACTTTTATTATTAAATTAGATTTTGAGTATTCAAAATACCTTCTAATTTTTCATCTAAATCTTTGAGATCTACTCGTTTGTCAGTTTTTTTCTTCACAGCAGACGATGAAGATGAAGCTTTTTCTTTTTCTTCTAATTCTTTTTCAATAATAGCCTTTTTAGATTCAATTTTGGCCCGAATTTTTTTATCTCGAGCTAACTTTTGTTCCGTTTTAACTTTCTTAACCACGATTTGATGACGCAGAACGTCAGGGAATAGGCGAAGTTCTTTATTGATTTTGGCTAAATAAGCTCCTTCTAGATCAAATTCAAATAAACCGTAATACCCGAAAGCATTATGTTTTATTTCATAAGCGAGACGTTTTTTACCCCAATATTCACTAAAGCTAATTGTTGCTTGATTGTCAGTTAAGATTTTCTTAATCTGATCAGCCAACTTTTTTGCTTCATCATCAGTAAACCTGTTGGGAATAATAAATAAAATTTCGTAATGAGTGGTTCCGCTTGTTTTTGTTTTTGACATAATTATTATAACTGATGGGACTTAAAAATTATTTAAATATTTTATAAAATTTTTTTTTATTTCCCATTATTTTAAATAAAGCCCCAGTATTCTTAAGATTTGGGGCTAAAGAATACCTTTAATTTCACTCTGTTAGAGGAAATTATCTTGATCAAATTCAAGACATGGGAAAGATATAAATAAATATTAAATGTAGTTTTAATGTAGCATAAAGATTCTAGAATTGCAAGAGTAAAAAATTTGCTCTGTTTTTTGAAAAATGATATTATTAAGCCAGATTAAATAAATTTGACAGTGCTTAAAAACACTCATTTTTTTTGTATGAAAAAATTATTATTGAAACTAGTTAAGGGCAAAAATTCTTTAGTTTCTATTTGCCATTCCTCAAAAACTAAATTTTATATTTTTGGTTTTTTAGTCGTTGTTTCTTTGGTATTTCTAGTTTTTAATAGTCATCTTAATATTCGGGCGGCTACCTTCGGTTGGATTCAAGCTAGCTGGTCGGGTGGGGCTTCCACCACGGCTGTCGCGACTCACGCCAACGATCAATCGGGTTGGACATTTTTTAAAAGTAAAAGTTCTAATTTAAATACTATTAATAATGAATTAAAAATATCCATGGTAGCAGGAACAACTCGGACGGAAAATACTGATGCTGATTTTTCTGCTGGTAGTTCCACTAATGCCTATGTCGCTAATAATAGTGTTATTATGTTAAAGCCTATTAATGCGACTTGTTCAACAAAGACGGAATGTGCTAGTGATTATTGTGTTGGAACTCCAACAACTTGCCAAATTCCACCCGTGGAATGTGATGGAACTACAGGAACTTTAACTTGTGGAAATATTTGTACTTACAAAGGAGATATTTATCACACAGTTCAGATTGGTACCCAATGTTGGTTAGCTGACAATTTACGAACCACGGTTTATCCTGATGGTAGTCCAATTACTAAAGGGCCGATCACTAATGGCACCGCTTTTGGCGATTCAACTACTGCTTATTATTCTTGTCCAGTAACTCCTGCTGGAGTTACAGTCGGTGAGGATTGTGCAGCGGCTGGCGGAGCAGATAATTTAGGAATGTATTATCAATGGTATGCGGCCATGAATGGAGCAACGACCGTGACTACTGGTCCAGGACCTCAAGGAATTTGTCCTAATAATTGGCACTTACCAACTGATGATAGTAGTACTGGCAGTCTTACTGTTAACAGTGATTTTGGTTTATTAATTAATACTGTTAGTGGAATGAGTGGTTGTAGTGGAAGTGAAGCGACTTGTTTAAGAAGTGGCGGTGCTTCGGGTTTTAATTTTCCGTGGACAGGCTATCGTTATACTGATGGTTGGTATATGCCGCGTGCTGGCAATGCTCGATTCTGGGTAGCCTCTAATCACTATTCCTTTGGTTCGCCGATAATTGAAAATATATCAGGAACCACGGTGTCTATTCTTGATGGTAATAATGGTGGCATGAGTGTCCGTTGTGTTCGCAATTAAATCAAATTTAGTTTCTTGTTTAATTTTAATTAATAAAATTTCTAATATAATCGTTTGCTTGTCAGCTATTAAATGAAGAAAAAATTCTTATACAATAAAAATTTCGTTCTGTTTCTTTTTGTGAGCCTTATTATATTTGGTGGTCTTTTTGTTAAAAAGGCTCAAGCCGCGAACGTCAATACCAGTGTTTTTACTTCTAAAGTAGAAGATTTTGGTGCTCCAGTTTATTTTGATAACTTTTCTTGGATTGCCACCACGACTAGCGGTGTCACTGATGTTACCATGCAGGTCAGAACGGGATCAACGGCAGCGCCAACTTCTGATACTGATCCGAATTGGACAGCGTGGACAGCGGTAACTAATAATCAAATATTAGGAGCACCCTTAGATGGCAAACGCTATCTTCAATATCGCGCCACTCTAACTTCTCAGGATATTAATTATGTTGCTAGTTTTGGGGATGTTCAAATTAATTGGTCGCACTATGATACTGGTTTAGCTTCTTTAATTAGTTCCCCTTATGATTCTCTTGATGCTTCTAATGCGGTTGGTGGACTAACTTGGACACAAAATGCGCCACCGGCTAATGCAGTTTTGAGTCTTTATTTAAGAACTGGTGGTGATGCTGCTGCCCTGGCTACTTCTACTTGGGTGCAAATCGCTTCCACAACGAATAGTTATATTACTCCAGGCTGTACTGATACGAGTGGTTTTATTTCTTGTAATAGCTCAGTGTTACCAACTAATATGAAAGATGGCACTGGTGATGAATGGTTTCAATATCAACTTGAGCTCAGTTCTAACGGTCTGTATACTCCGGTAGTTTCCGATATTACTATTAAATATGTTGTTAATGCACCACCAGAAATTAATATTCAAAACGTTGTTTCTCAAGCAGCTGATGGGATAGTTTTGGTTAATTATCAAACTCGTGATATTGATACCAATACTGGAGCAACGCCTGGGAAAGTAGCAGTTAATCTACAATATTGTGTAGCCAATTGTGGTACTGCTGGTTCCGAGACTTGGGCCACTGCTAGTAATGCAGCTTTAACTGGAGATTTTGGTTCTAATGTTAGTGTTTCTCAAGCTTCGTCTACTCAATTTACTAGTCATTCTCTGACTTGGAATCCAAAGTTAGACTATAATGCGAAATATAATGCCACCAATTTTAAAATTAGGTTATTAGCTAATGATTCTGAAGCGGTTAACAATTTAGCGACCGTTGATTCAAATACTTTTGTTTTAGATACTACCAACCCCGTCATCTCTTCATTTGTTGTTGACTCTCGTAGTTCAGCTACTAACACTCTAACAATGAATGTTTTTGATAATGTACTGTCTGGTTTGCAAATGAAAATTTCTAATAGTGCCACTTTAATAGCTGATGGTTTAAACACTGATTCTGGGAATTGGATTAACTTCATTTCTCCTAAGAGTTGGAATTTATCAGGAAATCCAGAAACTATTTATTATCAGTTTAAAGATAAATATGGGAATATTTCTAATGGTGGAGCAATCACTCATAGTATTCTACCCGATCAACCAGCTAATATTATTTATCAAGATGTTTCTAACGTCCCAACTTCTGAGTGGCGGGAATTTGTGGCTTGGGGAGAAGCTAATGTTCCCGCTTTAGGTTTTAAACAATATAATATTTATCGTTCTACTGATGGTGTTAATTATATATTATTGGCAACTCAAACTGATCGGACAATTAATTATATTTTAGATAATAATCTTAATACCACCGAAGCTTATTATTATAAAGTTGCCGTGGAAGACAATGCTGGTGATATTTCTAATTATTCCGCAGTAGTCTATGATGTTCCGAATGGTCAAGGTGGTAGTGATTTGACCTCGCCAATAATTAGCAGTGTTGTTGTTTCCCAAATTGGTACTCAATCAGCTTTAATTACTTGGAATACTAATGAACCCTCAAATTCTATTGTTGAATATATTAGTTCTACGGGAGGAAACTTTACTAATGCTCCTGCCCAAGGGATAGCGACAATGAAAGACAACAGTGCTGGTCTTGGGCAACATAGTGTCCGCTTAAATAATTTAGCCCCTAACAAAACTTATTATTTTCAAGTTAAATCTACGGATCCTTCCGGCAATCTTGCTACTGATAAATTAGGAACTGATGGCTATACTCTGACAACCCTCAATGGTCCGCAGATTTCCCACGTTTCTAACACCAATACTAGCAATACGAGTGCCACGGTTACTTGGGACACTGATGTTCTTAGCAATTCTTATGTAGTTTATTCTACAAAACCAGATCTATCCAATTCAACGCAAATTGGTATCTCTGATAGTGTGTTAGCTCATTCTATTTCAATTAATGGTTTAACTCCGGGGATTCAACATTATTATTATGTTAAGTCTGGTGTTGCGGAAGATAAAAATGTTGTTAACGGTATTAATAATTATTATACTTTCACAACCACAATTGATACCACTCCACCAGTGATTACTTTTGCAACTTCCACCGGAGTTACTAATATCACCGATACTTCAGCTACTATTTCCTGGACAACAAATGAACTTGCGACCTCCTCATTGTCTTATGGTTTAGATATTAATTATGGAACGCAGAAATCCAATACCAATTTAAACATCAATCATATTTATTCTCTTAGTGGTTTAACTAAGGGGACCACTTATCATTTACAATTAGCCAATACTGATGCCAACGGAAATACGAGAACTTCTGCCGACTACACTTTCACGACCACTGATAGTACGGATTACACCCCACCAGTGATTACTTTTGCAACTTCTACCGGGATAACTAATATCACCAACACCAACGCCACTATTTCTTGGCAGACTAATGAAGTTGCTACTTCTTCTATTGAATATGGACTAACGAGTAATTATTCTTCTTCAACTCTTATCTCTAGTTTAGACTCTGATCATCGCTATACCATCACTGGATTAACTAAAGGAACACAATATCATTTCCGTTTGGTTAATACTGATGCCAGTGGCAATACAGCAAGTTCCACTGACTATACTTTCTCAACTGTTGATACCACGGACTACACCCCACCAGTGATTACTTTTGCGACTTCAACGGGAGTTACTAATATCACCGATACCTCGGCCACTATTTCCTGGACAACGGATGAACTTGCGACCTCCTCATTGTCTTATGGTCTAGATATTAATTATGGAACGCAGAAATCCAATACCAATTTAAACATCAATCATATTTATTCTCTTAGTGGTTTAACTAAGGGGAC
>LSNS01000009.1 GCA_003056205.1 Parcubacteria group bacterium M6-OD1-4 | reverse complement strand
TGTACCATTCAACGGCGCTATCAAAAAATTATTGAAGAATCTCCCTCGCCCACGCTGACAGAAGAAGTGCGTCAAAAGATGGACTCATCACCTGATCAATCCGAGAATAGATATAGCCCGCTGCGGAAGCCAACATTAAAGGCCAAGAACTCTGCCAAATTCGTTTTGCTAAGGATTGGTTAAAATGCCAAAGCTTGATCTTGAGACCCTCTAAGCGATAGGTAATTAAATAACCAATTCCCTGCCAAATAACATCTAAGAGATAGACAATAATCAAATAAATGACTCCTTGACCACTTAAAATAATCGCCACTTTTAAGAGAGCAGATAGGAGAATAGCAACCACTCGCACTCGCACATTTTTTTTAGCTTCCACCCGAGCCTGAAAATAGGTGCCAATAACATTCATGACCTGCAAGATAGAAGAAACCGAAAAAACAATCACTAACAACCTAATCAAGGGGCTCATCTTGACAATGAGAGAAGCAATAATCACTAAAGTCATGGCGATGCTCCCACCAATCAACTTGAGACGAAAAACTGTTCCCATTAATTCATCACGCTTTTCTGGGGACTTAACTAATTCACGATTTAAAATTGCTCCTGAACCCAAATCAGAGATAAAAGCAAAAAGACCAACAAAAGCCATGGCATAACTTAATACACCATAATTGCTAGGGCCCAAATAACGAGCCACCCAAGCCCCAACAAAAAATGAGACCAGAAGAGAAACACCTTGTCCGCCAAACATCCAACCAGTGTTAGCAAAATAACGTTTAAAGCCCTCGTGATTTAAGATCCAACGATATTTCTCGGGAACAAATCTTTCTAATTTTGCAAAAATTTTGGTAAGCATTGAATTAATATTCTACTATTTATAAATTATTATGATTTGGCAAATTTCAATAAAGAAACATAATCTCCATCATCGGCACTTTTCAAAGCCTTAATATATTCCTTCTGGCCATTAAGGGGGGAATGTAAATTTAAAGCTCCCCAAGAAAAAATTGCTTGCTTGAAAATCTTCTCCATCATAATATCCGCCATCAAGCGAGAATGTCGTCCATTGCCATTAGGAAAAGGATGAATGGAAACTAAACGATGTTTTAGTCTAATAGCGATTTCATCTTGAGAAAAAGTTTCATGATTTAACCAATAGCGAATATCATCAAGTAAGTCTCTTATTCCAGTACTAATTAAATTCCAACTGACGCCAATATTTTTATCACTTAAACGAAATTCCCCAGCCCATTTCCAAACTTGATTAAACATTTTAAAATGTAAATTTTTAATAAATTTCTCTGTTAAAAAATCTTGTAGCAAAACATCTTGACCAAGAAATCCCGCTAAAGCAGTTTCAATATTTTGTTGCTCAAACTGATCAAGCTCTTCTCTGGTTGCTAGACCCTTAATTTTAAGCCCTTCTTGTTCATCAACAGTTAGCGGAGTTTGACTCGAAATCGGATTCAATGCTAATCCCATAGCTGTTTAATATTATTATTGATAATTTCTGTGGCTCTTTCTTTAACAGCTCGACGAAGGCGAGTTCGAGAATTAGCTTGGTTTTCTAATTCCATTGTCCGATTAGTCCTAGAAACTATATTTTTGGCAATAACTTGAGCTCGAGCCTCAATCATTTTTTCTAAATTTTTTCTTGGAGCGGAGAAACCATAAACTAAGTTTAAATCTAAAACTCGAGCTATTTCTTTTAGAGTCTTAATACTCACCGCTCCCTCCCGTTCTCTTTGTTCAAGCTCTCTAACACTTTGGGCGGTAATACCTAATTTTTTTCCTAATTGTTTTAAAGACATCCCCAGAGTAGTCCGCATAGCATAAACCCAACCCTGGGCGGGAGTTTGAGACGCCAACTTATTAAAACTTTTCATCTTCTTGTCTAATTGTTGAATTTGAAGTTTACGATTGATATTTTTCATAAGCTTATAACCTTAATTTTAAACATATTTTTAAGCTTATAACCTTAAAAATATATAGAAATAATTATTTGATATTTACTAATATAAGCTAAGTTTAATATATATTACTTATAATTATTTGTCAAATATATTTATTATAAAATTATTTTATTCAATATTATAAATCAGGAAAATTATCAGAGAATATTAACAAAACAAGCTTTAAAATCTAACGATATTCTCCTATCACAGATCTTTTTAATTTGCAAAAATTCTAATAAGCATTAAATTCTGTTTGGAATATATTTTTCAAATTTTAAATAATAATAAGCTTTTCTAATAAAATTAATACTGTCTTAATTACGATAACATCTTGACAATTGTCGCCGTCACTTCTTCAATACTGGCAGTATCAGTTCTTAAAGTAATCGCTAGGGGATTTTTTTCGCGCTCAAATATATCAACAAGCTCTTTAAATCTAATCCGAGAAACATTGGAAATTCTTCTTTCAGAAGAAAGTAAAGATTGGGCCACCCGCTCATCAAACCTTTGAGCTAAAATATTAAAATCAGCCAATAAATTTATCTCCAAAATCTCATAATTATAGCGCTGAGCTAAAGCAATTAATTTTTTTCGGGAAGACTGATACAAAGCCCAGTCGCAAACAACTTGATATTTCATTTTAAATACGGAAGTCGCAATGGCTAAAATAATCTTTTGAATATCTCGATAATACTGTTCAGCTTTATAATCAGAAAAAAACCACTTTAAGCGGTCATAGGATAAATAAAAAATACCCTTCTTCTGCTTCATGATATTTTTTATAATAGTACTTTTACCCGAACAACTACTACCATTTAAAATTAATAATTTCATAAAGAAAAAATAAAATAAACTTTAATCATTTATAAAACATCGCTAGCGTTGTAAAAAATCTTTTTTAATGCGCTCTTGGTTCTCAGCTCGTAATTTCCCTTGCCGTTCTTTTTCATTCCTTTCGGCAACTACTTTCTTTAAATAATCGCTGTCAGACATTCCTAAGGGCAGTTTTTCTTTTCGATTAATTGGTGGCTTGAAGTCTGGCATCTTTCCTCGGCGAGCTAGACGATAAACAACATAACCCAGAGCTAAAACAATCGCTGCGGCTTCCATATAGTTATAAATTAATATTATTTAATAGCCTCTAAGGCTTCTTGTATTTCTTGTAAAGTTTCTAACTGTACTAAATCTTGGCGATAAGTTTTAGCATTCTTTAAACCTTTAATATACCAAAGCAGTTGCTTACGAAACTCAATTAAAGCATAGGATCCTTTTAATTTAAAAGCTAAACGAGCATGTTTTAAAATTATTTTTCTTTTTTCCGGCCAAGACAATTCATGATATTGACCAGTTTGTAAATAATCTTTAATCTGTTGAAAAATTTCTGGCCGACCATAAACTCCATGAGCAATTCCTAAACCATCAACCCCGGTTGATTGCAAGACTTCCTGGGCTTTTTCCGGACTATAAATTCCTCCATTAGCCAGAACAATCCCCGAAAACTTATCCTTAACTTTTTTGATAAATTCATAATCAACTTCTTCAATCCAGGGAGCCTCAAATGAACGACCATGAATCATAATTGCTGCCACTGGTAAATCCTTAATTTTCTCCAATAAATCCAAACTGGTCGTCGTCTGTTGACGATCAGTGGATCTAATCTCTGTTCGGGTTTTGATTGAAACGGGAATTTTCCCTGCTCCCGAAATAGTCGCCTGAATAATTTGATAAGAACGTTCTAAATCACGAAGCAGAGCCACGCCACTGCCCTGACCAGCGACTTTTCGAGCTGGACAGCCCATATTGATATCAATCCCCGCTGGACCAATTTTTCGTAAGATTCGGGCTGATTGATAGAAAGCTTCAGGATCATTACCACCTAATTGGATAACGACTGGTTGTTCCGATTTCTTGATTTTAATCATTTCTAAGGTTTTCTGATTATCCCGCACTAAAGCCTGGACCATAATCATTTCTGAATAAACCAGATCAGCTCCAAATTGACGACAAATCAAGCGAAACGGTAAATCGGTAATACCCGCCATCGGAGCTAAAGCTAAAATTGGTCGTGATAGTTTTTTCCAAAAATTGGACATAGATACGATAAGCTAAGGAACTATTATTCCACCGTTACTGATTTTGCTAAATTACGAGGTTTATCAACATTAATCCCCTTAGCATCAGCAACATAATAAGCGAGAAGTTGGAGAGGAATAATATTAATTAAAGGAGATAGCTCTTCAGAGGTGCTCGGAACGAGGATAATAAAATCAGCTAATTTTTTAAGGACATCATTTTCTAAATCACAAATCACAATAATTTTTCCACCACGGGCCTTGACCTCTTGCATATTACTAATAATTTTTTCAAAAATTGGACCATGATTAACAATAAAGACCACAAACATATTTTGATCAATAAGAGCAATCGGACCATGTTTCATTTCCGCCGCCGGATAACCCTCGGCATGAATATAAGAAACTTCTTTTAACTTTAAAGCACCCTCCAGGGCAACTGGGAAATTAATACCCCGTCCCAGATACAATAAATTTTTAGCGGACAACAAACTTTGTGATATCTTTTTAATCTGCTTGGCTTGATCAAGAACAATCTGAACTTGACGAGAAATATCTTCCAAATTTTTAACTAATTCTAAATCTAGGTTACCAGTTCGTTCTTTATTCAAATAGAGAGCTAATAATATTAAAGAAGCAACTTGGGAAGTAAAAGCTTTGGTACTAGCCACGCCAATTTCTGGACCAGCATGGAGATAAATTCCTGATTTCACTTCTCGAGAAATGGTTGAACCAACAATATTAATAATTCCTAAAGTCTCACTAGCCGGAATAGCCCGTAAAGCTCCTAGCGTATCCGCAGTTTCTCCAGACTGAGAGATAACGACTAATAAATCATCGGGATTAATAAGGTGCTCTCGGTAACGAAATTCCGAAGCATAATCTACTTCTACCGGAAGGTGAGCAATTTTCTCTATTAAATATTTACCAATTAATGAAGAATGCCAACTGGTGCCACAAGCCGTGATAATAATCTTTTTGACTTTCCGTGGATTAAAATGAAGAGAAAGCTTGATTTGATCAGAGAATAAGCGCCCGCGTAGAACATTAGCGATAGTTTGGGGCTGCTCAAAAATTTCTTTCAACATAAAATGCTTAAAACCATCTTTCTCAATCTGATCGACGGTCCATTTAATCTCTTCAATCTGAGCCTGGAGATCCTCACCATCAATATTTTGAAGTTGATAACCTTGAGGAGTAATAACAGCAATCTCTCCGTCTTTTAAATAGACAACTTGTTTAGTATATTCTACTACGGCCGAAACATCAGAGGCAATAAAAACTTCATCATGACCAATTCCCAAAATCAATGGGGAACCTCGTCGGGCCGCAATAATTTTATTTTCTTGGGCAGAAATAACCGCCAATCCATAAGTTCCCTCAAGAAGTTTTAAAGCGTGCAAAGTCGCTTCCTCTAGATTACCCTGATAAAATTTTTCAATTAAGTGGGCAATAATCTCCGAGTCAGTCTCCGATACTAAATGGTGCCCTTCATTTTCTAAGAGTTGCTTTAAAGCTTGAAAATTCTCAATAATACCATTATGAACAACAGCAATTTGGTGTTGGCAGTCATAATGAGGATGAGCATTAATTTCATTAGGTTGACCATGAGTTGCCCAACGAGTATGAGCAATCCCTAGTTGGCTATTGAATTTTAAGGATTGTAAATCTGCTTCTAAAACTTTAATCGGTCCCTTCCTTTTAACTATCCTTAATTGTTGATTTTCTTGCAGACAAACACCAGCACTATCATAGCCCCGATATTCTAAACGTTCTAAACCCGAGAGTAAGAACGGCAAAGCTTGTTTTTGACCTAAATAGCCAACAATTCCACACATAATTTTATAATTAATACTTTTATAATACTGTAAAATACCCTTAAAGTAAAGTTTAAAAAAAATCCTGAGTGGTCATTTTGACTCACTCAGGATGTAGGTTTTTTTCTCGCACCATCTAGTATTATTAGCAATGGTGCCGAAATGTTTTGAAGACTTGATCTAATTTAGTGATGGATAAAGCCATCACTGAATCAGAAAAGAATCCATTAGCAATTGGCTCAATCAGGGGAACCCAGGCAAATTGGGGTTGATAATAAAAAATTCCCCTAACATAGAGTTTTCCCTGTTGATCATGATAGATTGTCCCTGGAAAAAAGACTCGGAGTCCTTTCCAATCTCCCGGAATTAAATTTCGATGAATCAACAAAAAATCTAAAACGTTAGCATTCAATACCGGTTGATTTAAAGTTTCCTCCATTAACTCGGTACCAATAATGAAGTTGCTGACTTGCTGAGGAGATTGGAAAAGAATGATATTGGGGTTCCAGGTCCAAATCCCTAATCCTCGATGACTCTCCACCCAATACCCCTCAGGAATAATTGGGTTAGCATTCAGATTAATGAGTAATCGGTTGTCAAGGTCCAACCACTCCATTAAACGGAGATCTTTCAATAAGGCCAAACCGTCTGGTAAAGCCAAAATCTTAGAAATACTCCAACCCCCAATTTGGGATTCTAAATTTAATTTCGAGACTTCCAAATCAGTTAATTTAAAATCATAATTTGGATAATCTAATTGAGAATTATGATTTGTTCCCATTGTTTTATCTCCTATATTTACTGGTGATTACTGTTGGGCTCCTCTTTGTTGATTGTGCCACAGTAGGAAAAATTCAAAACTAAAAATTTAAGTTCTTTCTACTAGAGCAAATAATAACATACTACTCACTGATATTGATTGCGATCAATTTTAAAAATTTAAAGAACTAACAGTTTTAAATTACTACAAAATAATTAAAAAATCAAGAGGAATGTGCTATACTAGTAAAGAAGAAGGAGAGAAATAAAAAAATGATTATTTTATCCTTAATATTATAAAACTATGAACTATTATCTTTTTTACGCTCTAAATATTTTATTTTTTGCCTTGCCCTTAGCTCTCTTTGAAATTAATTTAGAACAAGATCAAGGTTGGGGCGGTGGCTTTCCGAGAAATAAATGGTATGGAAAATCATTTTTAAAAGGAACAGGAGTTGATAAAATATTGACTAAAATTACCCGCTTTGAATCACCTTTAAATTATCATCTAGTAATTATGTTTCTTTTTGTAGCAGTTTTTGTTCTAGAATATCTTTATGGTTCTCAAAATATTTGGTTAATATTATCTTGTTTTTTCGGCGTCAACTTTTTTGCTGACTTCTTTTGGTTTTCTTTCAACTGGCATTTTGATTCTTTTAAGCAATTATTAAAAGGACCCAATGGCTCTATTAGCTGGCACAAGAATTGGTTAAAGTTAGGGAAAGAAGCTTATTTACCAACTAACTACCCCGTCTGGTTAAGTCTCAGTATTATCTTCTTCATCATTGCTCAAATCTGGCGATAGATAATT
The DNA here is from genome assembly GCA_003056205.1 of Parcubacteria group bacterium M6-OD1-4. Classification (GTDB taxonomy): domain Bacteria; phylum Patescibacteriota; class Patescibacteriia; order Patescibacteriales; family UBA12465; genus UBA12465. Next base: position 2,090 of record LSNS01000009.1, on the reverse strand, counting down.
CTAAATAATTTAGAACATTTAAAAAAAGCCCCTCAGGATATACCTCGGGGGGTTTTATATTTTAGAATACTTTTTCCAAATTAATAATAGCTTGGTGCTAAATAATAAAATGGAAAATGTTTTTTAACCAAGAAATGTTAAGACCAACAAATACTTGGCAAACGATTAGAAATCGGATTAATGGCTACCCTAATTTTTTCTTGGTAGCCTTTTAATTCCCCGCGTTCAACCGGTGAAATAGAAAGTTTGCCTTCCTGGCCAGCACTAGCACAAGAAAGTTCTATTCTTTCTTCTCCTTGCCGAGAATAGCGTAAATAGAAAAAGAATAGGCCATCGCTTACATAAAGGAGAAATTCCTTATTTCGTCTGACCTCTTCTGCGGTCAAACTAAGACTCGAAATTGAAGCACCAAAATTACTCGGGAGATGGAATAACAACGATGCATCGCCCTCATAAATCTCAGTAATCGCGCCACCAAGATAACGATAGTGGCTAAAATCTGAATGTCTGATAGTTGTTAATAAAACAACTAATTTATTCAAATATCCTTTAGCTATCACCACAATCACAAAAATAACATTAATGGCAACAATAATTTCAAAAAAATTTTTCATTTTTTTCCTTTCTTTTTTACGGTTAAAAAATAAATTTATTGTTATTGTTAAAGTTCTAAATCTTAAAAAGATAATTTATCATAGATAATAAATATTGTCAAGAAATCTAGAGAAGAAGACATTTAAAGAGATTGCTTTATTATTTTAAATATAAAAAACGAGTGACTAAGAGCTACTCGTTTTTAAAATGTCTTGAGTGGGTGATTCAAGCAGAACCACCTAAACGGCGATAGGGATAAATAAAACCGAGGTAAAAGATTACTAAACCAATAATGGCGATAACTCCTTGCCAGGTTGTTTGTAATGGCCAAGAAGTCAACATAATCAAAGCCCCAAGAATGATTGTGATTAAACTCCCAACCAATAATTTTTTTTCATCAACATTCATATTATTCATTTTTCCCTCCTTTTTTTATTATTAATAAAATTTATTTAAAAGAACTAAAATCTATTACATCAATCTTTAGTTAAGAAGTCAAATTAGTAATTAAGAATCATGATATAAAATAATTATTAGACAAATGATTCTATCTTCTATCTAAAGCTTGCCGACGAAGATCGGTGGGCATTTTTTCGATAGCATATCGTAAGGTTGTTCGTGACATTTGAGTGCGATACTTCATTACAAACTTAAATATTTCTTGCTGATGATGAATAGAACTAGCTTTCAACAACCACCCCGCTGCTTTTTGTACTAAATCCTCAGGATCGTTAAAAAGTATCCTGACAATAGTAAAAATATCTGCTAGTTGATGCTGACTGACATAACTACTCCCTTGCGTACTGATTAAACTTACAGCAGATGCTCTCCGAACCCAGCGATTTTTAGAAAAAGACCAAAGTTTTATAGGAGAAATTAATTCAGGATATTTTCTGATTAATGGTTGGAAAAGATGAAGACAAAAATCATCGACCTTAGACCAGTTATCTAAATACTTATTAAGCCAATTCGCAAAAATTTTGAAATCCTTTTTAGTGAACTGTCCCGAAAGCTTCGCTAACCACTGGGTGGCAATAATCGCTTCTTCGTGAAATTGATGTCGATAAAGTTCCTCACTGAGAGTAAAAATAGTTTTCTTATCAACAGAAGCTGAGGCCTGCAATTTTTTAAAATATTGCTCAGCTAAGCGACGAACTACGGGCGTTCGAACACCGTAATAAAAAAGTTTCTCTTTAAAATACTGTTGATAATTAGCTTGGTATTCTGTTTCAATATTTTGTTGCAACTCCTTTCTAATTTTTTCTACAATGTTTACCATAGTATCTTATATTTTATATTTATAAGATAAGTATACCATAAAAAGGTTTCTAATTTCTGACACATTGGAAACTTATTTCTAAAAAATATAAAATATAAAAAAGAGTAGTCAGAGACTCCTCATTATAAACTTTAGGAAAGAGAATAGCTTCGCGTATTTTCTCTCGTGCTCTGCGGGGACACAAATAATTAACTCCACCGCATTATCGCTCCCGCTA
>LSNS01000008.1 GCA_003056205.1 Parcubacteria group bacterium M6-OD1-4 | reverse complement strand
GACTACGTACACACTGCTTCTATAGAACATTTAAAACTTCAAGATGCATAGCGACGAAAATATAACTTAAAATAATTGGCTACTCGTGGTGAATAATTAGAGCGGTGATGCTCCAACTGTCGTTGGAAAATAGCGGCGGCTCGTTTTATTCCTAAAAGTTTAAATAATTCTTGAACATCAGAAAAATCTCCATAATTTAAAGTTTGCTCTAAAACCACAGCTGGAGAAAGTTTCTGATAATTAGCTGTGGACCAAAATAAGTATTTTCTCTCTTTAATAAACTTTTCCATAATGAATAAATTCCTATTTTCTGCCTTAATTATAGCACTTTTTACCGGTATTACCAAAGACTTGTTGAAGCAATTATTAATTAACAATCATTTCTCCGGTCACTCCTTGCCGCCCGGGAATAGCATCATAGAACTTGTAGATTCCTTTTTTCGGAGCATTCCAAGATTTGGCCCGAGTTTCATGACCAGCAACTCCGAGAATTATTGCGGTTAAAGCGGGATCTTTCGGCATAAAAATATGGGTATAATTATCAGTAGAAGTTAAAACAAAATTAACTAATTGTCCGGCTTGCACCGTGAAGGTATTCGGAGTAAAAGCTCGTGAATTAACTGTCATTTTAACGGTGTTGGCGGTGTTTTTAATTTGACTTAAGTTTAAAGGAATAGACTGTTGAGGAGCATCAGCCGCTGCCGGCACAACATTTAATTTAACGGGGACTCCTTGAGGAGTAACAACAATATTATTGGGAGTAACCAAACTAGTGCCCGTGGCTATTGATCGAGTTTTTTTTAAAACTTGTGGGCTCACCGTGGCAACAGGGGTCACACTCACTGATGGGGCTAATTCTCCGGAATTTAATTTATTAGTAGATCCTTGATTAATAAGGACTGGAGCATGAACAGGACCATTATTTCTATTCAACAAGCGCTGACGTTGGTCCAAAGCAATAACGACCACTAAGATAATGACAATAATGATTCCCAAAAAGATAAAAATCTTATATTTTAAAGCATTTTTTTGATCCATATTTTTAAACTTAAACAATTTTCTTGCTTTTTATTTAAAAGTTTTTGATATAAAAATTATACCATTTTTAATAAGATAAAGTAAATTAATAATTCAAATCATTTAATCGCTCCCATGATAATTTCCACACTACGTTTGGAATTCCGATAATCACCAACAGCTTTAAAGGTCAGAGGAAAACGTTGTGTATAATAAACTTGATAACTAGTATTATTAGATAAAGAACCATTAAAAATAGTAATTGGTGAAAAAATAAATTTAGGATGACTATAATTATTTTTATATAATTCCCAAAGAAATTTTTCCGCTCCCGCCTCGGCAGCATAATAAGCCTTGGTGGATTGCGATTGGACTCCGGCGGCTTTAATCCCCACTAAAGCCACGTAGGAACCACTCATAGCGACAATTAACATTCCCGCCATAATAAACATCGTTAAAATTAGGGCATCTCCCGGCCGCTTAACAATTTTCTTAATTAATTTTATTTTTGAAAATCGCATTTATTTTTTATTTATAATACCGCGAAGTAATTGTCGTTTGAATTGTCATGCTAGATTTAAATTTTGCTTCATTAAGAGCGTGCGCTTTCAAATTAAGAGTGACCATGGCTTGGTTAGAGCTAGAACTGGGTTTAATAGTAAAATAAAGATGATCAATTGTCACTTGAGCAGGAGAAATAAAACCCACTGCTCCACTGCGTTCAATCTGAAAACGCTGACTAGCGGAATGATTGGGATCGGCCACAATAGCATATTGAACACACTGACCATAATGATTTTGAAATTCCAGGATGTCATTGCCATTAACATCGGTGGTTTTAACAAAAATTCTATTGATCGGAATAGCGCCACAAGCACCGTTGGTGTTTTTCTGCGCCATGCGTATTTCTTTGTCAGTAACTTCTAAAAAATATTTCAAACTCTCTTGAACATTTTGGCTGGCAATAGAACTGCGCTGACTATTAATAACCATCATAAATATATTACTAGTAATCATCATAATCACCGAAAATAAGGCGACGGAGACAATTAACTCAATCAGAGTAAAAGCAGATTTATTATTGTTTCCAGTCATAAAGTAGAGTTTCTAATTTATAAGAATAAGAACGACCGGCACCTTGCCAAGTAACCGTGGAATCAACTTGCAAAGAATAGCTAGTTAATTTTTTAACAGTAATTAAACGAGAAAAAGGAGTTTTAAGTGCTGAGTTTGCTGTACTATCTAAATAATAACCAGCAGTATTTTGTTTTAACACTAACTCGGCCGGTACTCCACTATAAACCTGTGGGACAGAATCTTGATAGTCCAGATAATACTGGTAAGAAGTACCGATTGTCGTGGCTAAATTAGTATCAAAGGCCTGGCCCTTTAACCAATTAGAATCACGAACATGACGAACTAGTTCAATTCCCTCCTGAGCTAATTGCGCCGCAATAATACTATTCTTATCATAACTTTGACTTTTAATATTTTGCACCACTAATGACATCACCCCAAGAATACCAATGGAAACAATAAACAAGACAACAACAATTTCAATCATAGTAAAGCCAGGTAATTTTTGGGGGGATTTATTAAACATAGTTTATCGTTTTCTAATTTTGAAGATTTCGCTTGCTAATTTAATTTATTTCAATTCGTCACTTCCGCCAAACCCAGGAAATTAACTTCCACTGTTTTTAGAGAATTATTAGAAGTTTCCTTTAATTGAATAAATAATTTAGTAGAAGTCGCCCCCGTCCCCGAATCATAGATATTCGTTTGTGGATCTGGTGGTAAAAAGGTGATATCGGCTTGGGCCACAGAACGCGAGGAATTGTTTTTAGAAACTTGTATTTTAGAAATAACAATCCCGGGCGGTAATTGTACCAGCCGTGCTCCGTTATTAATTTTCCCTTCTGTGACAGCTTGATAAGACATATAGTCGGTAGTCCCGGGAGCATTTAAATCAGCGAAAAGGATATAAGTACTAGTGGCCGTTGAAAGGTGTAATCCCCAACCACCAGCTGGAACCGCTCCCCCATATTTCACTAAACCCAGGGCATCGTTTTGAGCGAGATGGATATTAGCAACTAAATTCTGAGCGGTCATAATTAAGTCGGTGCGTTTATTGGAAGAATGGTAATTAGCAACAAACATAATAGTCAGCATAATAATAATGGAAATACTCACTAATAATTCAATCATGGTAAAAGCTTTCTGTTGCTGATGATGATTATTATTTTTCAAAATGCTAATCAAAAATTTATTCATATAAACATTTAAATTGTCATCCAACTTTTTTTAATTATCTCCAGTAAGGTAAAGAAACCAATTCCGGATTTGCTTAAATTTTAGGGCTTTACTTCTCGCCATAACGGTAAACCATATTTGACCTGGAGAGTGGTGGAGGTACTACAAGAATAACTATTAGTATCAGTTAGTTTAAGGGTCACCTTCGTCCCCGTGGCAGAACCAAAATTAATACTTGTTGTCGCATTAGTGGAACTACTAATAAGAGCTTCAGTGCTATCAGTGGTCCACAGATAATAACAATTAGTACCAGAACATCCTTGAGCAAGGGCTGGAGAGCTATCAGTATAATATTTAGAATTAGGAATACTAGTAAAATCAATTGGCTGAGAAACTAAAATCTTAGTTGGCGACCAAGTGAAAACTGGTGTTGGAAATTCATGACGATAAGTTTGGAAAGTTTTCGCATTAGGATTGCTTTGAGTAGTCCCCATTCCCGCTGGAAAAATTGTATCACTTAATCCATTATGCTCGGTCGTTCCCCCAAATTGATACCAAGGAGTCCAATCCCCTTTTTGATCTTCTAACTGGATCCACCAGTAATAAGAAGTATTATAATTAAAGTTCGGAAATTTGCTTTTATTGACAATATACTGAGTGGCCGAACCAGGAACAATTCCGCTATCAAAAACTGGGCTCGAGGTACTATTAGCAGTGTTAATTATAACCCGAAAAGCGATTTGATAATCAATTCCTGGCCAAGAACTATTAAAGAAACTCCCCCCACTCTTCAATTTCCATTCTAAGCGAGCTTCTAAAGCACTAGCACTACAAGCATCACTAGTTGACCAATTTGGTGCAGATAAATGACCAATTTGTAAATTACTAATATAAACTTTATAACTAGTACAGGCCGCACCATTACTACTAGTATTTAAACAATTAAAACTTAGATTGCTGGAAGTGGTGGTAGCATAGCCCAGAAAATCACCAGGATTAAGACTAGTATAATAAGGATTAGTACTAGAAGCCAGATTCCAAGATTTAATCTGGACTGGAGAACTAGTGGCGGGATGAAGATTAAGCCACTCTCCAGTTTTCTCAACTTGCGCCCAACCATAAACTTGTTGAGTATTCTCGTTATAACAAGCCGTACAATTATTAGTGGCTGTACAAGTGAGAGGTTGAGAACAATTAGTATTAAAATTATAATTTGGTGGGGTAGTTCCAAAAAAATCTACTAAGCCTTGAGCATAATTCCAAGCTTTGCCAGAAAAATTGCCGTTACTCGCCACATCAACTTGATGGACTAAAGTGCTACAAGGTGCAGAATAAAAACGGAAAAGAGGCTCGGTGCTATTACACACTAAAGGGTTAGCATTAATTAAGACATTGCCACATAAATTATAAGGGATATCTAGGCGTCCACCGATAAGATCATCTTGGCAATTAAAATAAAGATAACTAGATTGATTCGCCCACCAAGCCGAACCTCGCAGAATAGAAGTTGACGCTTGACTAGAGTTAATAAATAAAAAACCAGAAACTAAAAAAGTAACCATTAAAATGACGATAAATTTTATTTTAATTGTAATCATCCTAGTTTTATTATAACATTTTTTTTAAAAAATCTCGTCCTAGGTCCAACATTTCTCTTCTCGCCACTACTTGATCATCATTGTAGCCAACAAGATGTAATAAAGCATGAACTATTAAAAAATAAAAAATATAAGTCGCTTGCTGGGCAGATTTCGTTTTTTCAAGTCCAATTTCTTTGAGCGTGGTTTGATATTTAGAAATTTTCTGAGTGTCAGAAATATTAATAATTATTTCTCCTAAAAATTTATTTGTCGAAGATTTGGAAGGTGATATTAATAAGTCTGTTCCTGAAAAAGATAAAACATCAGTAACTTGATCCTGCTGACGATATTTTCTATTAAGAGTACGGATTCGTTGCGGACCGACAATTGCCAAGGAAACTGTCCAATTACTTTTTTGATAAACCGTCAAAAATTTCTCTACTATTTTAGTAGTTTGTAAAATATTTATCTTTTGTTTCGTAGTATTATTAATCTCTAACATAAAACTAACTAGAGGAAAATGATTGTCTTCTTAATTTTCTCAATAAACTATAAAACTGGTAAGCACGAGGGCGAAAAATAAAATCTGTTGTGCCCGCATATTTTACTCGTTCGCCACCAAAACCAAGTTTAAAGCGAGTGACTCCTGGCCATTTCTGTTCGTCAATTCCATAAAAATCATAATAAGTATAATGTTCTTGAAGAGCCTGCTGAATAACCGACCACTGTAAACGGTAAGGAGCCATAAGCTGACGAAACTGATTATCAGAGGCCCCATGTAAATAAGTTACTTTATTTCCATAAAAAGAAAACAAACCCGCCGCAATATTTACCCCTTGATAATTAGCTAAAAATAATCTAATAAAGTCTTCCCCGGTTGATAATAAATTTTGGTAATGTTCTAGAGAATGTAAACGAAAGTTATCTCGTTGGCTAGTTAAATTGAGAAGTCGCCAGAATTCCGCTAAATCATCTTTGTTTCCCTCACGAACTTGAACTCCTTTTTTTTGGGCCAGACGTAAATTATAACGAGTTTTCTGATGCATGGCCTTTAATATTTCTTCTTCACCAATTTTTAAATTTAAGATCAAAGTTTGAGCGGGCTGAATATCAATTGTTTTTTGAAATTTAAATTGACTCTTCGTAAATTCCAAATTTTCTTTTTGTGGCTCTAATCTTAAAAACAAAACTTGAGAATCTAATTTTCTAATAGCTGTTAATAAAAAATTCTGAACCACTTCTCGATGCTGAAGATTATTCGCAAAAATCGGTCCTCGCGGAGCATACCAATAATAAAAGTTATGTAAGAAACTTTCTTTAACTAAAGTGACCGCCACCAGAATTTTGTTTTCTTTCCGCAGACCAAGACGTATAATTTCTTTCCCCTCATTCTTTAAAATCTCTCCCCAAGTCCAAGATTGTAAAAATTCCGCTCCCGCGCTTAAAGTTTTGGAGGAAATAATAAAGTCATCTAATTGTTGTTCTTCTTGAAAATAAAATAATTCCATTTTTAAATTATAGCATAAAAAAAATCTACCGTCGCTTTTAACAAACAGTAGATTAATTCAACATTTTCTAATTGAAGATATTTTTTCGATTTCACTTTCCAGTCTCGATAAACTAAAAATCAATTACGGATTAGTAATGCCAGCAGGTGTCGCCGTGTGGACTCCAGCAGCCGCTCCTCCCGTTTTGGAACCCAAACAATATTTAATAGTATAAGTGGAACCAGCGCCAGTATTAGTATAAACATAACTATTGGCAGTAGCACAAGCTGTGCCGTCAGCCGGAGTAGGAGCAGTAGGAACAACACCCATATAAGTCACTGTTCCAGTGGCAATTGGATTACCAGCAACGATGGCTGTAGTTGGCGGATAAGCATTATTATCATTAAAATACATCTCTAAAGCGGTTTGCATTTGTTTCACATCTGAAATACGCTTAGCATCACGAGAACGGGCTCGAGCAGTATTTAAAGCGAGAATTGATAAAGTAGATAATAAACCAATAATGGCAATAACTACTAACAATTCAATTAAAGTAAAACCAGATTTATTTTTTCTCATACCCTTACTTATTAAGATAATTAAGATAACTTAGTAAAAACTTTTTGATAAAAACCTAAAAAGTTTTCCACAACTTTTAATACTTTATTATTATACCATAAGTTAATTTTTAGAACAATCTTTTCGGACTAATTTTACATACTACCTGCTAAATTATACATTGGCAACAAAACAGCAGCCACCATAATTCCCACGCCCACACCCATAACCACCATGATAACTGGCTCCATTAAAGTACTCAGATTGTCCAACATTTCTTGGGTTTCCCGATCATAAAATTCAGTAATACGATCTAAAACAGTATCTACTTTTCCAGTCTTTTCACCAATGGCAATCATTTGGGGCACCATTTTAGGCACATAATTACTAGTTTCAAAAACTGTTGCTAAAGGATTTCCATCGTTAATAGAATCTAAAGTATCTAAAATTAATTCTTCATAAACAGTATTACCAACGACCTTAGCAACAATTTCTAAACTCCGAGTAATAGTCACGCCCCCCTTCAAAAGGGTCGATAAAGAACGCGTAAAACGAATCAGGTAAATATATTTAAATAATTTTCCAAAAATTGGTAAGCGAAGTTTTAAAACATCCAGCTGATGTTTGCCAGCATAAGTGTTTAAATAATAACGCAGAGCAAAAAATATTCCGACGAAACCACCAATTAGCAGGAGATAATATTTTTTAAGAAAATCGGAAGTGCCAATCACAATTCGTGTTGATAAGGGTAGGGTTGTTCCGGTTTCCACGAGGATAGAAGTTAAATTAGGAACAACATAAACCATTAATACTACTCCGACACCTAAGAGCGAAACAATAATGAAGATGGGGTAAATCATTGCTCCTTTAATCTTTGAAGCCATCCCATAGCTTTTCTCAGTTTCATCAGCTAAGTAATTGAGAACTTCATCTAATTTTCCGGAAGTTTCTCCAGAACGAATAATATTCACAAAAAAATTGGAAAAAATCTTAGGATATTTAGCAAAAGCATCGGAAAGGAAATCACCAGCATTAACAGCGGCAGCCATATCAGCAACCATATTTTGCAAAGAAATATTGTCAGTCTGATTAATTAAAATACGTAAAGCTTCAACCACGGGAATACTGGCAGAAATCATCACCGAAAATTGACGAGAAAATATTACCAAATCCTTGCCAGTAATTGGCGCAATAAAACGTAAGAATCTGCTAAAAGGATCATTAGTGACATCTTGTAAACGAGAAACTTCTAAATTTTTAGAACGCAAATCATTTAAGGCTTCATTTTCGGAGATAGCCACTAATTGACCAGTTTTATTTTTTCCCGCAGCGTCAGTTGCACGGTATTTAAAGATGGGCATAAGATTATTAAAATTTCTGGGCTAGTTATAATAAAATAAATTTAAAAATAAAAACAATTAGCTATCAATGACTCGTAAAATTTCTTCCATCGTAGTCTGGCTCCGCAGAACTTTAATAATACCATCCTGTTTGATTGATAAGAAGTCTTCAACTTTTTTAACCATACCAATATTGATATTTTTATCTTCATTATCAATTGCCGATTGCAATTGCTCATTAATTTCGACGACCTCAGCAATCGCGACTCGTCCTAAATAACCAGTATCATTGCAATGATGACAACCGACCGCTTCGTAAATTTTAGCCGTCTTTAAAGTCTCTTCAACGGACTGAAAATTTGGGAGTTCTTCTTGAAGAATATTTGTTGGAGCGGCCTTTAACTCTTCGGTAATTTCTTGGATTTCGTCGGCAGTCAATTTTGCTTCTCGTTTACATTTTTCACATAAACGTCGAGCTAAACGTTGAGCAATAACTGTTTTTAAAGTAGAAGAAAGTAAAAATTTTTCAATTTTCATATCTAGCAAACGGAAAACCGCTCCTAAAGCATCATTAGTATGTAAGGTGGATAAGACCAAATGTCCAGTTAGGGCAGCGTTAATGGATAATTCAGCCGTTTCTTCATCACGAATTTCACCAACCATAATAATATTAGGATCTTGACGTAAAAGAGAACGTAAACCATTAGCAAACGAAAAACCAATTTTTGGTCGTACCTGAGATTGATTAATGCCTTTGACTTGATATTCAATCGGATCTTCAAGGGTGGAAATATTAACCCCATCTTTATTTAAAATTCCCAATAAAGAATATAAAGTAGTCGTTTTTCCAGAACCAGTTGGTCCGGTTACTAATAAAATTCCACTAGTTTTAGCAATGCCCGCAGTAATTCGACGAAGGGCGAGCTTATTAAAACCTAAATCCACTAAACTCGGAGCACCTTTAGAAACATCTAAAATTCTCATGACGACTTTTTCATTATTGGTTAAGGGCAGAGTGGAGACTCGAAAGTCGATTTCTTGTTTATTAATAATTAAGCGGATTCGTCCATCTTGTGGCACTCGCGTTTCATCTAATTTTAATTTAGCAAGAACTTTAATACGGGCCACAATCGCTTTATGAATACTCTTCGGTAAAGTTAAGGAAGTATGGAGAATGCCATCAATTCGATAGCGAACTCGACTTTCTTGAGCATAGGGCTCAATATGAATATCGGAAGCACGAGCTTCAACCGCATGGCGAATAATTACCGAAACAATTCGTGATACTGGAGCACTATTAATATCATCCTGACTAAGATCTTCATTATCGTCGCTGTCCACCGTCACTAAATCCTCCCCTTCTTCTTTAGCTTTAATCTCTAAAGCGCTGGAGACCTCCTCTTCAATCTGCTGATATTGTTTAAAAATCTTTTGCCAACTAGAATTAGAAATTAGATAATATTGAGCTTGTAGTTTTTCATCATTGGCCAGAAAATTAATAGCTTCCATCGCCCGTAAATTTGGAGCTACTAAACCAATTTTAAGAATTTTTTCATTGCGTTCAAAACAAATTGCTTGATAAGTTTTAGCAATTTCTTCGGGTAAAAAGTTGAGAACTTCTTTTGGAACTTCTTTTTCTAATAAATTATAATAAGGTAAATTATATATTTCTGCTTTTAACTCCGCTAATTTTTCTTCGGTAATTATTTTTTTTTTAACTAAAAAACTTCCTAAATTCTGTTTATTTTTAGTAATAGTTTGGGTAAAAGTCTTCGCCTGATCAGCGCTAATTATTTTACGATCTTGTAAGAGATTTAATAATTTTTCCGTCTTGTCCATAGACTATTTAATCTTAAACATATTATTTTATTTTAAGTACAAAAGGTAAACTATTCCCCTGAACACAATTACTAGCCGAAGTAATGCCAGTTATAACCTTGGAGCTCGTACTACTGGTACTCAAAATTGTTACCGGCTGGCTTAAAATAGTATCGGGATGCCAACAAATATTCGTAAAATTAAAACTAACAACATTATTAACTAAAGTATTCAAACGCGGTAATTTTAATAAGGCGGGATTAATTGTTTCCCGCTGAGGAATTATTTTGAGTGGGGCGGGTTTCACAAACACTAAGTCATTTTTATTTTGTAAATAACTAACAACTTGAGTATTAAAAGCGAATAATAGAAAACCACCGAGAATAAATATTCCTAGTAAAAGATATAAAATAAATTGAGAAATGGCTTTCATATTTTTATAAAAAATCAAAATTAATTTAAGATTATGATGCCGTGCGATAATAATAAGTAATCAATTTTAAAGTTGCAGTATGAGCAGTTGGAGAAAATTCAACATCTTGAACATCAATCAAACGTAAATTATCCTCCAAAGACGACAACAACCTTTTCAAACCAGGATAATCAATAGCTGATACTGTTAAACTCAGTTTAATTTCTTTTAAACCAGGACGATTAGTAGTCGCTAAAATTTGAGCAATTTGTCTTCTGCTTTTGCCTTGAGTATTAATAGCGGGAGCGAATTTAATACTATTCACCAACCAACCACCATTTTTGACAATTTCACCAAGTTCACCAAATAATCTTTCGGGAACATACTTCCCGGGTAAAACGGTATTAAATTTCTGTAAATCGCTCGGTTTAATGTTCTGATAAACTTTCTGAATATCACTTAAAACTGCCAATTTTTTCTGACTACTAGCATAAAGTTTCTCATTACCCTGAATACTTAAATGAATAGCCTCTTTAGTATTAGAGAACTTTGGACCCAGAATTAACGCATAAGCAGCTATAGAAAACAAGATTAAAATAATGATTATTAAAACATTAGCATAGTCGCCAAGATTAAATGAGAAATTATTATGATTTTTGTGAGCAAGAGGTGTCATAATTTATTTGCTAAAAATATGAGGATTAACTTGTAATAATAAATCGAAACTAACTTGGCTCGGTTTAGTTTTATCAGTATTCTTAATCGAATGAGCCTGAAGAACGGATACTTTCTGGGTGAGCGGGTCATTTAAAAAAGCTTTGACCTGCCAGGAAACATCGGCATAATTTGGAGCCAAAGCACTTAAGGTATAATGACCGTTCAAATCTCCTTTAAATCCAGTATATTTAACTGTGCTCAAAGTATTTTTTTCTAACCAGCTGAAAAAATTAGTCCAATAAACATGTTGGTTGAGAATTTTGGAAAAGGCTTCTGATTTAACTTTATAGTTTAAAGCCGCTTGATTTTTGTTTTTCAAACTTATAATTTGATTATTAATTTTTGTAATTTGGGTCTGAAATACTGTTGCTCGGGTCTGTTCAATATTTTGCCACCAATTCAAACCAAAATAAATTTCTAAGAAAAAAAGACTAGCTAGAGATAAAACAATTATTAAACTTAAGAAACTTTTATGCCAATCAAAAAATTTATTTCTCTCATTTTTGACCAAATTAACCTCTAAGATCTTAGGGTTTTGAAGAGGATTATGGAGAGAATCTTTTTTATCCTTTAATTTTTTGTGTAAATTAAGCATGCTTTTTTGTTAATTTCTTGATTCTAATCAATCTCACGCATCGCCAAACCAATCGCCACTGCTAATGAGGGGCCAACCTCATTTAAAACTGGTTTTAATTCGGCTGGGAAATGAACACGGTTCCAAGGATCACCAACAATTACTTGAATATTAAGGCGTTGCGTTAAATAATCAGCGAGATTTAATAATAGAGCGCCACCGCCAGAAAGAATAATTTTCTCTACCGTCCCTTTATTCTGAGAACGAAAAAAATCTAACATATACTTAATTTCAGTGACAATCGGTTCTAAAGTTTTAATCAATAAACGCGGTAAAGACTCCGAAGAGTCAACTTTTAAACTAACACTAAGATCTAATTTAAATTGTTCAGCTTGAGCTAAGGATAAACCAAGTTTCTTAGCTAAAACTTTAGTGAGGGTTGAAGCACAAACTACTAAACTACGATTTAAAACTGGAATACTATTTTTGATAATTGAGAGGTCGGTACTATTAGCACCAATTTCAACAATCATCACCGTTGATTTATCATTACCCAGCAAAGAACGAACTAGAGAAAAAGTTTCAGTCTCTAAACTAGTCAGATTTAGTTTAGCCGCTTTAAAAATATCAATATATTTCCGAACTAATTTTTTTGGTGATCCCGTTAAAAATACTTGAACATTTCCCTTGTTTGGAACTTTACCTTTTTTATTAGGAATAATTCGCCAATCTAAAGTCATTTCTTCTAAAGGTAAAGGAATTACCTTCTTCGCCTCCTCATTAATCTCCGCATTGATCTTTTTCTTGTCAGTCGTGTTAATATTAATAATCGAAGAAAAAACAGCAAAAGTTGGTAAAGAGGCTGTCACCTTATTGCCAGTAATTTTCGCTTCAGTACGCACTTTATTCACCGCTCGAGCAAGATAATTAACATCATCAATTTTCATGAAGTTCACCCCCGAAACGTTTTCGCTAAAAGCGTAATTGACCAGATGAATCTGTCTATTTTTTTTCTTGAGCTCCACAATCTTTAATGAAGAATCACCAATATCTACCCCGAGAAAGAGTCTGTCATTACTTGAAGAAAATAAACCCATAAACTTATAATAAAAACTAATTAAAACGCCAGGATAATTTATCTTGAATTATCCTTTGCTTTAGTATACAATAATTATATAGTATTTAAAAACAATAGACAAGTATAATCAATTAATAAGATTAGAACCTATGAATTTTTTTATTCGTTATAAAAAAATTTTTCTCATCATTGGCTTTTTGGGACTAATTTTCGTTCTCGGCTATTTATTATGGCATATTTTTTTCGCCACCCCGACAACAAAAATTGTTAAAACTAATAATTCCCAAGGAACAATTAGCGGTCTACCAATCGCCGGACCCAATAATGGTTCTGGGAAAGCGTTAAATGGTAATGGCAATCTGCCAGCAGTAAAAAATATTGGTGGTCTTTCACAAACTACTAAATCTGGTTCCCTTGCTCTGGGTGGAGTAACTAAGACCAAAGCGCTAACCAACTCATCAACTCTAAATCCCACCTTATCTTCTAATGGAGGGGTCCAATATTATAACACCCAAGATGGCCATTTCTACCACATTAATAATAATGGACAAAAAGTTCTCTTAAGTTCAAAAACTTTTTATGATGTCCAAAAAATAGTTTGGTCTCCTAATAAAAATAAAGCGGTTTTAATTTATCCTGATGGTCGAAAAACAGTTTATAATTTTCAAACTCAAAAACAAGTTACCCTTCCTTTCTATTGGCATAATTTTTCCTTTTCACCAACTGGAAATAAGTTAGTTTCTAAAAGTCTTGGTTTAGATTCCGAAAATCACTGGCTCATCACTTCTAATGCTGACGGATCGCAAGCTAAGGCGATTGTTAATATCGGAACTAATGATAAAACGGTTTATCCTTCTTGGTCTCCCAATCGACAAATTATTGCCATGTATACCAAGGGAGTTGATTTTAATCGTCAAGAAGTATACTTTGTTGGTTTGAATAATGAGAATTTTAAATCCACGATGATTGAGGGACGAGGTTTTGAATCGCAGTGGTCCACTAAAGGAGATCGTCTCCTCTATAGCGTTTATAATACGAATAGTAACTTAAATCCCCGTCTTTGGGTGGTTGATGCCGAAGGTAATAACATCAGTAAAAACCGACAAGATTTGGGTTTGGCAACTTGGTCTAGTAAGTGTACTTTTTCTTCAGATAATACCGTCTATTGCGCGGTCCCCGAATCACTACCACGAGGAGCAGGTTTGTTTCCGCAACTAGCTAATCAAATTAAAGATAATCTATATAAAGTGAACCTCAGCACAGGAGCCAAACAATTAATTGCTATTCCTCAAGGAAATTTTAATATTTCGCAAGTCATGGTCTCCGCTAAAAATCATAAACTTTATTTTACTGACCGCAGCACCAAACAAATTTATCAGATTAATCTCCCTTAAATTATTCTGTCTTAACTAAGCTGAAACTACTAAGTAGCAAGATGTTTTCAGATAATTATTTTGTTCCAGCATGTCTTTTAAATCCTTCGGACTTAATTTATTATTTCCAATTCATTGTTTAGGTTGTCAACAAGAAGGCATTTGGCTTTGTTCAGTTTGTTTCCAAAAATTAAAATTTAATAATCAACAATACCAGCAATTAAATACGCCCCACTTAACACAAATTTTCATTGCTGGTGATTATCGAGACCCCTTGCTAGCGAAACTTATTAAAAAATTCAAATATAATTTTATCCAAAGTTTGGGTCCGCTGTTAGCTCAGTTTTTAATAATATTCTGGCGGGATTTAAATTTTAATTTTTCTGCCAATTTTCGGCATCCTGATCAACAAACTGATTCTTCAACAGTTGAAAATATTCTTCCTTGCCTAGTACCGATTCCACTGTCAAAAAAACGAGAACGCTGGCGAGGTTTTAATCAGTCTGTAATTCTCGCTCAAGGATTAGCGAAAACTTTTCAATATCCTCTCCAACAAGAATTAATAAGAAAAAAACAAGGAAAAACTCAAGTCTCTCTTAATAAACAAGAACGTTTACAAAATATTAGAGATGCTTTTGTTTGGACTGGCGATAGTTTATTGGGAAAAACAATTTTACTAATTGATGATTTAACCACTACCGGAGCAACCTTAAACGAAGCAGCCCGAGTTTTAAAGATTGCTGGAGCTAATAAAGTTTATGGATTAGTGTTAGCCAAAGGTTAAAAACTTTACAAAAAAGTAGAATTAATCTATAATTAAATCAGTTCATAACAACATTGATTGTGGTGCCGACCAAACACCAGTGAATAAGTTTCACGAGATTAAACAAAATTAAAATGAATTTTGTTCTCCTAAGATGTTAAACAAATTATCAAGAGTTTCTATCTTTGAAAGAAGATAAAAAAAGCCAGGTGGAACCGCGAGACGAAATAGTCCCGTCCTAGCAAAAATAATTTTTATTATTTTTACTGGGAAGGGACTTTTTTTAAAATAAAACAAGTAAAAGTTAAAATTATATATTTAATAAATATAAAATATATGTCAACAAAAATTAACCAAAAAAATCTTCAACAAAAAAAAGATTTGAAAGAAGTGAAAAAAGTGAAAGCCAAGCAGAAAGAAAAAAATACTGTCAGCATTGAAACAAAACGCCATTCTCTCTCCCATCTCTTAGCTTATGCTGTTAAAGAACTTTGGCCACAAGCTAAATTATCAATCGGTCCCGCGATTGATGTCGGCTTTTATTACGATATTGATTTCGGTGAGAGAAAAATTAGTGATGCTGATTTAAAGATGATTGAGAAAAAGATGGTCTATTTAATAAAACAAAATTTAAGTTTTGAACGCAGCGAACAGAAAATTGCGGAGGCTATTAGCGCTGAACAAAAAATCGGAGAAATATATAAGGCTGAATTAATTAGCGATTTGGCTGCTGGTGGAGAAACTATCGTTAGCTACTACACCGTTGGAAAATTTAAGGATCTCTGCCGTGGACCCCACGTGGCAAATACTAATCAAATCAAAGCCGGAAGTTTTAAGCTTAATAAATTAGCTGGTGCTTATTGGCGGGGTGATGAAAAAAATAAAATGTTAACCCGTATTTATGGTTTAGCTTTTGAAACCCGCGAAGAATTAAATGATTATTTAAAAATGATCGCCGAAGCCGAAAAACGTGATCATCGAAAAATTGGTAAAGAACAAAACTTGTTTATGATTCATGAATATGCTCCAGGTATTCCCTTCTTTCTTCCAAAAGGAATGATTATTCTTCAAGAACTATTGAAATTCACCAGAAAATATTCTTATGATGATGGTTACCAAGAAGTTCGTACTCCGCAATTGTTAAACGCTGAACTTTGGAAAACTTCTGGACATTGGGAACACTATCAAGAAGATATGTTTATTTTGCATCAAGCGGATGGTCATGATTTGGGAATTAAGCCCATGAATTGTCCCGCCCATATGTTGGTTTTCAAACGTGACCCTCATTCCTATCGGGATTTACCAATTCGTTTGGCAGAAACTACTACTCTCTATCGTAATGAAAAATCTGGAGAACTTCTTGGTTTAGTTCGCGTCCGCTCTCTTTCTCAAGACGATACTCATATTTTTGTCCGTCCGGATCAAATTCTGTCAGAAATTGCTATTCTCTTAGAAAAAGTAAAGAAAATTTACCAAATTTTTAATCTCCAAATTGATAAAATTTACTTATCAACTCGACCAGAAAAGTTCATGGGTGAAAAAAAAGCTTGGGACCAAGCTGAAGCAAATTTAAAAACCGCTTTAGAAAACGCAAAATTAAACTATGAAATAAACGCAGGAGACGGTGCTTTTTATGGACCCAAAATTGACATCAATGTTAAGGATGCTATTGGCCGACAATGGCAATTAGCCACAATTCAATTAGATTTTCAATTACCAAAACGTTTTGACTTACACTATATTGATCAACACGGTCAGAAACAGACCCCAATTGTTATTCATCGTGCTTTATTGGGATCATTAGAAAGATTTATGGGAGTAATTATTGAACATTATGCTGGAGCCTTTCCGGTGTGGCTATCACCCGTCCAAGTTAAAGTTATTTCCGTCGCCGAAGCCCATATTTCCGCAGCTCAGGAATTAAGTCAAGAATTAAAAACAGCTGGTCTGCGGGTAGAATTAGATGCTGAAAATGAAACAGTTGGCAATAAAATTAGAAAGGCCATTAATGAAAAGGTGCCCTATATGTTAGTGATTGGCGATCAAGAAATTGCTTCTCCAATCTTAAACGTCCGGGACCGTGGTGCCCAAAAAACCAGAAAAATTACTCGTGACAAATTTATTGCTGAAGCTCTAAAAAAGATTGAGAATCATCAATAGCTGTGGTCAACATTAAACTTCTGAAAAATAATTAAATATGTTATGATAACCTTATAATATTTAATTTAATACTATGAACAAGAAAAACTTATTCATAATTATCGGCTTAATTATCATCGCAGTAGTCGTGGTTATCGTTTTGAGAAACAATCAAACAAAAAATCAAGCTAGTCCGATTCTCTTTTATGGTGACACTTGTCCTCATTGCCAAGTGGTCGAAAAATATATTAGTGATCATGACGTTCAAGCCCGTTTTAAATTTAAAAAATTGGAAGTTTTTCACAACCAAGCTAATGCTCAACTGTTGGGACGCTATGCTCAACGCTGTCAGTTAAATACCAAAAAGGGTGTCGGCGTTCCCTTCTTATGGACTGGTAAAAAATGTTTAATTGGACAAGATTTAGTAATTAATTTCTTGAAAAATAAATAATTTTTAACTCTTAAAATTTAAAATAAAGTTTAAAATTATGAAAACCAAAAAACTATTATATTTTAGTGTTCCTATCTTAAGTTTTAGCGCTCTGCCCGTATATGCTATCTGCCCGCTTTGCGTTATCGCGATTGGGGCGGGTTTAGGATTAAGCGAATATCTAGGGATTGATGATACAATTAGCGGTTTATGGATCGGCGCTTTTTTAGTAGCAACATCCATTTGGACTATTGAATGGTTTAATAAGAAAAAATTTCTAATGAAGTATCAGAAATTACGTGATATTGTAACCTTTGTCTTGTTCTATGGACTAACAATTTGGCCTCTTTGGGAACAAGGTTTTATCGGACATCCCTTCCATCAACTTTGGGGAATTGATAAGTTAATCTTAGGAATTGCCATTGGCAGTATTGTTTTTCTGGGAGCAACAAATTGGTATCAGAAAATTAAAAAGGCTCATGGCGGTCATGCCCAATTTCCCTTTCAAAATATTGTTATTCCTGTTAGCACTTTATTAGTTTTCAGCATTATCTTTTATTTTATTGTGAGTTTTTAACAGAACAACTGTCCTAATTCCCTTAATTAAAGTAAATAATAATTTATAAAAATATGTCAGAGAAATTAATGTCTATTGACCAAATGCTCAAAAAGGTTAAAGAGTTAAAAAAAGAAAATTCTTTAGATTTATCTTCAGATCAAGACTTAAGTATTGCAATTATGAATTTAATAAGTATTGAAGAACATTTCTTCTTTACTGGAGCAAAAACTGGAAATCCTAAATACTATGATTTACTAGCCGAGGTCCGAGAGATACGTAAAAATTTATTAAAGAAAATAATTAAAGAATATGAAGGAGAAGTTTGGTGTATTTCTAAACATCTGTTAGCGGCTTCCTACCGTTTAATGGAGGTGGGGACGAAGGCTCAAGGAAAAGGTCAAAAAGACGAAGCGGAAGAGATGTTTCAAAAATCCTATGAACTCTATTCTCTCTTTTGGGGATTAAATTTAGATCTCGTCCAGCTTGGTGATGTCAAAAAAATAGCTGATTCCGCTTTAAATGTTCACGATCAACAAAATCAAAAGAATGAAGCGGCCGATTTACAAAAAGATTCTGAGTCATCAGGAAGCAATTCTTCAGAAAAAAGTCTCAGCGGAAAACTTGGAGCATTAGTTAAGAAAGTTATTAATTGCTGTCTGGAATAGCAAAAAAATTCAAAGAAAAATACATTTCATTTCTACTTACTAAAAATAAGCCTCAAACAGGCTTATTTTAATTGCTGGAAATTACCATTAACTTTCCGGAGGGCGATTCGTAACTCCTTGTAGTTAGGAATGGTTTTAGCAACTAAGTTCCAAAAACGAGAGGAATGATTAAGTTCTTGGAGATGACAGAGTTCATGGACAATAATATAATCAGCAATTTTAGGTGGGAGAAAAATCAAACGATAATTAAAATTTAAATTCCCTCGTTTCGAACAGCTTCCCCAACGAGTTTTTTGATTGCGAATGCTAATTCGATTAAATTCTAAGTGATAAAATTGATTAAAATATGCTAAACGTTGTTGTACTAAATCCTGCGTCGCTTCTTGATGTTTTTGATAATCTTCTTGGTCACTAAGCGCATTAAAAGAAGCGGGCTTATCTTTAAAATATGCTAACCTTTTAATTATCCAAGAAGATTTTTGCCGTAAGAAATGTTTTACCATGAGAAGCGGAAAGTGTTGAGGAGCGGTAACTACCAAACTACCATTAAGCTGAATAGCAAAACGCAAATGTCGAGCTCGCCGGCTTCTCTGAAAATTATACTTAATTATTTGACCTTGTAATTCAATAGTTTTTTCCATTTTATTGCAAAAAGCCAAAATGTTTTAAGGTCGCTTTAATATTTGGAGCCAGATCTTCTGTTTCCAGCTTAGCGAGCTCCAACCAACGCCATTCTCTAATATCTGGACCGGGAATAATTTCATTGATTCTCTTAGCGAGAAAATGGACTAAAATAACACTAACCATAGACCCCGCCCGCTCTTTTTCGGTATAGAAAAAATAGGGTGACTGATTTAAAAATTTAATTTTCAAACCCATTTCTTCTTGAACTTCCCGCCGAGCAGTTTCTCGCAGATTAGCTTCAGAATCTGCGACTTGGCCGCCACAAAATTTCCAAAAATTATCTTCACCATGTTTATTCAATAGCACTTTATTGTTTTCAACAATAACTGGTCCAGAAGCAATTATAATTTTAGACATAAATTTAAGCTTAATTGAATTCTTTATAAAACTTCTTTTCTAAATAACAAGTAACTGCTTGAGTACTGGCATCAAAGTGAGGTTGGGGTAATTTTCGGGGATCAACCCAAAGCCATTCGGTACATTTCTCTGGTTCTTGAAGTTTTAAAGTACCAGTAAAATCGGTGGTAAATAAAATAATTGAAATAAAATGCAAAGCTTCCTCTTGATAAGTTTTTAGATTATTAGTAATCGCAATTACTTGAGGATGCTGAAGATCTAAATTGGTTTCTTCTTTTATCTCACGAATTGCCCCCGCAGCAAAAGTTTCCCCTAAGTCCAATTTCCCACCCGGAATAGAATAATAAGGAGCGAGGCTTCCTTTTCTTTTGCCCACTAAAATTTTTCCCTGACTATTTAATAAAATAACACCTAAGCCAACTTGCGGTTTGTTTTTAGAATTCATCATAATCATAAATTTAAAATAAAATATCTCTTTTTTATTTCTTCAAAATAAACACTATTTATCCCAAGCAATTTCTTTTTGTCCCTGTTCACGCAAATATTGATTAGTTTGGCTAAAGGGTCGTGAACCAAAAAATCCTCGATAAGCCGAGAGCGGCGAAGGATGTGGGGCCTGAAGGATTAAGTGCCGTGAACTATCAATCAATTCTTTTTTACTCCGAGCATAAGCTCCCCAAAGAATAAAAACCAAATTATCCTTTCGTGCTGATAAAATCTGAATAACTTGATCAGTAAACTCTTCCCAACCCTGGTGTTGATGAGAACCAGCTTGTTTAGCAACAACAGTTAAAGTAGCATTAAGCAATAAAACGCCTTGCTGAGCCCAAGAACTTAAATCACCATTATTATTAACTTCAACTCCTAAATCATTTTTTAATTCTTGATAAATATTGACTAGAGAAGGGGGATTTTGGATTCCCGATTTAACAGAAAAAGCCAAACCTTGAGCCTGTTGGGTCTCATGATAAGGATCCTGACCTAAAATAACTACTTTTACTTGATCAAAAGGACAAAGATCAAAAGCTCTAAAAATATTTTCGGGGGCAGGATAAACTTTTTTTTGCTGATACTCTTGATGAATAAAATGAGCTAATTTTTTAAAATAATCTTTAGCAAATTCTGCTGCTAATTCTCGCTTCCAACTGGGATTAATTTTGACCTCCATATATTTTTCTGATTTATTTTTGTTTTTCTTGGGCGGTAAGTAATTCTTGTTGACGATCACTAAGCCAAGAATCCCAAGTCATTAAATATTGAGGAAAACGCATTTTATTCTTTTGAATATATTCCAACCAACTAGCTGCTAATTCAATTTGACCTTGTTGTAAGGCTGCTTGAAAATCAGATGTTTTTCGCAAACCAAACTTTTCAATTAATTCCGCTTGGGCTTCTTCTTTACTGTGTTGTTCCATTTTTTCTAACAAACCAGCACTTTGTAATTTCTGATACATTTTTAACTCTTGCTGACGATCACTAAGCCAAGAATCCCAAGTAGCTTGATACTGTGGAAACTTTTCTTGATTATTGATAATATATTCCAACCAACTGGCTGCTAATTCAATTTGACCTTGCTGTAAAGCTGATTGAAAATCCAAAGTTTTTCGCAAACCAAACTTTTCAATTAATTCTGCTTGTGCTTCTTCTTTAGTCCTTTCCACTTCATTAGATTGTTCGAAAGAGTTTTCATTAGTCATATATTTATTAAATTTAAAAAATAATTATATTTTTGATGTTGCGATATTATTAATTTCGAGAATATCTTCGGTTTTAATTTTATTTCTAGTTGGCAAAAACGCTTTGGATCCTACTACGGTTTACATAAAATTCTTATATTTTATCCAAGACGTTTTTTATTAATGGGATAGCCAGATAGGGTAATACTTTTAAGTGACTTTTATAAATATTCCTAATTCTTCAGATGTCCGTTTTATATTCTGACCACCCTTACCAATCACTAAGCCTTTGTATTCGTCAGGGATTTTAATTTTAATTGATTTCTGGCCATGGATAGCTTCTTTATCTAACAAAACAACATCATACGTATGACTACGATTTTGTCGGTGATCTTGAGTATTGGCAACTCTTTTTTGAGCTAAGGTTTGAAATCTTTCGGGAACAGATTGAAATTTCTCTCTACCACCAATTGTCAAAACAGCTGTTAAGCCATCTCCTTTTGATTTAAATTCATTAATAAAATCTTCTATTTCCTTATTTCGTTCTTGTTGTTTAACTTGTTTAACTATTTCTTTGACGACTTCAATTTCTTTTGGATCATTAATGTCGATGGTGGCTTGGCCACAATACCAGACTTTCTCGGCACCAGCCTTTTCTCTATTTATTGATTCACCATATTTAACAATAGAGGCTTGAACGGCTATTTTTGGTAATGAAACAATAACACTATTCCGCGAGGCAAAACTAGAACGTCCTCGATATTCCGTGGTATATCCAGCATTATGAAGAGCGGTGATAATCTCCTCAACAGCAAAAGTATCAGCTGGAAAGGAAATCGAGTAATCAATATTTTCGATGGCGTCTAGAAAACCATTGCCATCAAATCGGCCATGACTGGTTCCCCAACTACGATCCAGCTTTAAATCTGAATAATTACCAACTTTTTCTAAATATTCGCTGTAGTGCTCTTCGCTGTCATAAGTTTTGTAGAGAGCGACCACTTTGCCCTTTAGAAAAATGTTTAGTTTACTAAAATCTTCATAAGTTCCATTTAGTTCTAAGGGTTCTTGAAGACTACTCTTAATAAATTGTTGCTCAAGAAATTTCGAATCATGTTTAATCTGCTCGACTTCCTCTTCCTGCTTTTTAAAATAAGTATAAGCACGCTCTAAATATTCAATTTGTTTTTCTTGAATTTCACGATTAACGGGAGAAACAAATTCGTTAAGTCCTAGTTTTAATTTTTCCAGCACTTCTTTTATCTTAATAGAATCAGAATGAATCGGTGGGGTAAATATTTCTGAATTACTAAGTTTTGACGTGGAATCAATTGCTTGAGTAAATATCTCTAAATTACCAGATTTTAATTTGGAAAGATCACCATCGGTTGATACTCCTCCTAATCCTAATAATTCAAAATCTTTACAAGTATCCAAAAGAGTGACCTCGACTGGAATATCATCAGAACCATAGTAATATTTTTCGCCAATTTCAGTCTCCCAGGTCTGTTGAACAGATATGTCAACTTTGCCAAGTGAATATTTTAAAAGTCTCGGATCCGTTGTTTCCAGTTTTTCTTTAATGGCATCTTTAACTACTGAAAATTTTTCAATAACTTGATAATATTCTTGTTCAAGTTGATAAGTTCCTTGATCAAAAATAATATTTTCTTGCTTTTGTAAGCCCCGCCTGATCTCTTCGGGAATGTCTTCTCCGGATTGTAAAAAAATATACGAGGGCGTTGTTTCCCACTCTTGGGAAAAGCCAAAAGTATTTTCTGCTTCTCGACGTCTCTCACCAACAGTCTGATATCCACCGACTAACTTATGATCATCTAAGGAATATAGGTCCCATCCTGGCTTGGCGATAAGTTTAATAATAAAATCTTTTCCTTGATGAGCAATTCTGACATTAGAAACGTCAACGGCCTTGTTCATTCGTTCAAAACTTCCGAGCTTATATATTTCTTTACCAATCTCCGTGAAACTAGAAAAATTTTCAGGGACAAAAGAAGAGTCAAAACGAGAAAAATTTTCAGAAAGAATTTTGACCTTATCTTTCACATAATTTTCAATTTCACTTTGATCAAAATTTCCTCCCCAGTAAGAATCAGTGCTATAAGGAGAACCGAATCCTGGACCACCAGTCCAACTATCTTCATAATTATTCTTTAATTCTTGGGAAATTTCACCATTTCCATAAAAATTAGATTCGCCATTTTCTGACAGAATAAGTAAATTTTGATAAGTCCCGTAAAGACGGTCAGTAACCGTGGCGCATTTACTGTGAGGCAAATGCACTATTGAAAGCCAACCATTATAAACATCTTGACGATTTTTAATAGCTTCTTCAGCCTGTTTTTCTTGCTCTGGAGTAATACCCTGCTCGTGGCGATCTATTTTTCTAATAATTCTAATCCATTGATTTTTTAATTCTTCAAAAACCGTTTTATTTGCTGTTGATTCTATCTGAAAACGATACCTTTCAATTACTTTTTCCATCGCTGGAATAGAATTAGAATCGTTAGCGGCAATTAATTCATCAAAAAGGCTTGGTTTAAGGTGGAGACGATCCATTACTTGTAGCAGGGATGCTGGACGATTTGATTTTTTATCATGATGATTAATATCAACTACATTTTTAATATTTTCGGTATTAGCCAATTCAATTGCTACCGGAATATCCCCAGCTTCTAATATTTTGGAAATTTGCTGGCTATAATCTTGAATTTTAGCACCCCCTTTTAATTGATGATCAAAATATCGTTGCTGGTTTTCTTGCAATTTTTTCTTAATCACTCGCATCTCAGCGTCTTGACCACCTAAAAGATAAATATCCTGGGGAATCTTAATTTTTTCTTGTTGATTATTTTTTGTTTCCTGAGGTTGATCATTAATTTCTTCATTATCTTTACCGATCGGGTCCACTGGCGTGATGGATTCTAAGGGAGTTGGAGATAATACTTCATCCGGTTCTCTATCAGAGAAATTATCCCTAATTGAACCTAATTGGTCTAAAGAATTAAAATTTGCCATATTATTTATTTATAAATTTGTTTTAAAAATAAGATATTAGAAACTAATTCTAGCGTTTATCTGGTTTTATCAAATATTATTCTGAATATATTTTTATAAATTATCATCACAATAATGAGATTCGTAAATTGGTTTAAAACATCATCTATAACCAATAATAGCAAAAATAACAAAATAAAACCAGAATAGGCACTGTCTGCAATAATTAATTCTAAGATTCTGTTGTGTAATAAATAATTTTATTAAATAAAAAATCTGACAATATTCTCTTTAAATAAAAACGAAGTGAGCTTTTCAGCCTCCTTCGTCCCGCTCTGCGGTACCTTTTGGT
>LSNS01000001.1 GCA_003056205.1 Parcubacteria group bacterium M6-OD1-4 | reverse complement strand
AAACAGTTTTACCAGTTCGTGGTCAACGAACAAAAACTAATAGTCGCACAATTCGTGGTAATAAACGAGTTACTATGGGTAGTGGTAAGAGTAAGGCTGGTTTACAAAAAACTTAAATTATCAATAATTATCCGTTGTTAAACGGCTTGAATTTATGTCCGAAGAAGTAAAAGAAAAGAAAACTATCTCTCAGGAGACTAAAGAAGAAACTAAAAAATCTTTAGCCACTAAAAAAGAATCTCAACAGGGAGAAGTTAAAAAAGAACCAGAGTCGCCAACTGAAACTGAAGAAAAAGTCAGCGCTGATTTTTCTTTTGATTCTGAACCCGATGAGCTTCCCGAAGAAATTAAACAAAATTAGAAAGAATAAAGCAGCACGAACTAAGAAAAAATTAATTAAAAAAAAGAAACGAAAAACTGCTCGAATTGTGAAAGTCGGTCGGGCTTATATTCATGCCACCTATAATAATACGATGGTGACTTTAACTGATAATCAGGGTGATGTTATTTCTTGGGCAAGTGCTGGGGTGGCAGGTTTTCGTGGTGCCAAAAAGGCTACTCCTTATGCAGCACA
Source organism: Parcubacteria group bacterium M6-OD1-4 (assembly GCA_003056205.1). GTDB lineage: Bacteria > Patescibacteriota > Patescibacteriia > Patescibacteriales > UBA12465 > UBA12465. The sequence goes on along the minus strand of LSNS01000001.1, from coordinate 6,605 downwards.
AATTATTACCAAAATTGCTGTTCAAAAAGCTCGTGAAGAATATGGCTTAGAAGAGGTCAATGTTTTTGTGTCTGGTGTCGGTACTGGTCGGGAAGCAGCGATTCGGGCTTTAAACGCTAACTCTCTAAATGTGACGGCAGTAAAAGATACTACGCCAATTCCACATAATGGTTGTCGTCCTAAAAAAGCACGTCGAGTTTAATTAATTATTTATTTGAAGCTCAGAGCTTCTATATTACGGCCGTTTTAACGGAAGTGTAATTTTATAAAGATATGGGTAGGAATATTGATAATAAGTGTAAACAATGTCGTCGCGTTGGTGAAAAACTTTTTCTTAAAGGAGAGCGTTGCTATACGCCAAAATGTGCTATGGTTAAACGGAATTATGTTCCTGGTTTTCATGGTCCACAAGCGAGAAGAAAACGTTTGAGTGATTACGGTTTACAATTAATTGAAAAACAAAAGGCGAAGAAATTTTATGGTTTAATGGAAAAACAATTCCGTTTAACTTTTCAGCGAGCATCTAAAAAATCTGGTGATGCTGGTAAGAATTTTTTACGAGCCTTAGAAATGCGTTTAGATAATGTTATTTATCGTGCTGGTTGGGCAAGTTCTCGAGCTTTAGCTCGTCAATTAGTTAATCACGGTCATTTCACTGTTAACGATCGTAAGACTGATATCCCTTCTTTTAATGTTAAAGCCGGTCAAATTATTAAAGTTAAAACATCTAGTCAAAATTCCACCTATTTTAGAAAAGTTAAAGAAAGTTTTCAAAAAGCTGATCGTCCTTCATGGTTAAATTTTACAGCTGATGATTCCAGTATTAAGGTTTTACATGAACCGCAAGAAAGTGACTTGCCACAAAATTTAAATGTTCAAGTGATTATTGAATATTATTCAAAATAAAATAATTTATAGTGAACGATTTTATTTCGTCACTGTTAAAAAATTTTTATGCAAAATATTGCTTTACCAAAAAAAATTGAGTTTAGCCCGGGTTCCGATCCTCTAGAAGGGATTGTTACTGTAGAACCTTTATTCCCTGGTTATGGAATGACCTTAGGAAATGCTTTACGTCGAGTGTTATTATCATCTTTACCGGGAGCGGCTGTCGTTGGTGTTAAAATTTCTGGAGCGAGTCATGAATTTATGGCTTTGCCGAAGATTAAAGAAGATGTTTTAGAAATAATTTTAAATTTAAAACAATTGCGTTTTAAAATTCATACCACTGAAGAAGTTCGTTTAACCCTAAAAGCAAAAGGGAAGAAGACGGTGACGGCTGCTAATATTGATAAAGATTCTCAAGTAGAAATAAAAAATACTGATTTAGTGTTAGCTCATTTAACTGATAGTACTGCTCAATTAGAAATGGAAATTGTGGTTTCTGAGGGGCGAGGTTATCGAATGGTGGAAAGTTCTAAAAAGGAAAATAAGGAGGTAAATTATATTGAAATTGATTCTATTTTTTCGCCTGTTATTTTAGTTAGTATTGATGTCGAAAATACGCGAGTTGGTAAAATGACTAATTGGGATAAATTAGTTCTGAAAGTTAAAACTGATGGAACAGTTAGTGCTCAAGAAGCTTTTCAGGAAGCAGTTCAAATTCTTGTTAACCAGTATAATTCTTTATTACCAAAGGCTGAAGAAGAAGTCTTAGAAACTACCGAGGAGCTAACAATTTCTGATACTCAAGATGGTGAACAAGTAGAGATTGTTTCCGATCTAGATAGTGTAGAAACTGTTAAAGTGAAAAAAACTAAAAAAGAAAGCAAAAGTCCCAAGGTAAAAGAAACTAAAAAGAGTTCCAAAGAGACTAAAACTTCAAAAACTAAGAAAGAAAAAAAATAGTTTATTATTTTAAATTTTATTCTTGTTTAAATTAAGAATACCAATTGATATGCGTCACAGAAATAAAAATAAAATATTGGGAAGAGAAAAAGCACCACGGGAGTTAATGTTGCGTAATTTAGCTTCCAGTATTTTATTATACGAAAAGGTTAAAACTACTCACGCCAAAGCGCTAGCGGTTCGTCCTCTTGTTGAACGTTTAATTACGGTTGCCAAGGCTGGCAATCTTACTGCTCGACGTCGCTTACTTCAGGTTTTGTTACAAAAGAATGCTGTCAAAAAAACTATGGACATTTTAGGGAAACGTTATCAAGATCGTCCAGGAGGTTATACCAGAATTAGTAAACTCGGAACACGAGCGGGAGATGGGGCGTCCATGGTTCAGATTGAGTTAGTGGCTGAAAAAGATCAGGCGACCACGGCTAAAGTTGAAAAGAACAAAACTCCAAAATCAAAAATTAAGAAAACTGAAATTAAAAAACCAGCAGAAAAAAAATCAGAAGAAGCATTAACTAAGGAAGATAAAACAGCACCAGCTCAAGCGGAAAAAGTTCAGAACTAAAAGTTTCTTGCTTAAAAGAAGTGTTGATAAAATTTTATAATATTAATCACTTGTATGAAAAATATTGAGAGAAAACTACATAAAATGGATGCTCAAGACCAGGCTGTCGGTCGTTTAGCAACACAGATTGCTATTATTCTTCGTGGTAAGAACAAACCAGAATTTCAAGCTCACTTGGATTTGGGAGATATCGTTGAAGTTTATAATATCACCAAGTTAAAATTTACTGGTAATAAATTCAAACAAAAGGAATATTATCATTATTCTGGTTATCAGGGAGGATTAAAAACCAAGAAATTATCAGAAATTTTTGAAAAAAATCCTGGCGAAATTTTAAAACGAGCTGTGCGTGAAATGTTACCAGATGTTAAATTTCGCACGAATATGCTCAAAAGATTAATTATTAAATAGTATGGCAGAAAAAAAAGTTAAAGAATTAAAATCAAAAACAAAAGAAACTCCGAAGTCTAAAAAAGCTTCTTCAGCGAAGGAAGTTAAAAAGACAAAAGATGTTTTAATTAGTGAAGTTAAAGGAACCACCAGTACTGAATCGGAGGCTAAGAATGGTGCTGATAATTCTCCAGTCGCTAATGAAGTTGTGGATTTTAGCGGTCAATATATTAAAGCTATTGGTCGTCGGAAACGATCGGTAGCGCGGGTCCGTCTATATGAAGGTGGTAAAGGGATAATGATGATTAATCATCAGAAAGCCAATGAATATTTTCCTGGTGAAGGATTAAATTTAATTTCTCAACCTTTGAAAGTTACTGGTCATGCTCGTGATTTTAATTTCTCTATTTTAGTTTCTGGTGGTGGTAAACAGGGACAGGTTGGTGCGGTTCGTTTAGGAATTAGTCGAGTTTTATTAGTTCATGATCCAGAAAGTAAAGAAGCTTTAAAAGTTAATGGCTTTTTAACTCGTGATCCTCGTCAAGTAGAAAGAAAGAAACCAGGCTTGCGTAAAGCACGTAAGGCACCGCAGTGGAGCAAACGTTAAAACTCATTTATTTGAATATTAAAAATCAACAGTTGAAAGAGCTGTTGGTTTTTGTTATAATTTAGTTTATGAATGATTTATCCCGAGATTCATTTAAATTTGCAAAAAAGAATAAGAAAGAAATTTTACAACAATTTATTGGTAATCAAGTTCAAAAAAACAAGAAACCAATATTTATTTTCATGGCGGGTGGACCAGGTGCTGGAAAAACGGAATGGTCTCAAAAGTTAATTAAAATTTTAGAAAATAAAAATTTGATAAATGGGATAGTAAGAATTGATGCCGATGAAGTTAGAAAGATTTTTAAGCCTCTGGGATATGATGGTCAGAATTCAGACAAATATAAGAGTGGATGTATCAAAGGAATAGAAATGTTGTTTGATAATTGTGTAAAAAATAAATATCATACGATTGTTGATGGTACCTTTTCTTCTATGAGAGTGGCGCAAAAAAATATTCAAGCAGCTTTAGGGATTAAAGCCTCTATATTTATTGTTTATGTTTATCAGGATCCATTAATTGCCTGGGGTTTCACAAAAATTAGAGAAAGGAAAGAAGGTCGAAGAGTTAGAAAAAATATGTTTATTGATTCTTTATTTAAGTCTATTTCTAATGTGAATATGATCAAGAATAAATATAAAGAAAAGGTTGAAATTTGGTTAGTGGAAAAAGACATCTCTAATACAAAAATAAAAAATATTAAGTTTAATATTGATAATATTGACAATTATTTAAAATTAAAATATACTCCTAAAACATTAAGTAAATTATTATATGAAAAAGAAAATAAACAATAATAATTTTTTTGGTTTAAATACATCAGAAAAAGCTAAAATAGTCAGAAGAGCGACCGATAAAGCGACTGAAGAGCAGCTAAATCTAGTAAAAAGCTATGGTGGAATACAGACTTTAAAAAATTATAGTAATTGTTGTCGGTAAGTTTGATATTCATTTTTTAATATCTCTAGTTAATATTAAATATAATTTAGTCACTATAGTTATAATGATTGTGATGCTTGTTGATAATTAGAGAATAAAAATCAAGATAAAATCTATTAGTTTAAAAGGGTCCTATTGATTAGGACCTTTTTTTGTTATACTAAAACTATATGGAAACTTTATTAAAAAATTTAGAAGATTTAAGGGAACGGTTTTTAAAAGCTAAGGCTTTATTGAATATTGAACGTAAAATAGTAGAAGAAAAAGAGTTACGACGACAAATGGCTGATCCTGATATTTGGAATGATCGGATCCAAGCAGTTAAGATTGGTAAGAAAATTGAAGAACTTAGTAAGGAGATTCAAGAATGGTTAAAGTTAGAGCAAGAGATTAGAGATCTTGAAGAATTGGGGGCTGAAGCTTTAAAAGAAGGCGGTGGCGATTTAACTGTTGAATTAGAAAAGAAGTATGCTGAATTATCAAAAAGTTTTATTCGCTTAGAATTTAGTTCATTATTTTCAGAGAAGTATGACCAAAGTAATGTTTTTCTATCAATTCGTTCGGGCACTGGCGGAGTGGATGCTCAAGATTGGGCACAAATACTGGAAAGAATGTACTTACGTTTTAGTGAGCGTCGAAATTGGCAAGTGAAAATTTTAGATAAAAATTATGGAAATGAAGCTGGCATTAAGAATGTCATGATGCGGATTTCTGGTCTTTGGGCTTATGGTTATCTAAAAAGTGAAAATGGTCTTCATCGTTTATTGCGTAATTCACCGTTTAATTCTGATGGTTTAAGACATACCTCTTATGCTAGTGTGGAAGTTATTCCTGAGATAAAAGATGATCAAGCGCTAATTATTAAAGATGAAGATTTACGAATTGATGTTTTCCGTTCTAGTGGTCCAGGCGGTCAAGGGGTAAATACTACTGACTCTGCGGTGCGGATTGTTTACCTACCGACAGGTTTGACAGTCACTTGTCAGAATGAACGATCACAACATCAAAATAAAGAGAATGCTTTAAAGATTTTGAAAAATAAGTTATCTAAATTAGCTCTTGAAAAAAAAGAAGCGGAGGAACGAAAATTAAGAGGAGATGCTCCTAAAATAGAGTGGGGAAATCAAATTCGTTCCTATTTTTTATATGGTAAACGTTTAATTAAAGATCATCGCAGCAATTACGAAACTAGCGATGTTGATGCTGTTTTAGAAGGTGCTCTTGAGCCTTTAATGGAAGCTTATTTACGATGGCTGAAGAAATAAAGATGAATAATTTTTGATATTTTGAAATTTAAAATTAAAAATTTTAGTAAAATATTATTATAAATTCTTATTTATAAGTAAATATTTTATTTAAGGTTAAATGTACTCTGACTTTTATTTGACTTTTTTTAAGAAATATGATATAAATAAGATGAAAGTAACTACATATTAGTCATTTTATAGCCAAAAATATATTTAAAAATTCATTTGAACAAATATTGGATTAAACAGATTAAAATCATACCCGCAAGAGAAGACGAAGAATAAAGAAGAATAATAATCAGAAGAATTATGTTTAAAGAAAATCCAAATATTAATACTCTAAATAAGACAGAAAAAGATATTTCTGTTGTTTCTCAATCTAAACTAACTAATCCTGAAAATACTCAAGCCCTTAGTCATCCTGATCTCCAAGCTCCAGTCTTAGACTATATTAATCATCTCTGACGAGAAGCTGAAAGTATTACTGCTGATTTAGTAAAGTTAAAGAAACTCCAAAAAACTAATGAAACGATTGAAAAAGATACTAAGCTCAAGCTTAGATTAAGTACTATTCTTAATCTTATTGTTGCTTCTCAGAAAAACAATACGATAGAAACTGAAAAGACAGAAGAAACTGAACCAACAAACACAGAATACATTTCAGAAGAAAAAGCCTGCTCAGAACTAAAAAAGATATTAAAACAAGGAACTGATAAAGCTTGGGTTGCTCAAAGTCTCGCTGGTCTGGACTCTCCTCAAGCTTGGGAATTAAGAGAGAAGTTATTAAAGCAAGGAGTTGATAAAAATGATGTTGCTCAAAGTCTCGCTGGTCTGGATTCCCCTCAAGCTTGGGAATTAAGAGAGGATCTCTTAGAGCAAGGAGTTGATCGAGATTATGTTGTTGAAAGTCTCGCTGGCCTAGATTCTCCTCGAGCCTGGGAATTAAGAAAGAAGCTCTTAGAGCAAGGAGTTGATAAAGCTTATGTTGCCATAGGTCTCGCTGGTCTGGATT
>LSNS01000007.1 GCA_003056205.1 Parcubacteria group bacterium M6-OD1-4 | reverse complement strand
ATCTTGGAATGTTGCTTGGCAGATTGGGCCTCGCCTTAATGCTGCTAGCCGTTTGGCTCATGCCAATAGCGCTTTTTCTTTGTTAACAACTACTGATCAACAAGAAGCCCAACGCTTAGCGCAAGAGCTTAATCAACGTAATTTAGACCGTCAGAAAATCACTAAAGAAATTTTACTGCAAGTTGAAGAGCAAATTGATTCTCAACATTTACCCTTAGTTATTATCGCCGTCGCTCCCGTGGGGCAAGATTGGAATGAGGGAGTAATTGGTTTGGTGGCGGGACGAATTACCGAAAAATATTATCGTCCGAGTTTGATTGTGACACGCAGTCTTGATGGTGAACAGACTGTTTTTAAAGGTTCTGGTCGTTCTATTCCTGAATTTAACCTTATCGCTGGTCTAGAAGATGGTTCGCAGTACTTAGATAAATATGGTGGGCATCCAATGGCCTGTGGTTTTTCATTAATTGGTGAGGAGAATTTATCTGCTTTTCAGAAAAAATTAGAGACTCTTGCTGGCAAGAAATTAGATGTCAAGACTTTATTTCCTAAATTAAATATTGAGGCGGTCTTAAATTTCTCCGAGATTAATTTAGAATTAATCCAGAGTATCAAAGTTTTAGCTCCCTATGGACAAAATAATCCCCAACCATCTTTTGTTAGTTATAATTTGGAGATTCAAAATATTATTACCATGGGCGCTGAGCAACAACATATTAAATTTTCTCTTTCTAGTCAGGATTCGCATACTAGACAAACTAATAGCTTATGGGCGATTGCTTTTGGTGCGAGCAAAAAATATCAGGAATTTAAAATTGGTGATCATTTAGATTTAGTTTATTATTTGGAGATTAATGATTTCAATGGGCGAAGATCGGTGCAGTTGAAGGTTGTGGATATTAAGAAAAATGATTCTGAGTCAGAACCTGATTCTCAGAAATAAATATTTTTAGAATAAATTTAATATTAGTTTTAAGATTATTATGAAAAAGATAATTATTTATACTGATGGTGGAGCACGTGGAAATCCTGGTCCAGCGGGAGTGGGAGCGGTATTATATAATACTCAGCGACAAGTAGTGGCTGAAGTTTCTGAATATTTAGGCGTAGCAACTAATAATCAAGCTGAATATCAAGCTTTGATTTTTGCTCTTCAGCGTGCTACTAAATTAGGAGCCGAAGAAGTGGATTGTTATTTAGACAGTGAATTAGTTGTTAAACAACTGCAACATAAATATAAAGTAAAAAACAAAGATTTAGCATCCTTGTTCTTAAAAGTTCATAATTTAGTTTTCAATTTTAAAAAAATTAGTTACACACACATTCCCCGGGAACAGAATCAAGAAGCGGATCGTTTAGCTAATCAGGCCATGGATCAGGGAACAGAGAAAGTGACTAATTTATAGTTTATATTTTTCTATATTTTGATTAGCAAGTTTTTGAATTTCTTTAATGTCCTTTGCTTTTAAATGTTTAAACCTTCCTTGTAGTTTTAAATATTCATTGACTGTTTGTGGACGAAAAGAATCAGTAATACTAGAACTAGTTAATTGACCATTAGTATATTCTAATAAAGGATAAAGGCCAGTAGTCACTGCTAATTTTCCCATTAAGACTGCGCCATCAGTTCGCATCTTCCAACCGGGAATACAGGGTGATAAAATTTGTAGATAGCTCGGGCCATCAACGGCTAGAGCTTTTTTTATTTTGTTTGTAATATCATCTGGATAACCCGCAGTGCTTTGAGCGGCATATTTTAAACCATGAGCCAGGGCAATGGCGAGCATATCTTTTTTAACTTGTTGAGAGCCTGTCGATTTTAATCCGGCAGGAGTAGTAGTTGTTGAAGCATCATAAGGAGTGGCTCCAGAAGCCTGAATTCCCGTGTTAGAATAAGCTTCGGTATCATAACAAATATAGAGAATATTTTCTTCTCGTTCCCACATGCCGCTAATCAGTCCGATGCCAATATCATAAGTTCCCCCATCACCACCCTGAACGACCACTTTAGTTTTTTTCTTTTTTTGTTTAAGCGCAGCAGAAATTCCCGAAGCCACAGCTGAAGCATTTTCAAATAGAGAATGAATCCAAGGCAAACCCCAAGCACTTTGAGGATAAGAAGTGCTCGTTACTTCCAAGCAACCAGTCGCATTAGAAATAATAGTATCCGAATTTAAACCGCGCATCACCGCTTGTACAGCGACTAGTTGGCCACAACCTGCACAAGCGTTGTGACCAGGGAAGATGAATTTAGAAGGAAGTGTTTTATTATTTTGCATATTCTCATTTTAGTTAATTTAATTGATTGGTGTTTATGTTATTTATGAAGATTTGAAATTATATGACCTTCGCATTTAGGGACATTAGAACAGTTTTGTCCTTGATAAAAAGTCATTGCGTCTCCGCTAGTTACGCTAGAACTATTTTTACAAAATGATATTATGCTTTGTTGACAAGTTGTTTCACTGGTTTGACCACCAGACCAAACATCGTAACAACAACCAGCTATTTCACACTTATTAGTATCTAAATTTGCTAATTTACCAGAAAAAAACTTATTCGCTCCACATTCGCCCTGAGTATCATTAGAAACTTTTCCAGTTGTTTTGTTTAGACAACAACCGAGATTTAAAGTTGCTCTTTGTAGTGTTTGAATATTAAGTGTCTGTAACTTTGTTAAATTAGGATTAATTGTATCTAATAATAACCAAGAACTAAAGAGAATAATTAAACCAATAACACTCCCGCTAATTAATTCTTTGGCTTGTGTTACCTTAGAATCATTACCAGCGGAAACCAACCATAATACCCCGCCACCCATTAAGACAATAGCGGCTAGAATACCGCCGATTGCTAGCCCATATTTATATAAAGCTTGGATATATTTAGCTAATAAATCACTAGACATTATACCCGATGAATTAGGAGTTCCAACTGCTATGGAAGTTGCTCCAGTTGATAAAAATCCTGGAATAGGTACTTGGGGAGTAAATTGTAAAGATTTAGAAGCTTGATTTAAAGCAGAGTTTTTTGTCGGTACTGTCGGTTTAATTGTTGTCTTTTGAGTTACTGGTGCTATATTAGAACAACAACAAGAGCCAGTTATATCAATGGAGGGATGGTTACATTTTGTTGCAATATCGGCCTTTGTTCCATCAGTACAAATTCCTGGTGAACTTACCCATTGGCAATTATAGTCCGCCAATGCTACTTGGGGAGTAGCCAAAAAAATCATCATTCCTCCAAGTTGAGCAACTAGAATTATTGTTAAACCAATTTTTATAATCTTTAATTTTTTCATATTTTTCCTATAAATTTTAAGTAATTATTCTTTTGTGGTGCATCTTTTATTATCTCCTTAATCATTTTTTGAGTAATATCTCGTCCTCCTAAGCCAACAATATAATTCTTCAGATTCAAATTCTTTTTAATTTTACTAGCCATGACCGTTGCCGCCAAATCAGCATAAAGTGGTCCACTTTGTCCAAGACTAATTGCTTTTTCTAAAACGGCAATATTTTGTGCTGGCTTAATTATTTTGACAATCTCTTCAGCGGGAAAAGGACGATAGACTTTTATTTTTAATAAACCAACATCCTTAAAATTCTTAATTGTTTCCAAGATGGTTCCGATCACAGAACCCATGGCGATCAAAATAGTTTTTGGTTTTTGTGGGCCATAATATTCAATTAAACCATTATCGATTCTAGAGAGTTTTTGTCGTTGATGGTTAGCGCCCTGATTAGCGAGCGTTTTATTTAATAGTTTATATTCTTCTTTAATTATTTCTAAACTGGACATTAAATCTTCATGAAGCATTTGGCGAGTTTCTAAATAGTTATTTGGTCCAAAAAAAGCTCCTAGAGTAACTGGATTTTTCGGGTCTAAATAGGTTCCTGTTGGGGGTTGATATACTGGTAGATATTTTTTAATTGTTTTATCATCAGGAATAATTACTGGTTCATAAGAATGCGTTAAAATAAAACCATCAACATTAATCATTACGGGAAGCTGTAATTTTTCGGCAATTTTGTATGCCAAAATATGTTGATTAACGCTTTCTTGATGATTGCTGGCAAAAAATTTAATCCAACCAGCATCACGAACCGCCATTGCATCTCCATGATCATTCCAAATATTAATTGGAGCGGAGACGGAACGATTCGCAACCGTCATCACCACTGGTAAACGCATGCCCGCAATATTAAAAACTACTTCGGTCATTAGTAGTAAGCCTTGGGAACTGGTTGCACTGTAGACCCGCACCCCAGTAGCACTTGCTCCTAAAACAATAGAGGCGGCAGCAAATTCACTTTCCGCCCGAATATACTCAAAAGAAGCTAAGCCATCAGCTTTCATTTTTGCTAAATCTTCCACAATATGTGTTTGAGGAGTAATTGGAAAAGCCGAGACTACTGCGGGAGCGATATTTTTAATTGTTAAGGCAATCGCATTAGAGCCTTCTAAAATTTGTTTTTTATTTTTAGAAATCATAGATAAAATGTTGACTAAAGATTTTTTTCTTTTTAATAATCTTTTTTCATTTTAATAGCTTTCACTGGACAAACTTGAGCACATAAACCACAACCTTTACAGTAATTATAATCAGTATGAGGTTCTAATTTACTTTTCTTTAAATTTTGTTTCATGGTAATTGCACTGTCGGGGCAAACTTTAGCGCATAAAGAACAGCCAATACAAATTTCTAAATCAGTTAAAGGTTTTTCTGTGCGCCAGGGTCCAGTTTTATTTTTTAAACTTGTTCCAGGTTTGACCACTAGCTCTATCCTTTTTTTATTTTTTTTCATAAACTCAATTCTAAATTTCTAAAATTTAGATTTTATCAATCATTTTTAGAGCAGCAATATTTTTTTTGATAATTTCTGTTCCTTTGTTAGCAAATTTTGTTTGGACGGCTTTTTCTAAAGACTTTAAAGAAATTAATCCAGTATATTTTACTAGTGCTCCCAAAATAACCGTGTTGACAATATTTTTTCCTAAAATCTTTAAAGCAATTTCCGTAGCTGGTGAAAAATAGAGATGTTTAGATTTTAAATGAAGGTGAGACCAATTATTTTTTGTGGCATTAATAATTATTTTTGTTTTTTTGCTAATACCTTGGAAAACATCGACGTTGCCAATTAGGGTGCTATCCTGAATAATTAACACACTAGGTTCATAGATTTGTTCCCGGGTAATAATCGCCTGATTATCAATTCGGGCAAAAGATTGAATGGGAGCACCACTTCTCTCTACTCCAAAATTTGGAAAAGCTTGAGCTTCGTGACCATCATAGAAAGCGGCTAAAGCAATTAATTCTGCAGCGGTGACCACTCCTTGCCCCCCTCGTCCGTGAATACGAATTTGTTCCATATTATTTAAGTTTAAGTAGCCCTTGGATTAACGAGTTGAATTTATTAAATGGAAGATAGCCCGAGAAGGAATGATTATTAACATACCAGGTTGGTGTCCCCGGAATTCCGAGAGCATTGGCGTCCGCATAATCTTTCTTAATTTGTTTTAGATATTTTTCTTGACTAAGACAAGTACTAAATTGCTTAGTGTTTAAACCTAGTTTTTGAGCGAGCACAATCAATTTTGCTGGTCGCGTAGAATCATTAGTAGTTAATTCTGATTGATTAGCAAATAAAGTATCATGCATTGGCCAAAATTTTCCTTGCGCCCCAGCACAACGAGCCGCCATCGCCAAATCAATTGAGTTACTATTAATTAAATAATCTCGCCAAATTATTTTTATTTTGTTTTTATAAAGTTTTGCTAATTGGTTAACTACTGGATAAGCTTCTCGGCAGTGTGGACAAGAAAAATCACCGAATTCTACAATGGTTATTTGTGGATTGTTAGTTCCTAGAAAATAATTAGTTCCATCGCCATTAATCTCTTGAAGATGAGTTTGGATTTGAGCAGAACTAGGGGTAAAAGTTTGTCCATTTTTAATCTGTTGAACGCGATTCACAATATAGAGTCCCGAGGCAATTAGAAAAATTAACACCAAACTACTAATTATTAAGATTACTAGTCCCCACCATTTTTTATACCAAGGAACAAAAAGCTCTTGATGGCGGGCTTTCATCTCGGCCAGTTTTAAGCGTTCGTTTAAATTCATAAGATTGAAAAATAGTGTAATCTAAACTATAATAAATTTATTATAACACATTGTTTCACAAATATGAAAATAATCTCTTGGAATATTAATGGTTTACGGGCAGTTATTAAAAAGGGTTTTAATGATTTCTTGAAAACTGAGCAACCTGATATCCTGTGTTTACAAGAAATCAAAATTTCTGAAGAAACTCGTCAAAAGATTAAATTTGATTTTCTTGATTACCAGGCTTATTGGAATTGTGCTGAGCGTCCCGGTTATAGCGGAACTTTAGTTTTAGTACGCTCGCAATTTGCTTCACAGATTATAAAAGTCCAAGCTGGTTTAAAAATAAAAAAGTTTGATCTTGAAGGACGAATCCAAATTGTTGAGCTGCCTAATTTTTATCTCCTGAATGTTTATTTTCCGAATAGCAATGCGGAACTATCGCGCTTGTCCTATAAATTAGAATTTAATCAGGCTTTGTTGAGATATGTTAAAAAATTAGAAAAAAATAAAGCGGTGATAATTACTGGCGACTTTAATGTTGCTCATCAAGAAATTGATTTAGCGCGACCCCGTGAAAATGAGGGGGCAGCGGGATGTACTGTTGCCGAACGAGCTTGGTTTACTAAATTACTAGCCTCTAATTTTTTAGATACTTTTCGTGAATTGCAAGGACAAAAGATTCAATATTCTTGGTGGAGTTATCGGACAGGAGCACGTCCTCGTAATATTGGTTGGCGGATTGACTATTTTTGTACTTCCGTTAAACTAAAAACAGTATTGAAAAAAGCCTATATTCTTGATCAAATTCAAGGATCAGATCATGCTCCAATTGTTTTAGAATTAAAAGATTAAAAAAATTATTATTTTTTATATTTTATTACCGATGATAAATTAACATAAATATTTATGTATCATCATCAAGAACTAGAAAAAAAATGGCAAAAACGTTGGCAAGATTCTAATCTATATCGGACCGGAACGGATTTTAATAAAGCAAAATATTATGTTTTAGATATGTTTCCGTATCCGTCTGGCGAGGGTTTACACGTTGGACATCCGAAAGGTTATATTGCGACCGATATCTTAGCTCGTTTACGCTTGATGCAAGGATATAATGTTTTACATCCCATGGGTTGGGATGCCTTTGGACTACCAACTGAAAATTATGCCATTAAAAATAAAATTCATCCCCAAGAATCCACTACTAAAAATATTGCCACTTTTAAACGGCAATTAAAAGTTTTGGGATTAGCTTATGATTGGTCACGAGAAATTAATACCACTGACCCCAGTTATTATCGCTGGACGCAGTGGACTTTTTTACAAATGTGGAAAAAGGGATTAGCTTATGAATCTTTTGCTCCGATTAACTGGTGCCCTTCTTGCCAAACTGGTTTAGCTAATGAGGATTTAGAAGACGGCAAGTGTGAACGTTGCGGAAGTCTTATCGAACAGAAACCAATGCGTCAATGGGTTTTGAAAATTACTGATTATGCGGAACGCCTTCTTGACGATCTCGATAAATTACCAGGTTGGGAAAAATCAATTAAAGAAATGCAAAGAAATTGGATTGGTCGTAGTGTTGGTGCCGAAATTGAATTTAAAGTTAAAAGCAATGATTTATCAAATTTAACAGCAACTAAAAATTTGCGAGTTTTTACCACGCGAATTGATACTATTTTTGGTTGTACTTATTTGGTTTTAGCTCCTGAACATCCTTTATTAGAAGAGTTAAAAGATCAGATTAAGAATTGGTCAGTTGTGGAGAAATATCTTCAACAAGTAAAAAATAAAACTGATTTACAGCGTACAGATTTAAATAAAGAAAAAAGCGGTGTCCAGTTAGAAGGTTTACAAGCAATTAATCCCTTTAATCAAGAAGCTCTTCCTATTTTTATTGCTGATTATGTTTTAAATTCTTATGGCACTGGAGCGATTATGGCTGTTCCCGCTCATGATCAACGAGATTGGGAATTTGCTCAGAAATATCAATTGGAAATTCGTTCCGTCATTAAAGCCCCAAAATCTTTTACTGCGAAAATTTATAAGGGCGAGGGAGAGTTAGAAAATTCTGGAAAATTTTCAGGATTAAATTCTCTTCAAGCTCGTCAACAATTATTAACTTATTTGGAAAAAAATAAAATTGGTCAAAAAAAAATTAATTATAAATTAAAAGATTGGGTTTTTTCTCGTCAACGTTATTGGGGTGAACCGATTCCCTTAATTCATTGTTCAAAATGTGGCGTTGTCTCAGTCCCCGAAGAAGAACTTCCAGTGCGTTTACCAGAAGTTGAGAGTTATGCACCAACAGGAACAGGAGAATCTCCTTTAGCAGCGATTGATGATTGGGTCCAGACTACTTGTCCAAAATGTGGTGGGTCGGCTCAACGGGAAACCAACACCATGCCTCAGTGGGGCGGTTCTTGTTGGTATTATTTGCGCTATATTGATCCTCATAATAATTCCGTTTTAGTTGATAAGAAAAAAGAAAAATATTGGTCGCCGGTAGATTTTTATGTTGGCGGTGCAGAACATGCTACTCGTCATTTAATTTATGCTCGTTTTTGGCATAAATTTTTATATGATATTGGTGCTGTTAATTATGATGAACCGTTTTTAAGATTACAACACGTGGGCTTAATTATGGCTCAAGATGGACGGAAAATGTCTAAGCGTTGGGGTAATGTTATTAATCCCGATGAAATTGTAGAACGTTTTGGAGCGGATGCTTTGCGCGTTTATGAAATGTTTATGGGTCCTTTTGACCAAGCTATTAGTTGGGATACAAATGGTTTAATTGGAACCCGTAAATTTTTAGAAAAAGTTGAACGACTTTTTGCTAATTTTGAAATTTTAGGGGAAAAAGTTGTTCAAGATGATGAGAAATTGTTGAGAATTCTTCACCAGACTATTAAGAAAGTTGAAGAAGATATTGAAAGTTTTAACTTTAATACTGCTATCTCCGCTCTCATGATTTTAGTTAATAAATTAACAATTTATCATCAAAAAAATAATCTGTCTGCCTTGACGATTAAAACTAATCAATTTTTATTACAGATTTTAGCGCCTTTTGCTCCTCATCTTAGTGAAGAACTTTGGGAGAAGCTAGGAAACAAAGAAAGTATTTTTAAATCTTCTTGGCCACAATATAATTCCGAATTAATTAAGAATAAAACTATTAATTTAGTTATTCAAATTAATGGTAAACTGCGGACCACCCTGGAAGTAAGCGCTGACATTTCTCAAGAAGAGGCTTGGAAAATTGTTCAAGATGATCAAGCTATCAAAAAATGGTTAACTGGAAAGAAAGTAATAAAAAATATTTTTGTTCCTGGGCGACTTCTTAATATTGTTATTAAATAAAAATAATTGCTTTAGACTTTAGTGTTTTAAAAAAACAATAATTAATTTATGTCTGACCTTTTAAGTCAAACCAGAAAGATTTGTCAGTTGATGGAGATTAAGCCTCGTCACTCTCAAGGACAGAATTTTTTAATTAATGAAGAAGTTTATGATGAAATAATTAAGGTTGCCCAACTTGATTCTACTGAAACCGTTTTAGAAATTGGTCCAGGTTTAGGATTTTTAACCATGAAACTCGCTCAACAGGTTAAAAAAGTAATTGCTGTCGAGTTAGATTCGCAATTAGCTGATTATTTAAAAATGGGGATTGCTTCACAAAACATTAGTAACGTTGAGATTGTTAATGGAGATATTTTACATTTTAATCCCCACCTTCAGTTATCTGCTAAAAAATATAAAATTGTTGCTAATCTTCCTTATAATATCACCTCTATTTTCTTGCGTTATTTTCTTAGTGGTAGTTTTCGTCCCCAGTCTTTAACCTTAATGTTGCAGAAAGAGGTTGCGGAGCGGATTGTGGCTCAAGCACCCCGAATGAGTATCTTGGCAATTTCAGTGCAATATTATGCCCGAGCTAAAATTATCAGGATTGTGAATGCTGATAATTTCTGGCCTCGTCCGCGAGTAGATAGTGCCTTAATTAACATTGTTCTGCAAGACAGAAAATATTCTATTTCCGAAGAAAAAGAATTTTTTAGAGTAGTCAAGATTGCTTTTAGTTCCAAACGAAAAATGTTAAAAAATAATTTAGCAGCTGGTTTAAAAATAGAGACCAAAAAGATTAGCCAATTGTTAGTTGCTCAAGATTTTAATCCTCAAATTCGCGCTGAAAATTTATCATTGCCTGATTGGCATAAATTATTTGCGGCTTTGAAGATGATTATGGTATAATAAAAGCAATTAATCTTAATTGTTCTTAATTTTTATTCTCTGAGAATGCCATTAAATGAAAAACAGTCCAATTCAATATTTCAAAATTTACCGAAATTACAAAAAACAGTAATTATATTTTTCTTAACTCTGATTGCCTTGATTATTATTTTTTGGGTTTGGCAAATGCGTACCCAGATTAAATCCCCCTTTACTGACCCCTATCAACAGAAGAGTTCGGTAAATTCTAACTCGGTGGCCACTAGTTCATCGGCTGCTATTGATTTGTTGAAAGAGACTGATACCGATGGCGATGGTCTGTCGGATTATGCCGAGATTTATATCTACCATACTTCTCCTTATTTAGTAGATTCGGATAGTGATGGTCGATCGGATTTTCAGGAAGTACGTCAGGGAACTAATCCTAATTGTCCGCAAGGCAAAGATTGTGGAACCTCTGTTCCACTTCGTAATACCGATTCTTCTAAATCCGTTTCTAATTTTAATCAGACTATTGCCACTAGTACGACAGCAGCTTTTACCAATTCCACAATTAATAATTTTCAGGCAACTAGTACAGCGCAAAGTGATTTACAAAAAGTTCTTAATGGTCAAGCTAATGTTCAAACTTTACGAAAAGTTTTGATTTCTAGCGGAATTAGCACTAAAGTAAAATTAGATAAAATTAGTGATAGTGAATTAATGAAAAGCTATCAAGAGAGTTTAAATAGTAAAAAGTAAATAATTAAAAAAATGAAATTTTTTACTAATTCAAAATTACGAAAAAAACCTTTAGAAAACAAATCACCAAATTCTTTTAAATTTAAAAATCTTTTAGTGATTCTTTCTTTATTCTTTATTGTTTTTGTCGCTGTTCCTCCTAAGGCGGTTTATGCTGTTTCTCCGGGGGTAGTTATTGTAAATACTGCTAAATGGGTTGGAGATAAAGTTGCTACTTTGGGCACTAAATTATGGAAAAACGCTGGAGCTATTGCCTATCATCAAGCTTTAAGTTTAGCTTTAAATAAAATTGCTTATGATGCTGCTAATTATGTTGGTTCGGGTGGGGCTGGTCAGAAGCCTCTTTTTATTACTCAAAATTGGGGTAAATATTTAGTTCAGGTTGGTGATCAGGCTGGTGGACAATTTATTGAGAGTTTTGTGAATAATATGAATAATCCGAGCAATCCAGATCAAGATTGTTCTGCGCAATTACAAAAATGTAATAGCAATTGTACTTCGGCTAGCGTTAGTTCAAAATTACCGATTGCCATGAATATGTCTATTACTAATACATGCTACAGTGGTTGTAAAAATAAAAATACTGTTTGTATTAGCCAGAATGTTCAAAATGGCAAAAAAAATCTTGAAAATACTGCCAACACAATGAATGCTACTCCTTCTTTTAATGTTTGCGGAGCTTCTTCTTTACAGGCAAAGGTTAAAATTGGTTTAGGTTTAATTAATGAAAAGCAACCTCAAGCTCCTAGTTGTAGTGCGAGTAAGATGGTGAAAGATTGGAAATCTAATATTAAAACACAATTAGCAGATTTACAAAAACCTAATTTTTTACCTACTTTTGTTGGACTCTTTAATCCGAATGCTAATGACCTAGGTATTTATTTAACGGCTCGAACAGACCTGTCCAATAAGGTATTGAATAAGAAAGCAGTGGCCAAAACTGGTTTATTGGCTAATAAGGGTTGGTTAAATTTTACTAAGATTAATGGTGAAATTGCTGCTCCTCCAGGAACAGCTAAAAGAAGGCTTCAAGAGGCCCAAGCAGTCAAGAATCAAAATTTTGGCAAAATTACTACCAATGTTTTAGTGGATGCTGCTAATATTGGTTTAAATCGATTAGCTATGACGCTTTTTAATAGATTATTAAAAAATCTTGGTAATCGGAATAACTCGTCGGCTAATTTAAGTGGTCCTGGAGCTTATTATAATGATTTCAGTAGTGGTTCGGGATCAGTGTCTTTAAAAAAAATTACCTCTACTCTATTGAAACCTACTTTTGGAACGCAGGTTGATTATAGTATTTTGTCCGCTTTAACTATTTGTTTGAATCCTAAGAATCCGGCACCAAATCATTGTGTAATTGACAATCAATTTATGCAAGCAGTTACTGCTAAAGAAACTGTGGCTCAGGCTATCCAGAAGGGTTATTTACACCCTGATTGGCAAATCACTAACGGTACTTCTGGTAGTGCTTACACCACTAGCTATTCTTTACGTAATCTTTTGATTCTTCTTAAATATCGTATTATTCCGATTGGCTGGGTAGAAGCTGCTACTCTAGCTACGAATCCCACAAATCCTCATAATGCTACTCTCGGTGATTTGATTTCTTGTTTTAATCCCCATGATAATTATACTAAATTCAGTTCAGGTTTTGATACTACTAATACCACTTGGTGCGAAGGTTTAGTCGATCCTAACTGGGTTTTAAGTGCTCCGCTTAATTATTGTCAAAAAGAAGGCTATGGAGCACAAATTTTAAATAAAACAATTTTATCAGGAACTCCAGTTCTTGGTAGTGATACTAATAATAGTAATTCAATAATTCCTAGTAAATTATCTATTACTCGGGCTGATAATTATTGTGCTGATAATCAGACTTGTATTAAAACTAAAAGTGATGGTAGTTGTTTAGCTTATGGTTACTGTACTGGAGAGAAGAGAACTTGGAATTTTAATACTAATTCTTGTCCGGCCATTGATAATACCTGTCAGGCTTTTACCAACATTGACGGACAAACAGTTTCTTATTTACAGAACACTTTGAATTATGGTAGTTGTAATTCAGCGAATGTTGGTTGTCGTCAATATGCCACCGCTGGTAGTTATGCGACGTCTACGGGAATTGTTAATTGGAATCGCTTTCCTAATTTATATTTAAATAACAATTTACAGACTTGTAGCACTAGTGATAATGGTTGTACTGCCTTGCTACGTTTTCAGGCTGAACCTGGTACTAATCTAATTATGAATTCTAACTTTAGTCAGGATCAAATTGGCGATTCTAGTTCTGGAATTACTTTGAATAGTTGGCCCCTATTAAATGTTAGTCAAGCAACGATTGTTAATGCTCAGCAAGATCCTGGCGGTTTAAGTGGCAAAGCCTTGCGACTTAATATTCCTAAAGGATTAAGCGGTGGTCTTTATTCTTCGTTTATCCATTCTTTATTACCAGCTGATTTTCAGATTATACCCAGTAAAGCTTATACTTTAAGTGCAGATGTTTATCTTACTGGTGGTGCTCAAGCGGGGACAACGGTGATTTTAACAATTGGCTCGAGAAGTAGTTATCGGCAGTCCACTAATAGTACTGGTGCTTGGCAACATTTAACAATCACTCGTCCCGCAAATACTTCTTATAATGATCCCATTTTTAGCGTCATTGCTCAAAACTCAACGAACGCTAGTCTAATTTATGTTAAGAATCTTAAATTTGAACTTGGTAATCAAGAAACAGCTTACAGCCCTTACGGGCAAACACCGACAGCTTCTTCCAAAATTTATGAGAAAATATTACCAAAATATTTAGCTAAGATTTGTTATACTAATGCCCAAGGTCCTAATAAAGATTACACTCCCAAGGCTGATGCGCCGGCTATTTGTTCTAGTTACGCTCGTCAATGTAATCAAGCTGAAGTTGGTTGTCAATCATTTGCCAATGTTCACAGTCCTTTTAGTGTTGCCGCCAAAACCACTAGTGCGGATTATTGTCCAGCACAGTGTTTAGGTTATGATATGTATATTGCTCAAGGGACTTATTTCCGTTCTCCGACTAAAGAAAATATTATTCCTAAGACAGCAACGACTTGTAGTGCGGCGGCGGTTGGTTGTACACAATTTACTAATCTTGATGCTTTAGCTCAGGGTGGAGAGAATAAAGAATATTATTCTTCCTTAAAACAGTGTATTAAACCTAATCCAAGTCAATGTTCTAATTTCTATTCTTGGCAGGGACAAGCTGGCGGTTATCAGTTACAATCTTATTCTTTAAAGAATAATGGTGCCGGAGGTCCAGCACTTACTTCTCCAGACAGTTCTCTTTGTAATGCTAAAATCTATAACCTGCCAATTAGTGATCCCGCTTATAATTCTGATTGTCAGCAATTTTATAATGTATCTGGGCAGGTTTCTTATCATTTAGTTTCGCATACCATTACTTGTTCCAGCGATTGTCATGCCTACCGCATGACGGGTCAGAATATTGATGCCAGCCTTACTAAAAATGATTGTACTGGCTCCAACAAAAATTGGGATTCCACGACTAATAGTTGTGACGTCTGTTTAAATGGTGGAGTTTGGGATAAGACTTCTCAGGCCTGTGTTTATCAAGCTATCCCTGGACAAGGGCAGACTTGTACTGCTAGTCAAAATAGTTGTCGTGAATATAATGGTAATACTGGTAGTAATGTTCGATTGATTTATTCTAGTGATTTCGAAAATAGTCTTGGGGCTTGGAGTAGCTCTTGTACTAATGGTACGGGGCTTAGTATTAGCTCCTTAGCTAATAACAAAAACGGTCATTCTTTGGCTTATAATTCCCAGGCTTGTTCTAATGTTCAAGCTCAACTTAATCTTAATAGTTCGCCACAGCAGGGTTCAGCCTATACTCTTAAATTCTTGGCTTTAGCACCCCATGATACTAATTTAAATATTTATTTTCTTAATCCAAATACGGGAGCAACTAGTACAGCCTTTAATTCCTTGACGATTACCGGAGGAAGCAGTTGGCATATTTATCAAACAAATTTGGCTAATTTAAATCAGCCGGTCAGTGCTAATGAGCGGTTAATTATTCAGGCAAATGGAAATTTTTATCTTGATAATTTTCTTCTCTCCGAAATTGCGGAACGTTATTATTTAATTCAAGGTTCTAGTCAAGTTCCTAATGCTTGTTATTATGATACTTTAGGCAATTATCAGGGCCCTGATTATAATTTAGCTTGTGCTCAATATACTAGTAGTAATGGCTCAATTAATAATATTCATCAGTTTTCTAACCTTTGTTCTGCTTCCGCAGTTGGTTGTGAACAGTTGATTGATACTAATAATTATTCTTCTTCAGCAGCCGGTTATTGGTTAAACGGTGTTGCTACCAGTACTTGTAATACCAGTAATCCAGATTGCGTTTTTGTTCCTGGAGATCAGGCTTTAAATGCAATTTATGATCCGACGAAACAATGTTCAGTTACTAGCCAGGGCTGTAGCTTGTTGGGGCAAGGGCAGGGTGGAAAAAATCTAACATCCTGGTCTGATGTTTTTGCTTTAAATAATCCCGATAGTTATAATCAAAGTTTATGTTCTTCGGCTAATGTGGGTTGTGAAGCCTGGAAGAGCACCACTGACAATAGTGTCAGTTATTTCAAAAATCCAGGGAATAACGTTTGTGTTTATCGGGCCAGTCATGATCCCAATATTTTGAAAAAATCATGGTATAAAATACCTGTTAAGCGTTGTGATCTAAATGGTGATAATAAAATTAGTGGAACCGAAAAAACTGGAGCAGTTTGTTTAAATAATAGTGACTGTGGAACTAAAAAATGTATTATTGATAATAATGATTATTATTGCCCAACTTCACTTTTCAAAACTATTGGTTTAGGAGGACAGGGAAATCAAGTTAAGGTACCAAGTACCGCCGTGGGCCTTTGTTCCGCTAGTGCTTCCAGCTGTACAGAATATATTGATCCAGTGACCCGTTTTAATCCTAATTTAGTTGCTAACCCTAGTTTTATTAGTAATAGTAATTTTACTGATTCTTGGGGGGCAAATAGTATTGGTTCTTGGCCCAGTACTTTAACGGCAACTCAACAAATAGTTTCCCTAGAACCTTATAAACTTTATAGTCTAGATGTTAGTTCTGGATTGGGTACAGGGGTGAATTTACAATTCCAATATCCCGTTCGTCAGTTATTAAATAATAATAATTTTGCTAGCTCTACTGATATTTTGTCTTTAGCAAGCGCAACACATACCCCAATTATTTTTGACGCTGGAATTAATCACAATGCTCTCTTATCTGGTGGGAGTAGCCAGCGTACTATTAATTTAAAGGAATTGGCTGTTAATTATCAATTGCAGAGTAATATTGATAAAACTAGTTGTAACGGACAGGTGCAATTTAATAATGGCTGTATTCTCTTTAATGAACGAAGTGTGGCGGGAGCTTCGGGCTTAGCGCCTTTAGGCTTTAATGCATATGAGGGAAATTCTTATAGTCCTAATCCCTATAGTCCAAGCACTTGTTCCTCTGATGGTTCTTGTAATGCGAACCAAGTTATTAAAGTTAATCCAAGTCGTGTTTGTTCTCAATGGTTAGCCTGTACTTCTTATGTCCAAGACCCAGTCACTCACAAAAAAACTTGTTATTCTTTTGGTGAATGTAATAGTTTAAATAGTAAGAATGGTTGTGCTAATTTCATTAGCTCTCAGAATACTTCCGTGGCTTCGACAATCACTAATAGTAATGCCACTGGTTATTCAATTTTTAATGATTATAATCTTAGTCAAATGAAGATTGTTGGAGAGCCAGTTAGTCAGGCTCATTATGATTTTGAAAATAGTACTATTGCGGCTTGTTCTCAGCAGAGTAATGGAAATATTTGTCTTATCAATAGTCCTGACGCTGCTAATCTAAAAATTGGTACCACTTATCCTGCTCAAGGTAGAGCTTATTTAGCCATCCCTGGTAATAAATATTGGCATTCTAAACCAGATTCTCTTAGTTCTAATAGACCGCAAGACTATTATATTAGTTATTTAGTTAATACCAGCAAATTGGTGGGAGCCCGAGCTCAATTAAGGATTGCTGGTGCCCAAGAGCAGACCTTAACGGATTCTCAGACTGGTCAAAAAACAGTTTTCTATTCACCGGCTGGTTTGGGTTGGACTCAGGAAGTACATAAGTTTAGTTTAGCGGGTGTGAACAAGATTGAAATTTTTGCTGGCGCAGACATTCCCAAATCTTCTGTTGGTCCAGTTTATTTTGATAATATTAATATTTCTCCAGTTCTCCAAGTTGCTCCTAATAAATATGTTGCTCCTGAATGTCGTTTATATCCAACTGGCAGTAGTTTAACTTGTATTAGTAAAAACACCAATATCATTAAACCTGGTTTAGAGGGTTATTGTTTAGAACATGATCCTGCTAATCCTCCGGTTTGTTTGTTATGGTATCCATTAGATAATATTCCGACTCCCAATCTTTCTTCTCTTGGTTATGCCGGAAAATTTCCTTTGAATTATTGTGCCGAAGCTAGCGGGAACTTTGCTTTATTGGAAAAGAGGGATGCTTACGTTGCTTCTTCAGCATCTAGTAATAATTATACTGTTTGTGGCCATACCTATTATTCTGCCTCTAGATCTACCTGCGACAGTTATCCGACCTGTCAGAATCAGTGTCCGGAGGATTATATAACCACCGTTGCCTTTAATCATGAAGGAGGAACTATCGCCGAAAAGCTTATTAATAATAAGAAGAATAAAATCCGTGTTATTTGTGTTCCTAAAAAGAACTCTTTATTTAGTGCCTTTCAAACAGATTTAGTTTTTACTAACACGAATAATACTGATGAACCTTGGGGCGCTTGTGCCGCCACTAATAATGGTGATGGGACTATAAATAATAATAGAAATTACACCAATGGCTATGGAATATTTAATGGCTTCCAGGGTCCAGAATCAACCAATATGAATCCTCCATTGGCAGTTTATGATTATAATAATCCACCAGCAACCGTTTCTGGTTTGAAATATCCTTATGCCACCAGTACTTCTGACAATGTTTTTAACTTAACTTGTAATACTTTTGTTCAAGCTGTAGATAATAATGGGCTTAATCAGGCTTGGGTCCAGAGAGTAAATCAAGGTGCTAGTAATTCTACTCCACAATTTTTTAGCCCTTATGTTAGTCGTTTGAATAGATATACACAAGACCGTTCTAGTATTCCTTTTGGAGCGGCTACCCCAATTTCTAATTTATTAGGAGGGGGGCGAATTCCACTTCTTAATAATTCTTCTCAACAACAGGGTATTAAGAAGGTTGCTGGTCGTCCTTATGGTTGTCGTGATGGGAGCGCTATTGGGACAAAGGATAGCTGTGACTTAATTGGTTCTTGTAGTAATAATCCTGATATTTATTGTTTAACAACTGTTAATAGTAGCTTTACTGATTCGGCGTCGACAACCTTTAAGCTAGGAAATAATACTTGTGGTCAAAATGCTACTTGTACACCCCTTTGGAATGGTCAACCTTTAATAAACACTTCTGATGCTACTAGCTCTCCTTATGAAACTATCTTGAAAAACATCTTCTTAAGTGGACAGATTCTTCAGTATAAGGGGGGAAAGTATATTTCTAAAGCTAGTTATAATTTTTCGAATATTTCTAATTCAGGAACAATCATCCCCCAGTGTCCTGGTAATCTTCGATCCAATGTTAACGCTTTTTGTGCGGTTTATCCCACCCTATCTAATATCAAACTTTATTATGACAACTATGCTAAAAATAATAAAATTTTAGCACAGAATTTTATATCCGCTACGCCAATTAAAGTTGTTCGTGGTTGGTATCGCTTACAGTTTAACAGTCAGGTTAATTCTGAACAGCAACCCCTAACAGATATTAAAATACATTGGGGTGATGGCTATATCCAAAGTATAACTAATCAAGATAATCATCCTGCCACCTCTTCACCACACATTTTATATCATCATTACGCTCAGAATGCTACGGTTAAGATTTATATTAGAGTCATTGATAATTGGGGTTTCTACGCTGATAATAAATAATTAATTAACAATTTTTATCGTTTTTAGATCAGTAATTTTACTGGTCTTTTTGCTTTTCACTTAATTTTAGTGTATAATTTTAATATCAAGAAAGATTTTAATTTTAATATTATGGGTCTTGATGCTGAATTATTAAGTAGAAATAAGCAAAGTAGTTCCCAACGAGCTGGTAATCTAAATCGAGCTCGGCGTTCTTCTTTGAATAACAATTCTCAGAATTCCGACCTTGGTTCTTATTATAATCCTCATGCTGCTCGTCATGCCGCACAAACTAAAAAGAATGCTTTAGTAGGAGGAACTAAGATTCAAGCTTTAACTCTGGATAATTCTGCCCAGTTAGCTACTGATAATCTTTTAAAGCAAGCTTGGCTGAATTTAATTGATAGTTTTGGATTGACTCTGGTTTGGATTAATATTCATGTTTTTCTTAGTCAGGTTTTTGGTGAAAAATTATTTCGAAAATTAAAGCTATGGGAAAGTATGGTATTGGGCAGTCTAGATCTTTTAGTTTTAATTGGAGTAATCATGATTTTTGGATTTTTCTATTTAGTAGTGACGGGTCAAGGGGTGATTTTAGTACTTAAAGGACTTTTTGGGCCTCTCTGGGGAATAGCTAGCAAATAATATTTGAAAAATTTTGTTTAGAAATAAAAAATATTTGTGTTATTATTAAAAAATATGAAGATTAATAAACACCGAAAAATATTTTTTCTCATTTTACCACTTATTTTAATTTTAGGTATTTTTTTTCTTGCTAATTTTTCCTGGGCAGAAGGTTGGGCGACAACGGTTGTGAGCGATATTTTAAGTATTTTTATTTTTGCTTTTGGTTTAATTCTCGGTTTAGTAATCCGGGGCTTAATTTATATTGCCTCTTATCAACATTTCTTAGATGCTCAAGCAGTAATTATTGGTTGGGCGATGGTTCGGGATATTGCCAATATGTTTTTTGTGGTGATTTTAATGATTATTGCTTTCGGGACTATTCTTCATTTAGAGAATTATAATTATAAAAAATGGTTGCCAAAACTAATTCTGATGGCGATTCTCATTAATTTTTCCAAAACTATTTGTGGTTTATTAATTGACGTTGCTCAAGTGGTTATGTTGACTTTTGTTAATGCTTTTCAAGCTGTTGGTGGAGCGAATATGACCGATATGTTGGGAATTAGCAAGATTGTGACTATGAGTAATAATAGTGCTGGTGGGGGCAGTTTTACGACAATTGTCGGTGCTTATGTTTTAGGAATTATTTATCTATTAGTAGCGGTAGTGGTGATTACGACGATGATGGTAATTTTAGTTATGCGTTTAGTAATGATTTGGATCTATGTTGTTTTATCTCCCTTAGCCTATCTTTTAGCAGCTTTCCCTGGTGGTCAAAAATATGCTTCTCAATGGTGGAGCGAATTTATTAAAAATCTTGTTGTTGGTCCGGTGTTAGCATTTTTTATTTGGCTGTCTTTAGCTTCTTTATCTGGGATTAATAATATGACTTTAAGTCAAAAACAAATTAGTAATATTAATGGACAAGATACTTCTTACACTACTGGAGTAAACAATGCCGCTAATAGTGGAACAGGCTCTAGCACTAGCAGTAACGCTCCTTATGCTGGAACTCAAGCGAGCACTCCTTCAGCTTTAATTGCTTTTGTCGTTGGCATTGGCATGCTTCTTGGTGGTTTAAAGATTTCTCAAGAAATTGGTGGTGCAGCAGGAGGAATAGCGGGGAAAGGAATGGCTAGAATAAATAAAGGAGCAAATTTTGTTGGTAATTTCGGCAAGAAAACTGTTGGTAATTTTGTTGTCGGAAAGGCACAAGCTGTTGGCCGTAGTGCTCGGAATACTGCTTTAGGAGCAGTGTCTGGATTGGCGAAAGGGGCGGGATATCTCGCTGCTGGTGGGAAGAGAAAGAAAAATAATAAAGTTAGTGACACCCTGAAAGCTATGGGTAATATTGGCCTAAATTGGCGTTCTGACATGATAACTGCTAACAAAAAGAGGAAGCAAAGTAAACGTCAAAAATTTTTAGAGAAGGTTGGTATGGGAGAAACAGCCATGGATGCTACTAGTAATTTTTTGAAGACTGACACGGGGAAAGAAGTGTCTACTGCTACTACTTTTGGGACAACACTTGCAGCAGCTGGAGGTGCTATTGCTGGACCGGTTGGAGCTGGTATTGGAGCTGCAGTTGGTTTTGTTGGTGGTGGGACACTCAGTCATTTCACTAAAGGATCAAAATTTCAAAGCTGGACTTCTCAAACTACCCAAAAAGCAGCAGCCAACGGAAGCAAAGAAATAGCTAATGCCCGACAAAATGTCAAAAGTGCTGCTAATAATGCTTCTGAGTTTATGCGAGATTCCTCAGGTGGTACTTTTTATTCTAATACTGGTGGTCAAGCTAAAAAAACTATAGAGCAATTAGTCTCAAAACATAACCCAAATGCTCAAACTGCTCGAAATAACTTAAGAGATTTAATTAATTCTGGCACAACACACAATAATGAGCATAATGAGAATTTTGCCCTTGGTTTAGCTAAAGGCATCGCAGCCTTTAAAAAGGGTGGCGGGGATGTTAGTAGTCTTCAGGAAATTGTTCAAGCTTTAAATCAAAACAATGGTAATAGTGCCGATAGTTATGGATTAAGAGGAGCTACTGTAGATAGTCTAGAGGGCAATGTAATTGCTTATCGCCATTCTTCTCAGAATGGTGAACGAGGTAGTGGTGAATTAGAAATTGATACTTTAGCCAATAATGATAAAAATAAAGTTGAAAAAAATATTGTTGGAGTTGATTTTACTAAATTAAAAGAACAAGGGGTAAAAATTGACAGCGAAGCTTTTGGTGGAAACATTAGTGGAAATAGCATGAAAAAGATTTCTGATGCTTTAATTAATGAGATTGATAATGCTCAGTCAAATCTACAAAATGCTAAAGATCACGGGGAAATTAGTGATGATGATTTTGATAAACGTAATACAAATTTAAATAAAGCGAAAGAAAAATTAACTAATCCTGAAGGAATGAAAAATTTAAGTTTAGTTAATACTGCTTCTCGAGATTATGGGCGTCAAGAAAGAATGACTACGGTATACCATGAAGAAATGCATAAGGGTGGCATAACTGATGACTCTTTAGCAGAAGGGATTGCTAAAAGTTTAATGGATAATAAACTTTATGGCCGTAATGCTCAAACTGGTGGCCGTCATGCTACAGAAATTGCTAGTTTTGCTAAAGCCATGCAGGATAACGGTAAAGGTAATGGTGAGATTATGACAGCGGTTAATCAAGAGATACAATCAAGAGTTAAAACTGAAGGTAAAAATCGTGCTGACCGGGTCATAAATAAAGAGACTGGGCAGAAAGAAAGCGAATCTCAAGCAACGTCAGAAGAGGGTAAACCAGAAGCCCCAACAATAAATACTGAAGACTTACAGCGAAAGATAGATGAATTATCTAAGAAATTTAATGATTTTCAGCTAGAATCTCCGGCCTTAGCAGTGTCAGCTGGTGGCGCAAAAGCTAAGAATGGTTTAAATGCTAGTAGTCTTAGATTATTATTTAAGAAAATTATTACTACTAATAATCATCTCATTAAACGATTATCCACCCCTTTAGAAGCTGATGTGCTACTCAAAAATAGTGAGAAAGCCTAAGAGCATTTAGAAAAAATTTTATGACTTATATTCAGGAATGTCTAACAAAATTTCAAGAGCTACCAAGTAGCGCCAAAGAGAAAATTGGTGGTGCAGAAAGTTTTAATATAATTAAAGAGTTAGAAAAAAAATATAAAGTTTCTTTAAGTTTTCTAGTAGTTTTATTAGCGGTCGGAGAGTTGGTCCCAGAAGATATTTATGATTATATTATTACTCGCTACCAACTAGAACCAATCCTTGCCAAAACTTTAAGTCAAGAAATCAAAACTAGAATTTTTAATCCCTTTTTAGGAGAATTGCGGGAAACTAATGGTTTAGATTTAAAACAAACCTTGTCAACTTCCTCAAATTTACCAAGCGCTGGAAATGATAAAG
The DNA here is from genome assembly GCA_003056205.1 of Parcubacteria group bacterium M6-OD1-4. GTDB lineage: Bacteria > Patescibacteriota > Patescibacteriia > Patescibacteriales > UBA12465 > UBA12465. Next base: position 11,439 of record LSNS01000007.1, on the reverse strand, counting down.
AGATAATATTAAGAATTTTTTCTAATCAATTAGTGAAAACTTTGCAAGTTAATAAATTTGATGATTTACAGAAGCTAAACATTTTAATTTTTAAAACTTTTCAAAATGATAATTCTTTTGAAGATAAAATTATTGATATCTTCTATAACAGTCCCGAACTTCTTACTTCGAAAGGTTTAGCCTTAGGTAATCGAACAGTGTCTCCGACAATCTCCCATTGGCTTAAAGATTTTATTGAATATAATGGCAGTGAATCTTTTAACGAGTTATCTTTGGAACAATATTTAATTAATTCTGTGAATGCTAAAAAATTACCGCTAAAAGAGAAGAATTTGTTACGCAAATTATTAAAACTTTATCGTAATTTAGTATTTTTTGCCGAGAGTACGGAGGGTATCCCTCTAGAGAATTGGGAGATTTTTCCAGTTAATCATTCAGAAGAAACTCAACCCGCTCCAAAAATAGAAGATGTTTTAGCGACCTCTCCAGAACCAGTTCTGTCTGATAATTCTAGTACACAACTTATGGATTTAGAAAAGACTATCAAAAAATATCCCTCTTCCAGTTTAGAATATAAGGCTCTTAATCAAGAAATAAAACACTTAAAACACAAAAATTAAAGTTTTATTTGATTAATCGTCTTCTAAGATTAAGCTTATCAAAAGAAGTATAATGAACAATTATTTCTTTCCTCTTTTAAGTAAAATATGTTAAAATAAGAACAGATTAATAAACTGATTTTTGTTTTTATTTTACTTATTTTTTAAGTCATGTTTGACTATTTACAAAAATTTAACAAACTCCCAGCCGATTTACGTGCTAAGGTTTCTTCGCCATCTGTGATGGCGACTATTACTGAATTAGAGAATAAATATCGGGTTGATCTAGCGGCAGTAGTCATGAAGGTAATGATCAGAAGTGTTAAGCTATCAGATTTGTCTACTTTTTTTATTACTAAATTCCATCTTCAAGCTCCTGTTGCTGCGAAGTTAGTAGTAGAATTGAAAACAAGAGTTTTGGTCGTTGTTGCTGATTATTTAGGTTTAGACGCTAAACCGCAAGCTTGGGATTTAGAACGTAATTTGGATTCAATTATTAAAAAGGCGGAGATTGTTTTACCAAGTTCTGTTTTACGTCATCGTTTTCAAAATATTCTCCAAATTTATATTAAAGGAATTAGAAATAAAATTGATACCCGTAATACTTTAGCAAAAAATATTAAAATCGGTGGTCTAAATCTTAGTAATCATGAAATCGAACAAGTTTTAGAGATTTGTGATCAGCAACTATCAATCAGCCACCAAAGTGATATTAATCATCAGAGCCCAAATTCTAATAACCGACCGTCTAGCAATTTAACTAAAACTGGTAATATTTCTTCTCCTCAAGCAAATATTTCTAATTCGCTGACCTCAACATCATTAAGTTCACCAGAATATAATTTAAAACAAGCCCTGCAAGAACGTCAGACTGATAATCTGGAAATTTCCGCTCCTAAACCACAGCTTGATTTGCCTCCCCTAAAACCAATCTTAAAATTAGCAACTCAAGATACGGGAATGAAATTAGAATCTAAGTCTTTAAAGAGTTCAACTCCAACTCCAACCTCAACTCTCATCCCCAAAATAAATTCTCAACCCAATAAACAACAACATCAAATTCCCAAAGATAGTGATCAAAAAATCATGGAAGCAACTAGCCCTCTTCAACAAAATTCTTCCCCTAATTTAAAAATATTTAAAGACCAACATGGCGTGGCTTTAGCACCTCTTAAATCGAAGACAAAGTCAGCCCCCCCCGTTCCAGAATCGTCTACCACTCCCTTGGCTCGTTCATTTAAAAAACCAAAGTTTTGGTCAAAGTTCACTTTATTTAAAAATAATTCTAAAGAAAATAAAAAATCATTAATTGAATCTAAAGAAATTGCAACGGTTTCTAAATCAAGTCCTGTAAAGCCCTCAAGCACTCCTAAACCTCCAAAATCTGTATCTCCGACGAGCTCACCGACAAAGTCGGAAGGAAGTTTATCTAATAAAGCAGTTTTCCAGGCACCTTCACCCCCATCATCCTCAGTTTCTCCAATACCCCCTACTCCGCCACCGCCACCACCTTCAATTTCTTCTGGATTAAATAAAATTATCCCGACAGATTCGATAACACCAAATAATTCTTCTTCGGTTTCATCCAAAAAACTTTCTCCCCGCCCCGCGCCAATACCAGCTAGTGCTCGTCCAGTAATGCAGGATATTAAGTCAATTCCTAAAGTAATGGGACCGATTGAAGAACTACAATATTTAAATTTACTTAATTTTCGTCGTTTAGGAAAAGATCCTCAAGAAATAACTGATAAAATCTTGGCAAAAATTAAATTGTTGGAAAAAGATGGTTATGATAAAATGGTGGCAGGAGTTCTAGCTTGGCGTCAAAGTCCGGTAAATCGTCTTTATCTCCGTCTTGGGCGGGAAGCTCTTAACAAAGACTTGTCTCTTCAAGATTACCTTAATTCCTTAAGCAAAGATCATCAAAAATATTTAACTTATAAAGAAGTTCTGGCTTTAGTTGATTTAAATAGTAAATTAGTATTTTAGTTATTATAAGGATGTTGTTTATTATTAATGGTATTTATTATTAGCCTTATGCAACAATTCACTGTTCCACAATTTATTGATGTTGAAAGTAAAATTATTGGACCCTTAACGACCAGGCAATTCATGATTATTTTGTCGGGGACTATTATTCTCGGTCTTAGTTATAAATTGGCTGATTTTTCCCTATTCGTCCTAATTGCTATTGTTGTTTTTTCTTTAGTCGCTGCCTTTGCTTTTGTGAAAATTAATGGTCGCCCTTTTCATTTATTTATTCTAAATTTAACCCAAACTTTACGACGTCCCAATTTACGAGTTTGGCGAAATCAAGGATTACCATCTTCAGTAAATCAGCACTTGCCACAAACCGCTACTAAGTCTCCAATTGTACCGCATAAATTTTATCAAAAATCACGTTTAGCAGAGTTAGCTTTAATTGTTGATACCAAGGGACGTTATCCGGGAAAATAATTTTATTATTATGCCAAAAAATAAATTAGTAAAAAATAAAGTTAGTGCTTATACTCAACAATATTTAAATATTGCGGAGATTAAAGACGATACTGTCGTTATGAAAGATGGTACTTTGCGAGCGGTTCTCTTAGTTTCTAGTATTAATTTTGCTCTAAAAAGTGAAGACGAACAGAATGCGGTGATTAATTCTTATGTTCGTTTTTTAAATAATATTAATTTTCCTATTCAAATTGTTATTCAATCTCGCGAATTAGACATTGATAATTATTTGGAATATTTAACTGAAAAAGCTAAAACTCAAACTAACAAATTACTTAAAATTCAGACTGCTGACTATATTGAATATATTAAAGATTTGACTTCTTTAGGCAAAATTATGAATAAACGCTTTTATGTTGTTGTTCCCTATAGCCCTTTATCGGATAAGCATAAAGGTTTCCTAAATTTATTAAAAGAAGCTTTAAAACCAGCAACAATTTTAAAATTAAAAGATAAAGCCTTTCATAATTATCAAGAAATGTTAAACCGTCGTTTAGAAGGGGTTTTATCTGGTTTCGAATCCATGGGGGTTTCTGTCGTTCGTCTTGATTCCCAAAGTTTAATTGAATTATATTATAAGACTTATAATCCCGAAACTGCTAAAAATCAAGAATTAGTTGATTTGGATAAGATTAGAGTAGAGAAATAATTTTTATTTATGATTAATTTTAATAAAAAAAAGACTGGAGATGGACTACAGCTTAACAAGCCGGTTACTTTTGGCACTCCAACTACCGAACCAGCAATTGAGAAGAACCCGGAATTAACCCGAGAAGTTATTGAAGAAGAAAAAGCTTTTCGTCGGGGAGTCTTATCAGTCCGAGATTTAATTGCCCCTGCCAGTTTAAAAGTGGAGGCTAATTTCCTTCGTCTCGGTAATCAATTTTTAAGAACTTTATTCGTGATTAGTTATCCGCGTTATATTTCTGTTGGTTGGTTTGCCCCGATTATTAATCTTAATGTCACTTTTGATATTTCCATGTTTTTCTATCCAGTTAAAAGCGCCATTATTTTAAAACAATTAAAAAACAAAGTAGGGGCCCTAGAGGCTCAAATTGTTTCGGATGCTGAAAAGGGTGCTGCTCGCGATCCTTTACGGGAAACTGCTCTACGCGATATTGAATATCTCCGAGATGCTTTAACTCAAGGAACTGAAAAATTTTTTCAATTTTCTCTGTATATTACTCTGTATGCTAATAATTTAGAGGAACTAGACCGGTTATCTGATCAGGTTGAAGATATTTTTGGATCACGTTTAGTTTATTCTCGACGAGTTTATTTCCAAGCAGAACAAGGTTTTAATTCTACTTTACCCGTTGCTGATGATGAGCTCTATATTACTTTTAACATGAATTCTTCACCAGTCGCTTCGTCATTTCCTTTTATTTCTAGTGAATTAACTAGTGATCGTGGCATTTTGTATGGTATTAATCGCCATAATAATAGCTTAATTTTATTTGATCGTTTCAGTTTACAAAATGCTAATTCCGTCGTTTTTGCTACTTCTGGTGCTGGTAAAAGTTATGCCATTAAATTAGAAATTTTACGTTCTTTAATGCTCGGGACTGATGTTATTGTTATTGACCCCGAATATGAATATAAACATTTAGCGGAAGCTGTTGGTGGAACTTACATTAATATTTCTTTAGCCTCGGAAAACAAAATTAACCCTTTTGATTTGCCACGTTCAATTGGTGGTGAGGCTAAACCAAAAGATATCATTCGGAGTGCTGTTATTACCTTAAAGGGCTTGGTACGTTTAATGTTAGGGAAATTAACGTATGATGAAGACTCTATCGTTGACCGAGCTTTATTGGAAACTTATGCTAAAAAAGATATTACTCCAGATTCTGATTTATCAAAAATAGAAGCCCCAATTATGTCAGATTTGGAACAAATCCTTGATGGTATGGAGGGTGGAGCAGATTTGGCTTTACGTTTACAAAAATATACCAAAGGAACTTTTGCTGGCTTGCTGAACCGTCAAACTAATGTTGCTATGGATAATCAACTAGTTTGTTTTTCGGTTCGTGATTTAGAAGATGAATTACGACCAATCGCTATTTATACAATTGTAAATTATATTTGGAATGTTGTTCGGAGTGAAATGAAAAAACGAATTTTGGTTATTGATGAGGCTTGGTGGATGATGCAACATGAGGATAGTGCTAAATTTATATTTGCCCTAGTTAAACGTTGTCGTAAATATTATTTAGGAGTAACGACGATTACTCAGGATGTTAATGATTTTTTAACTTCGCCCTATGGCCAAGCAATTGTGACGAACTCTTCCATGCAAATTCTTTTAAAACAATCTAGTGCGGCTATTGATTTAATTCAAAAGACTTTTCTCTTGACTGAGGGAGAGAAATATTTACTACTAGAATGTGGAGTGGGTGAAGGAGTTTTCTTTGCTGGTAATAAGCATGTCGCGATGAAAGTTGTCGCTTCTTATACTGAAGACCAACTAATTACTTCTGATCCCCGCCAATTGTTAGAATTAGAAGAGGCTAAGAAAGATTTTGCGGCGAGTCAAGCAGCGGGAACAGAAGAAGCTGACAATGAAGAAGGAAATTTTGTTAAATAACATTTAGCTGAATTTTAAATTGTAGTAAAATTGGAAAATATTTAAAGATTAAATTCAATTTATTATAAAAATATATGAATACAAATCGTCGAAACATTGGCATTTTCTTAATTATACTTGGGATTTTGCTGATAGCCTTAATTATTTATTTTGGTTTTTTTAGAAATAATCGCCATCAAACCTCTTTAACATCTACAACGATCAATACTAAAGTTGTTTCTCATAAATTACCTAGTAATTTACCTCGCTCTGGCACCAATTCTGTTTCAGCAGTTGTTAATCATCGTACTTATAATATTTCTTCTGAAGCTCCGCATCAAATCAATGCCAATGATCTTGGTAAGATTGCGATGGCTTTTAGCGGACGCTTAGGTTCTTTTTCTAATCAGTCGGGTTATACTAATATTAGTGATTTAAAAGTTCTGATGACGAAGAGTATGCAAGATTGGTCGAGTACTTATATTGCCCGATTAACTAAAGAATATCAGAATCAAGGAGCTTTTTATGGAATTAAGACTCACGCTCTATTATTTAGTGTGGACAGTTTTAGTCCTAAAAAAGGTCAAGCCGAGATTATGGTCACCACCCAGCGTCAGGTCACTGGTAGTGCCCAACCCTATCAGCAAAAAATTAAAATTAATTTTCTGAAAGTTAATGGACGCTGGTTAGTTGATGGTGCTTATTGGATTAGATAAAATTTTTATCTTGAAAAATAAATATTTTCTATGTCAGGATTGAAAACTATTTTTGTTTGTAGTAATTGTGACGCCCAATTTCCGAAATGGAGTGGGCGTTGTTCAGAATGTGGTTCTTGGGGAACTCTTAGTGAACAGATTATTGATAATCAAGTTACGCAGAAAAATATTAGCAAAAAGATAAGTGGAGCCAGCGTGATTGATTTAACAGAAATCAAAGCTGTGTCCTTATCGCGTATTAAAACTAAAATTGACGAGATTGATCGTGTTCTTGGTGGCGGTCTAGTACCGGGTTCTTTAGTTCTCTTAAGTGGAGAGCCAGGAATCGGTAAATCAACTTTAGTAGCACAAATTGCTTCGGCAGTTAATCAAGATTATGCCGCAGTTTATGTTAGCGGAGAGGAATCAGCTGTCCAAGTTAAGATGCGTTTAGAACGTTTACATTGTCATTTTGACAATTTAAAGTTTATTTCAGAAACTAATGTCGAAAAAATTATTTCTTCAGTTTTAAAACTAAAACCAGGAATTCTAATTATTGATTCCATTCAAACTGTATATTCTAGTTTGGTTCCTTCAGAAGCGGGAAGTATTTCTCAAATTCGGGCGGCCACTGTTAAATTTTTGGAATTGGCCAAAGAGAACAATATTACGGTGTTTTTAATTGGTCATATTACTAAAGATGGTCAAGTTGCTGGACCAAAATCTTTAGAACATATTGTTGATACGGTCTTATATTTAGAAACTGAAACTAATAATAACTATTCTTTATTACGTACTACTAAAAATCGCTTTGGCTCATTAAATGAGCTTGGTGTTTTAGAAATGACTGGTCGCGGTTTTCAAGAAGTTAAGAATCCGAGCTTAGTTTTTGTTGAAGAGAGTTTAAAGAATATTTCGGGTTCAGTAATCTCCTGTGTTTTAGAAGGTACTCGACCTTTTTTGGCTGACCTCCAAGCTTTAGTGACCAAAACTATTTTTGGTTATCCTGGCCGAAAAACTAGTGGTTTTGATTTGAGTCGCTTGCAGGTTTTAAGTTCGGTAATCACGAAACGGACGAAAATTAATCTCACTGCTCAAGATATTATCCTAAATGTTGTTGGTGGACTGAAGATTAGTGACCCGGCTTTAGATTTAGCGGCCGTAGCGGCCATTATTTCTTCTTTTTTAAATAAGAATTTTAATCGTCAAACTTTAGTGTTAGGAGAAGTGGGCTTAGGAGCGGAAGTACGTCCTGTTTTTAAATTAGCACAACGTTTAAGAGAAGCAGAGCGTTTAGGGTTCACGACGGCCATTATTCCTCCAGGAGAAGTAAAGGCTGGAAAATTAAAATTAATTAGAGTAAAAACTTTAGAAGATTTAGTGGAAATTATTAAATAAAGAATTATCAGATTAAAAATTAGATTGTTAGCAGAATTATTATTAGAAAGTATTAAATAAAAGAATAAAGAAGAAGCGGTTTCCTGAGTTAGAAACCGCTTTTCGTATCTTTTAGTTATTTTAGTTAACGATGGTTTGCCATCGTTTAGTTTTTTAGTTTTGAAAAGGAAAAGGGGGTTAGCGTCCCCAATGGACTCTTTCAACGATCAGCCCTTCATTCCGAAGCCTATTAATCTGTCGGTGGAGAGCATCTCCACCATTCTTAGCGGCTCTATGGAGAGAACTGTTCCCTTTATTTTCCGCGCGTATTTTTTTTGCCTCCTTATAGGAAACACCAAATACACTTTGGAAGAGGTCCTCCATCTCCTTACTATTCATTGGAACGGTTAAGCTCCAAACAGATATTCTTCGTTTCTTTCCTTTTAATTTAACGAAGAACCCTCCGTTTTTCGAACGGTAAGAGCGAATGATCGTTACTTCTCGCCCGTTCAAACGGGCTTTCGTTAAGCAATTGTTCCTGCTACTCATAACTACTCCTTTTCTGTCTCTTCTCAGAGACGTTTTGTAGTACCCTCAAAGGGCACGGGTTAAAAAAAATTAATGAACTGTTTTTAATGTTACACATTATTTTAAGTGAAGTCAAGAAAAGTTGGACAATTTAGTTATTTGCTTGATTACTAATAGTTTTAGAATTGGTTTATTTTTTGTTTCTGGAGGCTTATTCTAAATGAATACTTTTTCCCCATTCTTGTAATTTTTCTTTTAATACTGGAAATTTTTTTAATTCAGGATCTTGAGAAATCAATTTCTCCGCTTCAATTTGAGCCTTTTTGATATTGGCATAGTCAAAAAGTGAAGCGATTTGTAGCTCTGGAAAACCACTTTGGTCGGTTCCGTAAACCTCACCAGCTCCGCGTAATTCTAAATCAATTTTGGCTAATCTGAAGCCGTCATGATATTTTTCCATTGCCTGTAAGCGAGTTTTAGTTTTTTCAGTAAGTACTTCTTCGTTGGAAGGGAACAAAAAACAATAAGATTGTTTACTGCCCCGACTAATTCGGCCTCTAAATTGGTGTAATTGCGCTAAGCCAAAACGCTCGGCACCCTCAATAAGCATTAAAGTTGCGTTGGGAACGTCAATTCCTACTTCAATCACCGAGGTGGTGACCAATATTTGAATTTTACTGTCTAAAAAATCAGCCATTATCTTTTCTTTCTCTAGGGGTTTTAATTTTCCATGAAGTAAGCCAATCTTTAATTTTGGAAAAATTTTAGTGCTGAGTTTTTTATATTCTTCTTTAACAGACTTTGTCCCTAATTTATCAGAAGGATCAATTACTGGACAAACCACAAAAGCTTGATAGCCAGCTTTAATTTCTTGACGAATAAAATTATAGGCTTGAGCCCGTTCTTTTTCGGAAATAACTTTAGTAATAGTTTTTTGACGGTTAAGTGGTAATTCATCAATAATTGATAGATCTAAATCACCATAAATTGCCAAGGCTAGAGAACGAGGAATAGGGGTTGCAGTCAAAGATAAAAAATGGGGAGTGAGCTGTTGATTTTTACCAATTTCCATGATTTTTTGACGTTGATTAACTCCAAAACGATGTTGTTCGTCCACCACCACTAAAGCTAAATTATTGAATTTAACTTTATCTTGAATTAAAGCTTGGGTGCCAATAATAATATCAGCTTTTGCAGCATTTTTATCTGGATGATTGTGAGTGAGTAGGGTTATTTTAAAATTATATTTTTTAAGAAGTTTAGAAATAGAGGAAAAATGTTGTTGGGCGAGGATTTCCGTCGGAACCATTAGTACTGCTTGTTTTTTATTTAAAGCCACATTGAGTATCGCTAAAATCACGACTAATGTTTTTCCACTGCCAACGTCTCCTTCTAAGAGACGATTCATTGGTTCTTGATGCTCTAAATCTTTCAAAATTTGCCAAGCCGACTTTCTTTGGCTGTTGGTTAATTGAAATGGTAGGGAACTAACAAATTCTTGAGTAGCTTTTTCTTGAAATTTAATTGGCCAAGCCGATTTTGTTTTTAATTCTTGTTTAATTATTTGGGCTTTTAATTGACGTAAAAACAGTTCAGCAAAACCTAGACATTGTTGAGCTTCTTTAATTTCACTGGTATTCTTGGGAAAATGAATTTGTTGTAAAGCGGTCTGAAGATTAAGTAATTTTAATTTTTTTCTAATTTCTATCGGTAGCCAATCCTTTTCTTGCCCTGCTAAAGAGCTGGCTTGAAAAATTAAAAAACGGATTTGTTTTTGGGTTAGTTTCGCAGTGAGATGATAATTAGCCACTAAACCCTGAGTATGAATTAAAGCTTGAGAAGAATAAATCTTTTCACTAATTGGTGAAATCATGATTAATTGTCCATATTTTTCACTTATTTTTCCCGCCAGAGATATTTTATCACCACTGTGATAAGTTCGTGTTAAAAAAGCTTGGTTAAACCAGATAACCTTTAAAGAGCCACTATCGTCACTAATTAAGGCCTCTGTTAGATATAAACGCCTTTTAAAACTCTTTTTGTTTTGGATTAATTCAATAGTTCCTTGAACATTAGCAGTCGAATCTGCTTGTAGTTCAGCAATTTTAATTCGTTGAGAAAAATCGTCATAACGGAAGGGGAAATAAAAAAGAAGATCGTGGATAGTTTCCAGACCTAATTTTTTTAATAAAGAAGCAGTGGTTTTTCCGACACGATGTAGTTCCGTAATGGAAGAATTTAACTTGAACATAAAACGGATCTATTTATATTATGTGCATCCACCAGGAATCGAACCTGGATTTTAAGCTCCGCAAGCTTACGTCCTATCCGTTGAACGATGGATGCTTTTTGCTTCTGGAAAACTGTTGTTATCTTATTACAATTTAAGCATTCTCGTCAACTGCTCAGACAAAGGAATTTGTGTTCTTTCTAAGTCTTCGTCTAAATATTTAACTAAAAAATTTCTTACTGTCAGAGCGTCCAAACTACGAAGTGGTAAAGAAAGCCGCTGACGCATTGAATTTTTAAATTCAAAATAGAGATTTTTTGTACTTTCTTTTGGTTTATAAACTACACTGAAATTCTTTAAAAGATCATAATCATAAAAACTCTGACCAATTTTAACTCCTTCGGGACCAAGTTGAGTTTTAATTTGAACTGGAGTTCTCTGATCATTAATAATTACAACTATTGCAGAAATAATAATAATAATGGCGAATAGAAAATTAGCTTTTGCTCCCAGCCAGATGAGATGCCAATGGGAGATTCCAAAGAAAGAATAGGCTAGTAATAGTACAATAATTAAACCGAAGATAATATACCAGGCTTGATTACGTTGAGGTTGATGATATTCTGGAACGGTCCAATTAATATATTCCGCTGATTTATTTTTATCCATATTTTTAATTTTATTTTTTGTTTGACAAGCAAATCTAGATTTTATATAGTAATTATACCATAAAAATTAAAGAGATAAAAGGAGAGATGGCTGAGTGGTTGAAAGCGGCACCCTGCTAAGGTGTTATTCGGGTTAAACCGGATCGAGGGTTCGAATCCCTCTCTCTCCGCAGAGCGGGACGAAGGAGGCTGAAAAGCTCACTTCGTCTTTTGTTTATAGGGGTTTTATTCAGTTCGAACCCTCTCATTTTATCATTAAGGATTGGCTGTAAGTTTT
>LSNS01000006.1 GCA_003056205.1 Parcubacteria group bacterium M6-OD1-4 | reverse complement strand
AAGCGCTATTGGCATGAGCCAAACGGCTAGCAGCATTAAGGCGAGGCCCAATCTGCCAAGCAACATTCCAAGATTCTAGCGGACGTCCACGATTAATTTTAGCCACTTTAATTAACTCTCGCAAACCAAGACGTTTTGTCTTGTTTAAAACTTCTAAACCCTTTTTAACTAAGTATCGATTTTCTCCCAAGATATTTACCAAATCAGCAATAGTTCCCACCGCTACCAAATCCAGAGCTTTATCTTGAATTAATTTTTTTTGTGTCGCTGATAGTTTTGCTTTGGCCAATAAGCCGCTGATTAATTTAAAAGCGACACCGACACCAGCTAAATACTTCCAAGGATAATTATCTTCAGGGTCTGCAGGATCAAGATACAAACAAGAAGGTAAATCTTCTTTTTTTGGTAGAATATGATGGTCGGTAATAAGTACTTCTAAACCCATCTCTTGAGCATAGAGAACTTCCTCTTTATTTCTAATACCATTATCAACGGTAATAATTAGCTTAAAACCATCCTGGACAAAACGATCAATCGCTAATCGATTTAAACCATAACCTTCAGAAGTTCTATCTGGTAAATAAACTTCTGCTTGACCATGTAAAATTTTCAGAGTTTCTAATAAAATAACGGACGAGGTAACACCATCAGCATCATAGTCACCATAAACCATAATCTTATTACCAGCCGATAAATGTTTAATAATTAAATCAACTGCTGCCGACATGTTCTTAAACAAAAAAGGATCATAAAAATCAGCATCCTGCATAATTAACTCGAGATCCGCAGTTTCTTTTAGACCCCGATTAAACATTAATTGTAGCAAAAGAGGATGAATCTCAGAATGAGCAGTTAAAAACTCAGGACTAACTGGCGGTAAAATTTTCCAAATTTTCATAAGTTTAAGACATAAAGCCACCACTAAAGACCATCACCATAGAAACCACTACAATAAAAGAAATAATAATCCACAAAACCTTCACTATTTTTTTTCTTTTCATATTTTTGACTAATTATTTTAATTAATTTTTATCTTTTTAAAATTTTGACAAAAGTCTCGGGAGAAATATCCACACTGCCCTTACCAGCCAACATCATTTTTTTCTTACCTTTTTTCTGTTTTTCTAATAATTTTCTTTTCCGAGTCACATCACCACCATACAATTTAGCGGTGACATCTTTACGCCGTGCCGAGAGAGTTTCAGCAGCAATAATTTTTCCATTAAGCGCTGCTTGAATCTTCACTGCAAACATTTGTCGAGTTAAATTATGCTTTAAGATTTCCACAATCTTGCGACCTTCACGATAAGCATCATCAATCGGAACAATAATCGCTAAGGCTTCAATAATTTCTTCGGCAACTAAAATATTCATCTTCACTACACGAGCCGGGCGATAATCTAAATAATCATAATTAATGGAAGCATAGCCCGCTGAAACACTTTTTATCTTATCATAAAAATCAGTTAAAATCTCTGACAAAGGAATTTCATAGTGTAATAAAACTCGACTATCGTCAGTGCTGGTAGAAATATATTCCGTATTTTTATAAAGACCTTTCTTTTCTTGAGCAAGTTTAATAACATTGCCAAGATATTTTTTGGGAGTAATGATATCTAATTTCACCCAAGGTTCTTCAATCCGGACAATCTGGGTCGGATCTGGTAAGCGTTGCGGGGTGCGAATGATAAGTTCTTCGCCATTACTTTTAAAAACTTGATAAGCAACACTAGGCACCGTGACAATTAAATTTAAATTATATTCTCGACGTAATCTTTCTTGAAAAATTTCTAAATGCAGAAGACCTAAAAAACCACAACGAAAACCAAAGCCAAGCGCATCAGATTGTTCTGGTTCATAAGAGAGAGCGGCATCATTTAACTTTAACTTTGCCAAAGCTTCCCGTAATTCTTTAAAATCATTTCCTTCCCGAGGAAAAATTCCCGCAAAAACCATAGGGCGCACCTCTTGATAGCCAGGTAAAGGATTCATGGTGGGAGTCTGAGAATAATCAGTGCTAAGAGTTAGAGTATCACCAACCCGACAATCACTCAGTTCTTTAAATCCCGTAATGACATAGCCAATTTCGCCACTTTGTAATTTTCCCGTAGAAACATAATCGGGTTTAAAAATTCCACAATCCAAAACCTCACTTTCCGCTTGATTAGAGAGCAATTTAATTTTATCACCAATTTTCAATGAGCCATTAAACAAACGAATGTAGGCCACTACTCCCCGGTAGGTATCATATTTAGAATCAAAAATTAAAGCACGTAAATAATCATGTTTATCTCCAGTTTTTTTACTCTCCAAGGGTTCAATCGGACGTTGACCACGGCTCATAACTGCTGCTAATATTTCTTGAACACCCACCCCAGTTTTACCAGAACTACAAATGATTTCTTCAGGGGCACAGCCCAAAAGTTCAATTATTTCTTGTTTGGTTTTATCAACGTCAGCCGCTGGTAAATCTATTTTATTAACAACGGGAATAATTGTTAAATTTTGTTCTAAAGCTAAATAAAGATTAGCTAAAGTTTGAGCTTGAATCCCTTGAGTACAATCCACTAGCAACACAGCAGTTTCCACCGCTGCTAAAGAACGAGAAACCTCATAAGAAAAATCAACATGTCCCGGCGTATCAATAAGATTTAATTGATATCCCTGATAATTCATACTGACAGGCTGGAGTTTAATTGTAATCCCCCGCTCTCGCTCAATATCTAAACCATCTAATATCTGTTCTTTCATCTTACGTTTTTCGACCGTTCCCGTAATCTCTAACATCCGATCGGCCAGGGTAGATTTACCATGGTCAATATGAGCAATGATGCAAAAATTTCTAATTTTATTGATATCCAACATAATAATAAATTAAACAAATTTATAGTCCTTAATTAATAAACTAAAGACCCCGAGCTTCACCTTGATCACCAACTTTAACTTTTCTGAAAGGCCAGCGCTTGTTTAAAGAAGCAATAAATTCTAGAAGTTCTTCACTCTTTAATAAATAACAAAAAGCGAGATAGACAACTACTCCGATAAATCCCGCACTCACTAATTGAATAAAAACTCCACTAAATTTACTCATATTAATAAACGGCCAAATTAAAGCTTTCATAATTTGCGCCGCCGCTCCACCAGCAATAGCACTAATAGTTAATTTAATAACCGCCCATAGGGTCCGATTTAAATCTAAATTACCAATAATAATTGACAACCAAATCCAAAGCATTACAAATTCTAAAATACTCGCCACCGAAAAAGCTAAAGCTAAACCAGTGACTCCTAAACGAGGGGCAAGAATAATCGCTAAGATGGTATTAACAGCTACCGTCACTAAACTCACATAAAAAGGAGTGGTGGAATCATGACGAGCATAAAAAACTCGGACAATTAAAGGAACTGTGGCCTGGGCGAATAGACTAAGGGCGAAGAATCCTAAAGTATTCATCGTCAAAACCGTATCCGACCAATTAAATTTCCCAGAACCTAATATTACCCTAATAATTTGCGCTCGTAAAGCAATAATTAAAACTGTGGCCGGAATAATAAAAAATAAAATTTTGCGAAAAGTTTGTGAAAAAGTCTTAATCAACTGTTCACGATTGAAAGCATTCGCTGCTAAGACTGGAAAGGCAGCAATTGCAAAGGAAAAACCAAAAATTCCAATCGGAAAAGATTGTAAATTATTGGCAAGGTTAAAAATGGTTAAAGAACCATGAGCTAAACGAGAAGCGATGATTGTCACAATCACTAAATTAATCTGTAAAACTCCTAAACTCAAAGTTTGAGGAACCATCATCCGACCAATTTTTCTGGTATTCAAATCTCGCCAATTAAACTTAAATTGATAACGGAAACCAAGATGACGAATAGTTGGCAATTGAATACTCATGTGTAAAATAGCACCTAAAACCACTCCCCAGGCTAAACCATATAAACCCCACCACTGGACAAAATATAAAGCACCGATAATAATTCCTAAATTATAAAAAATTGGGGCTAAAGAATAAATTAAAAATCTCTTGAAAGATTGTAAAATTCCCCCCAGAATACCCGAAATTCCTAAAAATAACGGAGAAAGAAACATAATTCTGGTGAGCTGGGCAGTCCGGGCTTGGGCGGCCAATGAAAAGCCCGGAGCAATAACTCGTGTCAGAGCCGGAGCAAAAATGATGCCAATAATGGAGAGTCCTAAGAGGGCTAAAAATAAAATATTTAAAACATTATTAACTAAACTCCAAGCTTCAGAGTTTTTGGCTTGTCCAGATTTGTGATCAGCAAACTCACATTTAAAATCTTTAATAACCGAAGTAAAAATCGGAATAAACCCTGCTGATAAAGCCCCCAGAACGATAATATTAAAGACTAAATCGGGAATTCGAAAAGCAGCATAATAAATATCTAATGAACGTCCAGCACCAAATTGACCAGCTAAAATTCGGTCTCGCAACAAACCTAAAAAACGGGAAGCCAAAGACGAGACGGCCACTAAAGCGGCGGCCACAGTGATATTATTAATTTGTTTCTTAAAAAGAGTTTTTAAAGTCATAACTTATTTATTTTAACAACTTTTGGCGCTGAGACAAAATCTGAAGATTATTCAAGGCCGGACGATAATGGGGATTAATTTTTAACTCAATTCTAAACTCTTTTTTAGCTAAAGAATATTTCTGTTGATTCATATAAATTACTCCCAGATTATTATGGACCATTGCTTCTTGGCTATTTAAATCTAAAGCCAATTGATCGTGTTTAATTGCTCGAGAATACTCACCACTAAAATAATACATCGCTCCTAAATTCTTTTGGGCCAAAGAAGAGTGCGGTGAAGTTTCCACAGCTGACTCCCAAAAAGTTAAACGATTTTTGAAGTTCTGGCTGTGTTTAATAGTAATTCCAGCCAAAATAAGTAGAATTAATAGTCCAGCGATTTGCACTTGTCGCTTCTGGAAATTTAATTTCTTGATCCAGTCTAGTTCTGCTAAAAAAAGTAAAAAACCAAAAAATGGTAAATAAAGACGATGTTCTAAAAAATAAGGACGACCATCAAAATTGATAAACGATGGTAGTAAAAAAAGAAGAAACCAGAGAGAGGCAAAAATTAAATAATTATTTCGTTTTTGTTTAGAAAATATCCAGGCCACCGCCAAGAGAATTAAAGTAATAACACCAAACACCAAAGTGGAGTCGGGAATAATTGGTAGGACTGAAAGATGAATTGGAAATAATAATTTTCCTAAATAAATGAAAATTGCCGACCAACTATGAATAGTATCCCAAAAAGTTGTGGAATAATTAATTGTTTCGCTCCCCAGGGCTAAAGACCGCATTAAAAACCAAATAAAATCAACCGCCACAGAGCCAAAAACCAACAGCCAACGGTCCGTTCTGGAAGATTGTCCAGTATCAATAAATGCAAAATAAAAAATTATTAACAAAGGTAAAACAATTGCACTTTCTTTAGTTAACAAAGCTAAAAAGAAGAAGAAAAGATAAAACAAATAGTGAAAAAGTTTGGCTTGCTTCAAAAACTTTAAGAAAAACAAAAAAGCCAAAAAAACAAAAATAGCTAATAAAGAATTATTCCGTCCTGGAATCCAAACCACTGCTTGAAGCAAAACTGGATGAACTAGAAAAATCAAAGATAAAAAGAAGGCTAAAGTTCTTTTTCTAGTTAAAAAAGATAATAAATAAAAAACTAAGCCAGAGGCAATAAGATGTAATAAAATATTATTAAGATGATAAAAATAAGCTTGAGCCCCGCCCCAATGGGCTCCGAACATAAAAGATAAATTTAATAAAGGACGATAATAAAAACGACTACCGACAACGGACAGAAAGACGTCGGTGGAAAAAAGATGAATAATATTCTGAAAATGTTCTAAAATATGAAGATGCTGCAAAATTAAAACATTATCATCAAGATAAGTAAAATAAAATCCTAAACTCGGACTATATAATAAAAAACCAATAACTAAAATAATAAAATAGGGTCGCCAACTTTTTAAGTGCGACCAATTTTTTTTCTCAAGTGATAAATTATTAAACATGTTTAACTTTTATCTTTAAAAATAATTTTTAATACAATGAATTTTCTAAAACTTTAAATTCTTCTTAGAACTTACTAAATATTGGCAAGCCACTCCCAGAGTTTCCAAGCCATATTTTAAACTCCGCCTAAAATTTATTGAAGATGCTTCGGGAAAATAACGAACTGGGACAGGTATTTCGCCTAGGCGATAACCCTGGGCAATAATTTGAAATAACACTTGGCTGTCAAAAACAAAATCATCAGAATTTTGTGACCAATTAATCGTTTCTAAAACTTGACGACGATAAGCTCGTAAGCCAGTATGCCACTCTGATAAATTTTGCCCACTAATTAAATTTTCAAAAATAGTTAAAAAACGATTGGCTAAATATTTGTAAAGAGGCATGCCTCCCGCTAAAGCTTCCCGACGACTACGGATTCTACTCCCCAACATGACATCAAAATAATCATCAATAATAAATTCTGATAAATATTTTACTAATTTAGGATCATATTGATAATCGGGATGAATCATGACAATAATATCCGCACCATGTTCTAAAGCTAAAGTATAACAAGTTTTTTGATTAGCACCATAGCCCGCATTCTGTTGATGAACAGCAATAAACAATCCAAGTTGTTGAGCAAGCTCAACGGTTTGGTCATTACTAGCATCATCGACAAGAATGATTTCATCAACCATCGCTGGTAAATCTTGGACCGTTTTTTTTAAGGTCCGAACAGCATTATAGGCTGGTAAAACTACAATAATTTTTTGTGACTGATACATAAGTTATAAGATAACCCGAACATCGCCAGCCCGCACACCATGCTCAAAAACAAATAAGGGATTGATATCTAATTCCAAAATCTCAGGATGGTCATTGGCTAATCGGGCAAGATTAACCAGAGCTTTGGCGAGAGCAGAAATATCATACTTTTTTTGTCCACGAGCCCCATTTAAAATTGGATAAATTTTAAGAGAACGAATTAATTTTAGAGCTCGAGCTTGATCTAAATCACTAATGGCTAATTGAAAATCTTTAAAAACTTCAGTATAAATCCCTCCTTGGCCAACCATCATTAACGGACCAAAAGCTTGATCGCGTTTAAAACCTAAAATAATTTCTTGAAATTTAGCAGCTTGTTCTTGAACCACAAGATAATTTCGTGAAGGTTTGAGATAGGATCGATATTTTTTCTCAAAACGTTGAACTGCCAAACGCAATTCTTTGGCAGTCTGTAAATTAACTACTACTCCTCCCGAATCAGTCTTGTGCGAAAAATCAGGACCAGTAATTTTTAAGACAACAGGATAATGATATTTTTTTAAAGCAGAGCTGGAAAAACGTTGGATTTTCAAGATCGGAATCTGATATTGTTTAAGAAGTTTAAAAGAATCAAGATAGTCACCACTAGTAATTTTATTACCAATCTCCATCAGGGGCCGATGGTAAGGTTGAACTTCTTTTAAAACAGTTTTATAATCAATTAATTTTTTAAAACTCCGAATCGCTTCTCCGGGATAATCAAAACTAGGAATATTGTGTTTAGCAAATAAAGCTCGGGCAGATTTTAATTCTTGACCACCAACAAAACTAGCCATAATTAATTTATGGGGATATTTTTGAGCCAGAGTAATAATTGTTTGGGCAGTTTTTAAAGGCTCAGTGGAAGTCTGCGGGGTTAAAAGGACTAAAAGATTATTAACTTTTTTCTTTTTTAAGGCTTTCTCTAGCGCTAATTGATAACGTTGAGCATCGGCATCACCTAACAAGTCTTGACTAGATCCAAATGGTAAATTCTGACGGCTAATAGCATCAGCGGTCAAAACCGCTACTCCACCAGCATTAGTAATAATATATAATTCTTGTCGACCAGTATTATGCCAAGACTCTTTACGAAATAAAAGCAATAAATTAAATAATTCTTCTAAATTTTCTAACCAAATCGCTCCGGCTCGTTCTGCGCCAACTCGGACAGCGGCCGCCGAACCCGCTAAAGATCCAGTATGAGATTGCGCTAATTTACTACCAGCTGAACTTAAGCCAGATTTCAAAATAGCAACAGGCTTGTGTCGAGCCAGACGGGAGACTATCTCCATAAATTTTTGTCCGTCTTTAATCTCTTCTAAATAAGCAGCAATTAAATCAATTCGGGGGTCTTTCCCGAGGTAAGCTAAAACTTGATTCTCATTGATAACCGCTTGGTTACCTAAACTAATAAAATATCCGAAATTAAAATCTTTAATCTTCAGCCAGTCTAAGGCCGCCGCCCCAATTGCTCCCGATTGTGAGAGTAAAGCACTATTACCAGTCTCGGTGTCGGCCCGAGCAAAAGTAGCATTTAAGCCCTGCCAAGTATTAATCAATCCTAAACAATTTGGTCCGAGAATATTTAACTGGTGCTGTTTTGCTAACTTAACAATCTCTTCTTCCATCTTTTTCCCTATTCCGCCATCTTCTTTAAATCCCGCTGTAATAATAATAATATTTTTGATTCCTAAACTAACACATTTTTGTAGTTCTGCTAACACAAATTTTGCAGGAATCGCAATCACTACTAATAGAGCAGACCATTTTTTTAAGGGTAATTGGGCCAAATCCTGATAAGCCGTTAAACCAGCTACTCGTGAAGCTTTGAGGTTAATTGGAAAAATCTGACCACGGAAATTATTTTTAATAATATTATCCAAAATTTGCCGGCCAAGCTTCTTAGGCTTAGTAGAAGCCCCAATAACCGCTACGGCTTGCGGATTAAAAAAATATTTTAGAGACATATAATTAATGTTGTTTTTTAAATAAAATAATTAAGGCACTAACTAACCATAAAATTACTAAATAATTTAGATTAAAATAAACCAAAATGATTTTTGGCCAAAAAAGTTCTAACAGGAGCGCAATGATAAGTGCCCAACTGAAAAAATAAAAAACTTCTTTCCAAATTAAGGCCAAATTTTTTGCCATAGAGTTTTGCCACTTAAACTAATAGTTATTTTCTTAATCTGGAGATAATTGTCAGTTCCAAGATGTTGCTCTAGCCCGGGGATGGAAATAACAAAAGTATAACGCCCCTGAGAACGATTGGCCCCCAATAGATTAAATTTAGCCTGAGCAATTTTTAATTGTCCCCGCTGAATTGGCGACTGATAATTAGCAATTAAATATTTAATATTAGGGCGGTCTTGGAAATAGCGATTAATCTTAGTAAATTCGGGATTAAATAAACTAGCAGCACTAAAAGAAAAAACACCAGCATCTGTTAAGATTATATCATCTTTAGAGAGTTGAATGATAGGGTTTTTTTGGGAAGTAAAATAATCAACAGGTTGATAAGTCTGTTGTAAATTAAACTTTTGCTTACCAAAAACTATCTTTCCCAAACTACGCGGATTAGAGGTTTGCACTCGTAAGTGTTGAGCATCAGTAAAGAGAGTTAAAGGGTGAGAACTGGAGACTGGCCAAATTTGATGAATAACTACTAATTTATCAGTAGAACTTTTTATTCTTTTAATAACCACATCACGATTAATTTTAACCTCTACCTTATAAACCCCGGTCGGCTGGTGACGACCACTAAAATTTAAATCGGTAACTTGTAAATGACGCGGATCTTTTTCTACTGAACCATGATCTGGAATAGTTTTAGTCATCACCAACTTATTTTTAAACCAAATATTAACTGTAATCGGATCTGGTTTAGAATCTTGACGTAAATAAGTAAATTCAAAATCAAGATACCAGTCTGGTCGATCAAGATATAAATAAAATTGATGAGCGCCACGTAAGGGTTGGGTAATTGATAGCACTTGTCGACTAGTGGGAAGCTTTAAAGAATAATTGTTTTGAACTGTATAATTATAAACCGCCAAACAAGATAATAAACCCTTTGAACAATTTTTTAAATTCCCTAATCGTAAATCACTAAGGAATTTTTTTGCCGACGAATAGCTCGGAGTGGCTTGAAGAATGAGAAGCGGCGGAGCAGTTTTTAAGGACGACCATTTGCTCCGCCAATAATCCAAAATATTATTCTGCAGAGGCTGTAAATCATAAGAACTAGCTAGCTGTCCCTTCAGAACCCCTAATTCAATAATTGGGGTGCTGGAACTCAAATGATTTTGATAAGTAACAGTGACCAGAGCGGTATTAAAACGACGTGGAGTAAAAACTGAAAAATAAACAGGGTTCGCAATTATCTTGGGCTCGGATTTTTGACTTAAATCCAAACGATTGTCTGGTTTAAAACTACTAATAAACCCTTGCCCCGAATAGTGGCTTCGAGGCCAAGTGCGTTGATAGGTAATTTGACCACTAGGAACAATCTTAAAATAAAATAAAATCAATACCAAAACTCCAATGATTAAACCCAAAAACAAACGTAATTTAAATAACCACGAACTCTGAGACCAATATTTGCTTAACTGTAAAATAAAAGACGATTTTAACATATAATTACTTCTATTTTACGATATTTTCAACAATAAAAAAAGAGGGGTCTATTAAGCCCCCCTCTTTTTAAAATTTAATATCTATTGTTTATAGTCAAAGCGTTTCTTATGCCCTTGATAACCAGTTCCAGCGGGAATTAAACAACCAATAATAACATTCTCTTTCAGACCCTCTAAATAATCGATTTTACCATTAACCGCCGCCTCAATTAGAACTCGTGAGGTTTCTTGGAAAGAAGCCGATGATAGGAAACTATCAGTAGTTAATGAAGCTTTAGTAATTCCCAATAATAGCCGATCGGCTTGAGCCGGATTTTTTAAACCTTTATTGGCCTGTCCCAAAACCTCTTCTTCAATAGTTTCTCCTGGTAATAAATTAGTATCTCCAGAAGTCGTAACTAAATAACGAGAAAACATCTGACGAGCAATAATTTCGACATGCTTATCATTTAAAGGCTGCCCCTGGGAACCATAAACATACTGAATTTCTTTAATAATATATTTTTGGGTCGCTAAACGTCCTTGTAATTTATAAAGTTCTCGTAAATCCAGACTACCTTCAGTTAATTGTCGGCCCCGTTCAATTTGTTCACCGTCCTCCACCATTAACATTGTTCCTTTCAAAATAGAAAACTCCTTAATCTTTTCTACTTCAGCAATAACATTAACATACTTATCGTTTAAAGATATTCGTCCAGCAATTTTAGTTTGCACTATTTCGCTACCAACTTTAAATAGTTCAGCATTTTTCACAACTTGTTGACCATCTTTTACTAAGACCTTAACAACTAATTTTTTAGTATCTTTGGCAGTGAGACCACTAGCTAATTTTAGTTCATTAATTTTCTCAGAAAAATAATATTTATTATCATCTTCTCCTTGATAATGGATGCTAAGAATTTTAGCTTGAGGATTGTCAACAGAAATTTCTTTGCCATCTTTATCTTTAATAATCTTTTGAGCAAATTCAATTTTAATTCGTCCGGTCACGTCAGAAATTAAAGCTTTCTTTTTAGGAGAACGGGCTTCAAAAATTTCTTCAACTCGTGGTAAACCTTGAGTAATATCATCCGAACCAGCAACTCCACCAGAGTGGAAGGTTCTCATCGTTAACTGCGTTCCTGGTTCACCAATAGATTGAGCAGCAATGACACCAACAGTTGCTCCCATTTTAACTTCTCGATTATAGGCTAAATCCCAACCATAACATTTGGCACAAATTCCTTTATGAAGATGACAGCTTAAAACAGAGCGGACGCAAATATCTTCAACATTTTTACTCTCTACTAATTTAATATTTTCTTCATCTAAGAGCGCTCCGGCTTTTAGAATGATTTTTGATTTCTTGTCTTTTAAATCTTTAGCTAAATAGCGACCACCAATTCGTTTTAAGAAATCTTCGCCATTATCTTCCACTTCAGTTCGGTTTAAATCTAAGCCGACGGTATCGCCACAATCATCTTTAGAAATAATTACATCCTGAGAAACATCAACAAGACGACGAGTTAAATACCCAGCATTGGCAGTTCTTAAAGCAGTATCGGACAAACCTTTACGAACACCATGGGTAGAAATGAAATATTCCAAAACACCAAAACCTTCTTTAAAGTTACCTTTTACAGGCAATTCAAAAATTGCTCCAGAAGGAGACGTTACCAAACCCTTCATCCCTAAAATTTGTACTGGCTGAGCCCAAGAACCACGAGCACCAGAGTCAATCATAGAATAAACTGGTAAAACATTTAACAGACCTTGCTTACAGATTTCCGCAATCTTATCTTTAGTATTGGTCCACTCTTCAATAATTTTAGCATAACGTTCACTATCGGTTAATAATCCTTCATTATACTGTTCTTGAATAGTTTCCACTTTTTTATTAGTAGCACTAATTAACTTATCCTTCTCTGGTAAACTTGGTAAATCACCAAAACCCCAAGATAAACCAGATTTAGTAATGAAATCGAAACTACGATTTTTTAAACCATCAATAAATTTAACAGTTTCTTCTTCGCCATAAATTCTTAAACATTCCCGAATTAAATCCCGAAGTTTACTTTTGCCAACCACCTCATTTAAATACCGAAGTTTTTTTGGTAATAAAGAATTAAGAATTAAACGTCCAATAGTGGTTTTCAACATTTCTCCGTCATAACGCACCATAATTGCCTGATGGAGATCAATGCCATTATTTTCATAAGCTAAAAAGGCTTCATCAAAACTATAGAAATGGTGTAAATCATTTTTTGATTTTTGTTCATATTCTTTTTCCACTAAGGTTAGGTAATAGGTACCCCAAACAATATCTTGCCCAGGGACAATAATCGGTTCGCCGGTCGCCGGTTTTAACAAATTATGAGAAGAAAGCATTAAGGTCTCAGCTTCATGTCGAGCCTCTTTAGTTAAAGGAACATGAACTGCCATTTGGTCCCCATCAAAATCAGCGTTGAACGCCGTACAAACTAAGGGGTGAATTTGGATCGCTTTACCTTCAATTAAAATTGGTTTAAAAGCCTGAATCCCTAAACGATGTAGGGTTGGAGCCCGATTTAATAAAACATAGGCACCCTTCACAATTTCTTCTAGAATATCCCAAACTTCATCATGACCAGCTTCCATATAACGGGAAGCACTACGAACATTATGAACAATTTCTCGTTTAATCAATTGTGAAATAACAAAAGGCTTAAATAACTCTAAAGCCATTAATTTTGGTAAACCACACTGATCTAAATTTAGATGAGGATTAACCACAATTACTGACCGACCAGAATAATCAACTCTTTTTCCTAATAAATTCTGACGGAAACGCCCCTGTTTTCCTTTTAAAGTATCGGCTAAGGATTTCAATTGCCGTTTTTGTCCCGTGGAAGCAGTAACTGTTTTAGTATGCCGAGCACTATTATCAATTAAAGCATCAACTGCCTCTTGGAGCATTCTTTTTTCGTTTCGACAGATAACTTCAGGAGCATTAAGATCAATAAGTTGTTGTAAACGATTATTACGATTAATAATTCGGCGATATAAATCATTCAAATCAGAAGCGGCAAAACGTCCTCCGTCTAAAGCCACCATCGGTCGTAAATCGGGAGGGACCACAGGAATAACGGTCATAATCATCCATTCTGGTCTAATATTATTATTGCGGAAACCTTTTAAAAGTTTCAAACGTTTTATTAATCTCTCTTTTTTAGATTCAATAGAGGTCTTTAATTTTTCCTCTAACTGCTGAATACTGACGTCTAAATCAATTTTAGATAGTAATAAACGAATAGCTTCAGCGCCAATTAAAGCTTCAAAAATATGACCAAACTTTTTGCTTAACTCTTGATATTGTTGTTCAGATAAAATCAAGAGTGGTTTTAAATCTTTTAATCCTTTTTGAACGCCAGAAAAGTCTTCTTCTAAACGTTCTAAGCGTTCTTCTTTTAATTTATTTAATTCCTTAATTTCTCCAGCATTTTGCTGATCTTTATTGGAATTATCTTTAATCTTTTTAATTTGTAAATTATAGTCATTATTAATGCTTTTTATTTTGGCTTTATATTCCGTTTTCACTTGTTCAATCGTCGCTTGTTTTAAATCTTCGTCAACCTCAGTCACAATAAAACTGGCGTAATAAATCACTTTTTCTAAAGATTGAATTCCTAATCCTAACAGTAAACCAATTTTAGAAGATAAACCTCGTAAAAACCAAATATGAGAAACGGGAACACGTAAACGAATATGCCCCAGACGTTCTCGACGCACAATACTGCGTGTCACCTCAACACCACATTTATCACAAACAATGCCTTTGTAACGGATTTTTTTATATTTACCACAAGCACATTCCCAGTCTTTAATTGGACCAAATATTTTTTCACAAAATAAACCATCTTTCTCTGGTTTCTGGGTCCGATAATTAATAGTCTCTGGTCGAGTAACCTCACCATGTGACCAAGCCAGAATTTCTTCAGGACTGGCTAAACGGAGACGGATAGCGGAAAAATCGCTAGTTTTGATAGGATTTAACATAAAAATTATTTTAAATTATTCCGACTGCTCTTCACTTTTAATTAATTTTTCTTCTTTTTGTATCTCAACATCAACATCGGTAATAACTTCTGAGGCGGCTTGATCGCTTCCCTCATTAAGAAGTTCAACATTTAAACCAAGACCTTTCAATTCTCTAATTAAAACATTAAAGGATTCTGGAACATTCAATTTTTCAATCTCTTCTCCTTTAATAATGGCTTCATAAGCTTTGCTACGGCCCGGAACATCATCAGATTTAATCGTTAACATTTCTTGTAGAGTATGGGCGGCACCATAACCTTCTAAAGCCCAAACTTCCATTTCACCAAAGCGCTGTCCACCAAATTGAGCTTTTCCTCCTAAAGGTTGTTGAGTAATTAAAGAATAAGGACCAATGGCTCGCTGGTGAATTTTATCATCCACCATGTGGTTAAGTTTTAATAAATATTTATGACCAACAGTAATTTGATGATCATAAGGCAAACCAGTTTTACCATTATATAAAGTAACTTTCCCGTTTTCTGGTAAACCCGCCGCTTTTAATTCGCCCTTAATCTGTTCTTCAGTAATACCATCAAGAGCGGGAGTAACTACTTTATAATTTAATTTATGAGCGGCAAAACCCATGTGAGTTTCTAATAGCTGTCCAAGGTTCATTCTGGAAATAATTCCTAAGGGAGAGAGAAGAACATCAACTGGAGTACCGTCAGCCATAAAAGGCATATCTTCACTAGGGACAACTCGAGAAATAACTCCTTTATTTCCATGCCGACCAGACATCTTATCACCGACTTGAATTTTACGAAGATTAGCAACGGCAATTTGAATAGATTTTAAAACTCCTGCGGATAATTTATCACCGTTTTCTCGAGAAAATATTTTAATATCAACTACTTTACCATGCTCTCCATGCTCTAAATATAAAGAAGAATCTCGAACATCTTTAGCTTTTTCTCCAAATATCGCACGTAATAATTTTTCTTCCGCCGACAAAGTGGTTTCTCCTTTGGGGGTAATCTTACCAACTAAAATATCACCACTAGAGACTTCAGCGCCAACATTGATAATGCCCTCTTCATCTAAATTTTTTAATTTTTCCTCACTAATATTCGGAATATCATTAGTGATTAATTCTGGCCCTAATTTTGTATCACGGACATCAATTTTATAATTTTCAATATGGACAGAAGAAAAAATATCATCACGAACCATACGTTGAGAAATAATAATAGCATCCTCATAATTAAAACCCTCCCAAGTCATAAAAGCCACCAAGACATTACGCCCCAGAGATAATTCGCCATCATCAATTGCTGGGCCATCGGATAAAATATCACCTTTTTTAACTTTCTGCCCAACTTCCACTGTCGGATGTTGATTAATGCAAGTTGAAGCATTAGAGCGTAAAAATTTATTTAATTGGTAGTCAATAATTTGACCTTTCTTATCCTGAAATTCAATATGTCTCGCATCCATTTTAGTAATTATTCCATCAGCAGGAGCAATAACTAAATGACCACTATAGCGAGCAGCTTCGCCCTCCATCCCGGTGCCGACAATTGGCGACTCACTCTTTACCAAAGGAACTGCCTGCCGTTGCATATTAGTTCCCATTAAAGATCGCTGACCATCATTATGTTCCATAAAAGGGATTAAGGAAGTGGCAATAGAAATAATTTGATTTGGAGCAACCCCAACAAAATCAATTTTATCAACGACTGACATACCAGGTTGACCATACTTACGAACTTCGTGTTTATTAACAATAAAATAACCGTTTTTGTTCATCGGAATAGTGGCATCCACAGTAATATATTTTTCCTCTTCAAAGGCATCTAAATAAACAATCTTATCTGTTACCCGGCTTCCTTTCTTGTCATGAACAACTTGACGATAAGGAGTTTCTAAAAACCCATAACTATTTAAATAAGCATAACTAGCTAAATGCCCAACTAAACCAATATTTGGTCCTTCGGGAGTAGCAATCGGACAAATTCGCCCATAGTGTGTGGTGTGCACATCACGAACATCAAAACCCGCTCGTTCACGAGTTAAACCGCCCGGTCCCATCGCCGATAAACGACGTTTATGTTCCAATTCTGCTAAAGGATTAGTCTGGTCCATAAACTGTGATAACTGAGAAGACATAAAAAACTCCCGAACAACACCAATCACTGGTCGGGCATTAATTAATTTGGAAGGAGTTAAAGAAGCTACATCGGAGGTAGACATTCGATCCCGAATAATTCGTTCCATTCGGGCTAAACCAACTCGAAAACGATTTTGAATTAAACCACCAACAGCACGAATTCGACGATTTCCTAAGTGATCAATATCATCCTCGGGTTCTTTTGTGATATTTAATCTAATAATTTCTTTAATAATTAAAACTAAATCTTCTTTGCGGAGAATACGGTTTTCCTTCTGATTAACTGCTAAATCTAAATTAAAACGCCGATTCAATTTATAGCGACCGACTCGTCCAAAATCATAACGGTCAAAACGAAAAAACATGGCATGAATTAATTGCCGAGCATTATCAACCGAAGCTAAATCTCCTGGTCGAATTCGTCGATAAATTTCTTGTAAGCCCTCGGCTTCATTTTGGGCCGCATCTTTTTCAATCGTCGCTTCTAAGAAAGATTTTTCGGAAGAATCTTTCACCAAATCAACATCGGCAAATAATTTAATTAATTCTTCATCAGTCTCATAACCAAAAGCTCGTAATAAAGAAGTTACCGCTACTTTTCGTTTACGATCAATCCGCACCCACATTACCTTATTAAAATCAGTTTCAATTTCTAACCAGGCACCACGATTAGGAATAATTTTAGCACCGTAACATTTTTTACCTTTGATAAATTCTGCAGTAAACATTACCCCCGCACTACGGATTAACTGCGAAACAACTACCCGCTCATTACCATTAATAATAAAAGTCCCCCGATCAGTCATGAGGGGAAAATCACCAAGAAAGACCTCTTGGTTAAGAGATCTTTTACTTTTCTTATTAAGGAGGCGCATTTTAACTCGTAAAGGAGCCTCATAGGTAATATTTTTTTGACGACTTTCTAATTCAGAAAATTTTGGCTCATCTAAATAATAATCTTCAAAATATAATTCCAAATCACGACCAATGAAATCAACAACTGGATTAATTTCATCAAACAATTCTTCTAAACCCTCTTTTAAAAACCAACGATAACTGTCAGTCTGAATTTCTATTAAATTCGGTACAGACCTCGGCTTCCCTATCTTAGAAAACGATTTTCGTTTAGGCATATAAATATATTTTAAAATAGAAAAAATTAAAATTTAAAATAGAAAAAAAACCGCAAGGAAAGGTTCATCCAACAAAAAAATGCTCATTCCGCCTGGTCTGAGTTACAAAACTTATTCAATTAATTGTTTTTTTGATAAATCACTTTTTAAATGAAAAAGTGTTAAGATACACCTATAATATTACATTTATTATTTTTTGTCAATACACAGCTTATCCACAATCTCTTCACGAGTAATTGTTCGTTCATCCCAGGGTATTTTCTCTCCATTAGCCACACAAATGAACTGTTCAGCGCCTTTTCCAGTGAAAAGGACTAAATCATCTTTTTTAGCTAATTCTAAAGCTTTCTTAATTCCTTCTCGACGATCTAAAATTTTAAACAAAGTTTTATTTAGCTTTTTACCAGCTAACTCCGCCCCGTGAGCAACTGCGTTAATAATTATCATCGGGTCTTCATCATAAGGGTCTTCATTGCTCACAATCACCACATCGGCTTTAGTTCCCGCTATTTTACCTAAAAGGGGTCGACGAGTTTTATCTCTCCCTCCACCCGTTGATCCTAAAAGATGAATAATCCGTTGATGAGGAATAAGACTCAATAAATTATATAATTTTTCTAAAGCTTGGGGCTCAAAAGAATAATCAACAATAACTGTAAAATCCTGACCAGCGTTGATTAACTCTAACTTACCCGCCAAACTACGCACCGCTTCTAAACTGGATTTAATAATCTCTAGAGATAAACCCTGATTAAGACCAACTGCACTCGCGGCCAAGGCATTACGAGCATTAAATTCTCCTAATAATTTTAAATTAATTTTTTGCTCATTGATAAAGAAAGTGGTCCCAGTTGAACTCGCCTCAATCTTTTTTCCGATAACTAATAAAAAATCCTTTACGAAGTTGTCGGCAGTTAATTTTTTAATAAAAAATTCATCATCTAACTGGGGCTGAGTAGAATAAACCACTTTAGCTTCACTCCAAAAATTTAAAAAATAATCGACCTGTTGATCATCTCCATTAATAATAATAGTTTTAACGACGCGATGGAGATCAAGCTTTTTAAACTGACTACTTGGTTTAACAACCCGGCGTTCATCGTTAATATATTTCGTCCGACAACGTTGAAGATGAGCAAATAGTTTTCCTTTGGCTTTCTTATAATTTTCAAAACCACCATGAGCTTCTAAATGTTCTGGATAAAGTCCAGTAAAAACTAATAAATCATAGTTAAGAAAACGATGACGAAATTGTTTAATACCTTCAGAAGTAGTTTCAACAATCGCATAACGACAATTATTTTTAAGCATCCGAGCTAATAGTTTAGAAATAAAAAAACGACCAGGCATGGTCATCTTTTTATTATTCAGCCATTCTCGATTACCATCAGAAAAGATGGTAGTGGAAGTAAAGCCGGTTTTATAACCAGCCTCATTAAGCATTTGAGCAATTAAATAAACCGTAGAAGTTTTTCCAGCTGTTCCTGTAACGCCAATAACAATTAATTTATTACTGGGAAAATAATAAATCAAAGCTGCCAACCAGGCCATTAAAAAATGGTAGATGGGTTGGAGAATTTTCCAAGGAATAATTTTTTTTAGTTTTTCCAACATAATTCAAAAAACTATTTAGCAAAAAACATTTCATCATTATCATCAAGAGGATGAGAAACGTTAGAATCTAAATCTTCTTTATCATCGGAATCTGAATTAATCTTCTTCATCATCGGATTGATCGATCTGAATCTTCTTCATCACCAATTTTTGTGGATTTCTCTGAAGAAGATGGTTTTTCATTTTTAGTGTCCAGCACTTCTTCTTTTCCGAGTTGCCGATCAGCTGAAGAAGTCGGAGACTCCGAAGAATCGTCTGCTAGCTCTGGAGGTGATTCAACGGTTTGATCTGATTCAGATGATTTTTTAAAAACTAAGACATTATCTTCTTCGTCAACATCTTCCGCGGATTGATTTAAATAACTGTCAGGAGCAATGGAACTTTTTCGATCGTGAATCGGAATAGAGCTGAGACCACCATTTGCACGGGCTTCATATTGTTCAAGAGTTAGAAAAACTTCTCGAGGTTTAGAACCATTACTAGGACCAATAATTCCCTCTTCTTCTAGCATATCTAAAATTTTAGCCGCCCGACCATAACCAATTGAGAGACGCCGTTGAAGCATTGAAGTGGAAGCCTTCCTGGCTTTCACAATCAAGGCTTGAGCCGCTTCAAATAATTCATCTTCATCACCATGATTACCATCTAAACCAACCCCCGCATTACCACTCACTTTTTGACGATCCGTTATTCCTTCTAAATAATCAGCAGGACCACTTTGTTCCTTAATATAGTTAACAACGTCATTAATTTCTTCATCGCTAAGATAGGCACCTTGGATTCTCTTGGGTTTAGAAAACTCTGGTGACATAAAAAGCATATCACCTCGTCCTAACAATTTCTCAGCTCCAGAAGAATCTAAAATTGTCTTGGAATCAACTAAGGAGGCAACTGAAAAAGCAATTCTGGTCGGGATGTTAGCTTTAATCAAACCCGTAATCACATCTACACTAGGACGTTGGGTAGCTAAGATTAGGTGTATTCCAATCGCTCGTGACATTTGCGCTAAACGAATAATCGCCGCCTCCATGTCTTTTCCAGAAGTCATCATAAAATCAGCTAACTCATCAATAATGAAAACAATATAAGGTAAACGCTCTGAGCTACTAGCATTATAAGATTGAATATTTCGTTTATGTGCCTTACTTAAAACGTCATAGCGACGCTCCATCTCATTTAAACACCAACGAAGAGCATTAATCGTTTTATTAGCATCAGTAATAACGGGGGTTAATAAATGAGGAATACCATTATAAACTGGTAATTCAACACGTTTGGGATCAACCATAATAAAACGTAAATCTGCGGGATTGTTTTGATATAATAAACTGACAATAATTGAATTTAAACAAACAGATTTTCCAGAATTAGTGGCTCCGGCGACAAGTAAATGAGGCATCCGTGCTAAATTATATAACCACGCCGTTCCCGAAACATCTTTTCCGAGAGCAAGATATAAATTATTCTGACGTTTTTTAAAATTATCATCTTCCAAAATTTCTCGTAAACCAACAATCGCTTTAGTATGATTTGGAACTTCAATACCCACCAAAGATTTTCCAGGAATTGGAGCTTCAATTCGAATCGGATGCGCAGCTAAGGCTAAACTTAAATCATTGCTGAGAGTGGTAATCCGTGATAATTTAATTCCCGCTGCGGGACGAAAAGTATATTGGGTAACGGTCGGACCAACCTTGCTTTCTCCCATTTCCACTTCAATACCAAATTTTTCTAAAGTTTGCTGAATTCGTAGACGGTTAGCGGCAATATCTCCACCGTGCGCTTTACTAAATTTATTATTGAGTAGCTCCAGTGGCATATCAATTTTAATATTCCGTTTGGGCCAAATAATTTTCTCTTGAACCGTGGGTCGGTTCTTCTTGGTAATGGCAGAAATTAGAGAATGCTTTTCTTCATTGTCGTCTTCTACAGATTCTTGCTCTTCGGTAACTTTCTCTAACTTAGCGGGAATAGTTTTTTCTTGCCAAGCATCAAGGATTTCTTCTCGAGCCTCACTAACATATTTTTGACCTTCATTTTCTGAAGGAGAGCCAGCACTATTTTCTTCTTCAGTGTCAGAAAATAAATTTCGAAAAAATAGACGAAGTAAATCTAATATTTTAGCCAACCAACTTTCTCGGCCAATTATTCTCGCTAGCGAAGTATTTAAAATTAAAACCAGAGCAATTAGAAGGAGAGTAAAAAGAACCGCCACCCCACCCCAAAAACCAAAGAGATAAAAGAATAGCTTACTTAAATAAAAACCGAGATAACCGCCACCCCGTCCAGCTGCCGCCACGCTTTTCCAATGAAGAGGATTAATAAAAAAATGAAACAAAGTTTGATAAGAAATAAAGAATAAAAATAAACCAAGATAATCAGTAAATTTTAAAGAGCTTTTGATTCGGCGGACAATTAATAGAGCCCAATATAAGAAAATAAGAGGAATTAACCATTGACCATAACCAAAGATTAATTTTAACCACTCTGCTACAAATTCACCAAAATGTCCGGCCAAATTAAATAAACCTAAAAAACTAATAGCACTAAAGACAAGCACTATTAA
The DNA here is from genome assembly GCA_003056205.1 of Parcubacteria group bacterium M6-OD1-4. GTDB lineage: Bacteria > Patescibacteriota > Patescibacteriia > Patescibacteriales > UBA12465 > UBA12465. Next base: position 38,238 of record LSNS01000006.1, on the reverse strand, counting down.
TAATAAAATACTCCGCCTAGCATGTTGGCTAAGATTAAATTCTGGCAGACTGAGATAATCTCGAGGATTAGATTTTTTTTTCCGTCGACGACCCATAAGCTGATGAAATTAAAAACAAAAATTAATAAAAAATGACTATTTTTAGATTATATCATAGCTAAATCTATTAAAAAAGTGTTCCAAAAATAAATGAAAAATAAATAATAACTATAATTTCAAATTTCGTTTAACTTGTGCTAGTAAAATTTGTGCTCGTTCTTCTTCCCGATCGGACTTTAAAAACCAATAAATAGCTGTCCGCACCGCCGTCCAATTATAATATAAATTAATTCGAGCCTGAAGTTCAGGGCTTAATTTTAAGCCAAGGGTTTTTAAATAAGTAGATAAAAACAAATTAACCATGTTCTGAGCTCGTTCTTGGTCACTAGCTACAAACTTATATTTTAACTGTTGGATGAAAGTTCCTAAATCTCGAGCTCGATCTCCTAGGCAAAGATCAGTAAAATCAATTAAACCTAAGTGCTGGGGGGAAATATAAATAATGTTTTCCGGGTGAGCATCGCCATGAATCAAGACTAAAGAGGAATTACTAGAAAAATATTTTTCTTCTTCATCTAAAAAATAACTATAAATTTTAACTAAATCATCATTATACTTACCGTGATAATGGCGCTTCATTTTTTGATAAATAGCTTCTACCCCAGGGATAACAGTTCGAATACGTGAACTCTCAGGGTTAAAATTAACTTGTTGAAGATTCCCTAAAGAATGAAGACGAGCAAAAAGTTTCGCACTATTTACAATAACCTCTTCCACGATAGAAAACTCTTTATGTTGAATATAATATAAAAGATTTTCGCCAGCTAAGCCTCGATAAAAGGTACCACGAAATTCTGAAGAGTAAAACAAAGGCTCTGGCAAACTAATAAATTCATTAGGAAAATCTACCGACCATAAATATTTTAAAGCCGAATAAACATTTTCACGAGGTTCGCCACTATGTGCTGAACAAACTATTAAAATTTTAGTTTCCGAACCATCCTTCTTGACAAAATAAGTTTCAAAACCAATCACGACATGATAAGTAGTCTCCCAGACTAATTCTTTATAAGGTTTAATGTTTAAATGACTAATACTACTGAATTCTGGATAATGTGGGAGAATCTCTCGTCGAAATAAATCTAAAACAAATTGCTGATTAAACAAAGGTAAAATTTTATTCCTACTCATAATATTTCTAAATAATTTAAATAACTTTTAGCCAATGCTTCTGCCAATGCTCCGACCAAATTTGTTTTTTAATCTGTAAATAATATTTTTCTGCCTGCAATTTAGCCGACTTGCTTTGCGGACTAGATAAAGAGCGAACCGCCCGAATCAAATCTTCTAAGCCCCGTTCAATATCATCAGGACTCCAAGCATCGGGCCCAAAAATCTTAGCAAAATTTCGTCCACTTGCCCACCAGAAAGTACAGCTAGCTAAACCCCGAACTAAATGCCAACGATACCAATAAAAATTTGGATCAGTTTTAAATTGATCATGAAGATGAAGAGCGAACTTGGCTAATTTCCACAAATCCAATTGAATTTTATTCTTTTGATCTCGCCATAAACAATAAGGAGTCCCCTGTTCTATTTCCTGTCGACTAGTCTCCCAGGAAGAAGCAAATAAATTAATTTTTTCTAAGTTTTTTTGTTCAGATGAGCGCCAAAAATCAGAAATAGTGGTGCTGCTTAAAGATTTTAAATTAACAAATTTTTCTAGTTCTCCACTAGGGTCTTCATGCCGTAAACCATACAATTCAGCATCGGTCGCTGTTAAATAGATTTTGTTAGTAAGAGAAGCTTGCTGAGTTGTTAAGTGTTGAATATTCTCTTGTAATTTATCGGGAGGATAAACACTAGAAAGTCGCCGATCACGAAAAATAACTTGAAGACCACTACGAGCATCTAAATAGAATTGACCCCAATGTGGTCGTCGTCGACTAGCACCACTATAAGAAATTTCATCAAGAATAATCCAAGAATAACCGAGTTTTTTAATAATCTTAGCGACTCGTTGATTGTAAGCCATTTCCGGAATAAAAAATCCTGGAAGTTTTAAATTTTGACCAAAATATTTTTTCAAAATTTTTTCATTCTCTTGAATTTGTAAAATAATCTCTTGATCGGGCAATAATGGTAAAAAACCATGATAAGCGGCTGAGCCCGTTAATTCAATTCGCCCTTCTTGGAGTAAGCTACCGAGACGTTTAATAAAAGCCTGGCCCTCATCAGTTTCAGTTAAGCGATCCAATAAACAACCAGTAACATTCCAAGTCATCCGTAAACGAGGATGTTCCTCAAGAAGACGCAACAAACGCCAATAGCTTTTATTAAGAGCAATCTGAATATGATAGAATTCGGTATTAGCTGGTTGATAAAAATGTAAAAAATTGAGCCACAACATATCGTCTTTTCTTAATAGATTATTTCTGTTTAACTCTTCAGAACTCGTTTATATAATTCCAAATATTTTTTCGCGGGAATTTCCCAACCGTGAGACTGAATCATAACACTCTTAATTAAGTTTGCCCAAATTTTACTATTTTTATGATTCTCTAAGGCCCGAATAATAGCATTATATAATGAGAACTCATCTTCATTTTTAAAAGTAAAGCCAGTTCCAGTCTTCGTCGCTGGAGAAAAATTTTCCACTGTATCATATAAGCCCCCGATTTCTCGAACAATCGGCACACAACCATAGCGCATCGCAATTAATTGATTAATACCGCAGGGCTCATGGTTGGAGGGCAAAACAAAAAAATCCGTTCCCGCATAAACTAGGGTTTCATATTTTTGATTAGCAAAATGCGAAGGGATAACCACTAATTTATCCGGATATTTATGAGCAATTTTACGCAAAGATTGAATATATTTCTTATCGCCCGAACCAATAACAATAAATTGTAAATCAATTTCTAATAATTGTGGAAATAATTTAATGAGCAATTCAAAACCTTTTTGAAAAGTAACTCGGGAAGTTGTACAAAAAATAGGGATTTCTTTATTAATTGGTAAGTTAAAAATCTTTTGTAAATATTCTTTATTCGTATTTTTTAATTCGGAATTCTTAAAAGAATAATTTTTAAAGAGACCAGGGTCATCAGCCGGATTATAAATATTATAATCAATGCCATTAATAATACCCACTAAACGGTCAGCCCGATTTTTTAAAATACGATGTAAATCTTGACCAAATTTTTTAGTCATAATTTCTTCCCGATACTGTTCGCTAACTGTATTGATAAAATCGGCAGATAAAATAGCGCGCTTCGCAAAATTAATATACTCTAAACGCGGATCATCTAAATGTGGCAGACGACTATGCCCATAATCTTTATGCTCTAAAGTAGTCAGCCACCAATTATGGCCAAATTGGAAAATTAAATTATGAATAGTAAAAATAACCTTGGCCTTGGTTAAAGTTTTAGAATAACGAAAATCTGTTTTTAGATAATAAGGAATCAAACCAGTTTGCCAATCATGACACTGAATAATATCCGCAGAAAATTTTAATAGTGATAGTAATTTTAAGGCTGCTACATCAAAAACTAAAAAACGAGCATTTTCTTTTCCCGAGCCATAAAGACGTTTATGTTTTGAGAAGAAATGTTTACACTCCACGAAATAAACCGGCAAATCGGGCATTAAATAGGCTCGCCAATAATTAACTTTAATTTGTTCACTGGAATTTAAACGTAAATTAACATTAGAAAAAATTAACTTTAATTTATAAGCTGATTTATCAATAACTCGACCATAGAGTGGGGTAATAATTATCACTTCGTGCCCCAATCTCTCTAAAGCTTTAGACAAGCTACGACTGACATCTCCCAAGCCTCCAGTCTTAGAAAAAGGAGCAACTTCGGAAGCGATTTGGACGATTTTTAATTTTTTAGACATAAAATTCTAGAATTTATTGCACAAATTGCTAAGGCTAAAGCATCGGCGGCATCATCAGGTTGTGGTAATTGGGATAATTTAAAAATTCGTTTAATCATCTTTTGAACTTGAATCTTCGGAGCTTGCCCATAAGCAGTAACCGCTCTTTTAACTTGAGCGGGGGTAAACTCTAATAAGGGTATTTTATTTTCTTGAAGAGTGAGAAGAATTACTCCTCGAGCTTGGGCGACAATTAAAGCGGTCCGGACATTCTTATTAAAAAATAACTGTTCGACGGCAGATAATTGTGGCTGATATTTCTTGATTATTTTTTTTAATTCTCGATGAAGCATTTCTAAACGAGAAACTAGACTCGTTCCCGCCGGAGTTTTAATTGATCCATAGACTAAACAAGTTAATTGGCCATGATTTTCTTGAATCACGCCATAACCGGTATCAGCTAAACCCGGATCAACTCCTAAAATAATTTGAGACATATAAATCAATCCTTAAAGTAAATTGGAATAATAAGTACTAGCATCTTCGTTGTCATCAAGTTCGGCAAAAAATTTATTCATTTTTTCCGAGTGTTCAGAATTTAATTCAATTTTATCTTTAGCGACATATTCAATTTCAGCACTTTCTGAGTGTAAGCCTTTTTTCTCCAAAAAATCATTAATTTTCTGAAAATTAACCACTTCAGTATAAATACTAATTCCTTCTGGCTCTTTAATAAAATCTACTATTTGTTGATCAATAAGCTCTAACTCTAATTCTTCATGATTTAATTTTTGACTAGCTATTTCCGCAGTTGCTAAACGGATAACACCCAGTTGAGAAAAATTCCAGAGAACTGAACTAAAGGAACCACCATTTTTAGTAAATAAATGACGAACGGCTGCAGCACTCCGATTCTTATTATCTGTTAAGCACTTGACAACCACTTGAATACCACCAGGTAAAATTCCTTCATAGAATAATTCCTCAACTTGTTCGCCACCGAGTTCTCCAGTTCCTTTTTTAATCGCTCGTAAAATATTATCTTTGGGCATACTAACCGCTCGGGCACGATCAATGGCGGAGCGCAAAGCAGGATTGCTATCGGGATCGCCACCTTGACGAGCAGCAATGCTAATTATATTGGCGAACTTGGTAAAAACTACCCCCCGTTTTGCATCCACTAATTCTTTCTGACGGTGAGTTGTCGCCCATTTAGAATGTCCAGACATAGAAAAACATTTTAAATAATTAACCAGAGCTTAAATCCATCCTAACTTAAATTGAAATAAAAATCAAGATGAATTATAATAAAAATATGAATAGAATAAGGAAGATTGAAGACTTTCTTGATTCATAAACATTCTCAAATTTAATATTTATCAAATAAAATAAATCTTATGAATACTAAAAATTTACCCAATCTAGACGCTAGTGTTATGGCGGCCCTTAATTTCTTTATTAAAAATCCACCAGTTCATCTTCAACTACAAAAATTTAAATTTCCTTTGGTGGTGGGTAGTGGTAATGCCTATCACACTGCGCAAGCTCTCTTTGCTAAGCGACCAGCGGTAATTGCTAATGAAAGTAGTTTCGCACAAATTATTAAAAATTATCAAAAAAGCATTAAGAATAAAAACATTGATCAAGCTTTGATAATTTCCGCTTCGGGAGAAAAAGATTCAGTCTGGGAATTACAATTGGCGAAAAAATATAAATTAAAAACCACCCTCTTAACTTGCAGTCCTAATTCTCCGGCCGCTCAAATTGCTGATCAAGTATTCGCTTATCAAAAAGTACCCGAACCTTATACTTATAATATTTCTACCTACTTAGGAATGTTCCTGAGTAGTAGCACGGAAAAAGCTCAAGATATTAAAATCTTTATTGAAAAATTAACTCTCCCACGACTATTAAGAGATTATAAAAACTATCTCGCTTATACTTTTATTCTTCCCGATAAATTTGAAGCGATTGTGGAAATGCTCAGAATTAAAAAAGATGAACTCTTTGGACCCTATCTCTCTATTCGTGCTTTTACTTTTGGTGAAGCCCGACATGCTAAATTTGTTCATCCTTGGAAAAAAGAACTGGTAATTAGTTTTGGAGAAAATAAATATTTTGGAAATCCTAGTAGCCGTTGGGAAATAGTGGTTCCAAGTTCTGCGACTTATGCCTTGATGATGGCGGCTAGTTATTATTTAGTGGGTAAAATACAAGCTGTCAAAACTCCTTATTTTAAGAGACATCTTGCTAAATTTTGTAAAGAAGGCGTTCGCCCCTACGGACAAAAAAAACCCTTTCCGATAATTGTAAATTAAAATTATTTTGTAGATTGCTGAACCTGTTCTTTAACACGATTTACGGCTAATTTCAATTTTTTAGAATCCGCTAAATAATAATGTCGCTGAATTTGCATTTTGCTATTAAATTCATAAATCAAGGGAATACCAGTTGGAATATTTAATTGCGCAATCTTCTGAGGGCTAATCCGATCTAAGTGCTTAATTAAAGCTCGTAAACTATTACCGCTGGCAGTAATAATAATTCGTTGGTGATTTTTTAATTTAGGAATAATTTCTTGTTGCCAAAAAGGAACAACACGGGCGACAACATCTTTTAAGCTTTCAGACTTAGGAACTTTAATATTTTTATATTTCGCATCATGTTCTTGATTATAGGGATTTTGCGGAGTAATTTCTGGTGGACGCACAGCATAAGAACGGCGCCATAACAGGACTTGCTGAAGACCAAATTTTTTAGCGGTAGCAGTTTTATTCAAACCTTGTAAATTGCCATAATGGCGCTCGTTTAATCGCCAATCAATTTTAATAGGAATTTGTTCTTGGTCTAATTCTTTTAAAACTAAATCTAAAGTAGTTGAAGCTCTTTTTAATAATGAGGTATAGGCTAAATCAAAAATAAAACCCTTATTTTTAAGTTTTTGACCCGCTTCCCGAGCCTCAGAACGTCCCCGCAATGTTAAGCCAACGTCAGTCCAGCCTGTAAACAAGCCTTTTTTATTCCAGACACTTTCTCCATGACGAAGCAAGACTATTTTATACATAACACAAATTGTAAATATTAATTATTTCCATTATAACATAAATTGACGATAAAAGTTGAAAAATGATAGTATAAGGTCAAGTTTAATAAAAACTATATCAAGCAAACAATTGGACAACAATCTAAAAAGATCATTATTGAATTGGGCTTAATTGGTATTAAATTTCTACGCCTAATAAATAAATTGATTTCTCAGCTATTTAGCTTAGTCATTGGTTTTTTAAGATTGATTTTAAAAGATATTTTTTATGGAATACTAGCAAAGATTTACTATAGCATCTTCCGTTTAAAAAAAGACGACTTAACTAAAAAAGTCGTAAGAGAAATTAGCCATAATCAATTAGCTTATTTATTTATTCTCACTTTGGCCACTGGTTTTATTATCAATAATTTAAGTAGTCCAATTAATCCAAATTTTTCTAGTCGTGATCTTTCTCAAACTATTTTAGCCCATCTAATACCGTCCGATATTAATACTAATCCTCGTGAAATTTTAATTACTGAAACAGCGATTCCTAATAAAGTTCTTCAAGCTCAGAGAGATAAACGTCTTTATCAACAAGCTATTCTTGATAAAAAATCACCATCACCATTTGGAAAAATTGCTAATCAAGAACAGTTAACAATTTTTAATAAAAATAATAATTTAGTCTTTAAGCCAATTATTATTAATAACGCTTCTAGTTATAATCCACAAAATTATAATCAAGGCGCAACTATTAAACGACAAAGAATTATTAGTTACACTATTAAAAGTGGAGACACTATTAGTGCTATTGCTCGTTATTTTGGAATTAGTATTAATACTATTTTATGGGCTAATCATTTAACCGCTTATAGTCTGATTCGCCCGGGTGATAAATTATCAATTTTACCAACTAGTGGAGTATTATATACTGCCCAATCTGGCGATACTATTAGTGGTCTATCGGCACGCTATAAAGTAGTAGCGAATAAAATATTAGCGGCTAATGATTTAAGTGCTGGTCTAAAAATTGGTCAAAAAATTATCATTCCTGGTGGACGATATATTAGGCGCTATGTCGCCACTACTCGTCGCACAACCCGCTCTGCTATTAATACTAGCTATACTGGTTTATCAACAATTCATAATTTAATTAGAACTTCTCACACTCGTGTCAGTTCTTCGGGTTTAATTTGGCCAACAGTTGGTCATGTTATCACCCAGTATTATTCTTGGCACCACCACGGAGTTGATATTGCTAATCGCATTGGCACCCCAATTTTTGCTGCCGCTAGTGGTCGAGTAATTATCGCCCAAGGAGGCTGGAACGGTGGTTATGGTAATACTGTTTTATTAAATAATGGTAATGGAATTGAAACTCGTTATGGACACGCTTCTCGATTATTAGTACGTCCTGGAGAATATGTTAAACGCGGACAAACTATTGCCCTGATGGGCTCTACTGGCAATTCTACTGGTCCCCACCTACATTTTGAAGTTTTAGTTAATGGTATTAGACGGAATCCATTAAACTATGTTCGCTAAAAGCTAATTTCTAATTATAATTAATTCTAATCTTATGTTTATTTTAACTGGACTATTAATAACCGTTATCGGTGCTTTTTTAGTCGTGAAAACCGAATGGTTTTTAAACAATTTTGGACGTATTGCCTGGTTTGAGGATAAATTAGGATCAGAGGGCGGATCACGTTTAGGTTATAAACTAATTGGTATTTTATTTTTAGTTGTCGGCATCATTGTCATGACTGGTAGTGGCCAGGCCTTAATGGCTTGGTTGTTGGGTCCGCTAATGAAATATAATAAATAAAAAAGTCTATTGACGATTAAATAAATAACTGATAATCTCAAAATGAATTAGCCGGGCCCTTAGCTCAGCTGGTCAGAGCACCTGCTTTGCAAGCAGGGGGTCAAGGGTTCGAATCCCTTAGGGTCCACAAAAAAGACTTGATATTTACCAAGTCTTTTTTTGACATCACTAAGAATTTTAATAAAAATATTTTTTTAAAATTAAATTACAAGTTTACCATAAATTATTATTAATAAAATATTAGATTTAGCGACTATAATAAAAATCCACTAATAGTTTGTCTGGGCTTATTTTGCATCGAAATGCAAAATTATTAGAAATAAACATTTATTTAAAGGAGAGAGTTTAATTTAAATATGAATGTTTATTTTAGCACCCAACAAATTGCTAGTGGATTTTATTATTTCTCTGCTGAAAACACCATTTTCAATGATATCTTCGGGAAAGAAGCGAACAGGTTAAACGAGCCTGTTCGCAATTTTAAGTTTATTCCCATCTGAATTTCGCTCTTAGGGATTAAAGCGCCCAATTTTATGTCGAGGGAAGACAAAAAACTATTCGACTAGACCAGCCCGACGCAAAGCCTCAAACATAGCGTCACTGGATGAATCGATTTCTGATTCATCTTCTTCGTTTTGACTATTTCCAAAATGATATTCGTGTACATAATACTTAACATCATTTGGATCAGCCCCACAAAAGAAATCAGACTTCTCTCTCATCGCAGTCCAGGCTTCTTTGATATTCTGGCTCGCCCGAGAACGACCGCAAGTGATTTCATGTTCATCCAATCTCCAAGTCTGAATCTTGGAAACATTAGCCAGAAATTGGGTGGTGCGGCTCAAGTCTCCACCGAAGGCAGATAAAAGATAATTGGGAATATTATTTTTTTTGACTACATCTTCCCGTTCTTTTTTCCGCTTTGCTACCATCGGCTTTAATTCTGTAATCCTTTTTTCTATCTCACGACAGTAATTATTTATTTCTGTAAATTTCGCTTTTTGCAAAAACGATTTTACTTCTATAAACTGATTACGAATTTGGTGAACTTCCTCTTGAGCAAACTCCATATTAAATTCAACTAAAGTTTTTTCCAAATCATCCTCTTCATTTTTAATTAAAATATTGGCTTTTTCATATCCAATAAGAAGATTCTTTTTCTTTTCTTCAGTTTTTCTCTTAACTATTTCAATTAATTCCGTCTGATTATCAGAATTTAAATTCTCAATAATTTCAACTTGAATTTGATTAAAATATTTTTGTAGAGTTTGTCCGAACTCAGTGAGTTGCCATGTCCAATTATTCCGCTGAAACGGTTCTTCTTGCGGAATGACAATAAACTGAGAAATTTCAGCTTTGAAGTTATTGATCATTTGTTCCTGAAATTTAATACGAATTTCAGAAAAAGTTCCTGAATAATTTTCGCACTCAATCACAAGCTCACGACCATTGGGAAGATTGATCCGCTCCAGATTAGTTTCTTGAATAAATTTCTTATCAACTGAAAGCTGGGCATAGAATTCATTACTTGATTGACCATAAGTAACAGGATACTCTTGACCAGCTATTTCAACAGTATCGGGGTTTTCGCGTTTGATGCGATTTTCCTCTTCTGCCGAAAGATACGAATCAAGCGGTAAATAAAGCGAAGATAATCCACCTAATGTTGCCTCAATCACCGGCAAAGATAAGTTTTTTATTTTCTTATCTTTTACGGCTTTCTCAAGCACGTTTTGATAGTGATTGGATAAAAATGATGAATCTAAATTCTCAATTATTCCACCACTTCTTATCCGAAATTTACGGTATTTTGCTAAATTGGCTTCATTAGCATCGCTAATCTGTTGCCAAGTAGAATCACTTGGAAAATAATGATGAGCTAACGCCGAACTGAATTTATCAAGCACTTCTAGGCGATAGTCTGCCAACTTCTTCTTCCGGGCAATTTCAACACCGTTAAAAAGCACGAAATGATCTTCAACTATACCCATTAATTCCCCATCATAACGTAAGTTCTCAATTTTTTGCTCCACTAAGTGCGGGGCAATTTTGATAAACCACAGGGGATCAACCACTGTACAACTCTTAACTAAGGCAATGGTTTGTGCCCGACCACGTCGGTTAACAATGTCTATATTCAATGGTTCCCCGACAATCCATTCTGGATTACTAGGAAGATTTTGAATAATGGATTCACGAGCTAAAGTGCGCGTTTCCCCATTTACATATTCATTACCGCCCGCATGCTGGTATAAATGAACCAACATTCCAGAAGCAATACATTTCAGAATTTCTTCTTCATTTGTTTTGTTCCGGCTATGGTCTTGGTTCTGATATCCAAGATGGTGAATTGCAGTTTTTATCCGCTCCCGAATTTCAACTGCCGTCCGAAAACCTTTCGGATCAATACCTTTCTTAGCTAATTCACTCCTTTTCATGAAGCGAGCTATTTTGAACAAATCATATTCTAATAGAAGATCAGAGTGATATTCTTTATCAGAATCGATAAGTTTTTCCCAAGACTGGTAGGTTTCTGGGTCGTTATCCCGTTGTCTGCGGCGAATGGAACCATAGCGAGTTCCTAAAATAGCTACAATACTGAGTATTGGCGCCAAACATTTACGCTCCAGTGCTTCCAACATCATGCGAGCAAACATAACATTCACTGGAAAACGATTAATTTTTCGCCCCAGTTTTGTTATTTCTCCGTTTAGATCAAGAGCTTCAATTGCATAAAGCAGTTTTTTAGCATCAACTAGAATTTGCTTTTCTGGTTGATGATAAAAGGAAAGCTCTAAAACATTTAAATTAGCACCAGCTAAACGTAATACCATTTGATCCAACAAAGAACGCTGAATTTCTGGTATTGGAAAGGTTGAAAAAGAATCGTATGCTTTATTATTACATAAAACATATTGACCTTCTTTAACTCTCCCGGCCCGTCCAGCTCTTTGGCGACAATCGGCCTGAGAAACATTTGCCAGCAACAAGGTCTCGACGCCATTAATGAGTTCAACTCTGCGCTCTAAGCCCGAATCAACAACAGCATCGATATCCGGAATTGTTAATGATGTCTGGGCAATATTAGTTGCCAACACCACCTTCGGTTGAGCAAAGGATTTGAAGACTAATTCTTGTTGATTCGAATCAACATCGCCATGTAATGGTAAAATTTCCGCCTTCGGATTGCTTTGCTTTAGCTCTCTTTCCATTTGTTTTATTTCACCTTTACCAGGTAAAAAAACAAGTGAATTCGCACCTTCGGCGATTAGTCTCTGGATTTCAGTGAGCATCTCATAAGATCCTTTCTGAATAATGCCATTTGGATGTGTAGGCGAACCTAGTACTGGAAAACAGCGTCCTGGGACTTGAATTACGGGAGCATCATCAAAAAATTTTGATAATTCTTTAAAATCTAATGTAGCTGACATTAAAACAACTTTAATATCAGTGCCAGAGAGAAGATGTCTCTTTGCCCAGGCCACAAGAGTCTCAATATTGAGATTCCACTCATGGACCTCATCAATAAGAAGACAAATTCCGCCGCTTATTGATGCTTTGGTCTTAACCAGCTCACGAACGAGCTGTAAACCATCAGTGACAAAAAGACACCTGGTTTCAGAACTATCCCGATGCTCAATTGCCGTTCGAAAACCAACTAGGTCTCCAAATGGACAATTCATTTCTTCAGCAACACGCTTGGCTATAGCTTTAGCAGCCACACGACGTGGTTGCGTAACGACAATTTGCCAATCCGTGGATTCTAAAAGAAATTGTGGTACACGAGTAGATTTACCGGCACCAGTTTCGGCCACAATTATTGAAACCGGGTTCTTTTCAATACACTCTAAAATTTCATTTTTAAAGGCATCGATGGGTAATTTTTTTAATTTTTTCATTTTTACAGTTTTTTGGTTTTATTGAGCGCCTTAAATAAGCAACCAATAAAACCAAAAAACTAATGGTAAATGACAACCAATTAATATTAGATTAAAAAAGAACAATGAGAGCAATTCCTCTCAAAAACCGCCACGAATGACGAGCTTGGAAAGAAAGCGAATGATATAAACAAATCATTCGCTTAAACTTTGAGATTTAGACTACCAAGGGCAATCTCGGGTTTCAGTCCCGGGAACAATTTCTTCGCAACCCCAAATTAGGGCATGTTCGTTCCAGAACGTAAAACTCTCCGGAGTGGCATGCTCGTCCCAGGGCTCGGGAGGAGTCAGTCCACCGACAAAAGCGGACAAAAGGATATAACATCCCTCACCTTTCTTAAGGATGACGGATATTTTGTTACTTTCTTCAGCGACACGATTCTTAACGAATCGCGTTAACCCCTCACGATTTGGTCGTTTGGCGTAAACAATTTCATCGTTCTTATTAGTAGCGACACAAATAGATTCACCAACAACCTTATCCATCTTCACTTCTTGGAGATGAAAATTTTTCTGATGAAGGGGAGCAATTTGAGCTAAAGCCAATGGCAAGGCCTCACTCAATAAAGGGTAAGTCTTTAAATGGCTAGCTAGATGGCTATTTTTCCGATCAATAACCAGAGTACCATCAGCTAACTTCCAATTTAATTCTTTCATTTTATAGGGTCCTCCTTGACCTCAAATTTAAGATTTTCTGTATTCACAGGAATTAGCCGTCCGATATTCTGGCCGGCAATTTCCACACATGGGCCACAAACAGGATAGACTTCATCCCATTTTTGACCATTTAAAGAAAGCTGTTTACGGCCCGATTCTGCCGCAGCAAACATCGCAATAAACGGATGTTTGCCATTGCTGTAGGCACGAGCAATAGTCGCCCCTAAAACAATCGGTCCTCTACCTGAAATTATCACCCCTTTTGCTTGATTAACGGCCGGTGGGTACACTTTCCGTAAGGTAGATATATCAAATATATCACCATTAATCCTGAAGTTAACGATGGTAAAATCGTCAAATTCATTTACTCTCCAGTCAATTCCAATTTCTGACCCAGACTTCTTTGGTTTCAAACTCGGAATTGCGATGTAACCATTAGAAACATCAAACAATTCCACAAGTGATTTTTGGAAAGCAATAACCATCGCTGATGCCGTCCAAAAAGAGCGAATGTTCCAAATGCGAATTATCTTTTTAGAATACAGACGTTTTACCGCCTTCAAAGCTGGCATTAAATGCCAGGGGCGATAACCTAAGAATGGGTCGGTCCGGTCTTCAATGCCAATCTTGTCAGCTAATTGAATCCCAGAAATATCCGCTTCTTTTTCAGCCAGCGTCATCTGGCTATTAGCTGTAATTATTGCTTTGAATCGTTTGACTAAAACATCAATTACAACCGAGTTTACGAAGGTCCCCCGTTCTAACCCGACAACCAAACCCCTCAGGATTCCATCACCTTGGTTGGGATAAAGAACAGACTCCTCTGTACTTAGCCGCGAATCCAGTTCAGCTAGACATTGCAGTCCCAGCCCATCACCGAATTGTCGCCAAGCCGAAATTTCTTCTGGCGAAGACGAAAGAATAATATACCCTTCGCACTCGCGAAAAATAATTTCATTCTCAGAAGAGCGACGTCCTCCAACATCTACTAACACCAAGCGTTGCTCGGCATTTCGGATGGACTTCGTAATGAAATTTAGAAAAGTGGCGTCAAAAACACCTTTCTGTCTAATTGCCTGGGCTACATTTTGGTTGGCAATATTTGACCAATGTCCCTCACCATCGGGACACCCATAGATCAATATATATTGATCACACGGTATTTTAGCCATGATATTGGCCAAAAACACCGATTTGCCAGAGTGGGGCGGACCACAAACAATAACCTTTTTCATCTTTCTTCCTAACGCTTACCTTGATTTTCATCAATCTCACATTAGGTCTCCTTTTTTAAAGTTAACAAATTATTTTAATTCTCATTTCTAATATCTTTTTTGAGAAAATACTAAAAATAAGAATTAAAATATTTGAATTATTAAATTAAAATAGAAAAATGAAAGATTTAATTTATCTTAATTTTAAATGAACAACTCCCTTTCGTCCTTTTGGACTCATCAGTCGAAACACACATTTCGAGAGGGAGGATAACTATTTGAACAATAGTTATCCAGATTTTGTTTGAACTTCGTAGTGACTTATTAACCCATTTTTCTACTATTCGGGAAACTATTTATTCTGTTGCCAGGTGTTTGTTTAACACCCCGAATCCTGTTCAGGCTCCTCCGTAAATCAACCTAGATTCCCAAAGAACGACATCCTAAGATGTGTCCCTGGTTATCCCTCACCACTTCAGCAGGGACCAGAAGGTCCGAACGTTGCGGCAAAGCTGACTTCACGAGCTGAGAAACAATAATGTAAGTTCCTTCAACTTCTTTCGGGAGCCCTTCGGGCTCACCAAAAACAGTTTTAGATAAACGCACACCATTGACCTCAACCCCCGTTAATATTGTGGAGGTTTTCAACCGAATCAATTTCCCTGAAATAGGGATGGTTTTGGTTGGCTGACCTTCCTTGATAATATTAATCGGGTGGGGAGTCATATTAATTAAATTTTCCATTTTCGAAAATTTTAACTAATATATAGGTAATTTTAACTCTACCTTTTGAGTTCCAAAACATTCACGTAGCCTTGGTACACGGTTTATAGTTGCCTCTATTTTTTTCCTTTAGGACGAAAATCTAAGTACTCAAATTCGACCTCCTGGAAGGTCAACTGAGTTGTCTTTTGTCCAAGAGCCAACGCGGCCCTTTTCAATGTTGTCAATACGGCAGCCTTATATGCTGCCAATTTAGTATACTCTGGATTGCATTCGCCAGTAATGGCGACTGCAATTTCTCCGCCGACCGGGCAACCCCAGTCAATATGATAAATTACTCGCGCTGGAGTAATCACCGCACCAACATAGGTGCCCCCGTTCTTGGTGGCTACCTCGGCAGCGGCTTTCTGCCAAGCTTTTCCAGCTATATTAACCGCGCTGGTAGCGGTTACATTTTTATGCCCATACCCAGAGACTACTCCCAGGCTGGCAAAAAATTTTACACTTTTCATCGACTTAGTTTTTTCTCTCCTCGCAACATTGTCCGGAGTATTCTATCGCCCATCTAATTAATAATGCGCTAACAGGATACTCTGAATAATGCCTTTCAAAGAATAAAAAAATTTTAATATTTTTTTTGACAAAGAACTTTCCCTCTTTTTTTCTTTTCTGAGGAAATTCCTGAGTCTTAAACTTGTTCAAGGTTTAGGGGCTCAGCCGATCTCCTCATAAGAGACGGTCACGTTGGGTCGCTTTTCTCCGAACCTTTTCTCCTTGCGGAAATACGGTTACAAGATACTAAGATCGCCTGCGCCTGAGATTACGGTTTGCAACGTAATCTTCGGATCAGCTCGACCAAACGTTTATTTCAACTTGAGTCAAAGACTGAAGATGAAAGCAAACAAATAAGTGCTTGCTAGCCTCAGGAAATGAACTCTCTCCCTAACTCCTTTCTTATTTTTTAAGAAAGAAGTAGATGTTAATTCATCTTAATCTCCTGAAACTGTCATAATCACTTTAAATTATTTACGTACACTATAGATTATTCCTTAATCTATTTAGGAGAACGATTTAATCATCATCCTTTCGTTTTTCTCACTTTTAATACTGACAGTATATCATAGCTTGACATATCTGTCAATACTAATTAGGACATTTATTGATAATTGTTAATAAAACATCTGACAATACTGTATAAAACAAGTATATTTATTTATTAATTTTGTCATTATTAAAGTTGACAAACATATTTTATTTTGCTATAGTAGTGATATAAACAAGAACTACTTGAGTGGCTAACACAACAAAATCTAAGTCTTGTAAAGTTATCCACAATTTATACTCTGGTATAGACAGAGAGAATACCAGATATTTTGTAAGAATTAAGCAGAAAAAAAATAATTGAAGATATTAAAAAACATTAAAATTAAATAATATGGATAAAAAAATACTTCTCAAACTCGGTTTAACTAATGTTCAGGCTGAGATATTTGATTGCCTACTACAAAATGGTCCTTTAAAGGCTAGTGATATTGCTAGAAAAACAAAAAGACCCCGGGGCGTGACCTATAAGGGGCTGGAAGAATTGATTGATTTGGGCTTGATTTCAAAAAAAGAAAGTAAGTCAAGTGTAACTTTGTTTATTGTCGAACATCCCGCAAATCTTGAAAAAGTTTTGGAATATCGTGAGAAAGAACTTAATAAGACTAAAAGAGAATTCACAGCTTCTTTACCAGATTTAATCTCCAGTTATAATTTAATTAATAATAAACCTGGGGTTAAATTCTATGAAGGTCAAGATGGTTTTAGGAGAGTTTTAGAAGATACTTTAACTAGTAAAACAGAAATTTGTCTATTACTTGACAAAAGCGCTTTACAAAAAGAAGAAGAATTTAGAAAAATAAATTCCTGGTACAAAAACCGACGCGAACAACTTGGAATACCAAAAAGAATTATCAGAATTGGTGCCGATCCGTTTCACGAACCTAATAGCAATTTAGACTACAAAAAAATAACGAACATTCGTTATCTTAATAAGCATTTAGTGCAATTCAAGTCTGCAATTCAAATTTATGATAATAAAGTATCTTTCCAAGTCATCAATAAAGAACACCTGGTTTCAATTATTATTGAAAATAAGAATATTTATGAAATAAATAAATTTATTTTTAATTCTCTCTGGAATGAGGCTGGAGAGAAAAAAACTTCAAGCTCAGCTTCCTGAAAACTCAGCATTAATCTTTAACTAGCCTTTTTTAAGAGCCGAGCCGAATCGGAGGGTTTAAGCATTCGATAATAATCAACTCCATCTTTCTCTCGATATTCTTCAGTAATAATAAATCCACTACGTTGATAGTAATTGTTGGCCAGATTATCTTTTCGACTCACAATATGAACATCATAATATTTAGAAATTTCACTTAAAACTTTATTAAGAAAAGCTCCCCCAAGAGCCAAACCTTGAACATCTTGAGAAACATTAAAAGATCCACCAGCAACCGCTTCGGCAGAAATCTTTTTGAATTTACTAAAACAAATAATGTTACCTTTATATTTTAAAATATATATCATTTGCCCATCAATATTTTCTAATTCTTTTTTAAAATTAGAAATAATTCGGTGATAGGCTTCAGGATTATAATTTTTATTTTTCTGTAAAAATAAATTTTGATAATTTTCTTCAGCAATTTTTACTAGTTGTTTTTTCTCGGTCACAGTTAAAACTTTTCGATGGTGATTATCAATCACTTTTTTTTCTAGAGTTAAGTCCCTAATTATTTCGAGAGGAATCTTTTCTCTTTCTTTTTTAGTAGCTTTTAAAACTTGTGTCAGTAATAACATGTCCGCCTGACTTTTTTCTAAATCACTTAATAACTTAGAGATCTGTTTTGTTTCATTTTTTCCCTTGAATGATTTATTAAAATCTACAATAATATTTTGTGTTTTATTCAATAAGGATAAACGAATATCTTTCCAATCAAAATCAATATCAATCTGATCTGTTAAAAATAACTGTTCAAGTTCTTGATTTTCCTTCTCCGCTAAATCGATAATTTCAGAAATTTTATGAAAAATAATTTGTCCAGAATCTCGATCTAATTTATTCCCTAATTCTACTATTTTATTTCCTAATTTTTGGTTGGCCTCTAGAGATAAAAAACTCTTCACACCATTTTCACGATAAGTAGCAATAAAATTGCGCAATTGTTCTTTGTCTTTCTGACTAACTTGATTAAAATAAATTAAAAACCAGCCTTGTTCCTTAAAAGAAAGATTATTAAGTCTAGTATCAGTATTTTTGAATATTTCTTCTTCGGAAATGCGGTAATAATTTTTTTTGAATTCTTCAAGATAGATTTCTCTTTCTTGTCTTTCTTCTTTGGTTTCATTTTTATCCCCAATGAAAAGAGTGTCGTAGGTAAAATCTAAAACTTCCGCTTTCATTCTTTTTTCCGGACTATCAAGTTGACCAAGATGAAAATATTTAATTAATTCAAGCTCTTCATTAAAAATACCTATTTCTCCATTAGCTGTTAAACGACTAGCACAAAACTCTGATTTATTATATTGACCTAAATCATATATTTTCTCTAAATATTTGATTCCATCTTCTGAAATTCCAACTTTACCAAACTCCAAGCGATATAGCATAGCACTAATTGGCTCTTTCTTATCTTTTTCGGATTGTAAATTTTCTAATAATCGCGAAGCCGCTAAGTTAACGTTTTGTTTAGACAGTGCCCGAGAAACGGAATTAATAAAAATAGGATTACGATTTTTATTCCAAAATTCAACAAGCAATTCCGTATTTTCATCTTGATCAGCTTTCAAGTCTTGAAATTCTTCTAAAACAGCAAGAAGCATTTTATGATCAGCATACTCTTCAACATCACCACCAGTTTCAACCGTCCAATCCATTTCATGTCTAAAATAACTTTGATCAATATTGTAGGATGAACGAGGTTGATATGTTTTAAAAATCATGGAATGCGCTACATTATAATGATCTTCGATGTGAGCATCATAATAAGCGGTTGATTCGGCAGTAAAACGGCTATTAAAAGTTTCTGTAAATAATAAAGAATATTGAAGTTGCGCTAAACATTTTCTTAAAAAGAGTGATTTTTTATCTTCTGATAACTTTTGATATTCATTCGAAAACATTGGAGATGTATCTAGTCTAGTATTCTGATCATCAGCCTTATTTAAAACTTCAAATAATCCTGAAGCGGCCTTTCCAAATTCGGCAAAATTATCTTTGATGTCCAAATTATTAAAATTACTTAATAAAAATTTAGGAGCTTCCCGTCGACGAAGGGCAATATTATAAAATTGTTCTAATTTCCCCTCAAGCTGCTGATAGCTACCATTGTTAGAAACTCTTAAATCGCCAGGATCCATTTGCAAAGCACATATAGAAAATAAATGATAATTTCTGTAATTAATATCCTCAAACCTTACAAATGAAAAAATGCTATCTACTGCTAATAAATCATCAGGGAATCTTTCAAAATATTTTTCTGCTGACTGGGGAGTAATAAGTAGCGAGGTAGCAGACATGGCCAATAAATTAAGACGTTCACCAACTTCAAGTTGATTGAGATATTCAAAATTCTCATCCTCAAAAAAAGATAGAGGATTATGTTTATAATTTTCATCCCAAATCGTATTTAAATTTTTATCTTTGATTAATTTATAAAAACTGTCAGCCCCTTCAGATGCTTGATCTTGCTTTTTCCACCATTCTGCGGAATGTTTTGTTGCCCCTTCTTCATTAGGTTTTATATTGGTTTCTGATTTATTCTTCAAAAGATCATCCTCATCATGATTG
This sequence comes from Parcubacteria group bacterium M6-OD1-4, assembly GCA_003056205.1. Classification (GTDB taxonomy): domain Bacteria; phylum Patescibacteriota; class Patescibacteriia; order Patescibacteriales; family UBA12465; genus UBA12465. The sequence continues at coordinate 18,095 of LSNS01000006.1, read as the reverse complement.
TCAAGATTAATTTTAAAAATATTGTCTTCTGTTAACATATAAAAATATTAATCAATCTAATGATTTTATTATTTTAATAATATTCTATTCAGAAAACATAATAACACTTTTTATAATTTTTGTAAATACTTTTGGGACGTGAGGACAAAAAGTTTTACACTTTGAACAATGGTTTTTATAATAATAAGCACCGTTACAAGTATTGACATTTTTATTTAGAGGATTATAATGTATATATTGACATAAAAATGTATAATTTTGTATAATTTAATACTATTTATAAATTAGCATGATAGATAATGAGGGCTTAATAAAAATCAGCGAAGCAGCGAGAATACTTAATATTTCAATGCAAACCTTGAGACGTTGGGATAAATCTGGCCGACTTCGGGCAATTCGCTTCAATCATGACGGATATCGTTATTATAAACTCTCTGATATTCAATTAATCGGAAATAATATTTTTTCTTTGGCAGAAGAATGGGTTTCAAAATCTATTTCTAATCTAACAAATAATCGTGGATTAAAAAATGAATTTTTTTGTTTAGATAGTCCAACTTTTCAAACCAGACTCCAATATTTAGAAAAAATGATGTTAGAAATTCCTGAATTAAAAAAAGATTTTTCTTTAATAACTTCTGTTGTTGGAGAAATTGGCAATAATTCTTTTGATCATAATTTAGGGTCTTGGCCAGATATTCGCGGAATATTTTTTGCTTATAATTTATATAAACGACAAATAGCTTTGGCTGATCGGGGACAGGGCATTTTAACGACTTTGCAGAGGGTGCGATCCACGTTAACCAATGACCAAGAAGCCTTATTAGTTTCCTTTACAGAAAAACTCTCGGGACGAGCGCCAGAGAATAGAGGAAATGGACTCAAATATGTCAAAAAAGTAATTATAGATATTAAAAAGGATATAGCTTTAAAATTATATTTCCAATCTGGGAGTGCTTATTTAATTTTAGATGAAACTACTAATAAATTAGAGGTACGACCCAGTACGACCAAATTTAGGGGTTGTTTAGCATTAATTTCTTTTTAAACTGCAAAATATGTTAATTGAATTAAAAAAATTTGGTGATTTGCTAATATCTCGCCAACTAGGAAAAGAAGCTTTAGCGGCAATACGTTCGCGACTTCCTAAAAATAATACTGAAAAAATTATTATTGATTTTTTGGGGGTAAATACTTTCTCACCTTCTTGGGGGGATGAATTTTTATCACCATTACAAAAAGAATATGCAAATAACTTCTATCTAAAACCATCATATAATCCGTCGGTAAAAGCGACGATTGAAATCTTAGAAGAAACTAATCATCTAAAATTTCACTACTTACCATTGACAGATAAAACATAAAATGTTATAATACTTATAGTTCATCAAACGCCAAGGAAAAAAAACATTGTGGTGATCGCAATGTAAAACACAATGCGGTATGCGGTAAACTAATGATTCCGCGAAGGTTCGACTCCTTCCCTTGGTACCAAGCAATAGAATAATATTCAATTCTATTGCTTTTTTCTTTTTATGAAGATAAAAAGACCTCTGCCTAAAAGCAAGAGGTTGTCGGCTAATTAATTACTTCAAAATTCTAACAAAACACATCTATCCAACAAATTGCTCATCAGCCTTAAAAATGATAAAATTTACTTATGTCTAAAACTAAACCCAAATTGATAATCATTGATGGCTATGCTCTAATCTATCGCAGTTTTCATGCTTTACCACCAACAATTCGCACCAAGAGTGGTTTATTAGTTAATGCTGTTTATGGTTTTACCTCCTTTTTATTAAAAGCCCTCAATGAATTTCATCCAGATTATGTGGTTTTAACCTTAGATCGAAAAGGACCAACTTTCCGCCATCGGGCCTATACCGATTACAAAGCTACTCGCGCTAAAACACCTCCAGAATTATTTGAACAAATTCCGTTGATTAAAGAAATTGCCAGCGCTTTTAATATTCCAATTTTTGAACAGAGTGGTTTTGAAGCTGATGATTTAATTGGCACTATTTGCCAACAAACTCAAAATAATAAGAAATTAGAAAAAATAATAATCACTGGCGACTTAGACACTTTGCAATTAGTAAACGAACAAACAAAAGTCTATACCATGAGTCGCGGTTTAGCCGATAGTATTCTCTATGATATTAAACAAGTTCAAAAGCGCTACAACCTCAGCCCGCAACAAATTATTGATTATAAAGCTCTTCGTGGCGATCCCAGCGATAATTTACCAGGAGTGAAAGGAATTGGTGAAAAAACAGCAATTGAACTATTAAATAATTTTCAAACTTTAGATGGAGTTTATCAAGCAGTTAAGGCAAAGAGTCCTAAAATTCGTGAACGTCTTCTGGATTTATTGAAGAAATATCAATCTGACGCTTATTTAAGCCAACAATTAGCAACTATTGATTTATCCGCACCCATTAAATTCGTTCTAGAAGATACTAAATATTCCAATTTTAGGTTGGAAAAAGTTATTAGTTTGTTTAGTAAATTAGAATTTCAATCCCTACTAAATAAAGTTAAAAATTTACGTGATCAATTAAATAAAAACCAGGGGAAAAACAATATTGAAAATCAAAGTCCTGAAGAAAAGAAAAGCAATCCTCAATCCGAAGATAAATTTAAGCGAAATAAAAGAAAATTTAACTATCAATTAATCAATACTGATCGAGAATTTAATTCTTTTTATAAAAAATTACTTCGCCAACAGATCTTTACCGTTGATAGTGAAACTTCGGGATTAGACACTCTCCGTGCCAAGTTAATCGGCCTAAGTTTCTCTTGGAAAAAGGGTGAAGCCTATTTTGTTATAATTACCCCCCAACGTTTAGAAAAACTCAAAGTAATTTTGGAAAATAAAAAAATAAAAAAATGTGGGCATAATTTAAAATTTGATTTTAAAGAATTAAAAAATCAAAACGTAAATTTACAAGGAATTTATTTTGATACCATGCTCGCCTCTTATCTCTTAAACCCGAGCAATCGACAACACAATTTAGATTCCGTTGTTTTTACCGAACTCGGTTTTGAAAAAATAAACAAAAATGATTTAGCTCAAGGTTCAGCACAACAATTAAGTTTAGATTTTGCTAGCTTAGATTCTGAGAAATTAAATCTTTATTCTAGTGAGGACGCTGATTTCACTAATCGACTGGTAAAAATATTAGAGAAAAAGTTGAAAAAAGAAAAGCTTTGGAAATTATTTACCGACATTGAAGTTCCTCTAATAAGAGTCTTAGGAGAAATGGAAAATAATGGTATTAAATTACAAACCGCCCCCTTAAAAAGCTTAAACAAAAAAGTAGAAAAAAAATTAACAATTTTGGAAAAAAATATTCAACAATTAGCTGGTCAAGATTTTAATATTAATTCTCCTAAACAATTACGAGAAATACTTTTTGAAAAAATGGCCATTCCGACTATAAACATTAAAAAAACTAAAACTGGTTTTTCAACTGCCGAGAAAGAATTAGAAAAATTACGAGAGCGTCATCCCATTATTCCTTTACTACAAAATTATCGGGAGTTAAAGAAACTGTCTTCAACTTATTTAACTGCTCTCCCCCAGCTCATTAATTCACATACTAAAAGGATTCATACTAATTTTAACCAAACCATCACGGCGACGGGTCGTCTCTCTTCTAGCGATCCTAACCTACAAAATATTCCTAGTAAAACCGAAGAAGGACAAGAAATTCGTCGAGCATTTGTTGCTGAAAAGGGATTCTATTTAGCAAGCTTTGACTATTCTCAAATTGAATTACGCTTAGCCGCTCATATGTCTCAAGACAAAAAAATGATTCAGTCTTTTCGAAATAGAATTGATATTCACCAGACAACCGCCGCCGAAATTAATAATGTTTCCTTAGGGGCGGTGACTCCCAAAATGCGTCAAGAAGCAAAAGCAATAAACTTTGGTATTTTATATGGACAAGGAGTCCACGGCCTTAGTCAAAATGCTCATATTCCCTACTGGCAAGCGCAAGAATTCATTAAAGAATATTTTATCTCTTATCCAAATATTAAAAAAATGATGGAGGATTCTATTCACCAGGCTCAGCAACAAGGATATGTTTTAACGCTTTTTGGTCGAAAACGCTTATTACCAGAAATTAATTCCACCTTAGTCTTTGTCCGAAAAAGCGCTGAACGAATGGCAATCAATACTCCTATTCAAGGAACAGCAGCGGATATTATTAAACTCGCCATGATTAAAATTAATAATCTCATTACTAATCATCACCAAGAAATTCGCCTGCTACTCCAAGTCCACGACGAGTTGATTTTTGAAATCAAAAAAGATAAACTAGAAACTTATTTACCAAGTATTAAAAATATCATGGAAAATGTTATAAAATTAAAAGTTCCCATTATTGTCAATGAAAGTGTGGGAGAGAATTGGGGAGAATTAAAATAATTATGAAATTAGATCAAGCAAAAATTTTTATCTTTCAACGCTATGCCTTTAATCATAAAACCGGGCAGGCTACTTTTTACTATTCTTTTGATAACAAAATTAATTTCCAAGAAACTTTAGATTTTTCTGCTTGTCAAATTAATACTAAGAAATTAAATAATAGACTATTAGAACGCGCTTTATTTAATCTTCACCTGGCTCTAGGTGTCGGTTATTATAAAGTTTATTGTCCAAAAAAAATTGAAATTCAGAGTGGAAAATTAAATTCTACGCAAGCAAAATTTTGGAATAAATTATATGAACGTGGACTCGGTGAATTTTTTTATCGTCATAAAATAAATTTTCATAATTTAATAAAATTCCCTATTGATAATTCAACACTAAAACCAATCCGAATTAAATTTAAAGATCGTTGTTTATTACCGATTGGTGGCGGGAAAGACTCTTGCCTAAGTGCAGAAAAATTGAAAGAACTAGGACAGACCTTTTCTCTAATTAGTTTACGGGATAGTAAAGTCCAACAAGATACTGCAAAAATAATTGGTGCTCCGCGATTAATCATCGGCCGAAAAATGGATCCTCAACTTTTCGATTTAAATAAAAAAGGTGCTAATAATGGTCATATTCCAATTTCCGCAATCTATTCTTGGGTTAGTGTGGTCGCCGCCATCTTAAGTGATTATAAATATATTATTTTTTCTAATGAACATAGTGCAAATTTTGGCAACGTGAAATATTTAGGTAAAGAAATAAACCATCAATATAGTAAAAGTTTTGAATTTGAAACTGATTTTGCTAATTATTTACATAATTTCCTAACACCTGATTTAGAATACTTTAGTTTACTACGTCCTTATTCAGAATTGAAAATCGCTCATGATTTTTCTCGTTACACTCAATATTTTTCTGCTTTTTCTAGCTGTAATAAAAACTTTAAAATTAATAACAAAAATTCTCAGAAACATTCTCAGCGTTGGTGTGGAGAGTGTCCAAAATGTGCTTTTTCTTTTGCTATTTTCAGTGCTTGGAATAGTCCAACTGCTTTAAAAAAAATATTCAATACTAATTTATTAAATAATAAAAAATTATTACCCCTTTTTCAAGAATTATGGGGTGAAGAAAAAATTAAACCCTTCGATTGTGTGGGGACACCCACCGAGACCCAAATGGCTTTAATGTTGCTTAGTAAAAATGTTGCTTGGCAGAAGTTTTATATCGTCAAATATTTCCGAAAAAATATCTTACCAAAAATCAAAGGACGTGAAAAATTATTACTCGCCGAATTATCTGCCAACGAAGAGCAAGCTATACCATCTCAATTTAAGAAAACTCTTTTTTTAGGTTTTGGACAAGAAGGACACTTTGCCTTCAATTATTGGCGTCAAAAAAATCCACATACTAAAGTGTGGATTGCCGATACTCGACAAATTAAAGCTCCCAATAAATATTGTCTGGTTTCAACTGGGAAGAATTATTTAAAAAATTTAGAAAGTTTTGATTTAATTATTAAGAGTCCCGGAATTTCTCAGCAAATCCCAGAAATAGCCTTAGCCAAACAAAAAGGCATTAGATTCACTTCAATTACAGAGATATTTCTAGAAAATTGTCAGGGGACAATTATTGGTGTGACTGGCACTAAAGGCAAAAGTACGACCGCGACCTTAATTTATCGCTCTTTGAAAGCAGCTGGAAAAACAGTCTATCTAATCGGTAATATTGGGGAGAATCCCTTAAAATATTTGGATAGTTCAACTAAAAAAGATTATTTTGTCTACGAATTATCTAGTTACCAATTGGAAAATCTAAAAATCAGTCCCCACTTAGCAATTATAATAAATATTTTTCCAGATCATCTCCCCTATCATGCTGGGTTTCAAAATTATTATCAAGCGAAAGCAAATATCACTCGTTGGCAAACACCACAAGATTATTTTATATATAATGGTGAATTTTCGCTGATTAAAAAATTAGCGAATAAAACTCAAGCTCAGCAAATTGATTATTCTCAAAAATGGTCCATTAAAAAAGACAATTTTCTTTATGAAAATAAAATATTAATGCCTTTAGCAGAAATCAAATTACTGGGAAAACATAATTTAAAAAATATCACCGCCGCTGCTACGGTTTTAAAAGTTCTCAAAATTCCACTGACGGCACTATGGCAAGGGACAAAAAACTTTTCTGGTTTAAAACATCGCTTAGAACTGGTGAGCTCAAAAAATGGTATCTATTTTTATGATGATGCAATTTCCACAACTCCCGAATCAACTTTAGTAGCAATTGAATATTTGCAAGAAAAATTAGAAACTATTATTTTAGGGGGTGAAGACCGCGGTTATAATTTTAAGCTATTGGTTAAAAAATTAAAAAAAATAAACATTGCTAATATTATCTTTTTTCCTGACTCGGGAGTAAAAATCAAAAAAGAATTAATAAAAATCTACGGCACTAAACCTTTGCCTAATATTTTAGAAACTAAGCAGATGACGAAGGCCGTGATTTTTGCTGCCCGGAAAACCACTCTTGGACATGTTGTTTTATTATCAACCGCCTCCCCAAGTTATAGTTTATTTAAAAATTTTCAAGAAAAAGGTAATTTATTTAAAAAAGCTATTAAAAATTTATGATCATTTTCCTGCAAGGTGCTGATACTTTTCGTTCTCAGCGTTTTCTCCAAGAATTAAAAAATAAATTTATTAAACAAATTGACCCGAATGCCCTGAGTCTAAGTGTTTTAGATGGCCAAAATATAAATCTGAAAGATTTAGGAGAAAAAATAAACACGGGATCATTATTTGTAAAAAAACGTTTGGTAATAATTAAAAATATTTTCCAGAATAAATCTGATCAGTTACTAAGTGCTTCAACAAATTATCTAAAAAAATTTACTGCTGATGAAAATAATATTATTATTTTCCATGATGGTGATTTAACTGAAAAAAATAAAACCGGAAAAGTAGCTACTAAAAAATTATTGGCTTTTTTAAAAAAACAACCTTATTCTCAAGAATTCCCACTCCTCAATAATAGACAGCTCTTAGTTTTTATCCAGAAAGAAGCCCAAAATTACCAACGTAAAATAAGTAGCACCGCTAGTTCTCTGTTGATTAATTTAACCAATAATGATCTCTGGGTAATTAGTAGTTCTATTAAAAAATTGGCTTTCTATGTTGAAGGAGAAACCATTCTCGCTAAAGATGTAAAAAAAATGGTCACTGGCATTAATGATGATAATATTTTTGCCCTCACTGACGCTCTAAGTGCCAGAGATAAAAAGTTAGCTATTGAACTTTTAGAACAGCAATATGCGGCGGGTCTCAGTCAAGAGTATTTAATGACGATGCTGATTAGACAATTTAAAATCTTATTACAAATTCGTAGCGCCTTAGATCAAAAAATGGATTTAACTAAAATTGCTTCAGCTTTAAAACTCCATCCTTTTATCATTAAAAAGGGGATTACTCAGGCTAGAAACTTTAATATCCAAATTTTAAAAGATTATTTAAACCAATTAATAAATTTAGATTTTTTGAATAAAACTGGAGGAACGAACATTAAAACTGAATTAGCACTCCTAATTTCTCGTCTCTAATCTCTGTACAAGTCCACGAACATCATTGACACTTTTTATTTATAAGATCCGACTAGTTTTAAGTCTATTTGTTCCATTATTTTGGCAATTTTATCCTTGTTTTTTATCTTCCTAGAATTAGCTAGGCGTTCATTCTGTTTTCTAAGGTATTTCTGCTTTATTTTGCATAATATCGATAGATTTATTAATTAATTCTTTAAATCTGTCTATATTAGCATTTTTTGAGGGTATTTTTAGCCCAATATCAATTTCCCAGGAGTTTCTTTTATATTTTTTCATAAGACACTTTAATAGTGTCAACTATAACATGGACGAGTGTAACATCTTGCCATTATTTTTATTTTATGCCATAATTAAGTCAGTTTTTAGTTAAAAATAACTAAATAAAGAAATGAAATATATAAATTTTCAAAATACTTTTAAAAATCGTCCACTTATTGACATTAGAGAAGTAAAAAATATTTTTCCTGACTTTAATTCGCGGCGTTTTTATGAATGGCAAAAAAAGGGCTATATCAAAAAACTTACTAATTCATTTTATATTTTTTCCGACCACAACCCAAACGAAAGCGAAACCTGTTTTATCGCCAATAAATTATTAGAACCATCTTATCTGAGCCTAGAATATGCTTTAAGATATTATAATTTAATCCCGGAAATAGTTTATTCAATAACCAGTGTGACTACCAAAAAAACTAAAACTATCCAAACCGTCTTTCATAACTTCCGATATCAGACCGTCAAAATCCCCTTATTCTTTGCTTACAAAATTATAGAATTGAACAAAACGGCTTTTAAAATTGCCGAACCAGAAAAAGCTCTGCTGGATTTTTTGTATTTGCGAAGCGATCTGAAAAATAAAGATGATTTAGAGGAATTAAGGATTAATCGGGATGTATTTAAAGAAATAATAGACGTAAAAAAAATGGAAAAATATTTAAAGCTGTTTAATTCCGTCACTTTAACTGCTAAAATTAAAAAATTAAACAAAATATTATGCTAAGTCTAGAAGAAATAAAAAAATATTATCCGAGACTCGCCGGATTTGATAAAAATATTTTACGTGAATACCTGCAATACAAAATTTTAGATATAATTTTTAAGAACGAACTCAGTAATAAACTATCGTTTTTAGGAGGAACAGCCATAAAAATCGCTTACGGCAGCCGCCGTTTTTCTGAAGATCTAGATTTTGATAACTTCGGATTAAGCAAAATTGAATTTACTAAACTTTCGGAAATTATTAAAAAAGAGTTGGGACTAGAAGGCTATAAAGTTGAAATAAAAAATGTTTTCAAAGGGGCGTTCCGCTGCAGTATTAAAATCCCCGAACTACTTAAAGACAATAATTTAAGTGCCCTGTCTAACGAGAAAATTCTAATTCAAGTAGATACGGCGCCCCATAATTTTAACTATAAACCAAACAATTTTTTACTGCAAAAATTTGATATTTTTAGAAATATAAAGTTAACTCCGCCGGATATTATTTCTTCTATGAAAGCAGCGGCCATATTCGGCCGCAAACGGACTAAAGGGCGTGATTTTTATGATCTGGTCTATCTTTTAGGGATAAGCGATTTTAATTACCAATACTTAGATTTTAAATTAAGGATTAAGAATAAAATGGAGCTGCGGAAAAAGCTTTTAGCTTTTATAACTAACCTTGATATGGCGGCAATGGCCAAAGATGTAAAATCTTTTTTAATTGAACAAAATGACGACCTCAGAGTGTTGCAATTTAAAGCCTATATTGAACAGCGTTTGAAATAACCTAAAAAAAGCTGAAAAATAAAGGACTTAAAATTTTGTAAATTTAAGCAATATATGAACGAACTTACCCAACCGTGTCAAATCGTCTAAGAATGTAACCGTAAGCTACTTCGTTCTATGGTCTAAGAATGTAACTTTGGTCTCAGGTTTTAGATCTATGATTTTGTTAATAATTATTTTATTAATATTGTTTAATTTCTCTAGTTTAAGCTTGATTTGCCTTCTCAGTTCAGCGGGATTAAGTGTGACATATTGTTCTCTGAGTTTCTGTTTGACTTCTTTATTAACTTGATCACAGGCCAATACGCGCTGATAGGGAGTTTGCGCCCTATCATAAATACGTTTAATTTTTTCCTTGTTTTTTCCGACTCTTTTTTTCTGCGCTAATTTTACGTTAGCCATAAAGAAATTCTTATACAATCTAATTTCATTCCGATATAAATCATTCATTAAATTTAGTTCTTTTTCCGTTTCTCGACGCCTATAGCCAAATACTTTTCTGACTTGAGTCCAATTCTTTTGTTCGATATGAGCATTATCATTTTTATGGTATGGTCAACCACGAGTAAATTCAATTGTTCTCGTCAGACAGTATTCAAATAATTGCCAATTAATGAACTCACTACCATTATCCGGATCAATAGCTAATAGTGGGAAAGGCAAACGATTTTTGATATTTTCTAGACCGGCAATGACCCGCTTTTGGGCTTTACCCAGCAGAGCCTCTGTTTCTGTCCATTGGGTTAAAATGTCCGTTAAATCAAGGCTGGAAATGAATTCACCAGCTGCACTATCGCCACAATGAGCGACAGTGTCTAATTCGCAATAGCCAATTCTAGTTTCGTTCCAACTCACTGTTCTAATGGAAATTTGTTTTTTGAGTAGACTGCCTGGTCTGGTAGTGGAATTAATTTTTAAACGAAGTTCATGTTTAAATCTTTGTAGATGATTATCAATAGTTGTTGAAGAAATATGTTTTAATCTTTCTTGGCTCGCTTGCGGGATATCTAATTCTTTAAAGAGCACTAATTTAGAAATTACTTCCTCAAGTTGTGGGGATAATCTTTGTCCGCAAGAATAGTCCATAATTTCCCAAATTTTTTTGAGCCAGAAGATATCTTCATTGCTATAGGTATAATGACCTTTGCGATTAATGATTTTCATTTTATATTCATGTCCGGCTCTCAGAATTCTAATCGCATACTTATTGTTATAAGTAGTATTCCGACAAAACTCTGCTAACATTTCCGACTTAGTTTTTTTGTTTGCCTTGAGATATCTGGGCTTAAGACGGACTAAATACTTTCTTTTTGAGGTCATACTTATTTTTGTAATAACCATAGATTTAAACCTTAATTTTTATAAGTCTTATGGTTATATTTTGCACCATTTGATTCGAATCTCTTGCCTTTTTATTTATTATTTGTTATAGTCTGGGCAGAATTTTATTCTTAAAAAAACATAAAATTTTTTTAACTATCGGGCAATTAGCTCAGCTGGTTAGAGCGCAACACTGATAATGTTGAGGTCGGTGGTTCGAGTCCACCATTGCCCACTTGATTCGCCAGTTGGCGAATTGTGTTATTGTCGCGGGGTAGAGCAGTTGGCAGCTCGCTAGGCCCATAACCTAGAGGTCGTCGGTTCGAATCCGACCCCCGCAACTAAATTTTGAATTCTCAAGCCTCGGTAGCTCAGTGGTAGAGCAAAGGACTGAAAATCCTTGTGTCGTCAGTTCGATTCTGACCCGAGGCACAGAAGTCCACGGGGTGTGGCCCAGTTGGTCTAAGGCGTCTGGTTTGGGACCAGAAGATCGAGAGTTCGAATCTCTCCACCCCGACAAAAAACAGGATGATTAAAATCCTGTTTTTAGTTAGAAAAATTTTATTTAAATAAATAACAAAAATATTAACACTACTAATTTCTAAGTATCTTTTGCTAATCGTGGTTTTCGTAAGAAATAATTAATAATTAATTTACTCAACCAAGACATCAACCAACCAAGGAGAAGAAAGAATATTAAATATAAACCGACCCCAATCCATTCTAAGTTGGCTGGTAAAAAACGATAAATAAAATCATAACGATACATAATTGGCCAATGAAATAAATAAATTTCATAGGAATACAAACCAAACCAGTAAAACAATTTAAAATTAATTTTCTTTAAAATAAAGACTCCCAATAAAGCTAAGACTGCAATAGTACTCATGTTTTGTTCCAAATTGGGATTCACGCCAATTCCCGAATGAATATTGGCATAAACAAAAATTGCCAATAAGCCAGCTAAACCTAAATAATAGAAAAGAGCTCGCCAGTGCTGTGACCACTTATTTAAAATGGCCGGCGCTTTAAGTTTAGTAATAAAACCAGCCAACAAAACACCAAGAGGAAAAGCGATGATATGGACACGATATAAATAAGAAACATTAGCTAAGAAACTAGGATTCCAGCGAATTAATAAATAGCCCAACAAATATAAAATACCGGCTGTTAGCCAGGGTCTTTTTTTAGACCACAAGAACGGAAATATTAAATAGTAAGCGAGAATAAAAGTTAAATACCATAGAGGCGCATTAATATCATGATATAAATCGGCATGAAGAAATACCCCAAAAATTGCTTGACCAACATACCAATCTGGTCGCACGATATGAAGAATAAAAAAATCTAAACTCAGAAAACTAATTAGCATCAACCAAAAAGGAACAAATAATTTTGCTAAGCGACGTTTATAAAATTGTTTAATCGTTAAATTTTTGCGTAATTGGCTAGCCGTAAGTCCATAACCCGATAACAATAAAAACAGATTAACACCAATACCCGCCATAATAGATAAAGGCCACATAAATTGATTATTGTTAACCAAAAAATAACCAATATGCGAAAAAACAATCATCAGGATTGCTAAACCTTTTAGTTCTGTAGTTAAAGAGAGCGGGAACCACTCAGTCAAGTGTCGCCGTCGAGTAGAAAATAATAAAACTAAAAAAAAGATTCCGGAAAAAATTAAAGTAGATTGAACCGGATTAGTAATGGAGATGATCATAAATTATTTTGGCCCACAACCGATAACCAAAGGCTGAGGGGTGAAATGAATCGGCAGCATAAAATTTGCCGGAACTTTTAAATAAAGAAACTGTGGGCGTATATAAATCAATATAATGAACAGAATATTGTTGAGCTAAGCGCTTAATAATTCGATTGAATTCCTGGGTTCGCGCCGCTAATAAATAATTATAAGGTGGCAAAACTAGTCGATCAGAACCAATATAAGGTAAATTAATTACATAAATCTGGGCTTTTGTTTTGTTTGTTAATTGTTTTAAAATAATATTATAATTCTGTTGAAAAACTTTAGCAGAAATGTTCCCATGAATATCATTGACGCCAATCAACACCGTAATTAGCTGCGGTTGATCTTTAATGGCGCGAGGCAATAGTTTAGCAATCAAGCCGGCTGTTCTCTCTCCAGGGATTGCCCGATCTTTTAAAATAATAGGCTGTCCAGCTTGTGCTAAATCTTGAGCTAAAAGATAAGGATAAGACTCCTGATATTGTTTCACCCCAACCCCAGCCGTTAAACTATCCCCTAAAGCAGTATAAACTATCGGGTGCCGAGTGTCTTGATTTGTAGTTTGAACTTTAATCATATAAGTTCCCACGTGATCGCTGGAACGTAAAGCAACGTGTCCAATCTCATTATAAATATGAGCATAAGCCCGATTCAAATAAATGGCCAAGAGAGCAATAATTATAAACAAGACTAAAGCCCTCCGACGTCTTCGTTTAGTAGAAAGAAATTTCATATAATATTATTATATAACAAAATGAAAAATTCTGCATATTGAAATCTAATTTTTATGTTATAATAAAAATTATCAAGATTTAATACTTAAGCTAGATAACTATATTTCATTTATAAAATTAAGCAAAATTTTAAAGTCTAAAAATAATTTAAAAGAATATTTTCTTATTTTTTTTCTTACAGTTATTATCCTGGTAATAAAATTTCCAACTCTATTTACGACCAACACCATTCTTCCTGGCTGGGATACCTTAGGCCACTATTATGCTTTTCTGCAAAGTATTCAGCTTCTGCAACACGGTGAACTTCGTGGATATCTACTTAACTGGTTTGGAGGAATGCCTTTATTTTATTTTTACCCCCCTTTGGCTTTTTGGCTAATGAGTGCTGTGGCTCTTATTTTCTCCACGATTCCTCCGATTTTAATTTTTAAAGGATTTATATTACTATCTTTATCTTTAGTCCCAGTCGCTTTTCATTTCTTCGTTCGCTCTTTCCTCCCAAAACAAAAAATATCTATTTTGATTACTTTTGCCCTAGCTCTTGCTTATCTTTTTTATCAACCTTATGAATACGGCAATTTGGGCATTAGTCTGAGTGGGGCTTTATCTGCTGGTCTCTTAATTGAAACTTTCGCCATGAACTTTGTCCTCTTTTTTCTGGCTTATTTTAAACGTCTCTTGACTGATCACTCTCAACAACTGTTTAAAAATCAAGATTTCTATTTAGCTTTAATATTCGGCACGCTAATCATCTATACCCATATTTTATCAATGGTTTTTACTGCTTTCTTAGCCGGCTTAATTTTACTATTCTATTTTAATTGGAAAAGTTTAAAAAAAGTACTCGCTCTTAGTATCGGTTTATTACTTAGTGGGGCTTATATTCTCTATCCTCTTGTTGCTTATTTCAATTTCAGTTCAGGCGCCAATGCCAGTGCTTATGCTTACTTCGCTGACCCGCTACTTCCCTTATTAGCCTTTGATCCTAATAATCTACTCCAAGGTAATTTGTTAGGGTTCAATTGGATTTGGTTTTTAATATTTATTGCTTTTTTAGGTGGGCTAATTATTTTATTTAAAAAACAACACTTCTTAGTTCCTTCTTTATTCCTAATTCCTTTTATTTTGATACCACGTAATTATTTGCTAAAGATTTTTCCAAGTTGGCCAATCCCTTATTACCGAATTATGGCTTTGCTTTTTTTCATTTATCTTACGATTGCTGCTTACGGCTTACAGAAATTTTTTAGATATTTAAAACGGCAAAAGGATCCTTTTCTTCCTTCGTTAATAGCAATAATTCTGATTTTTTTATTAGCCCAACAGATTTATTTTTTTAATTTCTTAAATACTGATCGTAATATTAAGCCTCGAGTTTTAGATTCTTATACTTCTCCCATTCAATATTATAATAAATTAAAAAAGTATCCGCAGGCCACTCAAGGTCAAAATATTTTAAAATATTTTCAAGAACATAAAATTAATTCTCGAGTTGTCCCCGATATGATCGGACGTTTTACAATGATTAATTTTGGTTCTGCCCACTATTTCGATACCTTCTTGTCCCTCAAAGACCAAACCCCTAGCCTGTTAGGGCTCTATGCTGAATCTGCCTACCAAGTCCCCTTTCTCTTTCCCGCGATAGAACACTTAGGCCGAAATCATTTAGCCTACGGAAAAATTGAAGCACTCTTAGGAGATCGGGAATATCTTCTACAAGGTCCAACTCAAGCTTTACAAGAGCTTGCTCTATTTAATGTCCAATATTTAATCGCCAATAAACGAGCCCAGCTATTTTTAAACCAAGCTACTTCTTCAGTGGAAATAATTAAAACTAAAAAAAATATTGCTCCCTATAAAATATACAAAATAAAAACTAAGATCAGAAAATATCTTAGTTCACCTCAATATCTTCCTGCTTTATATATTAATGAAGATCAAAAGTTGAGTTTTCGTAATTTTAGCCTAGGCTGGTATAAGATGAAAACTGAACTAGATTTTCCCATTATCTATGACGGACAAACTATCAAAAATATCAATAAAAATAATTTACAGCAAATATCTTTGATTATCATTCAAGCGAA
The DNA here is from genome assembly GCA_003056205.1 of Parcubacteria group bacterium M6-OD1-4. GTDB lineage: Bacteria > Patescibacteriota > Patescibacteriia > Patescibacteriales > UBA12465 > UBA12465. Next base: position 2,407 of record LSNS01000006.1, on the reverse strand, counting down.
CAATCTATCCTCCTCAGAAATCAAAAATTTAAAACTACTCCACAAAAATATTGTCGTTCTCTCCACTAAAAAATATCAAGGAACTAAATTACCCGCTGATTTTCAATTAATTGAAGATTTTAAACCGATTGTCGCCTATTACGGACAGAGCATTCTTCGAGCTCCAAACTATTCAGCTCTTAATAAACTGGCAACAATTTTAGAAAAAAATAAAAAATCAGCTAAACACAGCCCCAAAACAATAATAAAAACAATTGCTTGGCAAAATGAAAAAATTTCTTTTTCTGGTCAAGGACCAATTATTATTAACGCTTCCTATTTCCCAGATTGGCGTAGTCAAGATCCAAATCAAGAGGTCTATCAAGTTACTCCTGGGCAGATGTTAGTCTTTGCTAAGGGAAGCACTACTTTAAAATTTTCTAGTAGTAAACAAGAAAAAGCGTCTGCAGCACTTTCTTTAGGAACTATTATTTTAATAATAAGTGCGGGAATATTCTTGAGAAAAAGCAGAAAAGTTTCTTAAATAATCAACAAGCATTATCTACTATTGACAAAAAATATAAAGAATGATATAATTTAATCATAATAACAGTACTTTAAAAAATAAGTTTGATTTAATTAACGATTAAATTCATCTCCTAAAAGGTGGCTTTAATCGTTAATTAAATGAAATAATACAAACTTAAAAAATAGAAATCATGAAAGCAATCGCAAAATTATTTGTTTTAGTCATCATGGCGATGGCTATTATGACGGGCTGCAAGAAACCGCCAAGCCCGACACCAATTCCGACGGTACCACCCGGGCTGACTATTGTTAGCCAGTCAAATTTAAAATTAGGCAGTATTGATTTAAAAATTAATATTGTGACTAACGGATCAAATATTGCAGCTGTTGGTATTTGCTACGGCACTGCTAAATATCCCACAACGGCTAATTCTAAAACTGCTGCCAGTACATTAACTGGAACAACAACAGTTTCTATTACCGGATTGCAACCGAACACGAAATATTATGTTCGGGTTTATGCTGTCACTAAAGACGGTAATAGTTATTATAGCAAAGAGAAACGCATTTGGACCTACGGTTTAATGGATGTCGATGGCAATGGTTATCATACTGTTAAAATCGGTCCAAAAATTTTTACCGTGGAAAACCTGAAAGTGACCCATTACCGTAATGGTGACAAAATTGCCAACATTACTGCTAATATGGCTTGGCATAATTCCACCATCGGCGCTTATTGCTATTATGATAACGATAGTGCTAAATACGACTCCATTTACGGAGCTATGTATAACTTCTATGCTGTCAGAGATCCACGAGGACTTGCTCCGAAGGGTTGGCATATACCAAGTTTTGATGAATGGATAGCCGTGGCGAAAGCTTTGGGGAGTAGCATCCATATGGGTGGTAGTTTTAAAGAAACTGGTACTAACCATTGGAAAGCTCCTAATACCGGAGCAACTAATACTACTGGCTTCACCGCGCTACCTGCTGGTGATCGGGGAGATAAAGTAGACGGAAGTTTAGGTACTTTTACAGACCTGGGAACAGATGCTGTTTTCTGGACAACGACTCTCTTCTCGGATGGCAAAAGCGCCTTGACGACAGTTTTTATGTATAATTGGGATGTTATTAATATCGGCGGTGCTTACCTATATGACTCTGGCTTTTCGGTAAGATTAGTAAAAAACTAGAGTTTAGTTTAAAGAGGAGACATAAGTCTCAAAAAGGCATTTGTTAATTAAAACAAATGCCTCTTTTTTATATTAAGAAAAATAAATTAAAATATTAATGGGTATTAACAAGGGTTTAAGGGATCATTAATGCATTTTGGTATACATTGATGTTTATTATTACAAAATTCTGTGGCTGGACAAGCTGGCCCACAAGCTGTGCCACAACTATCAGTACCACACTCCTGAAATGCGAAACTAGCACAGCTCCGTTGTGGTATGCATGTATTTCCAGCTGGGACACAAGCACTAAAAGAGGTTGAACCAGCTGGAGAAGTTGTCCCGCTAGGACAAGCATATTTATTTCCACTACTACAATAATAATTAGCAGGGCAAGTAAGGCAAGTGTCTGTACAACGTTGACTACCGTCATAATAAGTACCAGCAACACAAAGTGCTGGTTGGATGGTTACGCTGGAAGGACAATTTTGCACAAAAGAAGTCCAGCCCTTACTATATTTAGTAGGTACGAAATAGTCACTACCGGCAGAACTATTGGAAACAAGAGCGCCGCCATTAGGAGTGTTTATAGGAAAGGCAGAAATTCCTTTATTTAATCTATAACCAGTATTCATATTATTAATTGCCCAAACCACTCCCGCCCCCAAAACAATAACAATAATAATCATCGCCAGGGGGTATTTTAACTTGAGTGTGTGCGTGGTCGG
>LSNS01000005.1 GCA_003056205.1 Parcubacteria group bacterium M6-OD1-4 | reverse complement strand
CTTTTATCTCTAACCTAGCTTTTTTACTTGTGTCCACTTTATGGGGTACGGTTCATCATGGGGTATTGTTTTTTTTGTGATAAGTATTTTATTTGCTGTACTAAATATTTTCATTAAGTAATAAAATTTGGTAAAATTATACTTTAAGGGGAGTTATTATTTTTCTGTTTTACTGTGTTACACCCACTTCTTAATATAAGCAGGATATATTGCTCACGTCGCTACCCTTTGATCAGGAAATAATTTATAATGATTCTAAATTGTATGTTTGCTTAGTTAATTACCCAATTGTTAAAGGTCATACCGTTATTATCTGGAAAAAATCTGTCACTGATTTACATTCACTTTCAAAGAAAGATAAGGAACTGTGTCTAAATAATTTCATATAACAACGTATATCTGGTTACAGGAAAATTATTCAAATATATTTCAAGGATATGATTTTCCTTCCGTTCAAATTTTCATCCTTTGGACTTGATAATAGTTTAGGCGGGGATAATTAAACAAAGTATCGTCTGAAATCAAAAGTCTATTCTACTAAATCGGGATGAAAACTTCAGATGACTCGGCAACCCAAAATTTATATATTAAGAAACAATTAATTATTATGAAAACTAAATTACCAAAACCGTTTGATCAGGCAATAATTTATAATGATTCGAAATTATATGTTTGCTTAGCTAATTACCCAATTGTTAAAGGTCATACCGTTATCGTCTGGAAAAAGTCTGTCACTGATTTACATTTACTTTCAAAGAAAGATTATGAATATTTAATGGATAAAGTTGATGAGGTTCGGAATGCTTTAATAAAGTCTTTAAAGGTAAAAAAAGTATATTTAATTTATATGGACGAGGTTAATCAAGTTCATTGGCATCTCATTCCAAGATTTAATGAAAAAGGTTTTAATGTCCTTCGGCATCAACCAGGGAAGATAAAGGATTTTTCTTTGGCAGATAAGATTAAAAAAAATTTAGTTTTTAAATTATAATTAATTAATTATAACCAAAAACGTTATGAATTATTATCTTACAGTTCTTAAAAAGTATGCTGTATTTAAGGGGCGGGCAACTAGGGCAGAGTATTGGTATTTTTCTTTGTTTAATATTATTATTGCTGTTTTAATTAGTATAATCAGCTCTATTATTAAAAACAATTTTAATCTTCTTTTAATATTATATATTTTATTAACGTTGATTCCTTCCATAGCAGTTAGTATAAGGAGATTACATGATATTGGGAAAAGTGGCTGGATGATATTAATCTCATGGATTCCTTTGGTTGGAACGATTTGGATTTTTGTTTTGATGATGACTGATAGCAATGCTGGTGAGAATAAATATGGTCCAAACCCAAAAGAGCTTAAAGCGGAATAAATTTTTGAATAACAGTAAAGAATAATTTTTTTTAATTATATTATATAATATAGCTTAGTTTGTAAAAGTAATTAATTGTGAAATTATAAATTATATTTTATAAATTTTATCTTTGTATGATGTCTATTTATTTTTTCGCCATCACTATTGCGGCTTTTCTACAGATTGGCACCATCTATCTCCTACGAGATAATATTCTAAAAAGTTTATTATTGGCCAGTCCTCTTATTCTAATTTTCCAATTCTTATTTCTGTGGAGTTATGCTCATGCTCCAAACTTTTTAGTTATTTGGTTTATTACTACCGCGGTTACTAATAGCTTAGCCTTCTTAGCTGGTTATTTAATTTGGAAAGAACATCTTTCTCCTTGGAATTTAGTGGGACTTGTCTTGATTATGGTCGGCGTGGTTTTATTACGTTTGAAATAGAATAGGACAGGACAGACAGAAAATTAGTATTTTGTTATACTTATTCTAGTTGATTCCAATTTGTTTATATATGAAAGAAAAACTATTTATCAAAACTATTCACCAATTGAATTTTGCTGGCGCGGAGCGGGCAGAGTTATTTTTAAAATTGGATTTTACCGATCAGCCTTCTATCTTGTTAAATCTTTCACGACATGTGCAATTAATAATCATGAACGCTTTAGCGGATCAAGATTTAGTAAATATTTTAAATCACTTGGATCCTGATGAGGTCACCGATTTAATTCAAATTTTAACAGTTGATCGTCGGAATCAGATTCTTGATAAATTGAAAAATGAGTTGAAGAAAACAGTTAAAATTTTAAAAGAATTTGATCCACACTCCGCTGCGGGTTTAATGAATTTGGATTATATTCAATTGGATATTAATGACAAAATTATTAAAACTCTTAAATTATTTCGAGAGCATGAAAAGCGTACTGGTCGTTTACCGGTAATTTATATCACTGATCACGGTCAATTAAAAGGCTATTTACCAGGGCATGAATTAGGCTTTGCTCGTCCCTTTGATCGAGTAAAAAAATATGTTCGCCAGATTTCTACCGTAAAATATAATGCTACCCAAGATGAAGTTGTTCATTTATTTCGTACTCATTCTCAAAATAAAATTGCCGTTTTAGATGATCATGAAAATGTGATTGGGGTTATTTATTCGGATGATATCTTAAAAGCGCTCAAAGAAGAAGAAAGTTCTGATTTATATGATTTTGCTGGTGTTAATGAAGAAGAAAATGTCATGGATAGTGTTGCTCAAAAGGTTAAGCATCGTTATAAATGGTTGATAATAAATTTAGGGACTGCCTTTTTAGCTGCTTTTACTGTCAGTTTGTTTGATAATACAATTTCTAAATATGTTTTATTAGCCGTTTACATGCCAATTGTTGCTGGTATGGGTGGAAACGCTGGAACTCAGACCCTGGCCGTTTTAGTGCGTGGAATTGCTTTTAAACAAATTGATTTTAAGACGGCTTGGCCAACCCTGAAGAGGGAATTATTAGCGGGCATCATTAATGGTTTCATCAATGGTTTGTTGGTGGCGGGAGTAATTATTCTTTTTAATCGAAACTTAAAAATTGCGATTGTTCTCGGTTTAGCGATGATTGTTAATCTATTTGTAGCTGGTCTGTTTGGCACCTTAGTCCCTTTGTTTATGAAAAAAATTGGCAAAGATCCAGCGACTTCAGCCACAATTTTTATTACCACAGCGACTGATGTTTTGGGGTTTCTAGTTTTTCTTGGTCTAGCGACTATGATATTGAAATAAGGTCATTTAGCTCAGCTGGTTAGAGCGCTGCATTCACATTGCAGAGGCCAGTGGTTCGAGTCCACTAATGACCACTAAATAGAAATCTCCTTCAAAATATGATAAACTTATGAGAGTAATAGAAGGTTTTTCTATCTTCAAGTCTAATAAAATAGTTTATTATTGAATCAATATGAAATTTATTATTCGCTTAATTATTAACGCTTTCTTACTACTAATAGCACCTTTTATGTTTAGTGGTATAGCAGTTTCTAATTTGTGGGCGGCAATTATGACGGCCTTATTCCTCGGTATTGTGAATGCCATCATTCGTCCCATACTGGTTATTTTAACTTTACCGATTAATATTCTCACTTTAGGTTTATTCACTTTGCTTATTAATGGTTTATTAGTTTTATTTGTGGCCAGTTTTGTAAAAGGTTTTAATGTCGCTAATTTAGGAGCGGCTATTATTTTATCAATATTTCTTTGGTTGGGGTCTTGGCTTAGCAATTATTTATTGAGTGATTAATATTTATTGATTTAATGTTTATTTTTTATGTCTGATTTATTTTTATATAATACTCTGAGTCGTCAGAAAGAAAAGTTTAAGTCAATTAAAAAAGGAGAAGTTGGTTTATATACCTGTGGTCCAACAGTTTATAATTATGCTCATTTAGGCAATTTACGAACCTACTTATTTGAAGATTTTTTAGTACGAGTTTTAGAATATAATAATTATCGAGTTCAACAGGTCATGAATATTACTGATGTTGGTCATTTAACTGGTGATCAAGACATGGGTGAAGATAAGATGGAGAAAAGTGCTAATCGGGAAGGGAAAAGTGCTTGGGAAATAGCTGAATTTTACACCCGAGCTTTTAAGAAAGATTTACAGGCCTTAAATATTAAAGCTCCTAGTCAATGGTGCAAAGTCACTGAAGTTATTCCCGAACAGATTGCTTTGATTAAGCAATTAGAAAAGCGGGCTTACACTTATCGCACCAGTGATGGAATTTATTTTAATACTGCCAAACTTCAAGATTATAATAAACTTAGTCATTTGCCTTTAGAAAAATTAAAAGAAGGGGCCCGAGTGGAGAAAAACATTGAAAAGAAAAATCCAACTGATTTTGCTCTTTGGAAATTTTCCCCTAAAGATGTTCAACGTCAGATGGAATGGCCTTCTCCTTGGGGAGTGGGCTTCCCGGGTTGGCATGTTGAGTGTTCAACAATTAGTTTAAAATATTTAAGTTCACAACTAGATATCCATTGTGGTGGGATTGATCATATTAATATTCATCATACTAATGAAATTGCTCAATCCGAGGCAGCTACTGGCAAGAAGTTTTTTAACTATTGGTTGCATGGCGCTTTTTTAAATATTCCTGGTGGTAAGAAGATGGCCAAAAGTGCTGATAATTTTTTAACCCTTAACAAAGCTTTATTAAAAAATAATATCAACCCCCTCGCTTATCGTTTTGCTGCTTTACAAGTTCATTATCGGAAACCGATGGAGTATAGTGTCCGAGGAATTAAACAAGCTGAACAAGGTTTACAAAGTCTGCTGAAACAAGTCGCTTCTTTAGGAACTAAAATTGGAAAAATAAATCCAAAGTATAAACAACAATTTTTATTAGCAATTAACGATGATCTAAATCTTCCCCAGGCTTTAGCCATAAGTGCTAACCTGTTAAAATCAAATTTATCCGCCCCTGATAAATTAGCTACTATTTTGGATTTTGATCGGGTCTTGGCTTTAAATTTAGATCTCGCTTCACAAAGTATTAAATCAAAACTTGTTTTTCAAGATTTACCAATTACCGTTCAAAAATTAATTACCATTCGGGAAGAGGCTCGTCTTCAGAAGAATTGGGCGAAAGCGGATCAATTACGAAAAAAAATTGAATTGGCTGGTTATCTTATTGAAGATCAAAAAGATTCTTATCAGATTAGTAAACTTAATTAATAAATATTAATATTTTCTAATTTTATTTCTTATTATTTTAATTGCTATGATTCTTTATATTAATACTAGTTCCCATGAGGAAATTATTATTGCTTTACGTTCCTCTCAAAAAATACTTAGTCAGCGAAAGATTAAGGCTCCGAAACACCAAGCCGAAAAATTGCTGCCAGCGATTTCTCAATTACTGGAATCGCAGGGAATTAAACTTCAAAATTTAGAGAAAATTATTGTCGCTAATCAGGGGGCGAGTTTTACCGCCCTGAGAATTGGTGTGATTACTGCCAATGCTTTAGCCTATGCTTTACAAATTCCCATTGAGGCGGAACCCAATAATAAGGAGAAAAAGAAAAAATTTGGAAATCATTATCTTGTCCAGCCACACTATAATCGCGAACCTTTAATTGGTGCTAGTAAAAAATTCCAATTATAGACTTGTGTATTACTTGTTGAAAACTGAGTGATAAATTTTTAAGAAAATTATTTTTAATTCACAACTACTTGTTGATAAGTAGTTGTTTTTTTATTTTTTAGCTTAGATAAGGGAAAAAAAAGATGTTGACCGCAGGTGATAAGTGGTGTATAATGTTAGCTATAAGGTGAAATGTGGGGGATAGAGGTGAAACTTTGCTTGTCATTAATCGCTATCTCCTCAACTCCATTTAAATCTCATTTATGTTTATTGGTGAATACAATCATAATTTAGACAACAAAGGGCGATTAGCTATTCCAGCTAAATTTCGACCAGTCTTAAAGAAAGGGGCGGTCGTTACTAAAGGTCTTGATAGTTGTCTATTTTTATATTCCTCGGAACAGTTTGAAAAGATTGCTGCTAAATTTGCGGCCTTACCGATTGGTCAAGCCAAGGCTCGGGCCTTTACTCGTCATATGCTAGCCGGAGCAATGGACGTGGAATTTGATAGTCAAGGACGTATTACTTTACCAGAATATTTACGTCTCTTTTCTAATTTGAAAAAGAAAGTAGTTATTGCTGGTTTATATGATCACTTAGAAATTTGGGAAGAGAAGACTTGGAATAAATATAAAAGTGAAGCTGATAAGAATAGTGATGCTATCGCCGAAGAGTTAGAGAACATTTAAATTGTTTAATTTTAATTTTCTATGGTTTACGCTCATCAGCCGGTTATGTTGAAAGAGGTTCTCCATTATTTACAAGCTCAAGCGGGGCAGAAATTCATTGATGGTACTTTGGGTGGAGCTGGTTATACCTTAGCTTTAGCTCAAGCCGTTGGTTCAACTGGTCAGATTCTTGCTCTAGATTTAGACGAATTAGCAATTCAAAATGCTCAAGCGGAAATTAAAAAAAATAAATTAAATAATATTGTTTTAGTTCGTAGTAATTTTAAAAATATTAAAAGAGTAGTTGCTGATAATTTTCCACCACAAACCAAATTTGCTGGTTTAGTTCTTGATCTCGGATTATCATCAGCACAGTTAAATGATGAATCACGTGGTTTTTCCTTCCAGGGCCGGCGCCCTTTAAAAATGTCATTTGGTGCTGGTGGCGAACGGTCAACAATAGAAATTGTTAATAAATATTCTTTTTCAGAACTAGCAAGAGTATTCCAGGAAGCTGGTGAAAGAAATTGGTCTGAAGCCCTTGCTCAAAAAATCATTATTGCCCGGAAATCTAAAGTTTTGCAAACCACTACTGACCTCGTTCAAATAATTAAGCAGGTCATTCCTCAAAACTCTAATGTCAAGATTAATTCCGCAACTAAAGTTTTTCAAGCTCTGCGTCTCGAAACTAACCAAGAATTGGAGGCCTTGGCTGAAGTGTTATTAGCAAGTCTGGAAGTGTTGGAGCCTGGAGGACGGTTAGTAATTGTTTCTTTCCATAGTGGTGAAGATCGTCTAGTTAAACATTTTTTTAAAGATAATAGAAATTTACAAATTATAACTAAGAAACCTATTTCTCCAGGAGCCGCTGAGGTTAATATTAATCCTCGTGCCCGTAGCGCAAAGTTACGAGCTGCAGTTCGTTGTTGAAGCCCTTTCTTAATTATCAAATTTATTTTATGACTAAAATTATTAATGGCCAAGCTCGACCTTTTAAAAAAACAACTTCTACTAGAAGTTTTAATTTAAAATATTTCAATACTGTCCTTTTCACTTTAATTGCGGGTCTCGGAGTTTTCTATTTAGTTTTAATTAATGACCTCACTGTTCAAGGATTCAAATTACAACACTTGAATTCGCAGGCTAATAATCTAGCTAATGTTACCATGAATAATCAGGAGCGAGCCAATGTTTCTCAATCTTTTCCTTTTCTAAATTCTCATTTAAAAAATTTAGGCTTAGTAGCCGCTAACAATATTCAATATTTATCAACTCCGGGTTCGGCTCTTGCTAAAAGATAACTATTTATGTGGCGTAATTCTCAGAGGAAATCTCAGTCATCTTCAACTCCAGCTAAAATTAATAATGGTCGCTGGCGCTTAATCGTCGCGATTATTTTTTTATTAAGTGGAGCCTTAATTTATCGTTTATTTAATTTACAAATTCGTGAAGGTAGTTATTATGTAATTAAAGCTTATGACCAACAACAGTTCTCTGACAAGCTTGCTCCTGTGAGAGGAAACATCTATTTTGTTGGAAAGGTTAATGGTCGGAAAATATTATACCCTGCGGCCACTAATAAACAATTTGCTGTTCTCTACGCTATTCCTAAAAACATTAAGAACCCTCAGGACTTAGCGAAGAAATTTTATGAATTTTTTGATCGACCACTTCTTCGACAAGAATTGATACAAAAATTCAATACCACCCCGCACGCTACTGGCACTTCAGCAACTTTCAGTATTGCCACTTCCACGCGAACTAAAATTATCGCTAATTATCTAAAACATTTTGATCGCCCAGGGATTGTTTATGATTCTTTAAATAATAAGAAAGTTGATGATCAAAAACTTTTAAAATTATATGCTTTTTTAGCGAGTTCAACTTCTAGTCCTATCTTGGCGACTAATTTAAAATTAAAAAATAATTTCGTGGTTTATCGACATCCGACCAGCTCGAAATCAATTTTACATATTCCGGGTATCCGTTTTAATTTAGAATTGAGGAGATATTATCCTGAAGATGACATTGGGGCCCATGTTCTCGGATTTACCAGTTATGCTAACGGCTTCGGTCAAGGGCGCTATGGTTTGGAAGAATTTTTTAATTCGGAATTGAGTGGCAAGTATGGATTTATTAAATCCGCGAAAGGAGCTCGCAATCAAATGATTGTTGCTGACGAACGTCAATATATTAAACCCGTTAATGGTGATAGTTTAATTCTCACTATTGATCGCAATATTGAGTCGGTGGCTTGCAAAGATTTAGAAGAAGGAATTAAGAAATATCAAGCTAGAGGAGGGACCTTAATTGCCATTGTTCCTCAAACTGGAGCAATTATTGCGATGTGTTCGTTTCCAAGTTTTAATCCTAATAATTATCAAGATGTGAGTAATATTAAAGTTTATAATAATCCCGCTCTACTTTATCAATACGAACCGGGTTCAGTTTTTAAAGCGGTCACGATGTCGGCTGCTTTGGATCAAGGAAAAGTTACTCCGCAAACTACTTATCATGATTATGGTGAAATAAAAATCCCGGGGTGGCCCACGCCAATCAGGAATTCAGATTATTTTACTCATGGGGGACATGGAATTAGTACGATGAATACTGTTTTAGAATATTCTCTAAATACTGGAGCAATTTTTGCCATGCGTCAAATCGGTCCAAAGATTTTTACAGATTATGTTAAAAAATTTGGTTTCGGTCAAAAAACGGGTATTGAACTGGGAGCCGAAAGTCCTGGTGATATTAGTAGTTTATTACAGAAGAGAATTCCCGAAGTCGATGCTGCCACCGCTTCTTTTGGACAAGGGATTGCCACTACTCCTCTACAAATGCTGATGGCTTATCAAGCTATTGCTGATCAGGGAGTTCTTATGAAACCCTATGTTGTTCAAACGATTATTCGTAATGGTCAAAAACAAAATACTATTCCTCAAGAAGTTCGTCGGGTAATTAGTACTAAAACCGCAGCGACTATTTCGGGGATGCTAGTGAATGTTGTTGATTTTGGTCGAGGCAAGAAAGGTTTTATTGAAGGCTACTATGTTGGTGGAAAAACTGGGACCGCACAAGTTGCTAACAATGGTGGCTACAGTACTAGTCGTTATTTTCATACCTTCGTGGGCATGGCTCCGATTGACAATCCCAGGTTTGCGATGTTGATTAAATTAGATAGTCCTCATACTCCTTGGGCTGAAGACTCCGCTTTACCAATTTGGCGAACAGTTGCCAAGTATATGTTGAGTTATTATCAAGTTCCAAAAACACGAGGGAATTAATAATTAAATTATGTTACGTAAAATATTACAATTTAAATTAAAATTTTTTGCCCAAAGAATTTTGAAAAAATATCAACCAATTGTGATTGGTATTACAGGATCGGTCGGGAAGACTAGTGCTCGTGAAGCAATCTATTTGGTTTTAAAAGATAAACGTTCCGTCCGTTTGAGTCCAAAAAATTATAATAATGAGATTGGTTTGCCGTTAACTATTATTGGCGCTGACTCGCCAGGGCGTAATTTACAAGCTTGGTGGCTAATATTTATCAAGGCCTTGGGTTTATTGCTTTGGAAAGATAAAAATTATCCACAAATTTTAATTTTAGAAATGGGGACTGATCGTCCCGGGGATCTAGCTTATTTAACAAAGATTGCTCCACCAACAATTTCAGTGGTTACCGGGGTAAGTCGATCGCACCTTGAATATTTTTCTAGTTTAGATAATATTCGGAAAGAAAAGCAAGTTTTAGTGGAAAATATTAAAAAAACCAATAATGCGGGTTTGGCAGTTTTAAATTATGATAATAAATTGTCTCGAGAAATGTCCTTAGTGAGCAAGGCTCCAGTCTTGACTTATGGTTTACAAGCTGGGGCTGATTTGCGAGCTGAAGATTTAACTTTTAATTTCAGCAAAGATGGTTATGAATTAGCGGGAATTAATTTTAAATTGAATTATCAAGGATCCGTCGTGCCCGTCTCTCTTCCGCAAGCTCTAACGGAGAGTGCTGTTACCGCCGCTTTGGCAGGGGCAGCGGTGGGAATTTATTTTAAATTTAATTTAATAGAGATTGCTCAAGCTCTTCGCCCTTTTAGTTTGCCACGGGGGCGAATGAATATTTTAGCGGGTGCTAAACATACTTTTATTATTGATGATACCTATAATGCTTCTCCAGTATCTGCTTTAGCGGCTCTGGATACCTTAGATCGTATTCAAATTGATGAGTCCGCTACCAAATATGCCATTCTCGGTGATATGTTGGAATTAGGGAAATATAGTGTTGATGGCCATCGTCTAGTTGGTCAGAAATTTGCCAACAGTACTATTAAATATTTAATTGTTATTGGTGAAAAATCACGAGATATCATTCAAGGAGCAATTTCCGCTGGCTTAGCTGACGACTATATCTTTCATTTCGATCAAGTTGAAAAAGTGGCTCCGTTTTTACTGAACAAGCTACGGGCTGGTGATTTAATATTAATTAAGGGTTCCCAAGGAATGCGCTTGGAAAAAATAGTCAAAGAACTCTTAGCCGAACCCGAGCGCGCTTCGGAATTATTAGTTCGGCAAAGTCCAGAGTGGTCAAAGAAATAAAAGCTCTGTTAATTCAGAGCTTTTTGTTTTATACTAAATTTGTATGACTATTCTTATCCTCGGCGGTCAAGGAAATTTGGGAACACAATTAGTAAAAACGTTTTCAACTGATGATTCGGTTGTTTCTTGGGATCGATCAGATTTAGATGTTTTAGATTTTGAACAATTAGCCATTAACATTAAAGAATTAACTCCTGAACTTATTATTAATGCTGTTGCTTTTAATGCTGTTGATGCTTGCGAAGATCCAAAAGTTTATCCTCTCGCTCAACAATTAAATAGTAAATTACCGGCATTTCTAGCTGATTTAGCACTCCAACAGGGAATAACTTTAATTCATTATTCTTCTGATTATGTCTTTAATGGTACTAAGTTGAAAACATCATTTAGTGAAAAAGAGGTGGCTAATCCTATTAATAAATATGGAGAAACAAAGGCTCAAGGTGAACGAGAAATTAGTGTCCGTGCCACTCGGGGTTTAAAATATTATTTAATTCGGACTTCTAAACTTTTTGGTCCTCCTGGTTCTAGTCCTCAAGCTAAGGTTAGTTTTTTTGAATTAATGTTAGGTTTAGCTCAGAAGCAATCGGAACTAGCAATTGTTGATGAGGAATTAAGTTGCTTCACTTATACCGTTGATTTAGCGCAGGCCACCAAGAAACTTTGGAAATCTAAGATGCCTAGTGGAAAATATCATTTAGTAAATACGGGTCCCGTTACTTGGTATGCCGCTGCCCAAGAATTATTTCGTTTGAAAAAGATGATTGTTCAACTTCGTCCTCTCCGGAGTGAAGATTTGTTACGAGTTGCCCGTCGACCAAAGTTTTCAATCTTACAGAATACCAAGACGAAAAAATTACGTCCTTGGCAAGAAGCATTACAAGAATATTTAAATAATTAGTTTAATTTATTTTTTCAAGTTTTATAAATTTTAATAAAAATAATTATGCGTGGGATAATCTTATCGGGCGGTTCGGGAACCCGACTCAGCCCTTTAACTAAGATAACTAGTAAACAATTATTGCCGGTTTATAATCGACCGATGATTTATTACCCCCTAAATACCTTAATTCAGGCGGGAATTAAGGAGATTTTAATTATTATTGCTCCGGAGCGAGCCGGTGACTATCTTAATCTTCTTGGTTCTGGTAAAGATTTAGGAATAAAATTAAGTTATGAAATTCAGGATCGTCCCGAGGGGATTGCCCAGGCTTTTATTATTGGTCAAAATTTTATTGACGGTGAAGATGTGGCCTTAATTCTGGGTGATAATATCTTTGAAGATAATCTTAGTTCAGAAATTCAAAATTTTCAAAGCGGAGCCAAAATCTTTGCGAAGAAGGTTAAAGATCCTAGTCGCTTTGGGGTAGTTAAATTTGATCATCAAGGGCGAGCGGAAAAGATTATTGAAAAACCATCAACATACCTTAGCGATTATGCTGTTACTGGTTTATATCTTTATGATTCACGAGTGCTGGAAATTGCTCAGAAGATTAAACCTAGTCCACGTGGTGAACTAGAAATTACGGACATCAATAATTGGTATTTACAACAAGGCGAATTACAAGTTTCTCCGATTAGTGGCGAGTGGTTAGATGCCGGAACTTTTGACAGTTTATTTCAAGCTCAAGAATTAGCTAAGAAAAAATTAATAAATAATATGCTGATATGAAGTTAATTATTGGTTTCTTAACTTATAATGAGTTTAGTGCTAAATATTTAAGTCAGTTTTTACCGAGCTTGCAAGAGGCACTTAAATTTTTAGCAGTGTCTGATTATCAAGTTCTGGCCTTTGATAATAGCCCACTAGATCAACAGGACAACCATTCAATTATTAGGAACTGGAATCAAAACTTAAATTCCCGTTCTTCTTCAATGCCAATTAAATATTTAACTCGCCAGCAAAATTTGGGTTTTAGTCGGGCTTATAATATTTTATTGAAATTGGCTTTCCAAGCTCAAGCCGAGTATTTTTTAATGATTAACCCCGACATTTTATTAAATTCGGAAGCAATTCAAGAATTACTTACAGTTTTAGATCAAGATCATAATTTAGCGGTCGCTGTGCCAAAAATTTTACGTTGGGATTTTGAACATAATTCCCAAACTAAGATTATTGATTCTCTGGGTTTAGTTCAAGGCCTAGGATTACAATTTTCAGATTGGGGACAGGGTCAGAAAGATGATCCTATTTTATATCAAAAAAAAATTATTGGTCCTTCTGGAGCGATGGCTCTTTTTCGTTTATCTTCTTTAATGAAAATTCAAAGCCGAGATCGTCATCAGCAAGAATATTATTTTGATGAACGATTTTTTATGTATAAAGAAGATTGTGATTTAGCTTATCGGTTATTTTTAGCTGGTCTCCAAACCCATCTTGTACCCACCGCTTTAGTTTATCATGATCGTACTGCCTCTTCTTTGGGCTTAAATTTTTGGAAGAGAATCAGGCAACGACGACGTAAAAGCAAAGAACTTCGGTCCTGGTCTTTCCACAATCAGCATCTCATTTTTATGAAATACTGGAAAAAACAGAATTTTTTAGATCGTCTCTTAATTATTTTCTATCTCCTCGGTATGTTTTTATTTTCTTTAATATTAGAGCAATCTAATTTAAAACAGTATCCTCAGCTCTGGAAAGAGTTAAAGCAGTTGACTGATATAAAATAATATGATATATTAAATACCACCAAACAAGAAGAGAATATTATTTTTATTATTAGTCTATGAAAAATTTATTAGAAACAATAATCAACGAGAAAAAAACTCAGGAATTAGCTCATTTGAATGCTATTAATATTGTGGACTCCTTATTTTCTGATTTATATGACAGAGAAAAAGATATTTTATCTCGACGTTTTGGTTTACAAGGCCAGAAAGGAGAAACTCTGGAAAAGATTGGTGGTTCGCATCAATTAACTCGAGAACGAGTTCGTCAGATTGAAGGAGCTAGTATTAAGAAAATTAATAAATTAGAAAAATTAGAAAATGAGATTTCTACTCTCAAAGAAGTAGTCCGAAATTTATTAACTGATCATGGTGGCTTAATCAGCCGTGATTATTTATTGGATATTTTGGCTGTGATTTGTTTAGAAATTGATGACGAGTCTTCAGCTACTGGGAAATCTATAGCAAATTCTGAGCTGGATCATAATCGACAAGTTTATCGTAATCATTTTAATTTTTTACTTTCTCGAATAATGGGTGATGATTTAGAATTGGTTAATAATTCAGAGCGTTTTCATCCTTCTTTTAAAAATAAGAATCAAGATATTAGTTCGTTAGATGAACTAGCTGATGATTTATTGAAAAAAGTAGATGGTTTAAAAAAGACTTTTACAACTGAAGAATTATTAACGCTATTAAAAAACTTAGAAACTTACAATAAGTATCAATTTGCCGAAAAATCTCAATCCGGAGCCGATATTGCTGGAGTTTTTAAGAGTAAAGTTTTTGCGGATAAAGCGGAAATTATTAATAATAATAAAATTCTTTATTCCTTGATTAAAGCCATTAAGAATTTAGAACAAAATAAATATGGTGAATGGGGTTTGGATCATTGGCCAGAAATTAAACCAAAAACAGTTAATGATAAAATTTATTTAATCTTGAAACACACTCAACAACCTTTACATTTTACGGAAATTGCCAAGAAAATTAATGAGATGAAATTTGATCATAAAATTGCTAATGCCGCTACAGTTCATAATGAATTGATTCTGGATAATCGTTATATTTTAGTGGGGCGGGGAACTTATGGTTTAAAAAAGTGGTAATTATCACCATTTTTACTAGATAAATAAATTATTGTTAAAGAAATCGATTACTGTTTAATGGATTTCTTTTTTTATAAAAATATGATAAAATATATTTATTAAGTATAATGATATTTTTAATTTGAACTCATGAATATCATCATTAATACGGCTAGTATTAATAATTTTTTAACTTTACCACCAAATCAAATATTTTGGGTTTTTTTTGTTAATTTTGGTTGGTTAATTTTAGCCATTGCTTTTTTGTTTGGGATGCGAGAAGTTTATTTATTGTTTGTTCGTATTAAATGGTCAATGGATCAAAAAACTATTTTATTAGCGATTGATATTCCCCGTGGGAATGAGCAGTCGCCAAAAGCAGTGGAGAACATGTTTTCTTATTTATCGGGTGCTCATGGTTCAATTAATTTTTTTGAGAAATGGTTTGAAGGAAAATATCAGAAATCTTTTAGCTTTGAGATTGTTAGTTTAGAAGGCTATACTCAATTCTTAGTTGAATCTCCGCTAGAATTTAGAAATTTAGTGGAATCGGCAATTTATTCTCAGTATCCCGATGCCGAAATTTCTGAAGTAGAAGATTATACTAAAAATATTCCTAGCAATCTTCCTAATGAAGAATATGATGTTTGGGGGACAGAGTTTATCCAATCCGCTCCTCAGATTTATCCGATTAAATGTTACCAAGAGTTTGAGCATCAAATTGGTCCGAGCGAAATGCAATTTAAAGATCCAATGGCGAGTTTAATGGATTTATTTAGCTCTTTAGGTCCTGGAGAGTATCTCTGGCTTCAAATGTTGGTGGCACCGACTGGTTTTGATTGGATAAAAAAATCTACTCAAGAAATTGATCGGATTCTTCATCGAGAGAAAAAAGCTAAGCCGGGTTTTGATAGTTGGCTTATTGAATCTCTTGGTAATCTTAGTGAATTATTCTATTCTATTTGGGGAGATATTGATTCTAATCCAGATGAACACAAAGAACGCAGTATGTTGGATTTAACTCCTGACGAGAAACGCAAGGCAGAAGGGATCCAAATTAAGTCTTCTAAGTTGGGTTTAGAAGCCAAATTTCGAGTAGTCTATGTTGCTAAGCGGGAGGCCATGAATAAAGCCAAAGTCGCCAATGGGATTATTGGTTATATTAAACAATTTTCTTCTCTAGATCTCAACGGTTTGATGCCAGATCTCAAATTAACTTTTACTAAAACTATTTATTTCTTCACTAAAATACGTTTATTACATAAAAAACGAAAGATTTTTAACGCCTATGTTGCTCGTTCTGATACGCGTGGTCGTCGAGCCGGTCTTTATAATATTGAAGAATTAGCGACAATTTGGCACTTCCCAATTGAAGCTAATGTCAAAGCTTCAATGATTGAAAAGGCTCCTGGACGAAAAGCTGATGCGCCAGTTTCTCTACCAGTCGTGGAGGATCTTGATGATTCGGTGGCGGATATTTTTCAGGATTCTCCTAGTTCTTTAAGCACTCAGAATTCTCCAACGCCTCTTAATTCTCAGCGTAATTCGTCAACTATTTTTGATTTAAAGGACGAGAAAAATCAAGGAGAAATAAAGCCGTCAACCGATTTGAATAATCAGCATGTTGTTCCTCCTGATAACTTACCTTTTGTTTAGTTTTTTATTTTTAGAGTCATGAAAATTGGAATTGATGCTCGCTTCTATGGTCCAGTCGGCAAGGGACTGGGTCGCTATACGCAAGAAGTTGTTGATAACATTATCAAGATTAGTAATTCCAATCTATCAGCAGATCGGGGGATGTTTTTTGATTACGTAATTTTTCTCAGTCCTGATAATTTTGATGAATTTGATTGTCCACAGAAAAATGTTAAGAAAGTTAAGATAAATTGTTCTTGGTATGGCTGGGAAGAGCAACTTCTTTTTCCTTATTATTTATGGCGAGAGCATTTGGATTTAATCCATTTTCCTCACTTTAATGTACCGATTTTAAGCCCCAAGAAATTTGTGGTCACTATTCACGATTTAATCTTAACCCATTTTCCGACTACTCGAGCCACGAAACATAATCATTTCTGGTATTATTTTAAAAATTTAGCTTATCGCTTAGTAATTTTGATTGCTTTAAAGAGAGCACAACGAATTATTACTGTTTCCCGGTTTACAAAAGAAGATATTGTTAAACAGTTTAAAATTAGTGCTGACAAAATTACGGTTATTTATGAGGGGGTGGCCAAGTTGTCCGCTAGTCGTGATTCTTTATTTGTGACCAAATTAGATAATCAAGAAATTCTTAGTCAACATCATATTCCCGAACGGTTCTTATTGTATGTTGGTAATGCTTATCCTCATAAGAATTTAGAGCTTCTATTACGAGTTTTTAATCGTCTCCAAATAAAAGAAAGTAATTTACATTTAGTTTTAGTAGGGAAAATAGATTATTTTTATCGCCGTCTTCAGAATTACGCTCGCTCTTTAAATCTTTGGCAGGAAGGGAATATTAATAGTCCAGTTATTTTTCCGGGCTATGTTCCCGATGCTCAATTAGAGATATTCTATAAAGCTGCTCAACTTTATGTATTTCCTTCTTTGTATGAAGGTTTTGGTTTACCACCCTTAGAAGCGATGTCGCAATCTTGTCCGGTGTTAAGTTCCGATCGAGCTGCTTTACCAGAAATATTAGGAGAGGCGGTTCAGTATTGCCATCCTGAAAGTGAGTCAGAGATGTTTGATAGAATTCAGAATTTACTTCAAGATCCTCAACAACGAGAAGAATTAGAGAAACGAGGTTTGGAACAAATTAAAAAATATAGTTGGTGGGAATGCGCTCGCTTAACTTTAGAGGTTTATCATGATATTTTACAGCCACCTAAAAATAGATAGCTTATGATTCCTAAGAATAAAAATTCTCATCTTGATTTGAAAAAAGATAATTTTTCTAATTTTGTTGTTGATCTCCGTTCTCCACAAGATGATTTATTGGCGTCTCCTAAAAAAAAACGGAGAAACTGGCGACAAATATTAGTGACTCTGTTAGGGCGTCTGGGTTTTGTAGTCCATAAAATTAAACCTAATTTATTAACTACTGAGCCCTCCTTAACTCGTCAGTCTTTTTCTTCAACAATTATTAAACAACAATCACAATTATTTTTTTCTTGGTTAAAAAGAGAACTAATTTCATTAAATTTATTAAAATCACAAAGATCACTGAAGTTAAAAAAGAGACCAGAGAATTATTGGTCGCAATTTATTAGAAAACAAGAGCAAATTTTTAATCAATCTGCCTTAAATAATCATCGCTCCCGAAAGTTCATTTCTAAATTTAAAAAAGTCTCGTCGTCTAAAACAAGTAAAAAGTTTTGGTGGTCACCACGATTATTTTTTATCTTGGCTCTGGTTTGTATTGTTCTTTTTTTCCAAATTTTATTGGGTTGGCCTTTAAATAGTTTTGGTAATTTAGAGCATCGAGTTATCGGTCATTCTAATTTAGCACTTAATAATTTAATGAAAGCGGGTAGTTTAGCGAGCCAATTAAAATTTCAACAAGCCAGTAGTAATTTTCAACAAGCTAGCACTAACTTTTTAACGGCTTCTCACAGTTTAGATCAGATTAATAATAATCTTTTATTTTTAGCTTCATTGTCCACAAACCCCCAGATAAAATTAATTGCGGACAGCAAGAATTTTTTGAAGGCTGGGACAGAAACTGCCGATTTAGGTAATAATTTGGTCTTGGCAAGCCAAACTTTATTTAATAGTCATCAAGATAATTTTCCAAAAACTTTAGATAAATTTTTATTCTATACCCACCATGCTCTGCATAATGCGCAGAATCTTCAACAGACAATTAAGCAGATTGATGTCCAAAATTTACCATCTAATTATCGTCTTAAATTTGTTTCCTTACAAAAACAAGTTAATTTGCTGACCGATAATCTAAATAATTTTGTACAAGTTGGTGATCAGCTTAAAACCATTTTGGGAATGAGTCGTGATAAAAGATATTTGCTAGTTTTTCAAAATAATGCCGAATTGCGAGCTAGCGGAGGATTCTTAGGTAGTTATGCTTTAGTTGATTTAAGTGCTGGTCGCATCACTAATTTAGAAGTTCCCGCTGGGGGATCATACGATACCGCTGGAGCAATGCAGGTCCGGGTAGTTGCTCCTCAACCCCTGTGGTTAGTTAATCCGCTCTGGCATTTCTGGGATGCTAATTGGTGGCCTGATTGGCCAACTACTGCTCAGAATTTAATGTGGTTTTATGAACGGAGTGGTGGTTCAAGTGTTGATGGGGTAATTAGTATTACTCCAACGGTGGTCGCCCGGCTCTTAAAGATTACGGGTCCCATTGATCTGCGTTCTCAATATGGCGTAGTGATTGATGCTAATAATTTTTGGGAAACAGTACAAACTATTAGTGAACGGAAGAATTTGGTCAAAACTGATCCCCAAGCCTTGCGGGGCTTATTAACAGATTCTCAAGCTCTGCAGACCACGCTTCCTCTTCGACAGGGTTTAAGTACTAATTCTCAGCATAAACCTAAAAAGATTATTGGTGATTTGATGGCCAAAATTTTAGAAGTTTTACCGCAAAAATTAACGAAAAATAATTTATTAAAGATTATCAGTATTTTTCAACAAGATTTATCTGAAAAACAAATTCTATTTTACTTTACGAATCCCAAGTTAGAAGCTCTTGCTGTTCGTAATAATTGGGCTGGAAAAATTCGGCAAACTACTGGTGATTATTTATTAGTAGTGAATACTAACATCGCTGGGCAAAAGACTGATCGGGTTATTAGCCAAAAAATTAATGAGTCTAGTATAGTTCAAAGCGATGGGAGTATTATTGATACCTTACAAATTATCCGCACTCATCACGGTCGAAAAGGGACTCCTTTTACTGGTGTCCGTAATGTTGATTGGTTACGAGTTTATGTTCCAGCTGGTAGTAAACTAATATCAGCCTCGGGGTTCCAAAGTCCAGCTAGTAAATATTTACAACAAAAACCTAATCCCAATTGGACTCTTAGTCCGCTTTTAGCTAGTGAACGGGCTGCTAGCACTGATGCTCAAACGGGGACCAAAATTTATCAAGAAAGTGGTAAAACAGTTTTTGCAAATTGGAGCATTTTAGATCCTGGACAACAGGCAGTAATTACCTTACGTTATCGTTTACCATTTAATTTTTTTAATTCTCGTTTATCAACAGCTAATAGTTCTTGGTTGGAAAAGCTAAGCAACTGGTTAAACCCTAATTTTACTTCGCCACTGTCCTATTCTTTAATGGTTCAAAAGCAACCGGGAGCTCTCGCTAGCAGTTTCAATAGTCAATTAGTTGTCCCTAAAAAATGGTTTGTTTTTTGGCGTTATCCGCAAAAACTGTTAGGATATAATGGTTGGCATATTAAGAACCAACTTGATGCCGATCAGTATTATGTTGTATTATTAAAAAAGACTACTAAGCCTTAAAAATTATATGCCCCTCAAGAAAAAAACAAAAAAAGTTCTCCGCGTTGGACGGGAAGAAGCCTCCAGTCTTTCTTCTTTTGTTGAACGTCCAGTCCCCAGTCCTAGCGAGGTTCAGAGTTTTGAACGAGTTATTGGGCGTGAATTACGAGAACAAGAAATTGATTCTAATTTAGATGAAATATATAGCGATGCTCGTGGAGCACGTATTAATGTGAAAAAAATGAAAGTCAAAAAAAGACCAATGTTCTTAATTAGATTCTTTCGCTATTTGTTAGTTCTGATTTTCCTCGCTCTCTTAGCTTATGGCGCTTATTTTTATTTGTTTAGTAATAGTAATGATATTAGTAATCTTGATTTTAGTATTAGTTCGCCAAGCCAAATAATTGCTGGACAAACCTTTTCTTACCAAGTCTATTATCACAACCCCACTCGTTATCCTTTTACTAAGTTACATTTAGAATTACAATATCCCAGCAACTTTATTTTCTCTTCCGCTTCTCTCAAACCTAGTACTGGTAATTCAGTTTGGAATTTGCCGAATCTTGCTCCCGGAGCTAACGTTACTCTCACAATTACCGGAAAACTAATTGCTTTGCCTAATTCGGCTAATGTTATTTTTGGTCATTTAAGTTATTTACCTAGTAGTTTTAGTAGTCAATTTAAAAAGGATGCTTCTGCTTCTACAGTAGTTAGCGGTCCAGGATTTAATGTGGATTTAGATTCATCTGGGACGGCTTTTCTCGGTCAGAATAATGATATGACTTTAATTTTTTCTGCTATTAAAAATAATTATTTAGGAGATTTTAATATTACTTTTTCTTTGCCACCTCACGCTCAAGCCGCAGTAGTTTTAAATAAAATGAAGACGGCCAGCTCTTCGGCAGAAAAGTCTATTGGGGCTGCTAGTTCTTCTCCGCAAATATCTGTTAAACTTGATGCTGGCACTCGGACCTGGTTGGTCAGTGGTCTTTTAGCACCATTGGAACGTCAAATTATTCCTCTTACTTACCAAATTAATGAAGATTCTCAACAATTAGCAACAATCGTTGTCCGGCTCAGTAAAAAACTAAAAAATGGTAATTCTTATATCTTTTGGTCTAAAACTATTAAACCGCAATTAATTAAGAGTGACTTGAATTTAACTTTAAAACTTAATGGTTCTCAGAATGATGGTGCGGTTAATTTTGGACAAGCTTTAAATTATTCTTTAAGTTTTTCTAATAAAGGAAACAATAGTTATCAGAATGTCGTTATTATGGCGGCTGTGAAAGGTGACTTTTTAAATTGGCATTCTGTGGTTGCTAGTGATCAGGGGCAAATAAATAATAACACTGTTATCTGGACTAAAAGTGAAGTACCAAAATTAGCACTGATTAAATCTGGTGATAGTGGTTCTTTTAATTTTAAAGTGAATCTTTTACCATTCAGTATTGATGATTTAGGGAAAAGTATGTCAATTGTTGCTTATAGTCAATATAGTATGAATGGCCAAGCAATTAGTGGTGACCATAATAAAAGTAATACTATTACCAGTCAAATCAATAGTAACTTGGCACTTAATGAGCAAATCCGTTATTTTAATATTAATAATCTACCCGTCGGATCTGGTCCTTTGCCACCAGTGGTTGGTCAGACTACTAGTTTTCAAGTTTATTGGACAGTGAAGAATAGTTTACATTCTCTAACTGATACCCGAGTGGTTTTGGCTTTACCATCTTATGTGGCTTGGAATAATAATGTTAGCACTGATGTTGGTAGTCTTTATTATGATAATGCCACTCATCAAGTTATCTGGGCTATTGGTCGTTTGCCAGTTTCTGTTGGTCAGGTGAAGGCTTCGTTTAGCATTAGTATTACCCCGAAAGTAACTGATCGTAATAAAATTTTAGTCCTGTCTCCAGGAACGACTATTAGCGCTATGGATAATATAACGACTGCGATGATTAATGAAAAAATTAAACCCAAAACAACTCGTCTTGAAGATGATAATATCGCTGCTTTGAATAATAGTGGCATAGTTCAATAGGCTTTTTAATTAAATTAAAAATACTCCTTAATATTGTTATTGATGTGATAACAAGTAGTTTTGTTTATGTTTAAGTTATTAAAAACAACTAAAGCTGGAATTCGTTTAGGTAAATTAAAAACGACTGCCGGCACTTTATTAACTCCTTTTTATTTGCCTGATGCCACGCGTGGTTTTGTGAAGTTTGTTAGTAATACTACTCTGAGAAATACTGGTACTCCTGCCGTGGTCGTGAATACTTTTCATTTATCTTTACAGCCGGGGCTAGAAGTTATTAGGCAAGCTGGTGATTTACACCAGTTTATGAATTGGTCTGGTCCACTGTTATCGGATTCTGGTGGTTTTCAAGTTTTTTCTTTAATCCATCAAAATAAATCTTGGGGGCGAATTACTGATAATCAAGTGGAGTTTCGGTCGCCAATAGATGGTTCTCGACAGGAGTTAACCCCAGAAAAATCCATTCAAATTCAATTTGATTTAGGCGTCGAAATGATGGTCTGTTTAGATGATTGTCCTCCTAATGAGTTTTCTCGGGCTGATTTAGAAAAATCAGTTATGCGGACTTTAGCTTGGGCGAAAAGATGTCAATTGGAATATAATCTTCAGTTGAAAAAGAGAAAAATAAAAACGGCCGATGCGCCGTTATTATTTGCTGTTATTCAGGGCGGAGCGGAGCTTGATCTTCGGCAGTATTGTACACAAGAGTTAGTTAAAATTGGTTTTGATGGCTATGGTTTTGGAGCCCGACCGATTGATCATGACGGTAATTTCTTAGAAGAAGTGTTGAGAAAGACAGCAGAATTTATTCCTAAGAATGCCTTGCGTTTTGCCTTAGGCATTGGCACGCCAGAAGATATTATTCGTTGTGCTCAATTGGGTTGGGATATGTTTGATTGTGTGATTCCAACTCGTGAGGGTCGCCATGGTAAATTGTTTTTAGCCTCTGCCAACCGACAAGAACTTTTAAATCGGCCTCGCTCTTCCTATCAGACAATTAATATTAAGAACAAAAAATTTGCTACTGATTTTCAAGCCATTAATAAAGATAGTCAATTAGCTGAGCTTCAGAACAATTCTCGTGCTTATTTACATCATTTATTTAAAGTTGGTGATCCTTTAGGAGCACAATTAGCCAGCTTAAACAACTTGGAATTTTACCAAGAATTAATGAAAAAATTAATTTCCATAGAATCCTAACTAATCAACAATTAATATTAAGAATATTAAGCAGAATTAGATTTGGCAAAAGCATAAATTTCTTTTATAATGTCTTTATAAGTATTTAATTTTTATTTAATTTTAACTAAAATAATTATATGAAAATAACAAATATTACTGCTTCCGAAATTTTAGATTCCCGTGGTAATCCGACTATTTCGGCTACAGTATTTTTAGAACAGGGAATTCAAGGGACGGCTTTAGTCCCGGCGGGTGCTTCCACCGGTCGTCATGAAGCCGTGGAACTACGTGATGGCGATCAGAAGCGCTATCAGGGCCTGGGAGTCCTAAAAGCCCTGGATAATATTGTCACGAAGATTAAGCCAATTCTTCTCGGTTTAAATCCTGAAGATCAAAATGAAATTGATGAATTGATGATTAAATTAGATGGCACAGAAGATAAGTCTAATTTAGGCGCTAATGCTATTTTAGCGGTTTCCTTGGCTGTTGCTCGAGCGGCCGCCAATAGTTTACATCAACCACTTTATGAATACCTTAGTCGCTTTAATCCTGATTTTAAGGGGCAGTATATAATGCCCTTACCAATGATGAATGTTCTGAATGGCGGGCGACATGCTAATTGGGTAACTGATATCCAAGAACATCTCATTTTACCAATTGGTGCTCCAAATTTTTCAGAAGCAGTACGGATGGGAGCAGAAATTTATCACCACTTGAAAGAAGTTTTAAAAGAAAAAGGCTATAGTATTAGTGTTGGTGATGAAGGTGGATTTGCTCCCGCGGTTAAAAATAATGAAGAAAATTTTGATTTATTGACAAGTGCGGTTCAACAGGCCGGTTATAAATTGGGGAGCGATGTTATTTTTGGTATTGATGCTGCTGCTAATGAATTTTTTGCTGATGGAGTTTATAATCTTCGTCGGGAGAATAAAAATTACAGTTCTCAAGAGTTATTATCTTTCTATGCTAATCTGCAAAAAAAATATCCAATTTATTCTTGGGAAGATGTTTTTGCGGAAGATGACTGGACTGGTTTTCAGGAGTTTACCGCTGCTAATTCTAGCGTTCAAGTGATTGGGGATGATTTATATGTTACCAATTTGCAACGTTTAGAGCGGGGAATACGGGAAAAAAGTACTAATTCTATTTTAATTAAATTAAATCAAATTGGTACTTTGACCGAGACCATTGCTGTTGTGTTGTTAGCTAAAAAACAAGGATTGACTACAGTGGTTTCGCACCGTAGTGGAGAAACTACCGATGCTTTTATTGCGGACTTTGCGGTGGCCTTGGAAACTGGACAAATTAAGACTGGTTCGCTCGCTCGCAGTGAACGTCTCGTTAAATATAATCGCTTAATGGCAATTAGTGCCGAGCTAAAAGACCGGGCTACTTATTTTAATTGGCCATTCACTATATGATCCAATTCATTTCTCTCATTTTTTCTAGCTTAATATTTATTATTGGGCACGTTTTCTTTGGATATATTATTATTAGACTATTTCAGATTGTGGCGCTTAATACGCAAATTTTGATTTTAGTTCTGTTTTTTCTATTATCCTTAAGTGCCCTTATTTCTTTTTATTTAAGTTATCGTTGGGACAATTTAGCTACTCGTATTTTTTATATTTTTTCTGCTATCTGGGTGGGAGTATTAATTAATGCGGGTCTAATAGTTGCCTTCTTGTTGATTGCTAAACTGATTGCTTGGCTATTTTCTGTTGTTATCTCTATTTTACTTATTAAGCTTATTTTTTTTATTGGCACTCTTGCTCTTTCTATTATTGGTCTCTATCGTGCTCTCAGTGTTAAGGTCACTGAGTATGAGGTTCAGATTAAGAATTTACCAGCGGCCTGGGAAAACCAAGTTATCGTGCAATTATCCGATATTCATCTTGGGCCAGTCTATCAAAAACGTTTCTTCTCGGCACTTCTTGAAAAAGTTAATAAATTACGACCAACAGCAGTTTTCATTACTGGAGATTTATTTGATGGTGGTGAGGCCGGCTTTAGTTGGTTAAACCACCCGTTCACAAAATTACAGGCTCCACAGGGGATTTATTATGGTTTTGGAAATCATGATTTATATTTAGGTTTTAGTCGTGTTACGGCCTTGTTGAAAGATAATCCGATTCAGGTCTTAGATAATCAGATGTTGGTGGTTAATGGTTTACAAATTGTGGGTATTAATTATTCTTTCAGTAGTGCTGTTGATTTAGAAAAAAAGATTTTACAGCAAGTTAATTATGATCGTCAGCAACCGAGTATTTTACTGCTTCATGCTCCACGGAACATTGAGGCGGTGCAGAAAGCGGGAATTGATTTACAACTTTCTGGTCATACCCATAATGGTCAAATGTGGCCTTTTAATTATTTAGCAAAATGGATTCATCGGGGCTATGCTTATGGTTTATTTAAAATTGGTGATTTTTCTTTAATAGTTAATGGTGGGGCTGGTACTTGGGGACCGCCATTTAGGACTACTTCTCGAAGTGAAATTGTCAAAATAATTTTAAAAAAGAAATAGTTTGAGTTTATTATTAAAAGTTTCTTAATTTCAAATTTCATGAATTTAACTAAATTATCGACAATTTTGGAAAAAGAGCCACGTTTTCGTTATGCCCAAATTAATCAAGCACTATTTAAAGATTTTATTTCTTCTTGGTCCGAAGTTTCTAGTTTGCCAAAAACCTTAAGAGAAAAATTAAGTCTAGCTTGCCCCTTAGAAATTAAGGCGGAAATTTTAGAGACCATGTCTAAGCAGCAAAGTTCTAAGGTTTTAATTACTCTGGAGGATGGTGAATTAGTTGAGAGTGTTTTAATCGAACAGCGGAAAAAAAATCACGAGAATCGTTATACAATTTGTGTTTCCTCCCAAGTTGGTTGCCCTTTAGCTTGTTCTTTTTGTGCCACTGGTCAAAATGGTTATCGTCGTAATTTGAGTTCGGAAGAAATTGTGGAACAAGTAGTTTTTTGGGGACGCTATTTGTCTCAGAAATCTCCTCAAGAGCATATTAACAATGTTGTTTTTATGGGCATGGGCGAGCCTTTCTTAAATTACGAACAATTTATTAAAGCAGTGAGATTTATTAATAATCCCGAGACTTTAAATATTGGTGCTCGACGAATTTCCGTTTCTACAGCGGGGCTTATCAACGGTATTAAACGTTTAGCTAGAGAAAAACTTCAGATTAATTTAGCTATTTCGCTTCATGCTCCCGATGATCATCTCCGTCAAGAATTAATGCCAATTGCCAAAAAGTATTCTTTAGCGGAATTGTTAAAAACTGTTGATAATTATATTGTCAAGACTGGTCGGCGAGTAATGTTTGAATATTTAATGATTAAAAATATTAATGATCAAGACCGTCAAGCTCAAGAATTAGTGAAAATAATGAAAAAACCTTTATATTTAGTGAATTTAATTCCTTATAACCCAACTGGTCGTTTTCAGCCTTCTGTGTGCGTGGTCGG
>LSNS01000004.1 GCA_003056205.1 Parcubacteria group bacterium M6-OD1-4 | reverse complement strand
GACTACGTACACACTCTGCTCCCAAAAGAATCTGGTTGAGTCGTTTGTATTGTACGGGCTTAGCTAAACTCCTTAACAGTCGTCCTAATCAACGGACTAAAAAAGACCGAATTTGTTTAAGCTTTTATCTCTCTGCCGAGCATTTAAATTTGGAAGATTTGCGTTTAACAGCAGTAGACCCTTATTTTGATTATTGGCAATCTGGTTTGTTCCTATTATTTAATAGGTCGGGAGTCTATCAACAATTTTTACGGAGTAAATCAAAAAATCTTGAGAAGAAGGAAATTAGTAGATTAAAACTTACCGCAACTAGACAGCAAACAGTTTTAGATTATTTAGAACAGGGAGCAAAAAAATTACAATTTTTAATAATGCCTAAGAATTTAAAATTACTTATGAATAATTCTGACGGTGTCGTGGTTAATGATCAAGTGTTAAAATTTTATCAACACGATCGTCGTCAAGAATTTGCTAGTCGTTATGCCCACAAAATTCAACAACTTTTGGAGACGCGTGATTGAATATTCTTTTTATCTTTTTGTTTTCATTTTCCCCTGGCAAACAAAAATAATTTTACGACCCGCTCCAACTAATTTTACAGAAATTAGTCTTTACCTCAGTCACTTGTTACTGGCAATAATTTTGATTGTGTTTTTTATTTATAGATTACGCTCTACCCAGAAGAATCAGAAGATTACGGCTTTATGGGGGAGTTTGTTTGCCTTAGAAATAATAATTCTAGCTTCTTTTTTCTGGGCGCCTGATCAATTATTGGCTTTTTATTATTATGTCTTATTTTTAATGGGTATCGGTTTATTTTATTTGCTACGTGCGGAAAGTTCTCCAGTCCATTATCAAAAGAGTCTTCTTAATAAAACTAAAATTGTTTATCTCTTCTTAAGTAGTATTTTTTTACAAGCTATTCTGGGGATTTATCAATTTTTATCTCAACAAACTCCTGTTTCTAAATATTTAGGTTTAGCACTTCATAATTCTAATGCCGTTGGCACAGCGGTCATTGAAACTAGCTCGGGACGTTGGTTACGAGCCTATGGTGGTATGGACCATCCCAATATCTTGGGAGGCGTCTTGGCTTTAACTTTAATTGTTGTTGCTTATTTATTGATTAAAAAAAAGGTTATTCATTCTAAACAGGAGATTGGCGAATCTTTAGCTTTATTTGTTTTTTATTTTGTCGCTCTCTTTGCCTTGTTTTTTACTTTTTCACGAGCCGCCTGGCTCGCCCTTGCTCTAGCCTTCATCACTCTTTTAATTGCTTTAATTATTAAAAAAGATTTTTGGGCTCTCGGACGATTTCTCGCTTTAATGTTCTTCTCGGTGGTAATGATTTTTATTGTTGCTTATCCCTATCGGAATTTAGTAGCAGTACGGATTCAGGATCAAACTCGCTTAGAACAGAAATCACTCCAACAACGAGAGACTTATCTCTTTCAAGCAAAAAATATTATTAGTAATCATTGGGCGGTTGGCGTCGGGATTGGCAATTATACTACGGTTTTAAAACAGGAGAGTAAAAGTCCTCATAATATTTGGTTTTATCAGCCAGTTCATAACGTCTTTTTACTATTGTGGGCAGAGAGTGGTCTGTTTGCTTTAATATTCTTTTTAAGTTTTCTGGTTTTGTTAAAAAAAGATCGTCGAACCGTATTGGCGGGGACAATCTTTGTCGCTTTGTTGACTTTAATGCTCTTTGATCACTGGTTATTAAGTTTGCCTTTCGGTTTATTATTTTTATTTTTAGTTCTTGGGCTCTTGTGAGTTTTTACTTTGATTTGATAATTTTTTTGTAGGAATAATAAATCACTTTCTAGATTTATAAAAGTTTTTTCTAGTTCAAGATAATTTTTTGAATTATTTTTTTGAAGTTGTTGGCGCAATAAGCTGAGAATAGTGGCAATACTGCCAAAGTAGTCATCACTATTAACATGAAATTTAGTGCCAGCTTCGTCTTTAACTAATCGAGTCTGAGAAGTAATTTTGTATTTTTTAGACATGGGTAATAACTAACTTTAAAACATAAACTGAATAACTGATTTAATTTTATTAGTTTAATTAGATAATACTAATAAAGCGATTTTTTCCAATAATCAGATGATCCAGAATTTCAATATCTAAAATTTGTCCCGCTTTAATCAGTTTATTAGTAATTTCTATATCAGCTCTGGTAGCTTTTAAAATTCCTGAGGGATGATTATGAGCAATAATTATAGCGGCGGCAGAATATTCTAAAGCCGGACTAAAAACTTCACGAGGTTGGACTAAACTGGCGTCTAAAGTCCCCAAGGAGATCACTTCATCGTGGATTAATTGGTAATGAGTATTTAAATATAAGCCCCGAAATTGCTCTTTTTTGAGATTAGTCATTTCTTTTAATAGCTTGAAGGCTTGATTGGCGGTTCTGATACTTGTTAAACTTCCCGGTTTCTTTTGATAAAATCGTCGTCCGAGTTCAAAACAGGCGACAATTTGGCAAGCTTTGTTAAGCGGAATTTTTAAATCTTTTTCAATAATACTGGGATCCTTTTGGTAAGCAATTCCTTTATCTCCATATTCACGTAATACACGGTTAGCCATAGAAAGTACTTCTTCTTTTCTAGTTCCCACGCCAAGAACCACCGCCAAGAGCTCCGCAGAACTTAAAGCGTTTACACCGTTATTGATGATCTTTTCACGAGGTTTTTCTTCATCGGGTAAATCTCGAAGACGTAATATTTTATATTGTTTGCCGTGGTTTAAAACAAAACTATGATCGTTAATTTTATAAGACATAGAAATAAATCATTATCCAAAACTAAATATTTTGTTCTCCTTTAAATTATATCAAAGATATGGTAAATTTAACATATCTTATTAAACATCAATTTAAATTTCAATCTTGAAATTTAATTTAACAATACAAAAATGAATAAATATAAAATTAAAACTTTAAGTAATCAAGCCCCATTAATTACTGTTCCCTTAAAAAGCTCAACAACAGCGACCGTTTTGGTAATTTTTAAAACTGGTTCTAAATATGAAAATCGAGAAAATAATGGTTTATCGCATTTTGTCGAACATATGTTTTTTAAAGGGACGAAACGCTATCCCAACACTTTAGCTTTATCTAGTGCTTTAGATTCTTTGGGTGGAGAATATAATGCCTTTACTTCTAAAGAATATACCGGTTATTGGATAAAAGTTGCTTCGTCAAAATTAACAGTTGCTCTGGGTATTATTAACGATATGTTATTAAATTCTAAGTTTGATTCTCAAGAAATAGAACGAGAAAAAGGGGTAATTATTGAAGAATTAAACATGTATGAAGATAATCCCTTGATGCATATTGAAGATGTTTTTGAAACTTGTTTATATGGAGACAGCCCAGCGGGCTGGGATACAATTGGCACGAAAAAGAATATTAGGAGTTTTCGGCGAGAAGATTTTATCAATTATGTCAAAACTCAGTATGGTGCTCGCAGTATGTTTTTAATTATTACTGGCAAAATTAATCAGACCGCTGAAAACCGAGCTTCATTGTTATTTTCTAAATTTCCAGACAATCTTTGGCAGAATAAATTAGCGGTGCGTGAAAAACAATTTAAGCCCCAATTAAAAATTGTTCACAAAAAGACCGATCAAACTAACCTCTCTCTTGGTGTGCGAACTTATTCCGCTAATCACGCTCAAGCCCTTAAAGTTAAATTATTATCAGTGATTCTGGGTGGATCCATGAGTTCGCGTTTGTTTATTAATCTTCGTGAACGTCATGGTCTGGCTTACTATGTGCGTACCAGCTCCGAGGTTTACACTGATTCTGGTTATTTAACTACTCAAGCTGGAGTTCCTGCTGCTAAAGTGAAAGAGGCCGTAAAAATTATTTTAACAGAATATAAAAAAATTACCCAAACGTTAATAAGTGACTCTGAATTGCGACGGGCAAAAGATCTTTTACAAGGTCGCTCTCTCCTCCAAATGGAAGCCACTGATAATCTAGCAATTTGGTATGCTCACCAAGCTATTTTTCATCAACATTTGCTTAGTCCCCAAGAATTTTTACGTCGAATAAAAAAGATTACAGCGGTGGAATTACGAAATACTGCCAAAAAAATATTTGTTAATAAAGGTTTAAATTTGGCAATCATTGGTCAGACTTCAGAGCAACAAATTAAAAATATTCTTAAATTCTAATCTTGTTTTTAATTAAAATTTCATTTCTTTATGTCTAATGATTTTCTGAAAAAATTAAATACCGCCCAAAAAAAAGCCGTTCTTCATGATCGGGGTCCATTATTAATTGTCGCAGGAGCAGGAACGGGAAAAACGACGGTGTTAATTAATCGTTTAGCGTATCTAATTATTGAGAAGAAGGTCAAAATGGATGAAATTCTCTTACTAACTTTTACCGAGAAGGCGGCCGCTGAAATGTCTGGACGGGCTGATGAAATCTTACCTTATGGTTATTTAGATTTATGGATTAATACTTTTCATGGTTTTGGTGAGCGTATTTTACGGGAATTTGGTTTAGATATTGGTTTAAATGCTAGTTTTAAATTACTGACGCAGACTGAACAGTGGGTTTTAATTAAAAAAAATCTTGATCGTTTTCAATTAGATTATTATCGCCCTCTGGGCAATCCAACTAAATTTATTACAGAATTAATTCATCATTTTTCACGTTTGAAAGATGAAAATATTTCTTCTGAGGAATATTTAAAATATGCCCAACAAAAAGAAAAAGGAGATGAACAAAAACGAGTTTTGGAGTTGGCCACCGCTTATCAAACTTATAACCAATTATTGTTACAAAATAATTTTTTAGATTTTGGCGATTTGTTAGTTTATACTTTAAAATTATTTCAACAGCGTCCACAGATTCTTAAGTTTTATCGCCAACAGTTTAAATATCTCATGGTTGATGAATTCCAGGATACTAATTGGGTCCAGTATGAGTTAATTAAATTACTAGCTAAACCCGCTAACAATCTAGTGGTTGTGGGTGATGACGATCAAGCAATCTATAAATTTCGTGGAGCTTCATTATCTAATATTATGCAGTTTAAGGATGATTATCCGCAAGCTTCAGAAATTGTTTTAACAGATAATTATCGTTCACGCCAAGAAATTTTAGATCAAGCCCATCACTTTATTCAGCATAACAATCCACATCGTTTAGAAGTAAAATTAAACATTGTTAAGAAACTTAAAGCTCGAGGATTGGTTAATAGTAAGGCCACTTCTAAAAAACTAGGTTCTCAGAATTCTCGTTCTCAAACATCTTCTTCAAAAGGTACATTGCCAACAAGCTCTTCTGAGTCAGCAGTTAATTTTCTGAATTTTACTTCTCAAGATGATGAATTAACTTATGTTGTTCAAAAAATTAAAGAACTAAAAGTTGACCACGATGCTCAGCCAGTATTATGGTCTGATTTTGCGATCTTAGTGCGAGCGAATAAAACCGCCGAAGCTTATGTTAAAGAATTAAACCGTCAAGAAATTCCTAATCAATTTATGTCCTGGCGTGGTTTATATTATAAACCCTTAATTCTAGATATTCTAGCTTATTTTCGTTTACTAGATAATTACCATGAATCCTCAGCCTTGTTCCGTGTTTTGAATATGGAAATTTTTAAGGTCTCACCGATTGACTTAATCAATATTAATAAAATGGCGAGACGGAAAGTCTGGTCTCTATATGAAGCTCTCAAAAATATCAATAGTATCCCCGGTCTAAGTTCTCAAAGTGTTAAAAATATTAATAAACTTTTAGCTTTAATCGCTAAACATTCACAGCTTGTCGCCCATCAAGCAACTACAAAAATCTTTCTAAGATTTGCTTATGATTCAGGTTTATTGGCCAGTTTGGATCGCGATCGTGATTTGGAATTATATTCTTATCTCAATCAGTTTTATCAGAAAATCAAGAGACTCGAAGAAACAGAAGTTGATTTACGCTTAAAAGATTTTTTAGTAGCCATTAATTTAGAGTTAGAAGCCGGAGAAACTGGAGCCTTAAAGTTAGATTTTGCTGATCAGGAAACGGTAAAAATTATGACTGTTCATGGAGCTAAAGGATTAGAATTTCGTTATGTTTTTATTGTTAATTTAGTAGATAAGAAATTTCCAACTATTTCTCGTAACGAAAAAATATCAATACCAGATGCTTTAGTGCGAGAAAAGATAATTTCTTCAAAGGATATTCACCTCGAAGAAGAACGTCGTTTATTCTACGTGGCCGTTACTCGTGCTAAGGAAAAGTTATATTTAACTGGGGCGAAAGACTATGGTGGAGTGCGCGAGAAAAAACCCTCTCGGTTTTTAGAGGAAATGGGCTTAGAGAGTTTAGAACAAGCGGAAATAAGTTTAAGTTCTCAAAATGAATTTTTACGTGATTTACATTATTTAAATTCTCGAAAATTAACTTTAAAATCTAAAAATTCTTCTACTGATAATTATCCTCTACCAGCAAAGTTTTCCTTTTCTCAACTTGCTGCTTACAGCGTTTGTCCTTTGCAATATAAATTTGCTTTTGTTCTGAAAGTTCCGGTTTCCACAAATAAATCATCGTTAATTTTCGGTCGGGTGATTCACGATACTCTTTATAATTTTTTATTACCGGTTTTAAAAGAACATCAAGAATTAGCAGCTAATCTTTTCACTAGTTTAAATAAAAAGAAAAAGAAGGATTCGTCCTTAAGCCTCTCTAAATTATTAAACTGGAAGCGACTCCTAGCTTTATATGAAGAATTTTGGCAGGATGATGGATATCGTGATAAAGTAGAAAGAACAAAATACAAAGCCCAGGGGCGTCAAGCTCTACATAATTTTTTTACTGATTATCAAGCTAATCCTCCTCAAGCTATTCTATTTTTAGAAAAAAGGTTTTCTTTCCGAATTGGTCAAGAAATAATTAAGGGAGCTATTGATCGAGTTGATCGTTTAGCCGATGGCACCCTAGAAATTATTGACTACAAAACTGGTCATTCCAAGGCAAAAGTGGATAAACGTCAGTTAGTTTTATATCAATTATTTTTAGAAGAATTTTTAGAAACTAAAGTTAGTTTACTAAGTTATTATTATGTGGAAGACGATGAAAAAATCTCGTTTACCGCTAGCCCACAAGATATTAGTAAACTGCGGTTAACTGTTCGTGAACAGATTGCTTCAATTAAAAAACGAAAGTTTGACCCCCGTCCAACACCCTTATGTAATTTTTGTGATTTTCGAGATATTTGCGAATTTCGTCAGCTTTAAATATAATAGAATTATATGCCTAATCAATCTCCGCCAACTAACAATCGTCTCATTAGCCCTATTGAACGTCAGGGTGATGAAGCTTTAGATTTATCTTTACGCCCCAAAACCTTAGCGGAGTATATTGGGCAAGAAAAACTCAAGGAAAATCTACAGATTACGATTACTGCTGCTAAAAAGCGTCAAGAGACGATTGAACATGTTTTATTATATGGTGCTCCTGGCTTAGGAAAAACAACTCTTGCCCATGTTATCGCTAACGAGATTGGCGCTAATATTCGAGTGACCTCTGGTCCAGCTATTGAAAAAACTGGTGATTTAGCAGCTATTTTAACTAATTTAGAAGAGGGTGATATTCTCTTCATTGACGAGATTCACCGTTTACATAAATCCGTTGAAGAAATTTTATATCCCGCCATGGAAGATTATGCTTTAGATATCATTATGGGTAAGGGACCGAGTGCTCGTACTTTACGATTGGATTTACCAAAATTTACAATTATTGGTGCCACGACTTTAGCGAGTCTTTTGTCTGCTCCTTTACGAGATCGTTTTGGCATTACTCACCATCTAAATTTCTATGAACCACAGGATCTGGAAAAAATTATTAATCGTAGTGCTCATATTTTAGGGATTAAGATTAGTACCGAAGCTGCCCAAGAGATTGCTAAGCGTAGTCGTCGCACCCCCCGAATTGCTAATCGCTTGTTGAAAAGGGTCCGTGATTATTGCGAAGTTAAGGGTGATGGTACTATTTCTTTAGAAGATGCTTTAGCCGCTTTTAAATTATTAGAAGTTGATGTTTTGGGTTTAGATTTGATAGATCGGCGAATTCTTCAAACTATTATTGATAAATTTCAAGGAGGACCAGTTGGCTTAAACACTTTAGCGGCAGCCACCGGAGAAGAAGCTGATACCATTGAAAACGTTTATGAGCCGTACTTAATGCAGTTAGGATTTTTAGATCGTTCCGCGCGTGGTCGTTTAGTAACTATACGAGCTTACCAGCATCTGGGTTTAAAAAAACTAGAAACTAAACAGTTGATTTAAAAAGAATAGAAAGAGTTAATTCAGTAATTTATTTAATGCCACCCTTTATAGTTGTCGTGGACTGGGAGCTAGTGTTAATAATATTTTGGGGTAGCTTACCCGGGCCATTAGGATTATAACCTGCTTTAACCTCTGCTCCGTCGTTATAACCATCACCGTCAGTATCGGGGTTTAGAGGATCAGTTTGATATATTTTAAGTTCTTGATAATCGCTTAAACCATCGTGATCAGTGTCAATAGTATTAGTATTCGTTTTGGATAATTCTTTTTTAGCATTAATAAGCCCTTGGCTATTAGTGTTAGCCTGATTCATATTAATATCACTCTTAGCTCTAATTTGCATGGATAATTCTTTGCTTGTCTGTCCGGTACTTGTGGCGGTCGTCTTGATTGATGGTGATATATCTTTTTGGGGAATATTTAGTGAAACTTGATTACCGAATCCACCAAATAAACTTCCTATAAGTTCTTCTAAAGTTTTAACTTGTGCCGGAGGATTTATTTTAATTGCTTGATTAAAATTCTTGGTTAAGATTGTAAATTTGATTTCCATGGGAGCTTGACCTTTGTGAGATGCTTTGGTTATTAAATTTAAGGTCAGTTTGTATGGTAATAAATCTTTTTTACCAATCCAAATCTCTCCTTGAGCTGATTTTATTGTTTCAAAATCATTATCAATTTTAGTCAATTCTTCTTTAGTTAAAGATTTATTTTGCATGGTTTGCCTAAAATTGATAAATAATTTTTTAAGCTCTTTTATTTCGATAATAAATTTATAATGATAAGTAACTAAATTGTTGAGTTTGGTATTATTTGATTTTTCAGTCAGTTTAAAAACCTTCTCGGCGATTGCTCTTGATTTCAGAATTTGTTTGGGAGACATCCCAATTGTATCATTACTGACTTTAAGTTGTTTTTTAACTGTTCCTGTATCAATTTTTACCCAGTGATTTTTTATGGCCTCCAAATTAAAAGTTTTTAACTTAGGGACATCATCTAATTCAATATAAATTACCTTGCCAATACTTTTAATTTTTAAACCCAAACTTAATTCTTGTTGTAGGGCATTTGTTTTTAAGTCAAAAGAAAATGAATTCCGTAACTTGTTTGTTTCATACCTATTAATAGCTCCAGTAAAATTAATTAAAAAATTACTAGTTTTCTTATTTATAGATAATCCAGTAAATTGTAGTAAATCTCCATTAGTACTACTAGCATTCATGAAATTACTGACATTTGCTTTAATTTCTATTGTTCCTGAATATTCTGCCGATTTAACCTGAATTAATTTAGAAACCATTTTTTGTACTATCACTTTTGGTGATTGGAAGTAATAAAAATAAGCCAAAGCTCCGCCACTAATTATTAATATAGCGCTTATAACGATTAGTATTATTAAAGTTTTAGGTGATTTTTTTGTTGATTGGACAGGGGTTAAGTTGGGGCTAGTAGTTGGTTTTTTACTATTAGTTGTTTGTGGAATTAAATCAAATTCGGCTTTGAGATCACTGACTTGCCAACCTTTTGCCAATAGCTCAGTATTAATAGTCGCTTGGGAGATGCCTTGCTGTAGCTGTTGTTTGATATAATTAGCTAATTGTTGGTTGGGCATATATTAATAATTAACTTTATATTTTATTAAATAATTTATTATAATCTAGCTCTCGTCCTCCCTCGTAGGACTTCACTAATTAACCATTAATTTGTGTTCTTCGGGCACTTATTATTTACTCTTTATCATCAGTTTAACATTATGGAACATTTTTTTCAATAATTATTACCCAGTTATACTGATTTGATTTATTTACTAGTTTTTGATATAGTAAAGGTTAATTCTTATTTTTTATGAAAAAGTTTTTTTTATTTACTTTGGAAATTGTTAAGGTTGTAGCTATTTCTCTAGCGATTATTTTGCCAGTACGTTATTTTCTTATTCAACCTTTCTATGTGAAGGGTTCTTCAATGGAACCTAATTTCCAAAATAATCAATATTTGATTGTGGATGAAATTAGCTATCGTTTTGAAGCACCGCAACGGGGACAAGTGATTGTTTTTCGTTATCCCCTTAATCCTCAAGAATATTTTATTAAAAGAATTATTGGTTTGCCAAACGAGCAGATACAATTTAAACAAGGTCATATTATCATTTATAATAAAAAACACCCCCAAGGTTTCACTTTATCTGAGAAATATTTATTTCCGAGATTAACTACTTTCGATCAAGATCAGAAGAAAATTGATATTGGTCCTCATCAATATTATGTCCTTGGTGATAATCGGCATGCTTCTAAAGACTCTCGTTATTTTGGTCCAGTTAATTCTAGTTTTATTATTGGGAAAGTTTTATTTCGTGGCTGGCCATTAGATGAGGTAACTTTATTTGATGCTGCTCATTGGCCAAAATATAAAAATTAAATTATGCCAAAAACAAAAAAAAATACTGCCAAACCGAAAGACCAAACAACGGAAGCAGAAGATAAAAAAACTTTTCCTCGACTTTTTGGTATGAAGGATTTGTTGGGACTTGATTCCCAGTATTATGATTATGTTATTGCTCGGGCTCGAGAATTTGCTAAGATCTATGGTTTTAGTTCAATTAAAACTCCGATTTTAGAGACTTATGATTTATATAAAAAGTCTACTAGAAAAAATACTGGTCATGAATTTTATTCAGTATTAGGTGGAAAAAATGAAAAAATTACTCTGCGGCCAGAAATTACTCAAGGAGTGTTACGAGCTTATGTTGCTAGTGATTTAAATGAACAAAATTCAGCTGCTCGTTTATTCTCATTGGGACCGATTTTTCGTTATGATAAATTACAAACTGGACACTATCGAGAATCTACTCAATTAAATTTGGAGATTATTGGTGATGATAAACCCCTCTCTGAGGCTTTACTAATTGCCTTGGCTAATAGTTTTTTTGCCGAATTAGGAATCAAAGTCCAGGTGCAAATCAACAGTATTGGACAAGCCGATTGTCAACGAGAATATTGTAATAAATTATTAAACTTCTATAAAGAGCGAGGACGACGTTCCAAACTATGTCGTTCTTGTAAGAATAACTTAAATAAAAATTGTTTAGGACTGTTAGATTGTCAGGAAGAATCTTGTCTTCAACTTCATGAAGAGGCTCCTCAGATTGTTGACCATTTATCAGCAGAGGGACGAGAACATTTTACCAAGACTCTCGAATTTTTAGATGAACTTAATGTCAATTATAATTTTAACCCTTATTTAGTACGGGGTTTAAATTATTATAATGATACGGTTTTTGAATTCTGGCCACTAAATAATGAGGGCGTGCCTGCGGGGCGCTTAGCGTTAGCTGGTGGTGGTCGTTATGATTCTGCAATTGAAGATTTTGGTGGTTTAGCAACTCCAGCAGTGGGTCTTGCTATTGGTTTAGAAAGAACAATTGCTAAAATCAAAGATAAAGCGAACTTGATTAATAAGTATGAAGATGATATAATATTTATCGCTCAATTAGGTAATCAGGCGCGAATTAAAGCTTTTCAATTATTTATTGATTTACGACAAGCAGGCTTTAAAGTCCGACAATCCTTAACTTCGGATAGTTTAAGAAATCAATTAGAAGAGGCGGTAGCTATGCAGGCCAAGACGAGCTTAATTTTAGGAAAGAAAGAAATTATGGATGGCACTATCTTGCTCCGTGATATGGACTCGGGAACACAGGAAACGATAGTTTACAAAAAGATTAAGGAACACTTGAATAAAAAAAATAAATTAGTTGAAAAAAAAATTAATAATAGAAAGGGGGGCGGACTATATGGCAGACTTTAAAAGAAAACCAGGTGAAAGTTTTGAGAGTTTTTTACGGAAATTTAAGAAAGGACTCAAAAATAGTAAACGTTTAGAGAAAGCACGCTCTAAACAACATTTGAAACCAAAAAAGACTAAACACCTTCAGAAAAAACAAGCTCTAATTGGTCTTGATTTACAGAAGAAGAATGAATATTTACGTAAAATTGGTAAATTACCAGAAGGCACGATGCGTTCTTAAAACTTCATTTTTATTTGTGAGAATCTAAAAAATCACTTTTACCGAAGTGATTTTTTATTTCTTAATACCAGGAATAAATTTTCTGATATTTTCTAAAGTTGATTTTTTGGCAAATTGTTTAATGTGGTCACGAGCTCGTTTAGTTTTAACAAATTTCAACCAATCCCGATTTGGATAAGGACGATTCTTTTCGGTGACAATTTCAACAAAGTCACCGTTTTTCAGTTTTTGATCTAGACTACCAAACTTATCATTAATAATTGCTCCGGCGGCTTTATTCCCGATATTAGTATGAACCGCATAAGCAAAATCAATTGGCGTGGCATGTTCGGGAAGTTCAAAAACATCGCCACGCGGTGAAAAAACAAAGATGCGATCTTGAAAAATATTTAATTTTATTTTTTTAACTAATTCATTAGTATTACTGATTTCTTTTTGAATATCGAGAATTTCTTCTACCCAGCCTGGAGTTTTATAAGATTCTGAACCTTTTTGAATTTTATAATACCAGTGAGCCGCTAAACCATAAATACTTTCTTCATGCATTTCTTGGGTTCTAATTTGAAATTCGGTCGCCTTGCCTTCTGGTCCAAAAACAGTGGTATGGAGTGAACGATAGCCATTAGGTTTAGGAACGGCAATATAATCTTTAAAACGATTTGGCCAAGGTTTCCAGAGAGTATGAATAACTCCTAAACTTTTATAGCAATCATCAATTGTGGGGACAATTAAACGCAGGGCAAAAACATCATAGATTTCGTTAAACTTTCGTTCTTTTTTTTGCATCTTTAGATAAATACTGTAGAGATGTTTGAAACGAACCTCAATAGTGTATTGAATCCCTGCTTCCATTAATTTTGGATTTAAAATGCTTTTGACTTTTTGAAAGAAACGATTTCTTTCTACTTTTTTTTCTACCTCATATTTATACTCTAGTTCCTGATATTCTTCGGGATAAAGGAACTTAAAACAAATATCTTCCATCTGCCATTTTAGACGACTAATACCAAGTAGACTGGCGATGGGCACATAAATTTCTAAAGTTTCTTGGGCAATCCTTTTTTGTTTTTCAGGAGGAAGACTCTCTAAGGTTCGGAGATTATTTAAGCGATCACAGAATTTAATAAAAATTACCCGGAGATCGCTGGACATTGCCAGAAACATTTTCTTTAAATTTTCTCGATAGCGTTCTACACCGCGATATTTTATTTTACCTAATTTAGTAATTCCCTCCACTAGCATAGCAATATCAGGACCAAAAAGTATTTTAATGTCTTCTAAAGTACGATCAGTATCTTCAGGAACATCATGAAGTAGCCCAGCAGCGACAGTTGCTAAATCCGCTTTGATTTCCGTTAAAATATAAGCAGTGTGTAGAGGGTGTTGGATATAAGATTCACCACTTTGTCGTTTTTGATTAGCATGGGCAACTGAGGCAAATTCAAAAGCCAATGACAAGACCGTGGTATCTTCTCCAGGATGGTTTTCTTTAAATTTTTGTATTATTCTCTCAATCGTCATAGGTTGGGTTGATAATTTTTTGTTTATTTTATCTTATTTTTAATCTTTTTCTTTTTTATTTTTAATTTTCTATGATATAATAAGATTAATATATTATATCATATTGAAACTTAATTTAAAATTTTTATTACTTATCAAAGATGATTAAAAGATTGAAATTAATTATCCCTTTCCTTAGTTTCCTGGGAATAATATTCATCAGTAATTTTGTA
The DNA here is from genome assembly GCA_003056205.1 of Parcubacteria group bacterium M6-OD1-4. Lineage (GTDB taxonomy): Bacteria > Patescibacteriota > Patescibacteriia > Patescibacteriales > UBA12465 > UBA12465. The sequence continues at coordinate 242,894 of LSNS01000004.1, read as the reverse complement.
TTAGCAGCAAGTTTTGGAATTAATATTGTTAATAATGGTCTTGCCGGATCATTAACGATGACTGACCCCCGAATTTTAATTGGTCGAATTATTCAAATTGCTCTAAGTTTCCTAGGAGTAATTGCCGTTTCCATTATTATTTATGCTGGTTTTTTATGGATGACTTCTAATGGTGATGAAGAAAAAATAACTAGTGCTAAAAAAATTCTTAAAAATGCTATTATTGGTTTAGTAATTATTTTAAGTTCTTGGGCGATTGCTACTTTTATTATTAGCAGATTAGCCGCAGCGATGATTGGTGTAAATGTTCCAGTGCCAGGGCCTCCGACAGGACCGGGATTTAATAATCCGGGGATTGGCGTTATTGGTGCTTGTACAATTCAGAATACTTATCCGACAAATGGTCAACAAAATGTTCCACGGAACACCTCACTTATTATTAGTTTCAAGAATAAAGTTAAGTTAGATACAGTTTGTGTTGATAGTTCTGGAAGTAGTTGTGCGTGTTCCAACACTTCTAGTTGTGACCAAATTAACCCGGCGGCGGTTAGACTTTATACCCAAGATTTAGGCGATGCTTGTTCAAAAATATCTTGTCCAAAAGTTAATACTAATAATACTGACATTTCTGTTCAAGTTTCTAGCGATCATCAAACTTTGTTATTAATCCCTCGTCAATATCTTGGTCGTTCTAATGGTGATACCCCGTACACTGTTAAATTTACAAATGTTATTCGGAAAGTAGATAATTCTTCGATGTTTGCTACTTGCTCAACAAACTATGCTGCTTGGAATTTTACCGTTAGTAATAAACTAGATTTAGTACCCCCGATAGTTGTTCCTAATGGCATTTTTCCGCCACCAGATAATGCTCGAGATATTATTAATCAAACCAGTCCGGCCCAAGCGGCCCATGGTCAGATTATTGTTCAAGCTCGTCCCAATATTTATAGTCCAGCTAAAGTTTTATCGGTGACCGCAGAAAACACTGCTACTCCAAGTACGGCCCGAGTTTTGCTAGATTATCAAGGATCAATTACTGAGTTTAAAATTTCCGTTTCCGCCACCGCTCCCAATCAGGCACAATTGTTTGATGTTCACAATAATCCTCTCGGTGTTGCTAGTTTTAATTCTTCGGGACAGGCCGTCTTCAAAGGATTTATGACCTTTATTGCTCCGCAACATCCAGCCGGCAGTTTATGGGATATTAAAATTAGTCCGGAGAAATTAGCCGATAATTTAACTATTAATTCGCTAGTCTATACTTTTGCTAGTTCTAGTTTAAATAATAATATTTTAGTTCCTAATAATTTTAGTAATAATCAATTAGCATCAAATATTGAAGCTAAAATTAGTGGTAATTCTGCTATTAATGTTAGTTTGAATGGTTCAACTGTAAATCTCAGTGCTAAAGTCCAGGGGCTTAGTGGTAATAATATTGCGGTCAGTACGAGTAATTCGCCAGCCATTCAAATTATTCCACTGACCGGAGGACGTGATCGGAAAGTTACTAACCAATTTCAAGATAAACCCGATCAACCTTTAAATACTGTTATTCAAATTAATTTTAATAAAGCTATTAATCCTCTCACAATTTCTGGACCAGCTGAAAAAGTTGTTAAATATATTAAAGTTGTTAATGCTAATGCTTCTAGTAGTTCAGCAGGGGCGGTTTGCAGTAATAATGCCCAATGTCAGTCTTATAAATGTTCTAATAATACTTGTGTTGGTAATTATTTAGATGGTAATTTCATGGTTAGTAATGCTTACCACACTGTAGAATTTACCTCTAATCAAGAGTGCGGTATTAATGCTTGTGGTGAAAAAATTTATTGTTTACCTTCTAATAGTCATTTAACTGTTAAATTAACGGCGGCTGATCTTCAGGCTTGTACCAGTGATAAGAGTTGTTGGGCTGATGGATCATTTCGAACTTGTTCTGCTAGCTCACTCGCCTATTCCACTTGTCAAAACTCCTCAGGTCAGAACTATCCCGCCGCTGATGCCACTAAATTAGATGGGGTGCTTAGTGCTTCGCTCAATTCTTTAGATGGTAATCGTGACGGAGTCGCCAATGGGCCAATCTCTTTCTATAATGACAACTATACTGCTAGTTCAACTGTTAATTTAGCACAAAAAGATAACTATCAGTGGTCATTCTATATTAGTGATAAACTTAATTTAAATCCGCCAATTATTAGTAATATTAGTCCAATCCAAGGACAGAAAAAATTAAAACTGACCGTTCCTGTTAATATTACTTTTAATAAATTAATGATGAAAAGCACTCTTCAATCGGGAGCGGTAAAAGTAATTAATAAAAATTCAAAGACTGAACACCACCTCATTAATCTTTATAGTCTTTCGCCTAGTCCCCTGGGTTATTGGTTGAGTGCTCAGAATAAAGATTTACCACCTTATGATGGTTTTCCCGATATTACCCAAGCGACGATTTTCCATTCCCCTTTAAAAGCGTCGGCGACTTTTCAGGCTCAAGTTGGTTCTGGCGTGAAGGATATTTATCAGAATTGTTATAAACCTAGTGCGGGCCCTTCTTGTGCAGCAACCAGTGGTACTCCTTCTTGTTGTTTTGGAAGTCCAACCAAAACCTTGGGAACGAACGGCAATTGTCAATAAATTATTAAATAATTAGGAAAATTAGAAATAAGATAATAGAAAACATAATAAAAATTTAAACTTTGTGATTAGAAAAATTATTAAAAATTTATTAGTATTTAGTCTATTAATTGGTGGACTCTTTGTTGCTAATTTTGTATTTGCACAAGGGCTTGGTTTGAATGCTGTTAATAATGGTTTAGGTGGATCATTAACTAGTGTTGATCCGCGAATTTTATTAGGTCGAATTGTGAATATTGCTTTAGGATTTTTAGGAGTAATCGCTGTGGGTTTTATTGCTTATGCTGGGTTTATTTGGTTAACTTCTAATGGTAATGAAGAAAAAATAGAAACGGCAAAGAAAATCTTAAAAAATGGAATTATTGGTTTAGTTATTATTTTGGCTTCTTGGGGGATTGCCACCTTTTTAATCTCTAAATTGGGTGGGGCGATGAATGGTGGTAATGGTGGAAATAATGGGAATGGTAATGGCAACGGCTTTGGTACTTGTGTTGGTACTGATTGTACTGGCGGTGGCGGCGGAGGTGTTCCTAATAATTGTGCTACTAATCCTAACCCAAATTGTCAGGCTAGTAGTGGTCATCCCGTAATTCAAATAATTAGTCCCGCTGGTGGATTTTGCACTAATAATTTAGATAAATCTTGCTCTACTAATAGCCAGTGTTCTTCAGGAAGCTGTAATTTAGTAACTCCCAATGGCACAGTTGATAATTTTATTACTATTTCTGGGCAAAATTTTGGGACTTATTCAGCCACGAGTAGCAAAGTTGTTTTTGTTGGACAAGGAAAGCCAGTTCTTGCTAATCAAGTTAATAATTTAAATCCAGCCTGTGTTAATTCTTGGAAGACAAATCAAATAATTATTGCGGTTCCTAAAGGAGCAACTACTGGTCCTCTTAAAGTTATTAATCAAAATGGTTCTTCTGACTTAAGTAATGATTCTTATGGTCCGAAAATTCCAGATTTTCAAGTAAATAAAATTCTGCGTCCTGGTTTATGTCAACTTAGTCCTAGCCAAGGAACCCTGAGTTCCTCGGTGGGATATTTAGGAGTTAATTTACATTCAGCTTCGGCTTATTTCGGTAATTATCAGAATAATATTCAAGCTTTGCAATCTTCTTTTCTAAGCCCTGCTGGTTTAACTGGTAGTTCAACAATTCCTAATATTAAAACGGGAATTTCCAGTAGCTTTGTACAAACCAAAATTAATGGTTCATTAGAAAAAAGTAATTATTTACTATTTACTAAACAAGCCGAACCAGGGTCAGGGGCCTTTATTTCAAGTTTCTCCCCGACTACTGGCAATACTGGTCAATATATCACCATTCAAGGCAGTGGTTTCGGTCAGCAACGGGGTAAAACTCAAGTTTATTTTGGAAAAGTAGAAGCTAGTTATAATTTTCCAACAGTTTGTTTAAATTCTGTTTGGACTAATAATCAGATTATTGTAAAAGTTCCTACTGGTCTAGCCAATGGTTCTTATCCCATTAGTATTAATTTAGGTAAAGATATTATTAATACTAATATTTTAAATCCTCGTGCTTTTAAATTTGATAAAAATTCAGCGCTACAAACTAGTTTATGTAAAATAGATCCTCAAAATGGTCCCGTGGGCACTCCAGTGACTCTTTGGGGAGAATATTTTGGGGCCGTTAATAGTAATGGTTTGGTCAAGTTCAACCCTAATGAAAATGCGACCGGAACTATTCAGCAAAGTGGCCAAGCGGATTTAATTAAAACTAAAGTCCCCAATAAAGCCCTAACAGGTCCTGTGAAAGTTGTAAAAAATAGTGCTTGGGGCAATACTCTTAATTTTAATATCGGTTCCTGTACGATTAATAGTGATTGTAGTGGTACTCAAGTTTGTTGTGCTCAAAATACTTATCAACATGGTCGTTGTGTTAATACTTTGCAAGATTGTTTGATTAATATTCCGACTTCAGTTTTTGAATGGAGTTTTAATACTGGTTTTGGAATTATCTCTCCGCCGCCACCACCACCGTCTGATCCTTGTACTGCTTTTACTAATTTAAATGCCTGTCAAGCGAATACTGGTTGTTGTTTTGATGCTGAAGCTACTGGCGGAGCGAAATGTCGGTCTGGCAGCCAAATTACTGGTTCCAGCGACAAAGGTTATTGTGCTTATTATAATTGTTCTCTAGCTAATCCTTCCCAATGTGCTACCAGTACCCCAGTTAAAAAAGGAAATTATAAAACTCTTGATGTTTGTAATAATCGTTGCCCCGTTCAACCAGCCTGCGGTAGTTTTACTACCTTAAATGATTGTCAGGCAGATACTCGTTGTTGTTTTGATTCTCAAGCTACTGGCGGAGCAAAATGTCGGTCTGGTAATCAGATAATTGATAGCGCAGTCTCTACTAATAATGGTTATTGTGCTTATTATAGTTGTAAATTACCACCACCTGCTACTAATTCTGACTTATGTGCTACTTCTACGCCATCAGCAACTGGGACTTATAGTAATGTTAGTTCTTGTCTACTAAAATGTAATAGCACGAGTACTTCGTCAACTATAGTCCGACCGAAAATTGTTTCTACTTCTCCTAAACATTTAGCTGTTAATGTTTGCCGGAATACTCTAGTGAAAATTAATTTTAATCAGCGTTTAGATAGTTCTAGTTATGCGCAGAATTTCTTATTATTAGAAGCCAAAGATTATAAAAATGGAGTTTGTCCATCAGGAACTTTTCTAGTTACTAATAATTCTTTAATTAGTGAATTAAATTCAGACCCACAAACTTGGTGGCAAAAGGTAGAACAACGATTTCGTCGAACTTTAGCATTTTTAACTGGTAATTTATCTAGTTCAGTATTTGCTGCCGGTCCAAATTCTAATAGTCTTTATTGTTCTATCCCGGGGATGGTTTATAACGAAAATCATGGTCAAAATAGCTCTTTAGTTTTCAGACCAAAGAAAATATTGGATCCAACAGCCACTTATTATGTAGTAGTTAAAGGTGATGAAAGCTTAAATAATAAAACGGGCATTTTGAATTTTAAAGATATTGGTTTTGTGGGTCCTGGTTATTTTAACCCCACCACAGCTACTTATATTTCAGGAAAATTAATTAGATTTAATAATAATTACTACGCTAATTCTCAAATTATTAAGTTTTCTACCTTATCAGCCCAAGGACCAATGAATGGAATTTGTGCAGTGAATCATGTTACTCTTACCCCTTCTTCCTATTTATTTAATACTACTAATAACGCTTTACAGTCTCAAGAAAATGATGCTAATGCCGCTCTTAGTAATTCCAGCTTTGATACGGTTGCCGATAGTGATAAAGTTTTTACCGCGACTGCTTATAGTATTGATAAACAAATTCTCCAACCAGTTATTGGTTATAACTGGACTTGGAAATTTTCTTTGGATAATACTGTGCCTCGTATTGCGACAATAAGCTCGGTCCCTAATTTACCCGCTAATGAAGTTTTTGTACGAGCTAATCCAGGAATAACTGATGCCCAAACCAAACTCACGGCGACAGTTGATATGAATAATTTTATTAGTCCAAAATGTACCAGTGATTGCAATACTTATTCGGGTGGGAATGGTTTTAATACTTCCGCCAATATTTATGTTTTTATTTGTAATAATCCTTGGCCACCAGTTAATTTAGTTAGTGGAACTTGGGCTCCTTGGACGGATACTTCTCAAGGCACTAACTCCGCTAATTATAATTATCAATTCTATTATTGTCGGGACCAGGGTTCTTCGGGGACTAGTGATAATTTACCAGCTTTAAATAGTCAGCCCCTAACTTTGGGACGATCAGCAACCTTAGTTTGTAGTTCTAACCACCAAACTTGTCAAACAGTCGGTGAGGCTTGTGGTTCAAACAATAGCAATGGGCAACAAACTGGAATTTGTACTTGGGGGCTTCTCAAACAATCTTATTTTTTCCGGGCTCCAATTCTTAGTGGGGCGACAATTACTAATGCTAGCGACCAATTAACTGGGGGGCTAATTAAACTTAATTGGCAATCTAATGCCAATAAAGTTTATTCTTATAAAATTTATTATTCATCACCTAGTCAAGGAGCTACTAGTTCTCAAGAGGTCTTGGCCACTAAAGTTTGTCAACTGGGAGTAAAAACTAATAATTGTCAGACTAGTATTGGTGGTTTAAGTAATGGAGTATCCTATAACTTTCAGATTAGTGTTATTTCGACTGACAAGACAGAAAGTGCTTTATCGCCAGTAGTCACTGCCATTCCAAGCGATCAAACACCTCCGAGTGTGCCAACTAATTTACAGGCCATAATCAGTCCTACTTCGACTATTAAATTTTCTTGGGCAACTAGTACTAATGGCGTGAGTTTTTATCGTTTATATCATGGAATTATTTCTGGAAAATATGGCGAATCTTTCGATTCCCAAGCTTCTAGTACGAGTCTCAGTTTGCCAACTAATAAATTCTCTCTGGGTAATAATTATTTTACAGTTTCCGCCTTTGATAGTTCCCATAACGAAAGTATTCAGAGTGGGGAATTAACTTGTGTAATGTCGCTAGATTCTGCTTATCCGAGCTCAACAGTTTGGACAAAATTAAAGTGTACTCCCTAGTTTTAGAATATAAAATGTTTTGGTATTTTTAAATATTTATATATGATTAACAAAAATAAAAAATTTTTACTCTTTACTATAATTTTAGTTTTTGTTTTTTTATTTAGTTGGCGACAGTATTCTCGAGCTCAATCTGCCAGTATTATCGCTAGCCCCGACGCTATTGCGGTACGAATTATTCCCAATCCTAATCACTATAGTATTGATCGTTGGTATGCCAATCAAGGTTTCCAGGGGTCGCCTCAATCTCTAGTTGTGGATGGTTATCAAGCTATTCGTGATGGTCGCACGGTTTATGTTAATGCGGCCAATGTTAATCCGACTACCAAAATCATTTATACCAATATTTATTTAATTTCCTATAATCAGAATCCCGCCCCTAAGACAGTTGATATTTTAGGGCAAATTATTTCCCATTGGAAATTTAATAATAATCTATCTTCTAATATTCTTAATGCTCCGGCGACTTGTTCTATCTCCACTTTCAATTGTACTAGTAATTCAGATTGTTCTTCCGGCCAGTATTGTGCTACTAGTGGAGCTGCTTCCAGTACTTGTATACTAAAAACCCCTAAGGATTGTTTAAGTGATGCTGACTGTTCAACGGGTTTCTTCTGTAATAGTTTAAAATCTCAAGTTACTCGTGATGTCCGACGAGTTGGTCTTCTAACTGAACTTAAAATTGCCTTGAATAATTTTAAATTAACAAATCAGCATTATCCTCTTTTGTCAGCTGGTACTTATTTACCCCATAATTCTGTTTCTCTTTGGCCCAGCTGGTCAAAAGTTCTTCTCTCTGATTTAGCGGTTTCTCCGAGCTTAGTTGATCCTATTAATCATCTCGGGGCTTGTACTGGTTATAATTCCAGTACTTGTTGGAACCCTCAAACAAAAAAGTTTTTTTCTAATCCCAGTAATTCTACTCTAATTTTACCACGTGGGAGTTATGCTTTTGCTTATGCCTCCAATGGCACTGGTTCTGATTATAATTTATGTGCCAGCTTAGAAACTAAAGCCTTAAATTATAATTTTTATCCACTTAATCCTCAAGGTTCAGCGTGTGTGATTGACACTGGAATTATTTCTGGGGGAACAAGTTCTAATATTCCACCAGTGTTAGTTAATAAATTTTTAACTGGTCAAACTGGTCAAGAATTTAATGGCTTTATTCAAGTTCAAGATGCTAATCACGATCCATTATCATGGTCGCTTAGTCCCGTAACTACTAATTGGACGGGTTGGAATAGTGCTGGCCAAAAGAATCATTGGCCAATTTTGAAGAATACTAGTAGTCTTAATCAAAAAAATGTTTTTGCAGAGACGGCTGGAAACGCTGGAGCTTATCAGATGCTCTTAACTGTTAAAGATGGTCGTGGGGGAACTTTATCAACCGTTACACCCATCACTATTTTAAGTTCATCATTAATTATCACTGCCAGTAATGGAGAATATGCTCTAGATTCTAATCTACCATTTAGTTATCATTTTTCTATTTCTGGAAGAGCTTTAAAATCTGTACCACGGTATACTACTAGTTCTCAGCCAAATACTTATTACGTTTCTCAATTAACTGGTCCAGCTGGATTTAATCTTTTGTCTAGTTTAACGAGAACTATTAGTTCAACAGGAAATTATCGTTATCAGATTACTTATCAGGCAAAACAATTACCAATTAGTAAATTATCATCAGGGGCAAATTTCACTTATCGAATCCGAGTTACTGATGCTGATGGCAATTCCGTTACCAAAGATTTTAGTCTAAAAATTATTCCTAGTCATTTAGGTTTAAATATTAATTGCTCAACAATAACCCGTATTAGTAATGTCTATAATTGCTCATTTCCTCTGATTAATAAAGTTACTTATTCTGCCAGTGGTTTGCCCGCTGGATTAAGTATTAGTGATTCCGGTCTTACTGGGACTCCAACTGTGGCGGGCAGTTTTCCAATTACAATTCAGGCGACAAATCAATATAAAGCTCAAGCTGTTTATCGTTTTAAATTAACAGTAAATACTTATTGTGGTGACGGACGAAAAGAAGCTCCAAATTCTGAAGGTTCTGGTGGCTTTAATAATGATGGTAATGAATCTTGTGATGGTCTGAGCGGAATTACTGCCAATCCCACTTTGAGTAATGTTCACCTACAATATGCTTGTCAGACTGGTGTCGGCGCTCAAACCCCTTATCCTATTTTAACCAATGACCAATGTATTTTTTCTTCACCGTTACAAGGTGGCGGTTATTGTGGTGACGGCTATTGCCAGGCCTTGAGTGCTAGCAATAAGTCTTTGGAGACTTGTAATAGTTGTGCCCAAGATTGTGGAGCATGCGCTGATAATCCTGAAGCTGTAATTATTACTGGAACGGTGAATAGTTATGCTTATTATGCTCATCCGAGCAAAACTCTTCCTGGAGTTAAAATAGTAGTTGGCGGCCAGGGAAATATTATTACGCAAACTACTACTGATTCGCAAGGGAAGTATTCATTGACGATTCCTCCTGTCAGTCCTTCTTATTCTGGCTCTTACACGGCAACTGCTTCTTTATATGGTTATGACAACACTATCCAAAGTTTTGATCCCCGACTTAGCAAAATTATTAATTTTATTATGTCTACCCCGAGTTACCAGGGAACTAATAAGATTAGTTTAACTTGGGGTGCTTCGCCTCGAGATTTAGATTCTCATTTAACTTTTGGTACTAGCTACCATGTTTGGTATCAAAATCATAATGTTGCTTCTTCTAGTCTTGATATTGATGTTCAGAGTGGTTATGGTCCAGAGAATATTAGAATTCAAAAATATATTGCTAATAATTATAAATATGATGTTTTTAATTATTCCGCTTGTGGTTATGGTTCTTCCGAGATACCTTTCGGGACTACGACAGTTACTATTTATGATAGTCATAACGGGATTACTAAAGTTTATCATGCTAATCCGACTCAAACTAGTTGTTATTGGCACGTCTTCGGTTTAGATAGTCAGGGTAATATAACTACTATTAATACTTATAATAATACAGGACCACCTTATAATTAATAAGTTTATTTAACATATATTTTTATTTTGAATATGAATGAATTAAAAGATAAAAAATTACTAATAATTTCAGGCTTTATTTTGTTTACGGTTATTTTAGTTATTGGTTTAGCATTTCTTTGGCGACAACGTTTAGAATCACTTAAATCTAAAAACTTGAACCCCCAAGACGCTGTTACCAGTGTTCATAAACGTCAGTTACTACCACCAAGTTTCCTAACTATCACGGAAAAGAAAAAACTGAGAATTTCTCCTAATATTAAGGCGCAGGTTTTAAAACGAGATTCTCAAGGGGCGGTGATGGTTTATAAGATTATTAAATCTAAACAAGATATTATTTACAATCCTAGTGGTATTAAATCTCTTTTTCCTAATAGCCAGAAATAAAACAGCAATTATTAATTTAACTGGTCAAATCTTTAAATATAGATTATAATTTAGATAACTAATAAATTACTAAAAAATATGTTTAACGACCTAAATCAAAATAATAAACCCGCCGCAGTTGATGATATTTTTGCAGAAACTGATCAAGCGAAGAGCGATCAGAATGTTGAACCAGCAAATAATCCAGATGTTAGTCTCCCAAATAAGGGTATTAAACTTAATGAAAGTGGTAATGTTGGGAGTGTTAATAATAATGTCGCCAGCACAAGCGCTAAGGGCGCTGGAGAAATTGCCGCCCAAAAAGTGGGTTTAGCGTCTGGTGCTAATCTTACTGAGGAATTAGAAAAAGATGATGGTGGCAACCGTTGGTTTAAAATTATTTTAATTTTTATTGTTGTGACGATTGTTCTCTTAAGTGCTTATTTGTTATATGACAAGTTTTTAAAGAAGAGGACTCCGGCAGTGGTTAATAATAGTGCTGTTACTTCTTCTATTAAGAAAACCCAGAAAACAACAACATCCTCGGTGAAAACCGTCCAGCAAGCTAAATTATCAACAGCTAACCAGCAATCAACTACTAGTAATTCTAATGCCAAATCAGTTGTGATTCCTCTTATTCCTGGAGTGAATACAGCAACCTCTAGTCTACTGGCTACTTCCACCGCTAATACTACACCAGAATCTTTAGTTGATTCTGATTTAGATGGTTTAACGAATGTCCAAGAGAAAATGTATGGAACTAATCCACAAGCAGTTGATACTGACGGCGATCATCTTAGTGATTATGAAGAAATTAAGATTTACCATACTGATCCTCTTAATCCCGATACTGATGCTGATGGTTTTTCCGATGGACAGGAAGTTAAAGCGGGCTATAATCCCCTTGGTGCTGGCAAGTTAAGTACTAATAATTTACCCCTGAAATAAATTATCTTTAGTAAATAAGCTATTTTATGCTCAGTGATAATAACTCTAACAATAAGAGAATTCTTAAATCACGAAAAATTAGTTCTAAAATTTTTCCTCGTTTATCTCTTAGCCTTCACACGATGCCTCAAAGTGCTGATAGTCATTTTAAAAAATGGCTGTTTTTAGCCTTCTTCATCTTTGGTTTAATGGTTCTGGTCGCTATTATTATTTTTTGGCGTTAAAACTATTTTATCTTGAACTATTTATATGTTTAATAAAAAACCCGAAACAAAGCAGAATCCGGAGTTGGATACACAGCTTAACCATGATCTACTGGTACACAATATGCCGAGTTCAGACCGTTTAAGAGGGGCTTCTCTGCATCAGAAAAATAGATCCATTACCGTTGGCTTTAAGACCAGTAAGGCTTCTAGCGATTCTCAGAAAAAGTCCAAAACTATGGGTATCATTATTATTATTGGGGGTTTAATATTTATTATTGGATTAGTTGTATTTTTTTATTTATTTATCGTGAAATCAACGGTCCGACAGAAGTTAATTCATAAATCGGCGGCGGTTAAAATTGTTAATAATCCAAGCTCGCAGATCACAGTGTCTGCTTCTTCAAGTTTGGCTCATAGCACTGGCTCATCTTTAGCTACAAATACTAATCAAAACTCTATTAAATCATTAATTAATAAGAAAGTGGTGAAGACGACAGTTGTTAATGTTCCGATAACTAAAACTTCAGTTGGAACATCTTCACCCACCACTAATAAATTACCACCCTTGCTAGACTCTGATCATGACGGTTTAAATAATTTAGAAGAATTAGTATTAGGAACTTCAGCGACCTCTTCTGACACCAATCATAATGGTTATCCAGATTTAACCGAAGTAGAAAATAATTATAATCCTATTGGCACTGGGCGCTTAAACGCCGATCCTAATTTAAGTACTTATCATAATCAGGCTTTTGATTATCAATTACTCTATCCCCAGACTTGGCCTCAACAATCAATTAATAATGGTGCGAGTATTATTTTTACTGCTCCCGATGGTTCTTTAATTCAAGTTTCGGTTCAAGCTAATTCTCGCGAGGTTAGTATTTCAAATTGGTATCAAGCTTTATTTCCAAATTTAAAGATTTCTCAGAATAGCCTTAAGAAAACTGCTGGCTGGTCAGGAATTATGGGGCAAAACAATCTTAATTTTTATTTAACTAACAAAAAACGTACACAAATTTTTGTTATTTCTTATATTCCTGCCGTTGCTGGACGATTAGTTTATCCCCATATTTTTCAGTTAATGATTAATTCTTTAATTATTAAATAATTATTGAGAATCTGGACATCAATAATATTAAATTTTAAAAGCAATTAAAAAAATTCCCTAGTACTGGGAATTTTTTATTACTCCTTGGTTAATTATTTTAAGAGATTTATTTTTTACCAATTATTTTATCAACAATACCATATTTTAGAGATTCTTCAGCACTCATAAAATTATCGCGATCACTGTCATGTTCAATAGTGTTAATTTTTTGTCCAGTATGAGTGGCGAGAATTTTATTCATTTTGTTCTTCAATTTCAGAATATGTTCAGCATGTATTTTAATATCTGAAGCTTGTCCTTCAGTTCCACCCATAATCTGATGAATCATTACTTCACTATTGGGGAGAGCAAATCTTTTGCCATGTTTTCCAGCGGCTAAGAGGACTGAGGCCATAGAAGCTGCGGAGCCAATACAAATTGTGGAAACGTCTGATTTAATAAATTGCATCGTATCATAAATTGCTAAACCAGCACTAACTGATCCTCCCGGGGAATTAATATAGAATTTAATATCTTGATCCTTATTTTCAGCGTCCAGAAATAGGAATTGGGCGATGATAATATTAGCGACGTGATTATCAATCGCCTCTCCTAAGAAAATAATTCGGTCACGCAGTAAACGAGAATAAATATCATAAGCTCGTTCGACTTGGCCATCTTTTTCGATAACGGTTGGAATTAAGGGCATAATTATTTATTATTAATATTTATTTTTACTTTCTAGGTTATTATTATAAGTAAAATCTGTCAGCTTGTAAAGTAGGACGGCAATGAACCCTTGATTTTTATTCTTATTTATTCTAAGATAAAACTAAATTTTAAAAATAGTCAATTTCTTAACATTATGTCATTAATTCAAAAATTTTCTAAGTTACCACTGCGCGCTAAATCTTGGTGGATTCTCGGTTTGATTGTCCTCTTCGTCATTACTATCGGTTTAATTGTTGGCGGAAGTTCTTATAATAATTCGGTGAAAGAATTGGCTCGGAAAACTAATGATATCGTTATTCTACCAATGGTAAAACCAATTCCTTTTCATCTCGGCTTGGATTTACAGGGAGGTTCTTATTTGGTTTATCAAGCTAATGTGAAGAATATTCCGGCTGGAGAAAGGGCTAGTGCCTTGAGTTCAGCAAGAGATATTATTGAACGTCGAGTGAATACTTTTGGAGTTAGTGAGCCCGTTGTTACTGTTAATCGTGATGTTCAGGGTAATTATCAAGTCATCGCTGAGTTAGCAGGCATTAAAGATGTTCGACAAGCAATTAAAGTTATTGGCGAAACACCAGTTTTACAATTTAAGGAAGAAGCTAGTCGAAAATTATCAGCAACAACACCAAAAGTTAAATTATCCGTCGTTCCCGTTTCTAATAATTCAACTAGTTCTTCAGCAAGTAATTCTTTAAAGACAGTTAAGTCTTTGGCGGGTTCAGTGGCCGTACAGCCCGGGACATTTTCCTCATCTTCTCTTCCGGCAACTGCTAATAATCCACAAACCATTGCTTGGAAAAATACCGAGCTGACTGGGAAATATTTACAACGAGCCTCAATTCAATTTAATCAACGAGATGGTTCGCCGGAAGTAGCTTTAAACTTTGATTCGGCTGGTGCTAAATTGTTTGCTAAAATTACCGCGCGGAACGTTGGTAAGCCAGTAGCCATTTTCTTAGATGGTCGAGTAATTAGTGCTCCGACAGTTAATGAAGAAATTACTGGTGGACAAGCTGTTATTTCTGGACATTTTAATATTAAAGAGGCGAAGTCTTTAGTTTCACGATTAAATTCTGGAGCATTGCCAGTCCCAATTACTTTAATTTCCCAAAAAACTATTGGTGCTAGCTTAGGTTCCAAATCAATTGATAATAGTCTGCGTGCCGGTTTAATTGGTTTACTTTTAGTTTCTTTGTTTATGATTCTCTATTATCGTCTTCCAGGATTTCTTTCTGTTTTATCTCTCTTAGTTTATGGTCTAACTGTTCTAGCTATTTTCAAATCCATTCCTATTTGGTTAGCCCTGATTTTAGTGGTCATTATGATTGGTCTAATTTTCTATACTTTCAATGAGCTAAAGATTTTTAATGGTTCTTTGGCCGCTTTGTTTATTGCGATTGGTTTTATATTATTCTTCTATGCTCTCAAACCAGTAACGCTATCTTTATCAGGTATCGCTGGATTTATTCTTTCTATTGGAATGGCAGTTGATGCTAATATTTTAATTTTTTCTCGAACTCGGGAAGAACTTAAAGCTGGTAAATCGGTAACTCAAGCTGTTAACGACGGTTTTAAACGAGCTTGGCCATCAATTCGCGATGGAAACCTTTCCACTTTAATTACTTGTTTGATCTTAATGTTCTTTGGGACTTCAACAGTGAAAGGTTTTGGAACGACTCTATTTATTGGAATCTCCGTTTCACTCTTTAGTGCCATTGTTGTTACCCATACCTTGTTTGTAGTTATTCTCGGAGATTGGTTAGAAAAGAGAACTTGGCTATTAGGCGTTCGTCGCAGTAAAATTGCTGAATAATCTAAAATTTTATTTTTAATTTGCTAATTTAATTATATGACTTATCGGATAATTCAATCTCGAAAAATATTTATGACGCTCTCCAGCTTAGCAATTGTTGCTTCGATTTTGGCTTTAATTTTTTGGGGTTTAAATTTTGGTATTGATTTTACTGGTGGAAGTTTGTTGGAAGTTCAATTCACTAAATATCAACCAAGTATTACTGCTATTGAAAGTAGTTTGCAAGGAGTGCATTTACACAGTTTAGTGGTTCAACCGACGAATAAACATTCTATTATTTTACGTTTTCAAGAAAATACTGAAGCTGTTCATCAAGCTGTTCTTGGTAAATTAAGTAGCTTAACAGTTGGTCATCAAGGAGCGACCTTTAAGCAATTGCAATTTGATTCGGTTGGTCCCTCAATTGGTCAAGAATTAAAAAGTAAATCTTTTAATGCCGTGGCGATTGCTTTTATCATGATTATCCTCTTCATTTCTTTTGCTTTTCGGCGGGTTTCTAAGCCAGTTTCTTCTTGGAAGTATGGAGTGGCCGCTATTATTGCTTTAATTCATGATGTTATCTTTACTCTGGGAGTCTTTGCCGTCTTGGGACATTTCTATGGTATTGAAATAAATACGCCATTTATTGCTGCCATTCTTACCGTCCTCGGTTATAGTGTTAGTGATACGATTATTGTTTTTGATCGAATTAGAGAAAATTTACCAAAGAGTCAGGAAGATTTTGAAAATACTGTCAATCGGAGCGTTAACCAAACTATTACTCGTTCAATTAATACTTCGTTTTCAGCAATTTTAGCTTTATTAGCTGTTCTTTTCTTCGGAGGAAGCACTATTAAGGATTTCGCTCTGGCCTTAATTGTGGGAATCTTTGTTGGTACTTATAGCTCTATCTTTATTGCTAGTCCGGTTTTAGTGATTTGGGATAATTTAACTCGGCGGAAAGCGGAATAAGATTGTTGAAGGAAGAAATAAAAATTTTTAAAATTAAAAAGAGTTTATTATAGATAAACTCTTTTTTGTTTAATCTTTGTTTGATATAATTAGATTATGAAAATTTATTCTTTGATGTTCGATAATTTTAGAAAAATATCATTCCGAAATATTCTGGATTTGTTAATTGAATTTACTTATTTAATGGTAATTTTTTTAATTCCGCTCTGGATCGCTTATTGGTTGCCTAGTTATTATATTTTTGAATTTAATAAATTGGTAGTTTTTAAAATCTTAACCTTAATATTATTATTACTAACAGTCATCAAAGTAATTTTTTATCAAGTAAGCGCTACTTTAAAAGCTAGTAGATTCTTTAAAAAATACTGGTTAGTACCGAGTATTTTTATTTTCGGTTTAAGTTTGAGCTTGCTCGGTTCTTTAAATCCAGCTTTAAGTTTTTATGGATCTCTTAGTCGTCAGGCTGGGCTATTGAGTTATCTTTATTATTTTCTTTGGTTTATTCTCTTGAGTTTTAATTTATTGACTGTTCATAATCAAGCTTCTTTTATTAATTCTAAAAAATTATCTTCCAATTCTTTTTCTCGTCCTCTTCGTAACAACCTTCAGCATCTATTAATTATTCTAGTTTTCTCGGCTACTTTAGTTTCACTTTATGGCGTCTTGCAGATTTTGAATATTGATTTTGTAGTTTGGCAAGAAGCTCCGTGGTTAACTCATCGTATTTTTTCTACCTTTGGACAACCAGATTTTTTAGCCTCTTGGTTATTATTGGTTTGGCCAATTACTGTTTATTTATTATATCGTACTCCTTATTTTCTCGGTAAGTTTTTTTATTTTTTAGCTGGTGGTATACAGTTATTAGCTCTATTCCTCACGAATAGTCGGGGTGGAATTCTCTCTTTAATTTTTATTATTTTTTTATTTTCAATTTATTTATTATATCGTACTCCGTGGTCAAAACTTAGAAAGTTATTTATTATTATTGGTTTTGTTTTTTTTGTTGGAGCTTTATTAGGAACATTTAATTATTATTCTGCGGGTCGTCTCCAAAATTTGGTTAATTTTAAACAAGGCTCAGTTCGTGCCCGTTTAAATATTTATCAAGCCGCTAGCCTCGCTATCACTCAACGGCCTTTACAGGGCTATGGTTTGGAAAATGCTGGCAATGTTTTTATTAAATATTATCTTCCCAATTGGGCAATTTATGGCAATGTTGGACAAAATCCCAATCGTGCTCATAATTTAATTCTTGATATTTTATTAAGCACTGGAGCCTTTGGTCTTATTTTGTATATTTTATTATATTATTTCTTTTTTGATTTATGGCGAGATAATTTTCGTCGGCGAGAATTTGAATTTCTAAATTTAGCTTTAGGCTTGGGTCTAGCGGGTTATTTGTTTTCTTTATTATTTAGTTTTTCGACGATTAGTAGTGAAGTTTATCTTTGGTTATTTTTTGCCCTTTTGGTCGTTATTCACTTCTCTCATAGTGGTGAAAAATTAAGTTTGGGGATTAGTAAAATAGTTTCTGTTAAGCATCTCCATCAACATCATATTGGTCGTCCGCAATTAAAAATATTTCTTAAAATTATTTTTAGTTTAATTATTTTTTTATTAATCTCGAGACAAATTAATTTTATTCAACATTCCTTATTGGCTGATTATTATTTTAGCGCTTCTTATCAAGAATTAAATCAAGGTCACTATCTTCAGGCCTTAGTACTGGATAATGAAATGTCTGCCGAAAGACCCAACCCAGTTTATTTGAGTTCCTATAATTTATTATTGGGTACGAGAATAATTAATCGTTTACCGCAAATTACAAATCCAGCTATTAAAAAACTTTTTTATTATCGTCTACAAGAAATATCTGATTCTTTACCGGTCTCAGGCTATCAAAATCTTCTTTTAAAAGCTAAAATTAGTTTATTGACAGATAATTTTTCACAAGCCAAAGTTTATTTATCGCAAATTAGTACCGCAAGTCCTTTTTGGCCGATTACTTATTTAGAAGCTGGAAAAGCGTCGGCGCTCCAGAAAAATTTTAAGGCCGCTTTATTCAACTATTATTTAGCCAGTTCTAATTTGCCGGCTGTTAATAATATTTATCTTAATTCGGAACATCGTCATAATATCGCTCAGTATCATTATTTTATTACTAAAAAAATTGCTCAGATTTATGAACGTCAAGGGAACTATTTGTTAGCAAGAAAATATTATAAATTAGCTTACCGCTATAATTTAAGTGATTTTTCTTTACTAAAAAACATTGCTAATACTTATTATCAAGTTGGTGATTTTGGTTCCACTATAAAATATATTCAACATGGGCGGACTCGCCATCCTGAAGATTATCATTGGGATTTTGCTTTAGCACTGTTATTTAAAGCTAACAATCAGCAAGATTTAGCGCTAACTTATATTCAGCAAGCTCGCCAACTTGCTCCTAATAATATCGAGTTATTAAATTTTCAGAAAGAATTAATTAAATAATTATTTTAAATTTTTATGTTTATCTATTATGAAGGACTAGTAATTATTTTGGGCTTAATTATTGGTAGTTTTCTAAATTGTTTAATTTGGCGTTTATATCAGAATGAAACTATTGGTGGTCGATCCTATTGTCCAAAATGTAGAAAAACTATTGCCTGGTATGATAATATTCCTGTTTTGAGTTTTTTATTCTTGAGAGGACGTTGTCGGCATTGTCAACAAAAAATTTCTTGGCAATATCCTCTAGTGGAAATTGCCACTAGTCTAATTTTCTTATTAATTTGGCGTTTAGATAGCAGTAGCGCTAATTTTGTTTATTTGTTTTTACGTGATATTTTGATTGCTATTACTCTAATTGTGGTTTTTGTTTATGATTACCGTTGGCAATTAATTCCGATAAATTTTCTCTGGCCATTGGCGGTTGTTATTTTTATACTGAATTTAATATTGGGTATTTCTTGGATAAGTTTAGTATTATTTGCTATAATTAGTGCAGGATTTTTCTTAATTCAATATTTACTGACAAAAAAGAAAGGGATTGGTGAGGGCGATATTTATTTAGGTGCTTTTTTAGGGATTGCTTTTCCAGCAATTGCCAATTTATTGTTAATTATCCTAATTGCCTATGCTGTTGGGGCTCTAATTGGTTTAGTCTTAATGGCTGTTCAGAAAAAGAAATTAAAATCCAAAATTGCCCTCGGTCCGTTTTTGAGCTTGGGAGCCTTGGTTACTTTAATCTGGGGCGGGCAGATAATTGTTTGGTATTTATCATTAATCTATTAGGCCCTGAGGAATTGTTATATTTTTAGAAATTTTGTATAATAGAAGTAATCATTGAAAATGTTTATTTTTAATTTATTTGTTTATTATCGCTTGTTTAGTTTTTTAACTAAGCGAGAGTATAAATTTTTATGAGGGATAATATTATTGCCGGTTTAGATGTTGGTTCAACTGCTATTCGTTTAGTAGTTGGTCAAAAAATTTCGGGACCGACTGGCGATGAATTACAAATCATTGGGGCGGTCTCGGGTCCCACAGCGGGAGTTAGTCGTGGTATTGTTAATAGTATTGAAGATACGACTTCTTCGATTTCAGCGGTTTTAGAAAAAGCGGAACGCTTGGTGGGTATTCCAATTACTAAAGTTTGGGTGAGTGTTAATGACCCTTATATTAAATGTGAACGTTCAAAGGGGGTTGTGGCGGTTAGTCGGAGTGACGGAGAAATTAATGAAACTGATGTTAATCGAGCTATTGAAGCTGCTCGGGCTTTAGCGGTTCCAGTTAATTATGAAATTCTCCACGTTATTCCTATTAAGTTTGGAGTTGATAACCAAAGCGATGTGAAAGATCCTCTCGGCATGAATGGTATTCGTCTGGAAGTGGAAACCTTAATTATCCAAGGTTTAAGTACGCAAATAAAGAATTTAACGAAAGCTATTTATCGCACGGGCTTGGAAATAGAAGATTTAGTAATCGCTCCTCTAGCCTCTGCAGAAGCCGTCCTGAGTAATAAACAGAAAGATTTAGGTGTCGCTCTCGTTAATCTTGGCTCGGCTACCGTTTCTTTAGCAGTTTATGAAGAACGAAATCTAATTCACACCGCTATTCTCCCAATTGGTTCTGAACATATCACTTCTGATATTGCCATTGGTTTACGTTGCCCGATTAATTTAGCGGAAAGAATCAAACAAGAATATGGCACAGCGACTGTTGAAGATATTAATAAAAAAGATGAGATTGATATTAGTCAATTAGTCCAAGAAGAAGAAGTGAACGATGATCTTGATGTGATTTCTAAAAAATATTTAGCAGAAATTATCAGTGCTCGAGTAGAAGAGATTTTTGAAAAAATTGATAATGAATTTAAGCGCATTGATCGCTCGGGGATGTTGCCAGCGGGAGTAATTTTTGTTGGTGGTGGTTCTAAATTGAATGGTCTAGTAGAAGAAGCTAAGAAAAAACTTCGTTTACCAGCAGCCTTAGGCGTGGCGAACAATATTAATGTTGTTATTGATAAGGTCAAGAATCCTGAATTTTTAACCGCCCTCGGCTTAGTTATTTGGGGCAGTAATATGGATAGTAGTGAAACTATTGATAATACTTTAAAAAATAGTTTAGGAGGATTATTAGAAAAAACTAAATCTTTTTGGAATAAAATAATGCCTCGTTAGGCTTAATTTAAATATAATTAATTTTTTAAAATGAAATCTATGGCCGAAATTAAACCAGAAATTGAAACTTTTGCTAAAATAAAAGTCATCGGTGTCGGTGGTGGCGGTGGAAGCGCTATCAACCGGATGATTGCTAATGGTATTAAAGGGGTGGGTTTTGTCGCAATTAATACCGATGTTCAAGCTCTTCATTATAATAAAGCTACTGAAAAAATCCACATCGGAAAAGCAGTGACTAAGGGTTTAGGCGCGGGAATGAATCCTGATTTAGGAAAAGGCGCCGCCGAAGAATCCCAAAATGAAATTCGCGAAGTTATTAAAGGTTGTGATATGGTTTTTGTGACTTGTGGTTTAGGGGGAGGTACTGGCTCTGGGGCCTCACCAATTGTGGCTCAGATTGCCAAAGATGTTGGAGCTTTAACAGTAGCAGTGGTTACTAAGCCGTTTATGTTTGAAGGTGGGCAAAGGAAAAGTATTGCTGATCGAGCCTTCTCAGAACTAGCTGATAAAGTTGATACTATTATTACCATCTCTAATGATAAATTACTTCAGGTTATTGATAAACGTACTACTTTATTAGAAGCTTTTAAAACTGCTGATGATGTTTTGCGACAAGGAGTCCAAGGAATTGCCGAGATTATCACTGTTCCGGGTATTATTAATGCTGACTTCGCAGATGTGAAAGCGGTGATGTCTAACGCCGGTTCAGCTTTAATGGGTATTGGACAAGCTAGTGGCGAAAATAAGGCCGTAGAGGCCGCTAAAGATGCCATTAACTCTAATTTATTAGATATGTCCATTGATGGCGCTCGAGGCATTGTTTTTACTATCACCGGTGGTCCAGATTTAAGTATGACTGAAGTGAGTGAAGCCGCAAAAGTTATTACTTCCGCTGCCGATGAAGATGCTAAAATTATTTTTGGAGCCGTTGTTGATGAAAAAATGAAAGATCAGATTAAAATTACGGTTGTCGCTACTGGTTTTGATGGTTATGGTAAAAGCCAGAAAGAAGAAATGACTTCTGCTTATACCCCAAATTCCTTTATTGCTGAAAAAGCTGGTAAGAAAGATACTGGTTCTCGAACGAGCGTTGATAAGCATAAAGGTAAATTTTCTGTTTTTAAAAATATTCCTGTTAAACCCGCTTTAGAAAAAAAAGCAGAGAAGCTTCGTAATCAAGAAGAAGATTTAGAGACTCCAGCACTATTTAGAAAGAAGGGGGTTCCTAATCCAGAAGAAGAGGAAGATTTAAGTATTCCCACATTTATTAGGAAAAAGATGGGATAGAAAACAGAATCTATAGGTTTTATTTAAGATTTCAATTTGTTAATTAAAATTCTCCATTTAAATCGGAGAATTTTTTATAATTTTAAACCTAATTTTATAAAAAACTGTGGATAACTTTATAAAATATCAATATTTATTTTAAGATTAGCTAAATTGACCTCAGTTTGAAAGTTTGCTAAAATAGAGATGTAACACAATATTTAGTGGTCGTAGTAGCTTAATAACCACAAAATATAGATTTATATGAAATGTCCAATTTGTTATTTTAATGATACTAAGGTTGTTGATTCGCGAGTTGCTCCGGATGGTCTTTCAATTCGTCGTCGTCGGGAATGTTTAAAGTGTAGTTTTCGTTTTTCCACTTATGAAGAGATAGAATTACTTGATTTAGCGATTGTCAAACGAGATGGACGGCGAGAATCTTATAATCGTGACAAAATGGTAAGTGGTCTGAAGAAATCTTGTGAGAAAAGGGCTATTACTAAAGATCGTTTTAAAAAATTGATTCATACCATTGAACGGGATTTGCAACGTTTAAAAAGTAGTGAAATTACCTCCTTGCAAGTTGGGCAGATAGTAATGAAAAACTTAAAAAAAGTTGATCCAGTCGCCTATATTCGTTATGCCTCGGTTTATGAATCATTCAAAGACGCTCATGAATTTCGTAAAGAATTAAATAAATTAATTAAAGAAAAAAAATAATATGTCTGAAACCATTAGCAAGTTGATTAAACGTTCTGGCGAAGTTAGTGAATTTAATCAAGATAAAATCGTCACTGCCATTTATAAGGCGGGCTTAGCAGTTGAAGTTGATGATCGGCAACTTGCTGAGAAGTTGACTAAACAAGTAGTAGAACGACTTAATAAAAAATTCCATCAACATAGTATTCCAGCCGTAGAAGAAGTTCAAGATATCGTTGAAGGAATTTTAATTGAGAATAAATTGATTAAAATTGCTAAGTCTTATATTTTATATCGTGATCAGCATCGTCAGTTACGTAATATTAATACGGCGACTGTCAACGATAAGCTAATGGAAGATTATTTAGGACGAGCAGATTGGCGATTAAAGGAAAATAGTAATATGAGCTTTTCGGTTCAAGGTTTGAATAATTATATCTCTTCAGCGATTTCAGCACGCTATTGGTTAGATAAATTATATCCTGAAAATATTCGTTTAGCCCATATTAATTGCGATTTACATATTCATGATTTAGGGCTTTTAGCCCCCTATTGTTGTGGTTGGGATTTAAAAGATTTATTAATTCGTGGTTTTCGTGGCGTTGATGAAAAGGTCCAGAGTAACCCTCCAAAACATTTTCGTAGTGCTCTCGGACAAATAATTAATTTCTTTTACACGATGCAGGGTGAAGCAGCTGGTGCTCAAGCTTTTGCTAATTTTGATACTTATTTAGCACCATTTATTCGTTATGATCATCTAAGTTATAAAGAGGTTAAGCAGGGTTTACAAGAATTCATGTTTAATATCAATGTTCCGACTCGGGTAGGATTTCAAACTCCTTTTACCAATATTACTTTAGATGTTACTCCATCACCGATGACTGGTGAAGAAAGTGTAATTATTGGTGGCCAACCTCAACCTGAAAAGTATAAAGATTTTCAAGCTGAAATGGATGTTTTCAATCAAGCTTTTGCCGAAGTGATGTTGGCTGGTGATTCTACTGGTCGAGTTTTTGGTTTTCCAATTCCCACTTATTGTATCGATAAAGATTTTGATTGGGATCGAGAATGCTTAAAACCCGCTTGGGAAATGACAGCTAAATATGGTATTCCTTATTTTTCTAATTTTGTGAACTCAGACATGAAACGTGATGATGCTCGTTCAATGTGTTGCCGTTTACGTTTAGATAATCGTGAATTGCGCAAGCGTGGTGGTGGTTTATTTGGAGCTAATCCCTTAACTGGTTCTATTGGCGTAGTAACCATTAATTTACCGCGAATTGGTTTTTTATCGAAAAACAAAGAACAATTTAAAAAACGGGTTTTAGAATTAATGGAATTAGCGAAAGAAAGTTTAGAAATTAAAAGAAAGATTCTTGAAAAATTTAGTGAAGATCGTTTATACCCTTATTCTATTTATTATTTAAGCGATATTAAAGAAAAATTTAATTCTTATTGGCAAAATCATTTTTCTACCATTGGTATTAATGGAATGAATGAAGCAGCAGTAAATTTAATCGGTCAAGATGTGTCAACTCCCGAGGGTCGAGAATTTGCTTCAGAAGTGCTAGACTATATGCGTGAGCGCTTAATGGACTTTCAAAATGAAACTAATAATCTTTATAATTTAGAAGCCACCCCAGCCGAAGGTACGACTTATCGTTTTGCCAAGAAAGATCAAGAACTTTATCCTGGAATTATTTGTGCCAATACTGAAGCCTTTAAAGCTAATGGCACTGCTCCTTATTATACTAATTCATCACATTTACCAGTAGGATTTACTAACGATATTTTTTCCGCTCTTGATTTACAAGATGATTTACAGGTTAAATATACTGGTGGCACAGTTCTTCACGGCTTCATTGGTGAACGCTTACCAAATGGTAATGCGGCCAAGAAATTAGTTAAAAAGATTGTGGAAAATTATCGTTTACCATATTTTACAATTACCCCTACTTTTTCCATCTGTCCTAAGCATGGTTATCTATCTGGGGAACATAAGTATTGTCCAAAGTGTGATGAAGAGATTGGTTATAAAGAAAAAGCTGGGGAGAATCCAGTTCATATCAGTAATATTGAGAATAAAACTACCGTAGTGACTAAAGAAAAAAATGTTAGAAAATAATTTGTTTATAATTTAATTTATTAATTTAATAATTACAAATATATGAGCCCAATTAAAAGTCAGAGACAAGAATGTATTATTTATAGTCGAGTTGTTGGTTGGTTAACACCAACAAAAAACTGGAATCCTGGGAAAGCTTCCGAGTTTACTGATCGCCAGACTTATCAAACTTGTCAAAATAATAATTAATTTTTAATTTCAAATTTTATGATTATTGGTGGTTTAGAGAAGTTAACTCTTCTCGACTACCCCGATCATTTAGCGGCGATTATCTTTACGCAAGGTTGTAATTTCCGATGTCACTTTTGTTATAACCCTTTGCTTGTCCTGCCCCATCAGGGACTGGATGATAAAAATAAAGAAAAAGATTCACCCTTAACAGTTGAGAATCTTTTTCTTTTTTTGAAAAAAAGATTTGGTCGCTTAGAAGGGGTAGTTATTACTGGTGGTGAACCCACCTTACATCCTGATTTGCCATCTTTTATTAAGAGAATTAAGGACCTCGGATACTTAGTAAAATTAGATACTAATGGCACCAATCCTGTAATGTTGAAAGAATTATTACAACAAAAACTTATTGATTATTTAGCAATGGACATTAAGGCTCCCTTTGCTAAATATAAAACGGTTGTTGATGTTCCGATTAATTGTAATAATTTAAAAAAAAGTGTTAAGATTATAATGTCTAGTGGTTTACCCTATGAATTTCGGACGACGGTTGTTCCTGGTTTATTGAATGCTGATGATTTTATTGCGATGGGGAAAGCTATCCAAGGGGCAAGTAAATGGTATTTACAGTCTTTTAAGTCAGATACGCCGTTAGTTGATAAAAAATACCAAGCTCGCGATTCTTATACTTCTCAAGAAATGACAAATTTTGTTAATATTGGTAAGAAATATGTTAATCTTTGTGAGCTTCGTCAGTAATTTAGTCTATGGATAATGAAAATCAAAATAAACCTTCAGATATTGATGATTTGAAGCGTCTATTAAAGTTAAATCTTCAAAAAAACGAAGAGATTCTTGCTATTTCTAAAAAAACCAAGCAATATATTAAATGGCAGCAGATTTGGAGTATTTTAAGATTTTTGTTAATTTTAATCCCAATTGTTTTAGGTTTTATTTATTTACCACCAGTTATTCGAGATTTTATAAAAAATTACCGAAGTTTCTTAAAATAGTTTTTTACCACTAAGCAAAAAATATGAATCAAGATATTGCGGTTTTTGCTCAAACTACTTACCGTAACAAATTTAAAAAATTTGGTATCAAAACTGATGATCGTCGTCGGCATATGTATTTGATTGGGAAAACTGGTATGGGTAAGTCAACAGTTCTGGAGAATATGATTGTTAATGATATTCGAGCTGGTTATGGCGTGGCAGTTGTTGACCCTCATGGTGATTTAGCTGAAAGAATTGTGAAATACATTCCGTCCGAGCGTATTAAAGATATTGTGTATTTTAATCCTTCGGATATTGATTATCCAATTGCTTTTAATGTCGTGGAACAAGTTGAGCCTCATTTACGGCATTTAGTAGCCTCAGGTTTAATTGGTGTTTTTCAAAAATTATGGGCTGATTCTTGGGGGCCACGTTTGGAGTATATCTTGCGTAATGCTATTTTAGCAATTTTAGATTTCCCGGGCTCCACTCTATTGGGGGTCGTTCGGATGTTATCTGATAAAAATTATCGGAAACGAGTTGTAGCCAATATTAAAGATCCTGTAGTAAAAGCTTTTTGGGAAAAAGAGTTTTCTAGTTATGCCGATCGTTTTGCCTCGGAAGCAGTTTCTCCAATTCAAAATAAGGTTGGGCAGTTTCTTTCTAGTTCTTTAATGAGGAATGTTATTGGGCAAGTTCGCTCTTCAATTGATATTCGGGAGATTATGGATCAGGGTAAGGTATTAATTATGAATTTGTCAAAAGGACGAATTGGCGAGGATAATTCGGCTCTTTTAGGAGCAATGATGATTACTAAAATTCAATTAGCAGCGATGAGTCGAGTAGATGTTCCTGAAGAAAATCGTCGAGATTTTTATTTATATATTGATGAATTTCAAAATTTTTCTACTGATAGTTTTGCTAATATTCTATCTGAGGCTCGAAAATATCGCTTGAATTTAATTTTAGCTCACCAGTATATTGAACAATTAAGCGAAAAAGTTAAACCAGCGGTTTTTGGTAACGTTGGGACAATGGTTGTTTTTCGGGTGGGAGCAACTGATGCCGAGGAATTGGTGAAGGAATTTACGCCAACTTTTACTGAAGAAGATTTGGTTAATTTACCAAAGTATGAGATGTATTTAAAGCTCATGATTGATGGAATATCTTCTACACCCTTTTCTGCCCTGGGTTTACCACCATTTAGCAAAGCTCAAGAAACTCATAATGTTCAGAAAGTAATTGATTATTCTCGTGAAAAATATGCTTCTGATCGAGAAACGGTCGAAGAGAAGATTATGAGTTGGCATGAAAATTATAATCAGGATGATACTAAAGTGTTAGCTAAAAGAAAAAATAATATTACTAATTTAAAAACTTCGTCAAGAGTGTCGCCGTCTCATTCTAATTTGAATTCTTCCCTAAATTCTCATTCGCAATCTACTTCTAATATCCAGTCTCGTCCTCATTCTTCGGTTCAGCCTCATTTTAATTCCCAAAATGATTCTCATCCGAAAGTAAATAATAACCCTCAATTATTATCTACCCGAGCACCTTTGGAATCTAAGATTGAACATGGTTATCAAACGGTTTGTAGTATTTGTGGGCAAGAGACAATTGTAAATTTTGAGCCCGATGGTCTTCGTCCGATTTATTGCCGGGAATGTTTAAGCAAGAAAAAAAAAGAAAAACGTGATGAATTAGCTACTCGTCAGTTAGCTAAAGAGCAGGAACGGAAAAAAATTCTTTCCGCTGGTCCCGAGTTATCTTTAAATGATTTAAAGAAAATGACTCCTCAAGATTTTCGTGGGCGAGCTGTAAAAACTGATAATTCCTTAGCTCGTGGCCAACTCCAGGAACGAGAATTACAAGAAGGTGAAGAAATTACTATCAACAATAATAATTTTTAATTATGTATTTAGTTTTTGATACAGAGACAACTGGTTTGCCTCGTAATTATCAAGCGCCTCTTGATGATTTTTTGAATTGGCCTCGTTTGGTACAATTAGCTTGGAATTTATATGATGCTGACGGCGGGGCTTGGGAAACTTATAATTATATAATTAAACCGGAAGGTTTTGTGATTCCTGAAGAAGCTACTAAAATTCATCATATTTCTCAAGAACAGGCTATGCGAGAAGGGATCGAATTAAAATTAGCCTTAAATTATTTCTTACGTGATGTTCGACAAAGTTCTTATTTAGTGGCTCATAATATTGATTTTGATAAAAAAATTATTGGTTCCGAGCTTCTCCGAGTGGGTTTAGATAATCCATTAATTAAGGCTCAAGAGATTTGTACCATGAAAAAAAGTGTTGCTTATTGTCGTTTGCCAGGGCGTTATGGTTATAAGTGGCCTAATTTAACTGAACTTTATAATTGTTTATTTAAAACTAGTTTTCCCGATGCTCATGATGCTAGTGTTGATGTGCGGGCTTGTGCTAAATGTTTTTTTGAATTGAAAAGGAAAAATATTATTTAACTATGAACTCAATTGTTAATTATCTTAAAATTGGTAAAGCGACAGATTTAAGCGGTCGTTATTATACTATTTATCGTTTATTGGAGATACTACCTGGGTTTTTATCAATCTTTTCTTTATTAGTTTTAATTATTTTATCTTATTTTGAGCCGGTTTGGGTGGCTTACTTCATTATTGCTTTCGATGTTTATTGGTTGTTGTTAGTTCTTTATCTAGCTATTTTTTTAATTGGTTCTTATTATCAATTACAAAAAGGTTTGCGAGTTAATTGGCGTTTAGCGTGCCAAAAGTTAAAAGATAAACAATTTGACTCTTCCGATATTGCTGCGAAATGTTTAGCGCGTCAGGGGGTTTCTACCGACGATTTATGGCAATTAATTATTTTGCCTAATTATAATGAAAGTTTAGAGATAATTCGATCTTCTTTAATTTCTTTACTGAAAGATGGTTATCCGCCAGCACGGATGATTATTGCTTTAGCAATGGAAGAGCGAGCAGGAACAGCTGCTCACGAACGAGCTGCCGCCATTCAACAAGAATTTGCTCAGCAGTTTGGGCATTTCATTATTACTTGGCACCCCGATCATCTTCCTGGTGAATTAAAAGGAAAGGGGGCTAATCAAGCGTGGTCGGCTCGAGTTATTAAAAAAGAAATAATTGATCGTGAACAATTAGATTATTCTAAAATTTTAGTTAGTGTTTTTGATATTGATACCGTGGTTTATCCCGGTTACTTTTTTGCTTTAACATATAAATTTTTAAGCGTTGATGATCCTTATCACGCTAGTTACCAGCCCGTTCCAGTTTATCATAATAATATTTGGAACTCACCATTTTTTTCTCGGGTAGCCGCTGCTTCTAATACTTTTTGGCAGATGATTATGCAGATTCGGCAGGAAAGCTTGGTGACTTATTCTTCTCATTCTATGACCTGGAAAGCTTTAGTAGAGATTGGTTTTTGGTCAACAGCTAATGTTTCTGAAGACTCGCGTATTTTTTGGCACTGTTTAATGTATTATAACGGTCATTATCGGGTGGAACCTATTAATTATAAGGTTTCCATGGATGTTACTTGTGATCAAAATTATTTAAAGACTGCTAAAAGTTTATATAAACAACAACGACGATGGGCTTGGGGTGGAGAAAATATTCCTTATTTATTATTTAATACTGCTCAACGTTGGAAAAATAAAGGCTTTGATAAAAAACGTGTTGTCGGCCATATTTTTATTCAAATTTATGGTTTCTATTCTTGGGCGACCAATGCTTTAATTATTGCTGTTATTGGTTGGTTACCACTCTTTTTAGGAGGGAATCGTTTTAATTCTATGGTTCTTTCTGGTAATTTGCCAATGATTACTCAAAACTTAATGAGTATCGCCATGATTGGCTTAATTCTTTCTGGAGTAATTTCAGTTCTTTTGTTACCGCCGCGACCGAAGAAATATACAGTTTTAAAGAATATTATAATTTTTGTTGAATGGGCCTTTGTGCCAATAACTATTATTATTTTTGGCGCTATCCCTTGTTTAGAAGCCCAAATTCGTTTGATGTTTGGTAAATATATGGGCTTTTCGGTTACTCCAAAATCACGTTAGAGAGAGAAAAAATGATTAATTTAATTTAATTTTGCTAGTATTTTTTTTGTGCTATAATAAGGAACATGACTAAACATCGTCTCCGTCCTCGAAATTTTCATGGAGATTTAAATTCTAATTCGCGCGGTTTTTTTTACCGTTTATTTCTTAACCAACGATTTTTAGCAATCTTGGGTTTGTTTGTTTTAGTCTTAATTGTCTTTCCTTTAGCTCAGACTTATAGCCAACGTCGTTTGGTTAGTCAAGAGATTCAAGGGGTAAAAGATAAGATCAATCACTACGAACTACAAAATAAACAGCTTGGAGAGTTAATGACTTATTTAAATTCTAAACAATATTTAGAAACTCAAGCCCGTTTAAATTTCAATATGAAAAAACCAGGAGAAGAAGTGGTTGTTGTTGAAGACAAGAAAATTAAAGTTATCAATAGTAATTTTCCAGTAGCTACACAGAATATTAATAATTTTCAGAAATGGTGGCAGTACTTTTTTAAGTAAAATATTTTTGGAGCCGAGAAGGGGGGTCGAACCCCTGACCTACGCGTTACGAGTGCGTCGCTCTACCAACTGAGCTATCTCGGCCAAGTATGTTGATTTTGGAGCGGGTAAGCGGAATCGAACCGCCCTCTTCAGCTTGGGAAGCTGACATAATAACCACTATACGACACCCGCTTGAAGTTTTTAAGTTTAAAAAATAGATTAAGAAAATTAATAAACGTAAATACATTATAGAATTATTAAATCATTTTAGTCAATCACAAATTATGAAGTTCAAATTTGGTAAATATCTTTTTTTAATTAGTTTCGCTTTATTAATATTACCGCTAGCTAGTCAAGCTAAAACTAAGCTTAATCTAGAGATTGTCTCTCAAGCTCAAGCTTTCACTACAGCGGCTACTTTGAATATTACCGCCAGTTCTTTGCCGATTAAGCTACCTTGGCAGTGGCAAGCTCTTGGTCCAGTTTATAATTATTCATTTCAAACTTCTGGTTTTTATGATCCCAGTCGCCCATTATTAATTAAAATTCATTATCAACAGACTAATAATAATTTGAAGAAAATTTTTATTTTTGATTCTTGGGCTAAAGTTTGGCGTCCTCTTCCGACCACTGATTTTCCTCAGCAACATTATGCGCAAGCTTTAACCACTTCAATTTCAGGACGTTTATTATTAGCGGTCAATTCCAATATTATGACCGTGGGGACCGCAAGTTGGTATCGTTATCGACATGGTTTATTTGCTGCTTCACCAGATTTTCCAAAAGGTTCTACTTTAAAAGTTATTAATCTTGAGAATCATAAATCAGTTATTATTACCGTTAATGATTATGGTCCAGAACGAGCCATCTTTCCTCAGCGAGTAATTGATTTAGATTATGTTGCTTTCCAAAAAATTGCTAATCCCTCTGTTGGATTGATAAAAGTTAAAGTTGAACCTCAAAAGGTTAGCGGTTTAGCCCTTCACCAAGCCCTAGTGCCAAAAGCTAGTAGTCCAAAGATTAGTGCTTGGTCAGCAGTTATTATGTCTGAAAAAACTGGAAAAGTTTTATGGGGAAAAAATCAGAATAAGGTTTCGCCCTTAGCCAGTTTAAGTAAATTAATTGCCATGCGGGTTTTTCTAGATACTCGGCCAAGTTTAAATGAAATTGTTACTTATAAAAAACAAGACGAGAACTATAATTATCGTTATGTTCTTCCTTGGCAATCCGCCCATGTTAGTTTGTACCCTGGAGAGAAGGTTACGGTAAAAGATTTGATGTACAGTGCTTTATTGGGGTCTGCTAATAATGCTGTGGAAAGCTTGGTTCGTGCTAGCGGTTTAAAACGACCAGTTTTTATTCAGAAAATGAATGAGCTTGTTAAATCTTGGGGGGCGACCAATACTCATTTTGTAGAGCCCACCGGTCTCTCTCCTCAGAATGTGAGTTCTCCGCTAGATTATGCTATAATAACTAGAGAGATTTTTACTAATCCTTTATTACAAGAAATCAGTACTACCCGTAGTTATCGTTTTCAGACATTAAATACTCACCACTGGCACACTATTCATAACACTGATCGCTTACTACGTTTGAATACTTATCGGATTATTGGTTCTAAAACTGGATATTTAGATGAAGCGAAATATTGTTTAATGACTCGGGTGAGAACGACAAGAGGTAATTTAATTTTAGTAAACTTTGGTTCTAAAAGTCGTGCTGCTGATTTTGCTGATAATGTTCAATTAATCCGTTATGGTTTGCAACTGTTAAAAAAATAAATTATTAAAACTTATGATTAATTTGGACAACATCTCCAAAACCTATCAAGGTCAAGTTAAGGTTTTGACAGATGTTAATATCCTAATTAAACCTGGAGAATTTGTTTCCATTGTCGGACAATCTGGTGCTGGTAAAACGACTTTAGTACGCTTATTAATTGGCGAAGAACATGTTGATCAAGGACGAATAATTATTGGTGATTGGGATATCACCAAAATTAGTCGTCATGAAGTTCCTTATCTTCGACGACAGATTGGTGTTATTTTTCAAGATTTCAAATTAATTCGCAAAAAAACTTTAGAAGAAAATGTTTCTTTTGCTCTTCAAGTTTCTGGAGCGAAACCAAATAAAATAAAAAAAATTGTTCCTAGTGTTCTCAAAATTGTTGGTTTAGATGCCGAAAAA
Organism: Parcubacteria group bacterium M6-OD1-4; assembly: GCA_003056205.1. Taxonomy (GTDB): domain Bacteria; phylum Patescibacteriota; class Patescibacteriia; order Patescibacteriales; family UBA12465; genus UBA12465. The sequence goes on along the minus strand of LSNS01000004.1, from coordinate 209,849 downwards.
AATCGTTATCCCCATGAAGTATCCGGTGGGGAACAACAACGTACGGCAATTGCTCGGGCTTTAGTACATCAACCAAAAATTCTTTTAGCTGATGAGCCTACTGGTAATTTAGATGCTATTAACGCCAATGATATTGTTAATTTACTGTTACGAATTAATAAATTTGGAACGACAGTAGTGTTAGTAACCCATAATAAAGAAATTGTTAATCGTTTAAACCGACGGGTTATTACCATGGATCATGGTCAAATTATTAATGACCAAGAACGAGGAAAATATTTACTCTAATATAATTTTTATTTATGTTATTTTTGTACCGTATTATAAAATTTAGTTTTCAAGATATTGTTCGTAATATTTGGTTGAGTGTGGCGACAATTATGGTTTTATTATTGGCATTGTTTTCTATTAACACCCTAATTACCGTTCATTTAATTAGCAATAGTGCTATTCAGGCCGTCAAAACAAAAATTAACATTAGTTTATACCTTAATGCTGATTCCACGGAAGCCCAGATTAGCACTCTAAAAACTAAGATTTCTAAACTAGATAATGTCCAGCAAGTTAACTATATTTCTAAACAGAGTGCTATTAACTCTTTCCGGGTTAAGTATGCGAATAATCCTCAAGTTTTAACGGCTTTACGAGAGTTAGGGCGTAATCCTTTATCTCCTAGTTTAACAATTGTGCCCCGAGATTTTAATGAATCTAATTTGGTAATTAATGAACTTAAAACTCTTAATAACCCAATTATTGAATCTCATGACTTTTCTAATAATACTCTTATTTTAACTAAAATTAATAAACTCACGAAACGAATTAATGAAGTTGGTTTATTTATTATTTCGATCTTTATTCTTATTAGTTTGTTAGTGGTTTATAATGCTATTCGGGTTGCTATTTATACTCATCGCCGGGAAATTGAGATTATGCGCCTAGTAGGAGCTTCCAATTCTTTTATTTACATGCCCTATCTTTTCTCAGCGCTTATTTATTCATTCTTAAGTGTGCTCATTGTAATTTTAATCTTTTATCCCTTTTTGACTTTACTACAACCCTATCTAAATAGCTTTTTTCTGAATTATAATATTAATATCTTAGCTTATTTTATAAATAACTTTGTGTTGATTTTTGGTTCCCAATTCTTAGTGGTCGCCGTTATCAATGCCGTTGCTAGTTTATTCGCTGTTCGTAAATATGCGAAGATTTAATTTGACAAATTAATTAATTTCTAATAATATCCTCATTGAGGATATTTTAATTGAATAATGCGAGATCGTCTAATGGTAGGACCGCGGCCTTTGAAGCCGTTTATCCTGGTTCGAATCCAGGTCTCGCAGCAAATTAAAATTACCACTCTCTCGTTGAGTGGTGATTTTAATTTTACGCCGTAGGCACATTTGTGGGGGTGTCAGCGACGACCGAAGGGATGAGTACCTATTTAAAATGTTATTTTTTTTTATTTTAATCCAAAATCTATTTAGCCTGTAAATAGTTAATCTTTAGATCTTTTATTTTTTTAACCTTGATTTCTTAGTTGCTTTTTGTTATGATAGACTACAAATAAGAACAAATCTAAATAAAATTTAATTTTTAATAAATAGTTTTATTTGTTTTGTTGTTTTCTATGATAAAAAAAATATTTTTAGGTAGTATCTTTTTCTTAGCGATTATTTTTGTGGTCCGTAGTGTTTCCGCTACTAATCAGCCCGGTTTAACGGATTTAATTGGACAAGCGAATAATATTGATAATAATCTTTCTTCTTATCAACCAGTTGAGACTAATGTTCAGGTTTTAGCTGAAAAGAATATTCCTACTAAGGTTAAAACCATTTCCACTCCAACAAAACAAGTTGCTATTAAAAAACGAACAAAGATAATAGTTCACACTCCTCGTCATGTTTCCTCTTCCATTACTAAAACAGCAAAATCAGTGTCTAAGACAAAAACTACGGCCAAATCAGCTGTTATCACTCCAAAAACAGTCCGGAGAACCTATTATACTTCACGTTATGGAACAACTATGAGATGGGACGCTACTACTTTAAGATATTTAAGTCATCTCTATAATTTTGATTATAGCTATGCTATTCGTTATAAGATGATTAGCAATATGGAGAACTATGCACGTCTTCACCATGTTTCCGAAATTACTATGAATACCTTAAATGCCTCGACTTATCGATAAAATTTGTTAATTAAAATCTCCTAGTTCAGTATTTGTTTAATATCATAATTATTTAATCGATCTTTTACCAGGTCGATTTTTAAATAATTTTTATCTTTAAATTTTTCTTTGTTTTATGGTAGAATAAAGATGTTAGGTTTTAGAAATATGAAGAAAAACAAAAAATTTAAAGCGAAGATAAAAAAAATTCTGAAAATTATTGGACCGGGGGTTATTACTGGAGCGGCCGATGATGATCCTTCTGGTATTGCTACTTATTCTCAAACTGGTGCTCAATTTGGTTATAGTCAGCTTTGGACAATTCTTTTTGCTTTGCCATTTCTAACTGCTATTCAAGAAGCATCAGCGCGAATTGGTGCCGTGACTGGCAAAGGATTGGCAGCGGTAATTAAAAGACACTATAATCAAAAAATTTTGTTAGGAGCAATTATCTTAATGGTGATTGCTAATGTTGTTAATATTGGTGCTGATCTGGGGGCCATGGCCGCTGCTTTACAATTACTCATTCCAATTAATTTTATTTTTGCCACCTTAATATTTGCTATTTTAATTCTCACTTTAGAAATTATTACTAGTTATAAGGTGTATTCTAAAATTTTAAAATGGTTGGCGATTACTCTTTTAGCTTATCCAATCACAGTTTTTTTGATTCATCAACCTTGGCAGCAAATTTTAGTAGCAACAGCAATTCCTCATTTGGAATTTAATTTTGCTTTTTTCTTTATTATTACTGCTGTTTTCGGAACGACTATTTCGCCCTATATGTTTTTTTGGGAAGCGTCTGAAGAAGTTGAAGAAGAAAAAAGAAAACACATTTTTCGTTGGACGGGCGAGCCTCGAGGTATTAATAAATTTATTCGTCGTCTCCATTGGGATAATTTTGTGGGAATGCTTTTTTCGGAAATTGTTGCTTGGTGTATTATTGTTACGGCGGCGAGTGTTTTAAATCAACATGGAATTACAAACATTGTTACCGCTGCCGATGCTGCTAAGGCTCTTGAGCCTTTAGTACAAACCTTTCCCTATGCTGGCTTGATTACAAAATTTATTTTTTCTATTGGTATTATTGGTCTCGGACTGTTGGCAATTCCAATTTTATCTGGTTCCGCTTCTTATGCTCTCTCGGAAGCCTTTGATTGGCGAGCAGGCTTGAATCTAAAATTCAAAAAAGCTCCCAGTTTCTATGGTGTTATTATCATTTCTACTTTAATTGGACTCTTAATTAATCTCGTTGGTATTGATCCTATCAAGGCTTTAATTTTTACCGCTGTTTTTAACGGTTTGGTTGCCGTACCAATTATATTTTTAGTAGCCCGAATTGCTAATAATGAAAAAATCATGGGTCGTTATCGTAGTGGTTGGCTATCTAATATTCTAGTTTGGGGAACCTTTTCCATTATGGCCGCTTCTGCTGTTATTATGTTAATTATGCTATAATAGAGAGGTCTTAATTGTTAAGATCAATTTTTAAATATTAATTTTATTTTTATGAAAAGTATTGTTTATACTGGGCCCAAGACTTTGAAATATATTAATGTCCCTAAGCCCCGAATTAAAGCCCATGAAGTTCTATTGAAAATTAAAAGCGTGGGTATTTGCGGCACTGATTTACATATTTATAATGGGGGAATGAATTTACCCACACCCTTGACAATGGGGCATGAATTTTCTGGAATTGTTGTAGAAATTGGTAGTCAAGTTCAAAATTTTAAAATTAATGACCGAGTCACTGGCGAACATGTAGTTAGTTGTGGCAAATGCTATTATTGTTTATCTGGTAAGCCTAATTTATGTCCGAATTCTAAAGTGATTGGTTTACAATTACCAGGAGCTTTGGCTGAATATTTAGCGATTCCAGCTCATTTAGTTTATAAATTACCAGCGCAGTTAAGTTTTGAAGAGGGAGCAATGATTGAACCCTTATCAATTGCCTACTATGCTGCTCATAAAGCAGGTTCCTTATTAGATAAAAAGATTGTGGTTATTGGTCAAGGACCAGTTGGTCTTTTGCTTGATCAAGTTTTACAACAAAGTGGAGCAGTAGTAATTGGCGTTGATATTGCTAGTTGGCGATTACAAATAGCCAAACGGAAGAAATGGGCTAATTTCGTTGTTAACAATCAACGACAGGATTTAGTGCAGGTTCTGAAAAAGATTGCTCCGTGGGGAGCAGACATAGCTTTTGAAGTGGTTGGTCAAGCAAGTACGGCAGAATTAGCTCTAGAAATTACCCGTCGTGGCGGTGAGGTCTTTACTTTAGGAGTTTTTGAAACTGCCTCCAAAATAAATTTAATGAATATTGTGAAGAAAGAATTAAATGTTCATGGTTCTTGGACCTGCGCTTTTTCTTTCTTACCTTCTATTGAGCTAGTTGCCGCTAAAAAGATAGATTTGAAAAGTTTAATTACTCATCGTTATCGGGCCCAAGATGGTATTCGGGCTTTTCGAGAAGCAGCCGCTTATCAAGACAAGAGAATAAAAACAATCATCAATTTTTGATTACTTTTTTCAATTTTTATGATTAATATAGTCTCTTGTGAAAACATGGTATAATAATATTATTATGAAAAAAATATTATTATATTTTTTAATTTTGCTAGTTTTTTTGTTCTCGGGAAGTTTAAATTCTTTTGCTCAGAGTAGTCAGAACCAATCTTTAGAGATAGAACGAGCACGCTTAGAACAGCAGTTAAGAAATATTGAACAACAAATTACTCAAAATCAACAATCTTTAGTACGAGTTAGACGAGAAAAGAACACTCTCGCAAATCGTCTTACCCAATTGAGTATTCAAAAAGCAGGCTTGATATTAAAAATCCAAGCGAACTCCATTAATCTTGACCGTTCAGTTGTTCAATTAACTCAAGCGCAATTTCAACTCAATCAAAATCAAAAAAAAATTACCGAATTGCAACAGTATTTAGCGGTAATTATTAATAAGCTTTGGCGCACTAAACAAACCTCTTTATTCGATTTGTTTTTAAGTGTCCATAATTTTTCTGATTTCTATAATAATTTACATAGTTTAGAAAATATTACCGTTAATCTAAATAAATTAGCCAATTCTCTAGAATATCAAAAGAGTCAACTACAAAAAACACAGCAATTAATCACTAGTCAGAAAGAGGCTCAACAGAATTTAGCCAGAATTATTGATTTACAAAACAATCAAGTTGCTCAAAATATTCAAGAAAAAAATAATTTATTATGGCAAACGCGCGGTCAAGAAGCCAATTATCAGGCCACGCTCAAAAAAAACAAACAACAAGCGACGATTATTCGTAATCGTATTTATAGTTTAGTAACTGTTGCTGCTAATAAACAAATTACTTTTGGTCAAGCGGTCCAAATTGCTCAAGCTACTTCTCAAGCAACCGGAGTTCGTGCTGCTTTATTGTTAGCGATTTTAACTCAAGAGTCCAATTTAGGGCGTAATGTCGGAACCTGTAATCGTCAAGGTGATCCTCCGAGTAAAAGTTGGCGAGTGGTGATGAGCCCGCGGCGAGATCAGAAACCCTTTATTCAAATTACTAAATCTTTAGGATTGAATATTAATATTACTCCTATCTCTTGCCCGATGTATTATAAGAGTGGTAAACAAATGGGTTGGGGAGGAGCAATGGGCCCCGCACAATTTATTCCTTCTACTTGGTTGGGATATCGGTCTAAAATTACGGCCATTACTGGACAGACGGCCAATCCCTGGAATATTCGTGATGCTTTTTTAGCTGCTGGTCTAAAATTGAGAGCTGATGGGGCAGGTTCCCGAGCTGGTGAATGGGCAGCAGCAATGCGTTATTTTTCTGGAGGAACAAATCCTGCTTTTAGTTTTTATGGTGATAGTGTGATAGCCACTGCTAACCGCTACCAAAAAGATATTGATCAATTAAATAGTAAATAGATATTCGATGAATTTTATGTTAAAAATAATAAAATTTTTTATTGTTAGTCTTCTATTATTTTCTTTTGTTAGACCAGTTTTAGCTGTTTCTCAAACAGCAAATATTAATTCTAATGTTAATCAAACCATTGTTACTCATTCAGCCCAAGCTCAGGTTTTAAAAGTTTTACAAGAACGAATTATTACAAGAAATAATGGTGCTAAATCTAAACAGCAAAATTTACAATTAAAAATATTGACTGGCCCTTTAACTGGTAAACTTGTTAAATATCAAGGCATTTCCAAATTAGATGTTGTTGGTAATAATGTTTATAAAGCAGGTGATAAAGTAGTAGTAAATTACAGCGCAGGTCTTAATGGACAAAACACTTTTTATATCATGAATTATATCCGGGAGAATTCTTTGTGGTGGTTATTGCTATTATTTATTGTTGTTATTCTATTAATTGGTCGCAGTCAAGGTTTAAAAGCAATCTTATCTTTATCTTTGAGTTTTGTTTTTATTATTAAAGTTATGATTCCTTTGATAATTCAAGGCTTTAACCCATTATTAGTAGGAGGCCTCGGATCTTTTGTAATTTTATTAATTATTGTTTATTTAACTAATGGAATTAATAAAAAATCTCATATTGCTTTATTAAGTATTTTGATATCATTAATTGTTACTGCGGGATTGGCAATATTTTTTAGTAATTTAGCTCATTTAACTGGTACGGCACAGGAAGAAGTAACTTATTTAATAGAAGCTGGCCCAGCAATTAATTTTCAGGGCTTATTATTAGCAGCTATAATTATTGGAACTTTAGGTATTTTGGATGATATTGTTATTGGTCAAGTTGAAGTTGTAACTCAAATTCGTTCTCTTAATCCTCGTTTGCCATTTAAAAAAACTTTTACAATGAGCATGAAAGTTGGTCGGGCTCATTTAGGCGCAGTTGTTAATACTTTATTTTTGGCTTATGTTGGTATGTCTTTGCCGTTAATAGTTTTAATTGGTTTGCATCAAACGCCTTTTTTATCTTTTTTCCAAATAGTTAATAGTGAAAAAATATCAACAGAAATCGTGCGGACTTTAGTTGGAGTAATTGGTTTAAGCTTATCAGTACCGATTACGACTTGGTTAGCAGCACGTTATCTTCAAGGAGATAAAAAATTAAAACAGAAGGTAAATAATAATTAGAATTCTTAATATTTAATTTAAAGTTGACAATGCAACTTAGTTGCATTATTATTATAGTAATGAAAATTATTAATCCTTTAGAAGTAGAACGTAAATTAAAATTACTTGGTTGTCGACAAACTAAAACACGAACAGAGATATTGAAAATTTTAAATTGTCCTCAGCCTTTTTCGGCTTTGGAAATAAAACAGCGTTTATCTTATTGTCAAATAGTTGTAAATAAAACAACGATTTATCGTGAATTAGCTTTTTTATTACAAAAAAACATTATTAATGAAGTCGTTTTTAAAGATGGTATTAAACGTTATGAATTGAAATTAGAAAAACATAGTCATCACCTTGTTTGTTTGTCTTGCCACCAAATTAAACGTGTTGTCCTAGAGAATGTTTTAATTAAACAAGAAAAACAAATTTCTCAACAATTAAACTTTAAAATTATCGATCATTCTTTGGAATTTTATGGTTTATGTGATTGTTGTTCTAAAAAACATTTTTAAAAATATGTCTCAGAAAAATAAAAATTTTATTATTATTGGTATTTCATTTAGTGTTTTGATTCTGATAGTTTTTTTTATTACTTTTTTTTCTAAAAAATCTTTTATAGTTAAGAATAAAACTCAGCAGATTAATCAAATTAAAGTTGTTGCTAGCTTTTATCCTTTATATTTCCTGGCTCAAGAAATTGGTGGTCAGTGGGCGACAGTAGTCAATATTACGCCCGCTGGGGCCGAACCGCATGATTATGAATTAACTCCAGCGGATATGATCAAAATTGAAAATAGCCAATTATTAATCCTTAATGGTGGCCATTTAGAAGCTTGGGGACCGCACATTAAACAGCTTATTAATCCCCATCAAACAGTTTTAATTATCGCTGCAGCTGGTTTAACAAATCGTCAGATAAATCGTGATGGACGTTCTATCGTTGATCCTCATGTTTGGTTGAGTCCAATTTTAGCTCAAAGAATGGTAGATAAAATTAGTGCGGGCTTTATTAAGGTTGATCCTCAACATCGAGATTATTATCAACATCGTGCCCAAGAGCTTAAAATTAAATTACAAGTTTTAGATCAAGAGTATCTTCAAACTTTAAAAGATTGTCAACAAAAAGATATTGTGACCGCTCATGCCGCCTTTGGTTATTTAGCTAGCCAATATCAACTACAGCAAGTGCCCATTGCTGGCTTGTCTCCTAATTCTGAACCTTCTCCAAAACAATTAATTAGTTTAGTGAAATTAGTTCGGAAGCAAAAGATAAAATATATCTTTTTTGAAAGTTTAGTTAGTCCAAAATTAGCTGATACTATTGCTCAAGAAGTTGGTGCTCAGACCTTAGAACTTAATCCCATTGAAGGTTTAACTCCCCAGGAAGTGCAAGAGGGTAAAAACTATTTTACCGAAATGCGTTCTAATCTGAAAAATTTAAAAATTGCCTTAGAGTGCCATTAATAAAGAATAATTACTAGACAGTAAATTATTGTTAATATGTTAAAATTAAATCACCATCATAATATTGTTGAAATTAAAAAACTTTCCTTTGCTTATAAATCTCAACTAATTTTAAATCAAATTTCCTTAAATATTCATCAGGGGGATTATCTGGGAATTGTTGGGCCAAATGGAGCTGGTAAAACTACTTTATTAAAAGTTCTTTTAAGATTACTCACTTCTTTCCAAGGACAAATCAAATTATTTGGGGTGGATATTAAAGATTTTAAAGATTATTCTAAAATTAGTTATGTTCCTCAGCAGGCAACAAATTTTGATACTAATTTTCCAGCGACGGTACGGGAGGTAGTTTCTATGGGGCGCTATGCTCGGCGAGGATTATTTCATCGTTTGGATAGTCAAGATTTTAAAATAATAGATAATTCGCTAGAACAGGTTAAAATGCGAGAGTATCAACAGGAATTAATTGGTAATTTATCTGGAGGACAAGCACAAAGAGTTTTTATTGCTCGGGCTTTGGTTAGCCAGCCAGAACTTATTTTTTTAGATGAACCGACGACGGGTATTGATCAAGCGTCTCAAGATGATTTTTATAAATTATTAAAAAATCTTAATCAGAATATGGGTTTAAGTTTAGTGTTAGTTTCTCATGATACCGCCCGTCTTACCAGAGAAGTAATGCATATTGCCTATTTAGATAAATTTTTAACTTATTATAATTCGCCTAATGATTTTTCTACTGAGCGACATTTTTCTGATAATAAATATTAATTATTTTAGTTCGTTTATTTTTCAAGTTTATTAATTTTTAGAAACTTATGTTATTGAGTATTTTCCAATATGATTTTATTATTCGTGGTTTAATCGCTGGTTTAATTGTGGCGATTATTGCTCCTTTAATTGGAATTTTTTTAGTTCTCAGAAAATATTCACTAATTGCTGACACCTTAAGCCATGTCTCTTTAGCCGGTATTGCTTTTGGATTATTATTTGGCTTGAACCCGGCTCTGACCGCTCTCGGAACAACCGTTCTAGCTGCTTTAGGAATTGAAAAATTAAGAAATTCTAAAAAATTATATAGTGATGCTGCCTTAGCTCTATATTTATCAGGAGGTTTAGCACTAGCGATTGTTTTACTCAGTCTAGCCCATGGCTTTAATACTAGTCTATTTAATTATTTATTTGGGAGTATTGTGACGGTGACAATTAGTAATGTTTATGAAATAGCTGTTTTAGCATTAATTGTGATGGCCACTCTTTTACTTTTCTTTAAAGAATTAGTTTTTATTACTTTCGATGAAGAAGCGGCTCAAGTTAGCGGTTTACCTTTAAAATTCCTTAATTTAGTTTTTATTATTTTAGCGGCCTTTACCGTTTCTTTAGCAATTCCCATTGTGGGGGTCTTATTAATTGCGGCTTTGATTGTTATTCCCGTAGTTACCGCCTTGCAACTTAAGAAAGGTTTTCGCCAAACAATTCTATATGCGGAAATTTTTTCAATATTTTCAGTAGTTGCGGGAATGTTTTTATCTTTCTATTTTAATCTTTCCACCGGAGGGACAATCGTTTTAACAATGTTATTTATATTTTTAATAGTTTTTAGTAATCGTCGCCAACGACTCCTGCATTGGTTTTAAATTATTATTAACTTTAGTTTAATTAATGAAGTATTCTATATTTCATAAAATCAAGATTGAGAAAGTATTTAAAATTTTAATTATCTGCGGATTATTATCTCTGATTTTTATAATTCATTCTCAGAAAATTGAGTTCAGCTCCATTGATCTTGGGCGACACTTAGAGAATGGAAAAGTTCTTTGGCAAAATAGCCAAGTTCTTTATACCAACCTCTATTCTTATACCGAAACGAATTTTCCATTTATCAATCATCATTGGTTTGCGGGAGTAGTTTTTTACACTATCTATTTATGGGGAGGCTTTAAGCTACTTTCTCTATTTAATGCTTTGTTAGCGGTATTAATTTTTGCTTTAACTTTTAATTTTGCTCGTAAAAAAAGTAATTTTTATTTGGCTAGCTTTTTATCGTTACCAGTTATTTTTTTGTTAACTGAACGGATTAATATTCGTCCTGAGGCTTTTAGTTATTTATTTATTATTTTAACTTGGTTGATTATTGACCGGGTAGCAACTACTAAAAATTATCGTCGTTTATATTGGTTAGTCCCCATTTTTATTTTATGGGTTAATCTTCATATTTATTTTTTTATTGGTTTAGCTTTATTAGGTTTTAAGGCTCTCGCTGAATTTTTGCCACCCCTGGGTCAGCGTTTAACCAGCTTTCCAGATCGTTGGCAATTGGCTTGGCGGCGAGCAGGTCCTTGGATTAAAAATTTTATTTTATTAACTCTAGTTTGTTTAATAAATCCCAATACCTGGCGGGGCTTGATTTATCCTTTTGTTATTTTACGTCATTACGGTTATCAAATTGCTGAGAATAAAAGTATTTTTTATCTTAGTCATTTAATGGTTAATTATAATTTTATTATTTTTAAAGTTTTATTATTACTATTGATTTTAAGTTGGGCCTTAAACTGGCTGATTAGCAAAAAATTACAACTGTTCTCAACTTTTTTAATGATTTTTTTTGCTGGTCTTGGACTATTTGCTTCTCGTAATATTTCTTTATTCGCTTTAATTGCCTTGGTTTTGATTAGTACTAATCTAATGAGTCTAAAAAATGGTTTTAATAAGAAAGTTTTGATTAATTTAATTTATCAAAAAATTAAACCTCTTTATTTGTCTATCACTTTATTAATATTAATTATTGTTAGCCTTCTTTATTTAGGAAGTAATTTTATTAGTCAGCAAAATTTTATTAAAAATTCTTTTGGCTGGGGTTTAGCGACTGGCAGTACTAACGCTTCAAATTTTTTTAAAGATCATAAATTAAAAGGTCCTATTTTTAATAATTATGATCTAGGTAGTGCCTTAATCTTTTGGCTTTATCCTCAAGAACGAGTTTTTGTTGATAATCGTCCGGAAGCTTATCCCGTTAAATTTTTTGAAAATATTTATAAGCCTCTGCAAAACAATCCCGTGGTTTGGAAAAAAATTAGTAATCAATATCATTTTCAAACTATTTTTTTCGCTTATACCGATTCTACTCCTTGGGCCCAAAAGTTTTTACCTTTTATTTTGAAAGACAAAAATTGGTCTTTAGTTTATTTTGGTCGTTATTCTCTTATTCTCCTTAATAAAAAAACTACTAATCCATTAGTAATTAAAAAATTGACTTTAAATAATTTAGCTTTGCGTGCTCGTTTACGTCATTTAAGTTTGCATTCTAATCTAAGGGAGAAATTCAATTTAGCCTTCTTGGCTCAAGAGCTGGGTCAAGAAGATATTGCTCAAGTTATCTATCAAAATATTCTTTTTACTTTTCCTAATAATCGCCAAGCTTTATTTTCTTTAGGATCCTTATATGCTCATAGTCAAGATGCCCTTGATTTACAAGTGGCTTTAAATTACTTTTCTCGTGCTTTTCAAGCGGGTTATCACTTACCAGCGGTTTATAATCAAGAAGCCCTAGTTTATTGGCGTTTAGGCAATTATCAACAAGCGGCTCAGTCTTGGCGAAAAGCTCAAAATCTGGATAGAAACAATATTACCGCTCGCCATTATTTACAGGAAGTTAAATCTCTACAAGCGGTCGGTAAGTTACCACTATTTAAATAAGCCTTTCTTTAATAAGAGTATAAATTGCTAAAAGGCCATCACGAGCTTTTATTTTTTTCCCTTGTTGATAATTACGTCGAGTATATTGAATTGGCAACTCTTTAATTAGATAATTAGCTTTTAATAACTGAGCGGTTATTTCTGGTTCAATCTCAAAGCGTCGTCCTTTTAATTTTAAATCTTTTAAGGCGGTGCTGGGGATTAGTTTTAAACAAGTTTCCATGTCAGTTAAGTGACTAGAAAAAAGCAGATTAGTTAAGGCAGTGAGAAATTTATTTACGAGATAATGAGCACTCAGCGCTGGTTTATGTAACCAACGTGATCCGTAAAGAACTACTGGTTGGGGATTAGATTTTGGAGCGTTCATGGACAAATTAATTTTCTGTATTTCTTCAAAGAGGGAAACGACATCACTAAGTTGATATTCATCATCAGCATCATAAATAATAAAATAATTTCCAGAAATCTGTTTCAAAGCTTGTCTGACGGCAAAGCCTTTACCTTTATTCTTGGTTTCGCTAATTAATTGAAAATTAAATTTTTGTTGTAAGTCTTGAAGAATAATTCCCGTTTGATCCGTTGAACCATCATTAACAATTATTACTTCTTTGGCAATCTTTAATTCAAAAATCTTCGGCAAGGAAGTACCAATAAGTTGTTCTTCATTATACACGGGGACAATAATTGATAATAAATCTTGAGGCATAGTTGTCTTTTAGATAAATATTTTGTAAATTAATAAGCTTATTATATCATTTTTTACCTTTTAAATCTTAATTTAAAAATAATATTAGCTATTAGCTAAGGACTTTTGGGAAAGCAAAAGGTAAAGAGACAATGAATTGGCTCCCCTCTTTTTCTCTATTTTTTACTCTAATTCCTCCTTGAAAATCCTCTTCAATAATTGTTTTGGCGGAAGATAGTCCAACTCCTAAACCCTGATTAGCTTTAGTTTTAGTAGTAAAAAATAAATCAAAAATTTTAATGATATTTTCTGGAGCGATACCAGTCCCCTGATCATCAATAGTAATCCGAATTTTATTTTTGTTTTTCCAGATTTTAATTTGGACTTCCTTTTCAAGTAATCTTATTTTCTCTTTTTTATTTTGTTCTTCATTAGCTTCAATAGCATTGGCAATTAGATTCATAATTATTTGTCCGAATTTAACGCTGTTTCCGTAAAAATTGATATTAATTCCTGGATCAAAATTTATTTTAACTTTTGCTCGACGAGCTTTAAAAGTTAAAACACAAATAATCTTTTTAATTTCTTCATTAATATTAAAAAATTCCCGAATTACTTTTTTTGTTGAATAATTTTTTTAATTCCCGCCATTAAATCTTCTATTTGATGAGCAGCGACAATGGCTTGTTCCAAATAGAGATTAACATTATTTAGAGCCTTGGTTTCTTCTTGAACTTGCTGGAGGTTAAGGGAGACAGCGCTTAAGGGATTGATTAAATCGTGAAAAACACCCGAGGATAGACGTCCAAAATTAGCCAGACGATAAAGCTGAATTATTTTTTCTTTTTCTATTTGACGCAGAGCAGTGGTTTTTTCCATTACTTTTAGTTCTAATAAGTCTCGTTCCTGTTGCAATTTTTTTTCACTAGCTTGAGCACGAAACAAGGCTTGTTTTAAATTTCGAGCAAACAGCCAAATAATCGTGGAAATTAGTAGTAAAAGCAGAACATAAAGACTGATTTCATTTATTTCATTTTGCCAATAATTATCAACGGGCATTAAATTTAAATGTTTGATATAGCTTAATGAAATCATCAGAATCCCGATTATTCCGCTGCTTATTAGAGAAAGACTAGCACCAAGTAAGAGACCAAATAAAGAAATAATTAGAACAGCGAATAATAGGGCCACTGGTAAATTTACCCCACGCATAATAAACAAGTGAAGCATCGGCCAAGAATAAATTAATAATAGCAACCAGCTAGCAAGCTTAATTTTCCCTTTTTTAGATAGATAAAAGATAAATAATAGAAAAAATAAAATTGGTCCAGCATAAATTGGCGCTAAGCAGTAGTTTTGGTTGTGGTTTAATAAATCTATTAAATTTATTAGATTTATTAATAAGAAACTGGCAATTGAAAAAACTAATAAAATATTCAGTAATAATTCTTTACGTTTTAAATTTTTTTTTAAACTTTGCGGTTCAATTAATTTCAAACACCAATTTTTAATCCCCATCTTATACTTATTCATATTTATTAGTTTTTATTATTATTTTTGCTGATCAATTTTATAGCCTCGGTTAGAAATGGTAAAAATAAATTTTTCTTTTTTAGTTTCTAGCTTTCGACGAAGATTTCCAATGTGAACTTCAATCGTATTAGAAAAAGGATCAGCATTTTCATCCCAAACGTATTCCATAATATTCTGGCGAGATAAAACTGTTCCTTGGTTTGCTAATAAATATTCTAACAGGGTAAATTCTTTAGAGGACAGAGCTATTCTAATTTTATTTTTAGTGACTAAAAATTTATTATGATCTAGTTCTAAATTCTTTATTTTTAAAATATTACCACGCCAGCTTTGCGGTCGTCGTAATAAAGCTGTAATTCGGGCTAAGAGCTCTGGAATTTTAAAAGGTTTAGTTAGATAATCATCAACTCCGAGTTCAAACAAATCAATTTTTTCCTTTAATTCGTTACGAACGGTTAGCATGAGAATAGGAACAATATTTTTTTCTTGTCGTAATTTTTTAATCAGCTCCCGACCAGTTAATTTCGGAAGATTATAATCCAAAATCAGCAAATCATAATTATTTGTGCTGGCGAGGAAATAACCGCGCTCTCCTTCTGAAGCTTGATCAATGTTGTAACCTTTTTCTTTTAGAATGGGGATGAGTGCCTTCGTAATATTAAGATCGTCTTCTATTAAGAGTAAGTGCATATTTTTATTTTTTAGATTTTTAAAACTTTTAAATTAATAATTATTATGAAAGACATTTTTAATTATAACAGAAATTGGATGAATAAAATCTAAAGTTTTTATAAATAAAAAATAAAGTTACTATTGCCTTTTAAGCCGTTTTTTATTCTTGCTTTTCTATCTAATTAACGTTAAAATTTTTAACAGATATGTTTAGAAATTTTTTTAAGAAAACTAAAAAAGATCGTTTAGTTGAAATGTTATCCACCAAAAAAGAAGACCCTTTTCTAATTAAAGAAGGACGCTTTCATTTTGGAGGCTTGAAGGATTCTTTCTATTATACTAATTGGACTGAGGAGTCGTTTTTAGCAGATAATCAGCGCAAGGAAATTATTAATTTATCTTTTGATTTTAATAAATTAAAATATTTTTCTTTAATAATAATTCTTGGTTTATTGTTTTTAATTGGACGAGCATTCTGGTTGCAAATTGGTAAGAATAATTATTATAATTCTTTATCTGAAGGAAATCGTTTGCGTTCGGAGATTATTGAACCAAAACGGGGAATTATTTATACACGTAATTTACGAGCGTTAGTGCGTAATAAAGCTAATTTTGTTTTATATTTTAAACCAATTGATTTACCGAAAAATGAGTTAGTACGTGATAATCTATTACGTAAAGTTAGTAAGATATTATCTGGTAATGTAAATCCCGATACTCATAATTCTAATCTAATTAAGAATTCTGATATTTATCATCTAGGAACTTCAACTATTCAGATTAGCACTGATAATGCTATTTTTTATAAATTAAAACATATTTTATCTACGGTCCAAATTGGTTCTTTAGAATCATATAAACCATTATTTGCTTTTGATAAAATTCCTTATGATCAAGCCTTACAAATTGATCTCCATCTTCCGAATTGGCCCGGAGTTTTTTTATCCAGCAAGATTAGACGAGAATATCTATTACCCAGCACTAGTTCTCAACCAATTATTCTCGGGAGGAGTAGCTTTTCTCATCTTCTTGGTTATACGGGGAAAATTACAGCCTCAGAATTAAAAAAATTAGGCAATAATTATTCTCCTCTAGATTATGTCGGAAAAACTGGTTTAGAATATTCTTGGGAAAAACAGTTAAAAGGTGCTCCTGGAAAGATAAATATTGAAGTTGATGCTCTGGGTCGCCAAGAAAAGATTGTTAGTATTACTCCAGCGGTTAATGGTCATAATCTGGAATTATCTTTAGATGGCCGCTTACAGCAAGAAGTAGAAAGGGTTCTAAAAATATATTTAAAGAAAGCAAAATTACATCGGGCGGCGGCAGTAGTAATGAATCCTAATAATGGGGCGATCCTCGCTCTCGTTAGTTTACCAGCTTATAATAATAATTTATTTGCCCGAGGAATTAGTCAACAGGAATATGATAAATTTTTAAATAATCCCGATAAACCTTTATTTGACCGAGCCATCAGTGGAGAATTTCCCTCAGGTTCGGTTATTAAACCCGTCTTTGCCGCGGGTGCTTTGCAAGACAAAATAATTACTGAGAATACCACAGTTTTAAGTACTGGTGGTTTACGAATTGGTCAGTGGTTTTTCCCCGATTGGAAACCCGGTGGACATGGAATAACAAATGTTAAAAAGGCTCTTGCTTGGTCAGTGAATACCTTCTTTTATATGATTGGTGGTGGCTATAAGAATTTTAAAGGTTTGGGACTTTCGGGTTTGATAAAATATGCGCGGCTCTTCGGACTTGGTCAATTAACGGGTATTGATTTGCCGGGAGAACGTCCAGGCTTTGTTCCAACAGCAGCCTGGAAAGAACGGGTTAAACACCAAGCTTGGTATGTTGGTGATACTTATCATTTATCTATTGGTCAGGGAGCATTATTGGTTACTCCCTTACAAGTTGCTAATTATATCTCCGCCGTTGCTAATGGGGGGACTCTTTATCGCCCACATCTCGTTAGTAAAATATTAAATTCTGATAATCAAGTTATTAAAGTTATTAAGCCCGTGGTTATTCGCAGTCATTTTATTTCTTCAGCTAATTTACAAATTGTTCGGGAAGGAATGCGCCAGGCCGTTACTAGCGGTAGTGGTCGAGAATTAGAGTATTTACCAGTAGCGACAGCAGGAAAGACAGGAACTGCCCAATGGTCTTCAACCGAACCACCCCATGCTTGGTTTACTGCTTTTGCTCCCTATAAAAAACCGCAAATTGTGATTGCTGTTATTGTTGAGAAGGGGGTTGCTGGTGATGCTATTACAGCTTTTATTTCCCGAGATATTATTAAATGGTATTTTACAGTTGATCATCCTTTAGTTTCTAAATAAAGATATTGTTTAAATATTAGGTAAATAATAATAATAATTAGCACTCTCTTGACTTGAGTGCTAATTAGCGCTATAATAGATATGTATGATTTCTGAACGTAAAAAATTTTTATTATTTACTGTTATTAAAGAATATTTGAAAACTGCTCAAGCAGTTTCTTCGGGTGTTTTAGTAAATAAATATAAATTAAATATTTCCCCAGCGACAGTGCGTAATGAAATGATGGAATTAGAGAATGCTGGTTATATTTATCAGCCCCATACTTCTTCGGGACGTATTCCCACTGAGTTAGCTTATGAATTATTTTTATTAGATATTAGGAATAATCACCAGAAAACAGAACTAAAAGATTCGGAACTAAAAACCCTTGATAAGTTCTTTAAGCATGAAGAAACGGCTTATAAACAAATTGCCAAAATAATTGCTAAATTTTCATCGGCTACTGTTTTTTGGGCTTTTCATAAGAATAATTTATTTTATACTGGTTTAGCTAATTTATTTGCTCAGCCAGAATTTAAGCGGGTTAATACCGTTTGTAATGTTTCTGAGGTTATTGATCGTTTAGAAGAAATTATTGATGATGTTTTTGAAAAATTACCTAATGGTCAGCAAGTATTAATTGGTTCACAAAATCCTTTCGGAAACTTTCTAAGTACAGTTTTGCTTAAATATAAAAATAACAAGCAAAGCGCTATTTTAGGTATTCTTGGTCCGATGCGCATGGATTATCGTCACAATTTAGCCTTATTAACATTTATTGAAAAGAAATTTAAACAATAAGTATTATGCCTGAGTTAAAAAAAGGAATTTATCGTCATTACAAAGGCCACGAGTATCAGATTGTTCTATTAGCCAAATCGACAATTAATGAAAAACCAGTAGTTATTTATAAAGGCTTAAAAGACGGAAAGTTTTGGTCTCGCCCTTTATCAGAATTTTTAGATGAAGTGGAGACTAAAAAGGGTCGCCAAGCTCGTTTTGAACTTATTAAAGAAGAAGATCAACAAAGTTGGGAAAATAAATACCGCCGGGCCTTAGCAGACTATCATAATTTATTAAAGCAAAGTGCCCAGGAGAAGCAAGATTTTATTAAATATGCCATTGGTGATTTTTTACAGGATATTTTACCAATTTATGATCATTTAAAAATTTCTATTGCTGGTTTAAGTGAAACAGAATTGAAAAGTGCTTGGGTAATTGGCGTTAAACACGTTTTAAAAGAATTTAAAAATGTTCTCTATGCTCGTGGAGTAGAAGAGATTGAAACTAAAAATGCTAAATTTGATCATCAGACCATGGAAGCAATCAGTGGTACTGGTGACCAGGTTCAGCAGGAAATTATGCCGGGCTATAAACTGAATGGTCGAGTGATTAGACCGGCTAAAGTAATAGTTAAGTAATTTTATTTTTTTAAAGTTTTTTTTCTTTATCTATTTAAGTTTTAGTAAATCACTTAAATTTTAAAGAAAAATAATAGAAATATTATGTCTTTAATAAAATGGACACCATTCTTTCCAGAATTTGATGATTTAGAGCAAACCATGAATTCTCTGTTACCAGGAATTCGTGGTCAACAATTTGGCTTTACCCCCGCCGTTGATATCTACGAGGATAAAGATAATATTATTGTTGAAACCCAGTTGGGAGGGATTGATCCCAAGAAAGTTAGCATTTCTATTGAAAATAATGTGCTTTCTCTAAAAGGAGAAAGTGAGAAAAAAAGCGAAGTTGATGATCAAAATTATTATCGTAAAGAAATCCATCGAGGTTCCTTTTATCGTTCTATTCCTTTACCAACCAAGGTTAATGGTCAGCGAGCAACAGCAGTTAATAGTGAAGGAATCCTAAAAATTACTATTCCGAAAGCTCCGGAAATTAAGTCACAAACCATCAAAATAGAAACTAAGAAGAAAAATAAATAATAAATTAATAATAAATTAAACAAAAAACATTATGTCTAAAATTTTAGGAATTGATTTAGGGACAACAAACTCCGCCATGGCAATTATGGAGGGGGGGGCACCAAAAATCATTGAAAATATTGAAGGTAATCGAACCACACCTTCAGTCGTTGCTATTGATAAAAATGGTGAACGAATTGTTGGTTCAGCAGCAAAACGTCAGGCAGTTATTAACCCCGAGAATACCGTTTATGCGGTGAAGCGTTTGATTGGTCGTCATTTTGGTGAAGACGAAGTTCAACGAGATCTAAAAACTGCTCCCTATAAGATTTTGCAATCTGGTGAAGGAGTGCAAGTTAAAATGGGTGATAAAAATTATAGTCCTCAAGAAATATCGGCAATGATTTTGTCAAAATTAAAAGCCGATGCCGAAGTTAAGTTAGGAGAAAAAATTACTGAAGCGATTATTACTGTTCCCGCCTATTTTAATGATTCTCAGCGTCAAGCCACCAAAGATGCGGGTACAATTGCTGGTTTAGAGGTGAAGAGAATTATTAACGAACCAACAGCCGCTGCGCTGGCTTATGGTTTTGATAAAAAGCAGGGCCAAAAGATTGCTGTTTATGATCTTGGTGGTGGAACATTTGATGTTTCGGTTTTAGATATTTCTAGCGATACTGTTGAGGTTAAAGCGACCAATGGTAATACTCACTTAGGTGGTGAAGACTTTGATCAACGGATTATTGCTTGGATTATTGAAGAATTCAAAAAAGATCAGGGAATTGATTTATCTAAAGATCCTTTAGCTTTACAGCGTATTAAAGAATCAGCTGAGAAAGCTAAGATTGAATTATCAACAGCACAGGAAACTGAAATTAATCAACCCTTTATCACCACTGATGCTAATGGTCCTAAGCACTTAGTAATGAAGCTCTCACGGGCAAAACTAGAAACTCTTATTCAAGATTTAGTAGAAAAAACAATTGAACCTTGTAAAAAAGCGCTTGCTGATTCTGGTTTTAAATTAGCAGATATCAATGAAGTAATTATGGTTGGTGGAATGACCAGAATGCCTTTGGTTCAGAAAAAAGTTAAAGAATTTTTTAATAAAGAACCTAATCTTAATGTTAATCCCGATGAAGTTGTAGCAATGGGAGCGGCAGTTCAGGCGGGTGTTTTACAAGGCGATGTTAAAGATGTTTTGTTATTAGATGTGACCCCCTTAACTTTAGGAATTGAAACTATGGGTTCAGTGGCTACCCCATTAATTGAAAAGAATACTACTATTCCAACTTCTAAATCACAGATTTTTTCTACGGCGGCTGATGGTCAAACTGCTGTTGATATTCACATTGTTCAAGGTGAACGTTCCATGGCTGCTGATAATAAAACTTTAGGACGTTTTATTCTAGATGGTATCCCTTCTGCTCCCCGCGGAGTTCCGCAAATTGAAGTTAAATTTGATATTGATGCTAATGGTATTTTAAATGTCTCGGCCACTGATAAGGCTACCAATAAGCAACAAAAGATTACGATTACCGCTTCTTCTGGTCTCAGTAAAGAAGAAATAGAAAAAATGAAAAAAGAGGCAGAACTTCATGCTGGAGAAGATCAGAAAAAGAAAGAAGAAGCGGAAATTAAAAATCAAGCTGAAACCGCTTTATTTACCATGGAAAAAATGCTAAAAGAATCAGGTGATAAAATGAAACCAGAAGATAAAAAAGAGATGGAAGATAAGTCCGCCGCTCTTAAAAAAGCTCAAGAAGGCGGAGATCTTGAAGAAATCAAGAAAAAGATGGAAGAATTGAATACTCTTGCTCAGAAAATTGGGGCGGCGATGTACCAATCTGCTCCAGGTGCTGGAGCTACTGCTGGTGCCCAGGCTGGAGTTACTGAAGATAAGACGGAAAAGAATGAGAAAGAAAATAAAGAGAATAAAGAGGATGAAGTCGTGGAAGGAGAGGTTGAAGAAAAAAAATAATAGTTTATTTTTAGGTTGCCCCTTTGTTAAATTAGAGGGGCGACTTATTAAATTAAATATTATCCTTATAAATTAAAAGGCTAAAAGATTATTATGTCTAAAGATTATTATGCCATTTTAGGTATTGATAAGAATGCTTCTCCGGAGGAAATTAAAAAAGCTTTTCGGAAAAAAGCCCATGAATATCATCCTGATAAAGGAGGAGATGCTGAGAAATTTAAGGAGGTCAATGAAGCTAATCAAGTTTTAGGTAATCCAGAAAAAAAGAAACAGTATGATCAATTTGGTTCGGCTTTTCAAAATGGTCAGGCTGGTGGTGGTTTTGGTGCCGGAGCTGGTGGTTTTAGTGGTTTTCAAAATACTGGTGATTTCAATATGAATTTTGAAGATTTGGGGGATATGTTTGGTGGCTTTGGTGATATTTTTGGTTTTAATGGTGGTCGTCAAAGTTCTCATCAAAAAAATCGTGGGCGGGACTTAGAAATGCCGATTACTTTAGATTTTTTAGAAGCTGCTCATGGTCTAGAAAAAGAATTAATATTTAATAAAAACGTTATTTGCGCTCATTGCCAAGGTAATGGTGCTGAACCTGGATCAAAAATAGATACTTGTAAAACTTGTCGTGGTTCGGGACAGGTTACTCGTTTGCAAAGAACAATTTTAGGTAATATTCAGGCTCAAACTACTTGTCCTGATTGTGGCGGTGAGGGGAAAATATATAGTAAAAAATGTAGTGTATGTCGGGGAAGTGGTATTCATAATGAACAGGTTAAGATTAAGGTCAAAATACCCGCAGGCATTAATGATGGCGAGTCTATTCGTTTAAGTGGTCAAGGAGAAGCTGGCCCACAAGGAAGTCCAGCTGGGGATCTTTATTTACGTCTTAGATTACGAGCAAACCAAAAATTTAGACGACAAAATTATGATGTTTATACTGAAGAAACAATCAGTGTTAGTCAGGCTATTTTGGGTGATAAAATTGATGTTGAAACAGTTAATGGCTTAGTAAAATTAAAAATTCCTGCGGGAACTCAAGCGGGGACAGTTTTTAAATTACGAGGAAAGGGAATTAGCAGATTACATAATAACGGTCTTGGAGACCAATTTACTAAAATAATTGTTAAGATTCCAACCAAATTAGATAAAAAACAGAAGCAATTATTGGCAGAACTTAATTTATAATTTTATTTTTATGTTTATTGATACTCATAGCCATGTTAATTTTTCTGTTTTTAAAGATGATGCCGATGAAGTTATTCGACGCTCTTTAAGTAATAATACTTGGATGATTTTACCTGGAGCAGAGTTTAAGACTTCTAACCGAGCTTTGAAATATGCCAATAAATATGAAAAAGGAGTCTATGCAGCAGTTGGCCTTCACCCTGTCCATTTAGAAGATGGTTTTGTTGATACTGGAGAAGCTGGTTCTAATTCCGGATTTATTACCAAGGCTGAGGAATTTAATTATGATAATTATGAAAAAATTGCTAAATTTGAAAAAGTAGTAGCGATCGGGGAGGTTGGTTTAGATTATTATCATTTAGATCCTAGTAAAGATTTATCAGCTATTAAGAAAAAACAACAAACTGTTCTTATTCAACAACTATTATTAGCTCGGACTCTTGATTTGCCAGCTATTATCCATTGTCGTCAAGCTCATGATGATTTATTCCCACTTCTCCAAGAGTTTAAAAATAAATATCATCAATTAATTCCGACTAATAAGCCTTGGGGAGTTATTCATTGTTTCTCTGGCGATGAAAATCTCGCTTGGAAATATTTTAAGTTAGGTTTTTTAATTTCTTTTACTGGTTTGATTACTTTTAGTAAGCAATGGGACAATTTAATCAGAAAAATTCCTCTTGATAAATTAATGATTGAGACTGATAGTCCTTATATGACACCAGAACCCTATCGAGGACAAAGAAATGAACCTTTATTAGTCCAATATGTTGCTAATCGTATTGCTGATATTCGTGGTATTAATTTAGAAAAAGTAGCTAAAATTACTACTGAAACTGCTCGTTCTTTTTTTCAAATTTAAATTAAAAATAAAAAACCAGAGTCTTGACATTTAAGTTTTTTTGCGCTATAAAAAAAGCGGTTTAAGTATCTGTTTTTAAACGGATTTAAATATATGAAAGATGAATCCTGGGGAGTCGCTCTTCGAACCATGGTTAATGTTTCAGTCTGGATTGCCTTTCCAATTATTGTTGGCCTGTATTTAGGTAAATGGTTGGATAATAGATTTGAAACTAGTCCCTGGTTATTTTTAACTACTATGGCTGTATCTTTTTTTATTTCCATTTATGGACTGACAGTGCATGCTTTGAGAGAATTTAAACGAATTGATCGGGAACAACATAGTTCGGAAAAGAAAATTGTTACTAAATCAACGAACAGTCAACAGAATACAAATCGAGAAGATAAGAACATTGATTGAACTCATTAATATAATTAAAGCTAGTATTAGAGAATAAATAAAATGCTTGAGTCGCTCATTCATGAAAATACATTATATTCGGAACCGATTGCTCATATTGGAAGTTTTATTGTTACCAATTCTTTAATGACTTCCGCCTTAGCTTTACTTATTATTTTAGTTTTAGTTTTTCTAATTCGGCGTAATTTGAAACAAGTTCCGAGTGGCTTACAAAATGCCTTAGAAATAATTATTGATGCCTCTTTAGAGACTTTTGACGGTATCACTGGCAGTCGTAAGAAATCGTTACAATTTGCTCCCGTCATTTTTGCTTTATTTTTCTTTATTTTGATTAATAATTGGATGGGGCTATTGCCAGGCGTGGGTTCAATTGGCCAAGTGATTAGAACTGGCGGAAAAGATTTTTTTATCCCTTATTTTCGAGGAGGAACGGCTGATTTAAATACTACGCTTGCTTTGGCAACTATGGGGGTGGTTTTAAGTCATATTTTAGGAGTAGTTGTTATTGGCTGGTGGAAATATTTTAATCGTTTTATTAATATTCAAGCTTTTTTAGATATTCCGAAAAAAATTAGAAAAGATCCGATGGTTATTCTGGTTAATCCTATTAAAGCTTTTGTGAGTTTAATTGAAGTAATTGGTGAATTAGCTAAAGTGGCGAGCCTATCTTTTCGTTTATTTGGTAATGTTTTTGCCGGAGAAGTGTTATTGGCATCGATGTCCGCTATTTTGGCTTGGGGAGTACCAATCCCCTTTATTTTTCTGGAATTGTTGGTTGGGTTTATTCAGGCTTTAATTTTTGCGATGTTAGTGTTAACATACTTAACAATTAGCACCACAGTTGAAGAAAATTAATTTATATAATAAAAAGTGGAAACAAATATTAAGTTTGTTAAAGCTTATATAAAATTATGGGAAACATTATGTTAGCCAAGGCATTAGCCATTGGCTTAGGTTCTCTAGGTCCCGGCCTAGGTATTGGTTTAATTGGCGCTAAAGCCATGGAAGCTATTGGTCGTAATCCAGAAGTTTCCGGTAAGATTTTAGTACCAATGCTTTTAGCGGCAGCGTTTGCTGAAGCGGTATCAATTTACGCTTTGATCATCGCTTTTAGTATTCACTAGTCTCAAATAATGATTTGACGAATTTCTCCTAATTAAAGTTAGGAGAAAAGGCTAGATAATTATTTTTTATTTCTTTAGTTTACAATTATGGACTCATTAATTTCTATTTTTCATTTAGATTTAAAGTTATTCATTGCCCAATTAGTTAACTTTGCAATTGTTTTTGGACTTTTGTATTATTTTGCTTTCAAACCCCTAGTGAAGATTATGGCGGAGCGCTCTGA
Source organism: Parcubacteria group bacterium M6-OD1-4 (assembly GCA_003056205.1). Lineage (GTDB taxonomy): Bacteria > Patescibacteriota > Patescibacteriia > Patescibacteriales > UBA12465 > UBA12465. The sequence continues at coordinate 184,529 of LSNS01000004.1, read as the reverse complement.
AAAGATTGATAAAAGTCTTAAAAATGCCGATGAAATTGAGAAACGCTTAGCTTTAACCACTAAAGAGCGAGAAGCGGTCATTGTAGCTGCCAAGAAACAAGCCAATTTAATTATTGAGGAAGCTAACAAGAATGGGGAGAAAAAGCGTCAACAACTGTTAATCCAGGCCAAAGAAGATATTGGACAAGTAATTAATGATGAAAAGGCTAAATTACTTAGAGAAAAATCAGAAACTTTAAAGGAAATTAAAAAAGAAGTTGCTGATTTGGTCATCTTGACGGTTGAAAAATTATTAGCCGAAAAAATGGATAGTCAGCAAGATCAAAAATTAATTAAAACTTTAATTAAATAATTTAAGTATCTCGATATTGCTTAAAGAATTTAATTAACGAAATATGATGACAATATCTAGTCGACAATATGCCCAAAGCCTTTTTGAGGTAATTGGTGATAAGAGTAAGCCAGAACTAGAAAAACTAGTCCATAACTTAGGACTAATTTTAGTCCGTCAGCATGATTTAGGACAAGCGGTGGAAATTATTAAAGATTTTCAAGAAATATGGGATCGTGAACATGGTGAGTTAACTGTTGAGCTATTAAGTGCTCGTCAGTTAGAGTCAACGGGGAAAGAATTAATTGTTTCTTATCTCCAAAAACGCACTGGAATGACTAAAATAAATTTGCGAGAAAAGATACAAAAGAATTTACAGGGCGGATTTATTTTAAGATATCAGAGTCGAATAGTCGATGGTAGTTTGCGAAGTAACTTAGAAAAATTAAAAAATAGAATTACTAATTAGTTTTAAATAATATGTCTAGTACAAAGGATTTTATCATTGAGCAATTAAAAAAAGAGATTTCTGGTTTTCAAGTTAAAATTGAAGAACAATCAGTTGGACGAGTTTTAAAAATTTTTGATGGAATTGCTTTAGTCTCTGGATTATCGGAAGCGATGATGAGTGAAATTTTAACTTTCAAAACTAGTCGTGGCGAGGTTAGTGGTGTCGCTTTAAACTTAGAAGAGAATCAGGTGGGAGCTATTATTTTTGGTGATTATACGGCCATTAAAGAAGGGGATGAAGTACTGGCCACCAAAAGAATTTTAGAGGTACCAGTTGGCGAAGCTTTAATTGGTCGTGTTGTTGATCCTTTAGGAGAACCTCTAGATGGTCAGGGGAAAATCACTGCTAGTAAATTTTATCCAATTGAAAAAATTGCTCCAGGCGTAATTACTCGTGATCCCGTGAAAGAACCAGTGCAAACTGGTATTAAAGCAATTGATGCGATGATTCCTATCGGTCGGGGACAACGGGAGCTAATTATTGGTGATCGTCAGTTAGGTAAAACTGCTTTAGCGATTGATACTATTATTAATCAGAAAGGTCAGAACATGAAGTGTATTTATGTCGCTATTGGACAAAAAGAATCTAAAGTTTCTAATATTGTTTCTAAGTTAAAAGAGGCAGGAGCCCTGAAATATACAACAGTAGTTTTGGCTGGAGCTGCTAGCTCTGCCTCCTTGTTATATATTTCTCCTTATTCTGGTTGCGCGATGGCGGAATACTTTTTAGATAAGGGTGAAGATGTTTTAATTATTTATGATGATTTATCAAAACACGCTGTTTCTTATCGGGAAATATCTTTGTTATTACGTCGCCCACCAGGACGAGAGGCTTATCCAGGAGATGTTTTCTATCTTCATTCTCGGCTATTAGAGAGGTCTTGTAAGCTAAATAAAGAGTATGGTGGTGGGTCAATTACCGCTTTGCCAATTATTGAAACTCAAGCTGGAGATTTGTCAGCTTATATTCCGACGAATGTTATCTCGATTACTGATGGTCAAATTTTCTTAGAACCAGATTTATTTTATAAAGGTAATCGCCCGGCTGTTAACGCGGGTTTATCAGTTTCTCGTGTTGGTTCATCAGCACAAATTAAAGCGATGAAGAAAGTGGCTGGTCGTATGCGTTTAGAAGCTGCCCAATATCGAGAATTAGCAGCTTTTGCTCAATTTGGTTCCGATCTTGATATAGAAACTAAGAATAAATTAAATCGAGGACAACGTTTATATGAAATTTTCAAACAAGATCAATACCAGCCGCTAGCGGTGGCTAAACAGGTTTTGATTTATTATGCTTTAACTAATGGATTTTTAGACGATGTTCCTGTCAAGCGTGTGCGAGAATTTGAAGCTAATTTATATCAATATGCTGATTTACATGATGAGGTTTTAAAACTTATTAATACTAGAAAAGCCTTAGATGAAGAGATTGAAAAATTAATAAAGACTCTACTTGCTGATTATAAATTAACTCTTGATTATTTACTTAAGTAATTATGGCTAATACTAAAGAAATTTCTCGTCGCATTAAATCTGTCACTAGTACTCGTAAGATTACGAAAGCGATGGAAATGGTGGCGGCAGCTAAAATGAAAAAAGCAATTTCGGCGGTTTTAAAAACGCGAACTTATGCTAATCTCAGTTGGGAGACGGTTCTTCATTTAGTCCAAGCTCCCATCAGCCAAGCAGAATTTTCTCATCCGCTGTTAGAATTGCGATCAGAGATTAAACGTGTGGCCATTATCCTGATTACTTCTAACCGGGGGATGTGCGGTGGCTATAATTCCTTAATAATTTCTAAGGCCAAAGAATCAGTTAAAAAACATAATTTAGAAACCGATTTTATTCTCGTTGGGACGAAAGGTTCTATAATTCGTAATCAAGATTATAATATTGTCGCAGATTTTAAAAAAAATGATTTAATTACTGATTCTCAAGAAGTTTATCCTTTAGCAAAAATGGTTTTGGATGCCTATCAATCTGGAAAATATGATAAAGTTTTAGTGGCTTACACTGATTTTGTGAATGCCGTTACCCAGGTTCCACGGATTAAGCAATTATTACCAGTTACTTTAGAGAATGAAGAATATTTAGGTATTATTGGTAAAGATTCTAAAATTGGTTTGACTCCCGAAGATGCTGCCGCTCGAGAAGAAAAACATTTAAGTCAAGATGATTTTGTTTATGAATATTTTTTTGAGCCCAATCCTCAAGAAGTTTTAGATAAAATGATTCCGCGCTTGATTGAAGTCCAGCTTTATCAAGCTTTTTTAGAAGCTAGTGCTTCGGAACATAGTGCTCGAATGAGTGCTATGAATCAAGCTACTGAAGCTGCCGATGATATGGTCAATGAATTAACTTTGTTTTATAATAAAGCACGCCAAGCTAGTATTACTGCTGAAATAGCGGAAATAAGTGCTGGCGCTAACGCTTTAGCTGAATAAATAATTTAAAAATATGAGAGATGATAAAAAAAACAAGGGAGTGGTTAAACAAGTTATTGGCGTGGTGGTTGATGTTTATTTTGCCGATAATTTACCAGAAATCTATAATGCTTTAAAGCTTGAACTTAATGGTCAGCCATTAATTTTAGAAGTTGAGCAGCAAATTGGTTCTAATGTTGTGCGGACGATAGCGATGGGTTCAACTGACGGTTTAAAGAGAGGTGAGACAGTGACTGATACTGGTGGACCAATCAGTGTGCCAGTTGGTACAGAAACTTTAGGTCGTATTTTTGATGTTTTAGGAAACGTGATTGATGGTGGCCAGGCGGTTAAGACTGAACAGAAGTATTCTATTCATCGTTCCGCACCGCAGTTCATTGACCAATCCAATAGTACGGAAATTTTAGAAACGGGTATTAAAGTCATTGATTTAATTTGCCCAGTTGTAAAGGGTGGTAAAGTTGGAATGTTTGGTGGAGCGGGTGTCGGAAAAACCGTTATTATTATGGAGCTTATTCATAATATTGCCAGTGAACATGGAGGTTATTCAGTATTTGCCGGAGTTGGAGAACGAACTCGGGAAGGTAATGATCTTTATCACGAAATGAAAGATAGTGGAGTTATTGATAAAGTAGCGATGGTTTTTGGTCAAATGAATGAACCACCCGGAGCCCGAGCCCGAGTAGCTTTATCAGGATTATCTCTGGCGGAATATTTTCGAGATGAAAAACACCAAAATGTTTTATTTTTTGTGGATAATATTTTTCGTTTCACTCAGGCGGGATCAGAAGTTTCGGCTTTATTAGGACGAATGCCTTCGGCCGTTGGTTATCAACCGACCTTAGCTTCAGAAATGGGAGAACTGCAAGAAAGAATTACTTCTACAAAAAATGGTTCAATTACTTCTATTCAAGCAGTTTATGTTCCTGCTGATGATTTAACCGATCCGGCACCAGCCACGACTTTTGGACATTTAGATTCCACGGTGGTTTTATCCCGTTCTTTATCAGAATTAGGAATTTATCCCGCTGTTGATCCTCTAGATTCGTCTTCTATTATTTTGGACCCGAAAATAGTCGGTCAAGAACATTATGAAACTGCTCGGGGAGTCCAAAAAATTCTTCAGCGTTATAAAGATTTACAAGATATTATTGCTATTTTAGGAATGGAAGAATTGTCTCCTGAAGATAAGTTAATTGTTTCTCGGGCTCGAAAAATACAAAAATTTTTGTCACAACCATTTTTTGTGGCCGAGACTTTTACTGGTCGGTCTGGTAAGTATGTCAAATTAGCTGATACAGTTCGGGGCTTTAAAGAAATTTTAGATGGTAAACATGATGATCAATCCGAGGATTATTTTTATATGAAAGGAGCGATTGATGACGTTGAATAATTTAATTAAGTTAAATTATGGACAAGAAGACTATAAAATTTGAGATTGTTACTCTAGAGAGAGTAGTTTTAAAAGAGAAGATTCTCCAGGTTTCTGTTCCGACCACTAGTGGTGAAATCACTGTTTTGCCTGGACATATCCCTTTGATTTCAATCTTACAAGCTGGAGTTATTGAAATTAAATTAACTGATGGCTCCCTGGATATTATGTCGGTCTCTGGTGGTTTTATTGAAGTTATGAAAGGTAAAGTTGTAATTTTAGCAGACACCGCTGAGCGGGCTGCAGAAATTGATGATCAGCGTGTTAATGAGGCTTATACCCGAGCCGATGAATTGAAGAAGAAGCTTAAGGATCATCAAGGAAGGGAATTTTTCTCTTTAACCGCCAGGATAGATAAAGAATTAGCACGTCACCGAGCGGTCAAGCGTTGGCGACGGCTTAAAGGAATTAAATAGTTAAGAGCTTATTACTTAACACAATATTTTCAGATAAATATTATTTATTAGTAATATTATAAATGTTCATTTTAAAAATCAAAAAACAAAATTATGGCAGAATTAAAAATTGAAAACAATCTCCGACATGATATTCGTCAAGAGTTGTTTGATCGGGAATGGGAGGAATCTCAAGCTAATCCTTTAATTGTTGGCTTGAATGCTAGCGAAGGTCTTCGTGATACTCTGGAAGAATTATCGGGGTTTTCAAAATCCTTTAAATCTAGTGGTATTCTGGATATTATGGAATGTTCTGATGGCCGAGTTAATGGCGATTCAATGCTTTCTCAGAATGAAAAACTTGGTTTAGCAGGATCGGGTATTTTATTCAGTTCCTCGGAGAATGAGGAATTTGTTAAAAATAATAAAGGAAAACTTAAAATTGTTACCAGCCATGATGAGTGTGGAGCCGGTGCTATTAAATTTGCTGATATGCTCAAGAAGGGTGAATCTTTGCCCGAAGGAGTGAGAACTAGTGATGAGCTTGCTCAGTATTTTGCTAAAAAACAGGCCGCTCTCCTAGGAGCTGAATATCATCATCTTGAAAAAAAAGATTTTAGTGCGGAGATTCACAACGAGAGAATGGTGATTATTGATGGCACAGCCAGATTTAATGCCCATCAAGTTCCTGATCTACCACCAAGATTTATATCGGCTGCTTTAGGTTTAGGAGTAGAAGTAGATTATGTTGCTCGAGAGGCTGAAGTTTTAGCGGGAATTTCTCTCGGAGATCATGGTTTTGATTCCAGGTTTACTGTAGAGAATCCTTTTTATATTATTATCTTTGCCACTGGACAGAAACAGCTCACTGATTTAGGAGAGGCTTTAACTAATTTTATGCTTAGCTCACAAGGACGAGTAAAGATAGTCGGCATGGTTGTTTCCAGCGAACAAAACAATTAATTCTTTTGTTTATTATTATCAAGAATCGTCTTCTTTCGGGAGACGATTTTTTTTATTATTTTTTAAGCTTTTCTATTATCTTTCGAAAGTCTTGACAAGTAATTTTAAAAAGTCTAAAATGAAAAGGTAATTGGCACTCTCAGTTAGTGAGTGCTAACACTAATTAATTTAATATTAGAAAAAATATGAAATTAAAACCGCTATTTAACAATGTTATTGTTAAACCCTTAAAAGATGAAAAAGTTACAGAATCGGGGATTATTTTACCCGATACTGTTGATAAAGAAAAACCAGAGAAAGGCGAAATTATCGCTGTCGGTTCTGGCAAAGTTTTAGAAAATGGACAAGTTTCTAAAATGTCGGTCAAAGTTGGTGACCAGGTGATGTTTAAGAAATATTCTCCTGATGAAGTCAAAGTTGATGGTCAAGATTATTTAGTTTTAAGTGAAAGCGATATCATCGCAATTATTGAATAATTTAATTAATAATTATATGTCTAAACAAATTATTTTTAATGAAAAAGCACGTTTATCTCTCAAAAAGGGCGTTGATCAATTAGCTAACGCCGTGAAAGTTACTTTAGGACCGAAGGGCCGTAATGTTGTTATTTCTAAGAGTTATGGTTCACCAGTGATTACTAAAGACGGGGTAACAGTCGCCAAAGAAATTGAGCTGGAAGATAAGTTTGAAAATATTGGTGCTGAGATTGTTAAAGAAGTTGCCTCCAAAACCAATGATACCGCTGGAGATGGAACAACCACTGCAACAATTTTAGCTCAAGCGATTATTAATGCTGGTTTAAAATTGGTTGCTGCCGGTGTTAATCCAATTGAAATTAGGGGTGGTTTAGAAAAACGAGTAGCCGAAATTATTAGTGAATTAAAGAAAATGTCAAAAACTATTTCTACTAAAGAAGAAATTGCTCAGGTTGCTTCAATTTCAGCTAATGATCAAGAAATTGGTAAAATCATCGCTGAAGCTATGGAGAGTGTTGGGAAGGAAGGGGTTATTACCGTTGAAGAGGGACAATCCTTTGGTGTTGAAAAGGAGATTGTTGAAGGAATGCAGTTTGACAAAGGTTATATTTCACCTTATATGATTACTAATTCGGAAACGATGAAATCCGAAATGAATGAACCCGCTATTTTGATTACTGATAAAAAGATTTCCGCTATTTCTGATATTCTGCCTTTATTAGAAAAAGTTGCTAAATCTGGTAAAAAAGATTTAGTGATTATTGCCGAAGATATTGACGGCGAGGCTTTAGCGACTTTAGTTGTTAATAAATTACGAGGAACTTTTAATGTTTTAGGAATTAAAGCCCCTGGTTTTGGAGATACTCGCAAAGCGATGTTAGAAGATATTGCTATTTTAACTGGCGCTCATGTTATTTCTGAAAATGTTGGCTTGAAATTAGATCAAACTGAAATATCTGATTTAGGCTCAGCACGTCGGGTGGTATCTTCTAAAGATAACACTACTATTGTCGATGGTCGTGGTGATGCTAAAAATATTAAAGAACGAATTGCAACAATTAAAAAAGAAAAAGAATTATCTGATTCTGATTTTGATCAGGAAAAATTACAGGAACGTCTTGCTAAATTAGGTGGTGGAGTAGCGGTTATTAAGGTGGGAGCAGCGACTGAAACAGAGATGAAAGAAAAAAAATATCGGATTGAAGATGCTTTAAATGCTACTAAAGCAGCCGTTGAAGAAGGAATTGTTCCGGGTGGTGGCTTGGCTTTAGCAGTGGCTGCCTATGGTTTAAATTTTGCTAAATTTAGTACTAAACTTCAAAATCATCAAGATTTAATGGGTGAAAAAATTATTGATCAAGCAATTCTAGAACCAATTAAACAGATTGCCGCTAATGCTGGAGTTGATGGTTCTTTAATCCTCCAACGGATTATTGAAGAAAATAAAAATAGTCAAACCATTCAAGGCTACAACGCTTTAAGTGGCGAATTTGTGGATATGGTTAAAAGTGGAATTGTTGACCCGGCTAAAGTTGTTCGTCTTGCTTTAGAGAATGCCGCTTCAGCAGCAATGATGTTTTTAACTACTGAAGTAGTAATTACCGACAAGCCCGAGCCTAAAGAAAGTGCGACAGATGCTCCAGCGGGATATAATCCTGGCATGGGGATGATGTAATTTATTATCTCAAATTATAATCACTAAAAACCGTTCATTGTTGAGCGGTTTTTTTAAAAAACAAGGTTTTAATATTTGAATTATTTTGTTATAATATTCTTATCTAGTTAAAATAAAATTTATGAAAAAGTCTCAACCTGCTCGTAAAAAACCTATTGTCGTCGCTATTTCTGGTTATTTTAATCCACTACATATTGGTCATTTAGACATGATTTTTCAAGCTCAAAAGTTAGGGGATAAGTTGATTGCTATTATCAATAATGATTATCAAGTTAAACTAAAGGGTAGTGTTCCTTTTATGTCGGCTACCGATCGTTTAAAAATTGTCCAAGCCATTAAAGGCGTTGATGAAGTTTTCTTAGCAATTGATCAAGATTATTCAGTTTGTCGTTCTCTTCAAAAAATTAAACCAGATATTTTTGCTAATGGTGGAGATCGCAAGAATGTCAACGATGTTCCGGAATATGCACTTTGTCAAAAATTAAACATTAAAATGGTCGATGGTCTTGGTAAAAAAATTAGAGCCAGCTCCAAGATTATTGCCACAGCTAAGAAAAAACGTTTCGCCAAACAAGTTCAGAAATCCCCTTCAGTCAAGAAACAAATCTTAGTTACTAAATCACCTAAAAATTAAATGATTATTAAAAAAATAGTTCATTATTTCTCCATTATCGTTATTATTTTTTTAGCGACCACTTTAGTCCTCAGCCTCTTTTATATTAAATTTATTTATCACCAAGTCATACTGACTCATAAATCAGAATTACCCAGTTTTATTATTCGCGTTATTGATCGTTTTGAATCACCTCGTCCTCAGGTAGTTCGGGAAAAGCCAGAAGAAACAATCCAAATTCCTGAGGGTTGGACCAATAAAGATATTGCTGATTATCTAGCAACTAAAGAAAACTGGACTAATCATGATTTTTTGCGGGTTGCGGGTTCAGCCCAGAAGAATTTCCCTAGTGGTCAATTTGCGACTAGTACTTATTTTTCTAATAAATTTCCTTTTTTAAAAAACCGCCCATCCCGGGCTACTTTAGAAGGATATTTATTTCCCGATACTTATCAAGTTTATGCTAGTTCAACGGTAAAAGAAATAATTTCTAAAATGTTAAGCAATTTTAACAAGAAATTAACTCCAAAAATGAGAGCGGATATTAAATCGCAAGGGAAAACAATTTATGAGATTATTACAATGGCTTCACTGGTTGAAAAAGAAGCCCCAATTAATTATCAGCAAAATGGTAATCGGGATGCGCGGATTATTGCAGGTATTTTCTGGGACCGCCTCAAAAATGGTCAAGCTCTAGAATCAGATGCGACTCTCTCTTATATTTTAAACGATCAAGAAGCGCAACATCAGGGTAAGTCTTTAGAGATTGATTCTCGTTATAATACCTATAAATATCCTGGTTTACCTCCGGGTCCAATTTCTAATCCTGGAATTTTAGCAATTCAAGCCGCAATTTATCCGATTTACACTAAATATAATTATTTTTTAACACCCTCTGGAACACAGAAAGTTGTTTATGCGGAGACCTATGCTCAACATTTGAGAAATAGATATAAATATTTAAGATAAGTTTTATGCCTAACGAAGAAGCTACAATTTTATCTTCTGACCCTAATTCTTCAGCGACTAATTTAACTGCTGATTCTGGGAACGGGAGACCACCTCGTTTTTCTTCTAAAAAAATCATTTTCTGGCTAATTATTTTCTTAATTTTAATTATTTTGGCAATTGGTGCCTATTTCAAATTTAGAAAATCTCATATTGGTTCTCAACAATCATCAACAAGCTCGACGCTACTTATTAAACATTCTGTGAAACCTAGTGCCACCAGTTCTCCGAGTTTACCAAGTTTAAATTCCATAGCGACCAATACAGTTTTAATAGCTAGTTCTTCATTAGCTAATTTAAAAATTGAGTATTTAACTTTTGCTAGTTTTTATCAATCTCCAGATAATAAAATAACTTTTAAAGTTAAGCATTATTCTTTACCTCTTAATGTTAAAGTTGATGTTCTGAATTATTATGATATTTCTCGAAAATTAAATCTCGATCCTGGTCTTAATAGTTTAAATAACAATGGCTTTGCTTTACTGGATAATCCTTGGCCAAAATCAGCCCCTGATTTCTATGCTATTTATCAAAATTTAAATCAAAAACAAATTCCCGTTTTAATTACTTCCGATTTTTTGATTGCTAATTATCAAAATACTCTTAAAAAATCTTTCAAAGATATTGAAAAGAATGTTTTTTACAATAATCTTTGGGATATTAATAAAAAACTTTATACTATTGCCCGCAATCGTTATGAGACTAATTTAGCAAGAATTGGCGATGTTAATAACTCGGTTTTAGAAGGAGAAAGACTAGAAACAGCCTTTTTCGCTGTTGCCTTAGAACTATTAAAGCCTCAGGCGCAACAAATCTCTTCTGACCAAACTTCCATTAATTCTAAACTTTTTAGCAAGGTGGAAGCTAATAAATTTTATTTTGTTGTCCCGCCTTATTTACGTGACGATGTTTTGACTGAAGAAAAATTGATTCGCGCGGCAAATCAGACTTCTACTAAGTCGCCAGTTTTGCTTTATCAGCGTAATTATCGAGATTTTATTGTTCCCACTGATTACCAAACTAATGCCAAATTAAATAATTTTTATTTAACAACTCGTTGGTTGAATTCTGTTTTTCCTTTGAACTATCGTCAGGCTAATTGTCCTCATTGTTTGTTAGACCAATCGGATTGGCGAATTAATCTGATTGCGGCTAGTCTAATCTCTCAAGATTTCTCGCTATCTCCTGAATTGAAAAATAAGTGGGCGAGAATCTATAAAGTAGTTTCTTTCTTTAAGGGTTTAAGAGAGGATTTAAGTTATGTTAATTATCGTGATGCCTTGCAATCCCTATTCGGAGCGCACTATCAAATTACTAAGTTATTTAATGATCAAAACAAACAGGCTGATACTAACTTGTCTAAATTTCAGCAACGACTTCTAGATTATAAATTTCCTGCCATTTCGGGAGCGTTTAATCATAATTTAGCGAGTACTAAAGCTCAATTAGGCTTTCGAGTTTTAGCCGAATCATATTGGCCGAATAATTATATTTTTAGCCATTTAACAAGTCCGCAGGTAAGCACTTATCTTGGAACGAGTACTGTTCTTGACAATATTACTGTTTGTCAACAAGATAATCGTCCAGAATTCTTACGTTGTAATGGTTTTGTTTTGGATCCGATTAATTTAGTTTATCCGATTGAGCATAATCCTTATTTTACGGAGAATACTAATTATTTGAATTATCCCCAGGAAGTTAATAAGTTAAAATCTGAAATGCTGAAGAGCAATATCAGTCATCTTAATAATTACTGGACAACTCTTAGTTTAATTAAAACATTTTTAAATTTTCCAAAATCAAATTCACCAACTTTTACCCAATCTATGGCCTGGCAAAATCGGAATTTAGAAACTGCAGTGGCTACTTGGATTAATTTACAATTGCCTCTAGAAAATTTAATACCTGTTCCCGCCGCCACTGGAGCTAATATTAATAGTTTAATTAAATTAAATCGCAATTCCTATATTGAGCCTAATTTAAATCTGGTAAATGAACTATTAGCTAATGATACAATGCTGCTCAAAATGTTTTCCGCCTTACAGTTAGACAAAGAAGTTCCTTCCGCTTCACAGAATATTAAAAATTTCTCTAATAATCTGCTTTCTCTGCGAAAAATTATTATTAAAGAATTAAATAATCAAATTTTAAGTACCAGCGATAACGAAACTATTATTGATTTTACCCGGCAGTTTAAGGTTCTGAATTATTCTGCTAATAAGCATTCCTTAGATTTAAGTTTTCCGAATTCACGAGTGAAACTCCAAGAAAACCTCCAGAATTTACGTTTATTAATTCTCATCCATCAGGAAGGAAATAATAAAGTTTTTTCCGTTGGACCAGTTTGGCATTATCAAGAAAGTCGTTAATCTTGGTATTTAAAAATATAAATTTCTTGATTAATTGTCCACCATTTCCGAGCTTGCAGTTTAGCTTCATTAATAGAACGATCGCTGTTATGCCAGTATTTGTTGATAACTAAATAACCCGTTGAAACTCCCATAAGACGAAGAGCTTGATTCATAATTTGAACTTGAGGTTTAGTATAAACCATTTTTAAATAGTATTGATATAGAGAGCCCCCAGTCGGAATTGGATAAAAATAGTTTTTTCCAGATTTAGTTTGATAATAATGATTAAAACCGAATTCTTTCAAAGCCGCCGCACTAACTTGTTGATCAGCTAAAACCAGATAAGCTTGTTGTTGAGCATTTTGAGCAATAGATTGGACAGCTAAAATGTCGTTCTGACTGGTACTATAACCATGACTATTCCAATATTTATCCCAGCGAGGATATGATAAATATAAGCTAGTTGTTAATAATATTAAGCCGGTAGTTAAAAAAATGATTTGGATCATTTTTTTTTGTTGCCGAATTTTGATAATTATATTATTTAAACCACGGATTAGGAAGGGTGATAAGAAAATCATGATGATGATTGGTAAACGTTGGCTGTAGTTGGCTTGTTCGTAAGAAATTAAATCTTTAAAGATAATTTGTTTGCTCAATAAATAGCTGAATAATAAAGCAAAACTAATCACCACTAAAGAATTGTTTACAATTTTAGCATGTCTATCTCTTACTGATACTTGATAATAATATAATAGCGCCATCAGAATAGCGATGATTATGAAAATGTTGTAGTTACTGGCCAGGAAATAAATAAAGTTAGAAATTACATCTTCTTGACCAGCCATAATTGGGTGAGCAATTAAATCTTTTAGCGGTGAAAAAAAAGACCAAGAGTAGTGATTAATTGTTTGCCAGTGTCCACCACCACCGATTACTAATGCCCCTGGAATTGCTCCGCCCATTAAAATAAAAATAAAAGTTTTAGTAATTTTTTGCCAAAGTGGTTTTAAGCGCTGTTGATATTTTTTAAAACTGAGCCAAAGAACAAAAATAAGCGCTGGTAAACCCGTTACAGGATGAATAGCGGCTGTGGCGATTGCTAATAAATAAACACGAGATAAATCAGGATAATTGAAGCTCGCTAAGACAGTTAACAACAAGAAGAGATAACTAAGATTTTGAGGAGTACTGAGAATAAAAGGTGAAAAACCCAAAATTAATAAAAACAGGAGAGCGAGAGGAAAATTTTTGTTTTTATTTTTCAAAAAACGATAGAGAGCTGTTGGCAAAAATAGAGCGGTTAATCCGGGAACAAGAATCTTATTCAAAATAGCAATGGAAAAACTAGTTATTCGATGGATAATAATAATTAGACTATATTCTCCTAAATAGTAGGGTGTCTTCGGAAGAACAAATCCTTTTTTGGCAATTAATTCCATCGTAGCCTGATGAATAATAGGATCAAAACCATAGGCAATCTTGTAAACAATCATGGCAATTGAAAAGCTAATTAAATATTGGGCCGAAACTAAAATTATCTTTAAACGCTGATCAATGGTTTTTTGCAGAAGAATTAGAATTAGAACCAGGGAAATCAAAAAATAAAGATAAAAGAAAGGTTGACCAACTACTTGCCAAGGAGAAATTATTGCTCGGCTAGTTCGACTCAGGAATAATTGTTGAATCAGAATTAAATATAATAAAGCGTAAATTATAATTAGAATTTTACTCTTTAAAGTGGGAATTATTTTGTGTTTTATCTGATATTGGTACTTAAGTTGTAAATCAGCTGTTATAGTTTGTCTTTTATTCCAGTAGGGATAAAGGATAACAAAACTAGCGATAATTAAAATTAGGGAAATAATAATACCGAAAAGATTTAGAGCATATAGATAATAGACAATAGTTCCCCAAATAATCGTTAAAACCACTAACAATAAGGAAATATCGTTTAAATTATGAATAATTTTTGGACAATTTATAATTCTTTTTATCATGTCTTAATCATAACAAATTCTTGCCAAAATTGGCAATTTTAGATACTATTAATTTAAGTTTATCTAAAGATTAATAGGAGAATAATGACTTTTAAGGTACTGATAAAAAAATATTTTAGTTTAATTTTGGTAGTATTATTAGCACTTCTTTTCTTTTTAGCCACAGCTAGTTTTAATTACTATTCTCAATCTCGAAATTATGTAAAATGGTCTTCTCCAGATGAAACTGCCAATTATTTTTTTGCTAAGAATTTTAGTCAAACTCGGCAATTAGCCGTTTTCAGCCAAGCCGATCTTATTGGTCAGGGACTAGTTATTCCGCGGAGTGTGCGCAGTGACCAGGGATGGTTAAAACCAGTTAGTTTTCTCGGTATTATTCTAATTTATGGGCAGCTAGCTGCTCTTTTGGGTTCGGCAGTCATTCCTTTCTTGACTCCCTGGTTTGCTGCCTGGGGGCTAATTCTTTTCTATTTAATAATAAAACGCTTATTTTCAGAACGAGTGGCTCTGTGGTCTGCTTTTTTATTAGCCAGTTTTCCAGTTTATATTTACTATACAGTTCGGAGTATGTTCCACAATGTTTTGTTCATTGTTTTACTTTTAGCTGGCCTATATTTTTCTCTTCTGGCTTGGGGACCTAAAACGATAAAATTAAAGACAAAATTTTTGACTTGGTCTTTGCCAGCACGACAATGGTGGGAACTATTAGCAATTTTTATTGGTGGCTTATTCACTGGTCTGGCAATTATCACTCGTACTTCTGAACTCTTATGGCTCTTGCCAGTATTGATAATAATTTGGTTGTTTTATGCTCGCCGTCTCGGTTTAACTAAGCCGATTTTGTTTATTTCTGCGATTGTGCTAGCGATGTTGCCAGTTGCCTATTATAATCAAATTATTTACGGTATTTTTTGGCACGGTGGTTATCCAGCGATGAATAGTTCTTTGAATAATATCGCTCTTTCTAGTGGAGGGATTATTAAATCTACTTGGACTGGACAATTTAATTATTATCGTCAGTATTTCCAACAAATCTTTATTAATGTTTTTTATTTTGGTTTTAATTTTAAACAATCTTTGGTCATGGCGGGACATTATATTTTTCGAATGTTTCCTTTTATTTTTTATGGTGGTTTTTTAGGTTTTGTTTTTTTAATCGAAAAGAATTATCGTCATTTTCAAAAAAAATATTTAGTTTATTCTATCAGTTACTTAGTATTAAGTGCCATTTTAATTCTTTATTATGGTAGCTGGAAATTTAATGATAATCCTAATATTCATCAATTTACAATTGGCAATTCCTATACACGTTATTGGTTACCAATTTATTTAGGATTATTTCCCTTAGTTGCTTTAGCTTTAATTCGTCTCAGTCGGGCAATTTCTTTTTCTAAATTATATAAATCAGTGCGAATGAAAAAAATAATTAGTACCGCCCTGCAGGTTCTATTTATTTTAATTATCGCTAGTTCTTCTATTATATTTGTGTTATATGGTTCCGATGAAGGGTTGGGATACTTGTATTATCATGATCAAATTGAGAAAATAACTACTCAACAAGTTTGGTCTTTGACGGCTCCTAATTCTATAATTATTACTCGTTATAATGATAAATATTTTTGGCCTGAGCGACAGGTAATTGTTGGCACTTTGCCTAATCGGCAGATTCAATTAACGGCCACTAAATTGCTAAAGTATTATCCAGTTTATTATTATAATTTTTATTTAAATCAAGCTACTGTTAATTATTTAAATAATCGTAAATTAAAACCTTATAATTTACGACTTAAATTAATTAGAAAATTAAATCTTCGTTTTGGTTTATACCAGTTAGAGCTAAAAAACAAATTTTAAAGATTAAAAAATGAAAATATCAACACCAAAAAATAAGACTTATTACTTAATGACCATTGGCTGTCAAATGAATCAAGCTGACAGTGAACGTTTAGCCGCCTTCTTGGATAATAATGGTTTTCAAGAGGTCACTAATTTTAAAACTGCCGGAATAGTAATTATCAATACTTGTGGAGTGCGTCAACCAGCTGAAGATCGGGCTTATGGACTGATTAACCAAGTTAATAAATATAATCCCCAGGCCAAAGTTATTGTTGCTGGTTGTTTAAGTCGACGGGCGGATGTCCAAAAACGTTTACGTGGTCGAGCCGATATTTTTTTACCAATTAATGAACTCCTCCAATTACCAGAATTATTGCAAGGTCAGACTTATGAACCTTATTTTAGTTTAGATGATATCCGTTTAGAAAAGGGCGAAAAATATCTTAATATTTCACCTAAGTATCAAAGTAAATTTACCGCTTACGTCCCGATTGGCAATGGTTGTAATAATTTTTGCTCCTATTGTGTGGTGCCTTATGCTCGGGGCCCAGAAGTTTATCGACCGACGCTAGATATTATTACCGAAGTGCGTAGTTTAGTCCATCGTGGATATCGGGAGATAATTTTAATTGCCCAAAATGTTAATAGCTATCAAGATCAAGATTATAATTTTTCCCGTTTATTGGCTCAATTAATAAAAATTCCGGGAAAGTTCTGGTTACGATTTTCTTCTAGTCATCCCAAGGATTTAAGTTCCGAATTAATGTTGGTGATGGGTTCTTCTCCAAAAGTTTGTTCTCATCTTCATTTAGCAGTGCAATCTGGAGATGATGATATTTTAAGAGCAATGAAGCGTCAGTATACCGCTCGTCATTATCAAAGTTTAATTAAAAAAATGAGACTAGCTAAGCCAGGGATAGCAATTACCACTGATGTCATTGTTGGTTTTCCAGGAGAAACTAGAAAACAATTTCAACATACTGTTCAACTTTTTGAAGATTTAAAATTTGATTTAGCTTATATTTTACAATATAGTCCTCGCCCTGGGACACTTGCGGCGAAAATGAAAGATAATGTTTCGGCACTTGAGAAAAAGCGACGAGCTAAAAAATTAAATGAAATTCTTCAGCGAACGGCCTTAGAAAATAATAAAAAATATTTAGGGCAGACCTTAGAGATTTTAGTGGAAGGGAAAAATAAACATGGTGATTACCATGGTAAAGCTAGTAGTTATCAGACAGTGGTTATTAAGAATTTAAAAAATATTAAAAATCAGAAAGATTTATCAGGAAAATTTCTAAAAATTAAAATAACTAAGGCTCGAGCTTTCGGTTTGGAAGGGGAATTAAAGTAGTAGTTCTTAATATTTATAATTATGGCGACAAGTAGCAAAATTAAAAAAGAAATTAAATCATCTTCGGCTCCAGCTCAGATTTTAGTTATTCTTGGACCAACCGCTAGTGGCAAAACGGCTTTCGCTATTCATTTGGCTCGACAATTTGCCGGAGAAATTATTAGTGCTGATAGTCGACAAGTTTATCGCGGTTTAGATGTTGGTTCAGGAAAAGATTTGATTCAGTATTCTCAGGGTGGCCCGAAAGTTAGATATCATTTGATTGACGTCGTTAGTCCCCAAGTTAAATTTGATTTAGCACAGTATCAGAAACTAGCTTTTCAGGCTATTAAAGATATTTTAGCTCGACACAAATTACCAATTATTGTTGGTGGTAGTGGCTTATATCTCCAAGCGGTAGTTGATCACTATAATTTATCAACCATTAAACCTAATTTAATCCAGCGTGCTCAGAATGAAGACCTAAGCGCTGAAGAATTGTTATCAAAAATTACTAAACTCAAACCAGAATTTGCTCAACATTTAAATAATAGTGAACGCCATAATATTCGTCATTTAGTACGTTATTTAGAAATTGTTGAAGCGGGGATAATCCCTGGGAAAACCCGGAAAAAGTCTCCTTATGATTTTTTAATTTTTGGCTTGTCTTGGTCTGATAAAATTCTTCGAGAAAGAATTTTACAACGAATTTTAGAACGTTTAGAAAAAGAGGGAATGGTTGCTGAAGTTCAAGCTTTGCATGAGCAGGGTTTATCTTGGCAACGTTTGAAATCCTTTGGTTTAGAATATAAATTTATTAGCCAACATCTCTTAGAAGAATTAAGTTATTCAGAAATGATCGATAAATTAGCTCAGGCTACTTATCGTTTTGCGAAACGCCAAAAAACTTGGTTTAAACGTTGGGAAAAACAAGGAAAGAAGATTGAATGGGTAAAAAGTTATCAGGAAGTATTAGAGAAAATGAAAAAATAGTAATAAAAAGCTCAAGTAATACTTAAGCTTTTTTTAGATTTAGATTATTAGCTAATTATTTTAATAGTTTTTCTAATAACTCACGGACAATTTTTGGATTAGCCTTTCCTTTAGTTTCGGCCATAACTTTCCCGATGAAAAATTGGATGACGTTGACTTTTCCCTGACGATATTGAGCTAATTGTTGGGGATGAGCCTGAATAATTTTTTTAACGAAAGTTTCTAGTTCGGCGGAATTATCTAATTGCTTTAAGCCTAAATTATCCATAATATCTGTCGGATCACCACCGTGATGATACATTTCTTCTAAAATCCTTTGTCCCGCCGATGAATTAACCTTTTGTTGATAAATTAAAGTTATTAATTCCGCAAAATTTTCTGCAGTAATATTTAAATCACTAATTTTCTTGTTATCAGTATTGAGATGCTTTAGTAATTCACCAGTAATTAAATTAGCCGCCGCTTTGGCCAAACGTTTTTCTTGACGTTCAAATTTATCGCCGGTAGCCTTAATCCAAGCCTTTAATTCTGAAATGACTTCTTCTGTCCAAGAGGCTAATTTTTTATCATTAACCAAAATACTCGCCAACTTCTCAGAATAATCATATTCTTTCATAAAACGTTCTTTTTTGGCTTCGGGTAGTTCTGGCAATTGGGATCGAATATCAGCTATTAGGTTGTCGTCAATTTTGAGGATTGGAATATCTGGTTCAGGAAAATAACGATAATCGGCGGAACTTTCTTTTAAGCGTTGCCCAACTGTGGCATTTTGATGTTCATTCCAACCCCGTGTTTCTCCTAAAACCTTTTTATTTTCTTCTAATAAGGCAGTCTGCCGTTTAATTTCGAAGTTAATTGCTTTTTCAACTGCTCGGAAGGAATTAATATTTTTAACCTCTACTTTAGCGCTTAATTCTTTATTATTCTTTGCTAGAATCAAACCATCTTTATATTCCCAATGACCCTTTTTTTGGACACTAACATTCGCTTCGCAACGCATCTGTCCTTTCTCCATATCGGCATTACTAATATCTAAATAGCGTAAAATTCGTTGATAATTTTGACAAAACTTTTTAGCTTCGCTAGCATCCTTAATTACCGGTTCAGTAACTAATTCCATTAAGGGGGTGCCCGCTCGATTGAAATCCAATAAAGTATAATTTTCTTTTTTAAAATGCAAAGATTTACCCGTGTCTTCTTCAAGGTGAATTCGGGTAATATCTATTTTTCGGCCATCAATTTCTAAATAACCCTTGTAGGTTAAAGGTTGATCATATTGAGATATTTGATATCCTTTTGGTAGATCGGGATAAAAATAATTTTTTCGATCAAATTTAGAAAGACGATTAATTTGACAATGAAGAGCTAGGCCAGTTAAAATTGTCCAGTTAATTGCTTGTTTGTTAGGGACCGGCAGTGTACCAGGATGCCCTAAACAAATTGGACAGACCGCAGTATTTGGAGCCTTATCCTGAGAATTGTTATCGCAGGAACAAAACATTTTGCTTTTAGTTTTTAATTCGGCATGAATTTCTAAACCGATAATTACATCATAAGTCATATTAGAATTGTCCTGAACTCCCAAAACCTCGGTCTTGACGTTCAGTAGTGTTAGTTATTTTTTCCTCTTTTATTTCTATTTTAGCGATTTCTTGTATTAAAATTTGGGCCACCTTTTGTTCGGGAATAATTTTAAAAACTTCTTGACTTAAATTTTTAAGAATTACCTTAATTTCTCCTCGATAATTAGCATCAATCACACCACCGATTGTCGTCAGACCTTGAGAGGCGAGACCACTCTTATCCCAGATTAAACCGACGAATCCTTCAGGAATAGCCATTTTTACACCAATCTTAATTATCGCTTGTTGCTGAGGCTCTAGAGAGTAATAATCATTCGCATAGAGATCATAAGCCGCATCACCTGGATGAGCTTTTTGTGGCAGCTTGGCTTGCGGACTAAGTCGTTCAATTCTGAGAATCAAATTGTGGGAGAGATTATTATTCATTTTTATTGATTTATTAATTTTTCTACCACTTGCCAAACTAGGAGACTAATTTTCTCGCGACTAAAAATTTTTTTATTTTTTGTACAATTAATTAATTCAAAATTTGGAAAACTATTGGCTATTTCTAGATAAACCTTCTCTGCCATTTGAAGATGATGAAGATTGTTTTCGTGAATATCATTTTTTTTACCAACCCAATCTTCTCGGCCCCTATCTTTAGCTAATTTTTGAGCAACTCGAGATTCAACATGAAGGATGAGAGACAGGTCTGGTCGTGGAATTCCAAATATTTTATATTCTAAATCGTCTAGCCAATCGAAGAAAACTCGTCGTTCTACAGAATTGCTTATTTTTCCGCCCTGATGTCCCATATTCGCACTAGTATAGCGATTAGAGAGGACAATATAACCAGCACTTAACCATTCTCTTATTTTAAAACTAGCATCATAACGATCAGTGGCATAGAAAATTGAAGCTTTATAAGGACCGACCTCTTCAGCTGTTCCATATTTGCCGGATAAATATTCTTCAATTGCTCCTGCTGATTTAGTGTTATATTGTGGAAAATCAGCGGTTTTTACTTGGTACCCCTTGTTTTCCAATCGTTGAACTAAGAGATCAAGTTGCGTCGCTTTGCCACTACCGTCTGTGCCGTCAATGACAATAAATTTTCCTATTGGTTTCTTCATATCATTTTTTAATTTTTCTAATTATTTCATCTATTTCCCGATATAAATCTGTTAAGCTTTGGTTATTATCTAATTGATATTTTGCTTTGGCCATCACTATTGGAATTTCTAATTCTGATTCTTTATTTTCATCAGTCAAAAATTCTGCAAAAGTTTTTTGAGCATCGCCCACATTTTCATTACGTTTTATCACTCGCTCATAACGTATTTTTTGCTTGGCGGAGATGCTTATTAAATAGAAATTAGAAAAATCTTTTAAAGTCTCAATATCCGCTAAACGCCTAATACCTTCTACAATGACAATTTCTTGTTGGCTATTATCAACATCTTGAGCAATAACTTGGGCTAAAATATTGCTGCCAAAGAGAGTTCGGAGATTCAGAGATAAATCTTGTAAATTCTTTCTACTAATTGGCGAGTAAAGACGTTTTAAAATATCACGTAAGACTGTTGAGAAGCGATAACTTTGGGCCTGATATTTTTTTTCTAAATACTTTTTTGTTACATCTTTCCCACTAGCAATTGGTCCTGTTAAACCGATAATAATTTTAGACATAATTTTATTTTTTGATAATATCTGCTAAACCCCGACGAATATCCCAATCATCAGGTTTCAAATCGGAATATAATGTTAAATTTGGGAAAGAATCCTTTAAAGACTGATGCATTTGATGAGCAATTTTTCTGAGAGAAGGATGAACTGTTCGATTGGAGCGCAGTTCGGTGACATAAATAGAGGCGGGCAGGGAAAAGGTAAATTGACAAGCGACATTAAAACCGATTGCAATATAATATTGTTTTATCTCTGGACTTGTTGCTAAATTTTTAATTGCTAATTGTTGTTTAGTAATTAATTCTTGAGCTTGAGAACGCAGGACTTCTGGAAGCTGTTCTAAATACCAAGAATTAAACCCTAAGGTTGTCGTCAGTAGTGGCATTCGATAAATCCCATTACGGTGACGCTGAATATCTCGAAAAGAGCCGTAATCTAGAATGAAATTAAAAGTATTAGTTCCTAAATCACCTAAAAAATTCGGTAAATTTGTTTTGGCTGGTCGTTGGTCCAGTATTTCTTGGTATTTCTTTAATTCTTCCAACTTAATTGTTGTCGTCATTTTAAATTCTCCTGTTTCTTGAGGAGTAAAATAAGTATATTCTTTTACAGTTTTTTCACGATAATTTTTCTGTTCTTCACTCGGGGTAAAAGTAAAACTATGGGCATATTTCGTTTGTAATTGTTGAAGTATTTTCTTGGCAATTTCTTGTACTTCGTTTAAGGGATGATGGCGGAGTAATACTAGATGATCCCAGGCTTGACGTAAATTAGTATGCCAACTTAATTGAGTGGTAATACCTGCGGGGAGAAATCCGCGCATTATATCAAAACTACGGGCTTTAATTGCTTTATTATAAACTATTTCTTGCTCATCTTCTTTCCGAGGATATTTGTTTTTTAAATAATTTTGTACTTCTTCTTGGTGTTGGATATAAAAATCCATCCAGTTCTGAAGAATTTTTTTTGATTCCGGAGAATTAATGGGGTCAATAATTTTTTGTTGTCCCATATCAATATAACGTGTGCTGGTTTCTTGTCCGCTATAGAGTTGCCAATCTTGGATAGCTTTGTCACCTAAAATGCTAACTCCTTCAATAAAGATAGTAGTACTGCCACAGTCCGCAATGCTAGCATGGCCATAACCGACATAAAAAGTTTCCATAAATTTTCCCGAATCGCCTTGCTTCACCTTTTCTACGTGTTTCGTGACACTTTGGGGGCTACGAGAATAAAGGGCTTGGAGCATCGCTGAATCTTCAGGGTTAAATTCATCGTAGATAAAAATATTAGCCATATAGTTTAAATTATTGATCAGTATATTTAGTCATTTTTTTATTAAGTAAAACAAAATCTATTTTAGCTTCTTGGAATATCTCTTTACTGCGTTGGCCAGAATGATAATCTTGAGCACAGACTACTTTTTTAATACCAGCATTAATAATCATTTTAGCACAAGTATAACAGGGAGTCATTTTACAATAAAGGGTGCCTCCTTCTAAGGCAATTCCCATCCGGGCGGCTTCACAAATAGCATTTTGTTCCGCATGAGTAGTGCGGATACAGTGGCGACTAGTGGAACCGTCTTCATTGAGAACTGTATGCATTTCATGCCCAGCATCATCACAATGTGCTAAGCCAACAGGGGACCCGGCATAACCCGTGGCCACAATTCGTCTATTACGAGCGATGACACAGCCTGCCCGACCGCGATCGCAGGTACCACGACTACCAACCATTTCTACTATTTTAATAAAATATTCATCCCAAGAGGGGCGTTGATGACTTTGTTTCATAAAATTTTGAGTTGAATTTATAAATTTTTATTTGTTTTTACCCTAACTATATTCTAACTTATTATTTAAATAAAATAAACGTTGACAAAAATAATTTTTTATATTATTACTACTTTTAAAATTCTCGGAAAAATGTTATAATATAACTGTTATCTTGTTGATTATAATTTAAAAACCTTTAAAATGTTAGATAAATATATTAAAGAATTAGCTAATAATAAAGAAATTTATTTTAAAGTTCGTGTTTCTCCTCAAGCCTCGCAGACTGCTTTCTTGCGGCCCATGGCTGATGGTTTGGTTAAGATTGCACTGAATGCTCTTCCCGAAAAGAATCAAGCTAATCGTGAATTGCTGAAGTTTCTCGCTAAAGAGCTCGGGGTTCGCAAATATCAAGTAAAAATTGTTAGTGGTCTTGGTGAAAAAGATAAATTAATTAAAGTTAGTAGATAATTAACTTATGGACCATGTAAACATAGAACTTTCTATTATTATTGTTTCTTGGAATGTCCAAGATAAATTACGCGCTAATTTAAGCGCTTTATTTAAATCAAAAGTTAATTTTCGTTTTGAGGTTTATGTTGTTGATAATCATTCCGCTGATGATAGCGTAGCGATGCTTCGTTCTGAATTTCCAACTGTTAAATTAATCGTCAATTCTCATAATCAGGGCTTTGCCCGGGCAAATAATCAAGCTTTAAAATTAGCGATGGGTCGTTTTATCCTATTGCTTAATCCCGATATGCAGCTTGAATCCGAGACCTTGAACAAGGTTTTGCATTGGGTAAAACAACACCCCCAAGCAACAGTTAGCGCTTGTCGCTTGTTAGATAAGCAACAACGAACTATCAAACAAGTTCGGCGTTTCCCTCGTTTTTGTGATCAGTTATTAATTACTTTAAAAATACCTCATTTAATTCCTGGGGTGCTTAATAGATATTTACAAGTAGATTTTAACTATGAGCAGGCTAGTCGCGTAGATTCAATTCGGGGAGCATTTTTTTTAATTAATCGTGAGAATTATCAACATCTCAGCGGTGCTTCTCGCCCTCTATTGGATGAACGTTATTTTGTTTGGTTTGAAGAGGTAGATTTTTGTCGTGAAGTTTATAAATTGGGCGGAGAAGTTTGGTATACTCCTGTGGCTAGTTGTGTGGATTATCTTGGAGCTAGTTTTCGTCAGCTTTCCCGGTCTCAAGGACAAAAATATTTTAGTGATTCAATGTTAAAGTATTTTCGGAAATGGGAGAAATATTGGCAATACTTAATTTTAAAAGTAGTTTGGGGTTTATTGAAACTTTTTATTTAATTTTAGTTTGTAGATTTTATGAATAAAAAGGTTGCTATAGTTTTAGTAAATTATCAGGATTATGCTACTCGCTTTTTATTAGCTTGTCGAGATTCTTTACGCCGACAAAACTATCCTGCGGACCAAATTTCAATTTATATTGTGGATAATGCTTCTTGTCCAGAATCTCTTAAATATTTACAAGATAATTTTCCCGAAGCTTTAATTTTACCTCGTTCGGATGGAAATTATGCTGCTGCTAATAATTTAGGATTTAAACAGGCTATTCAGGATGCTTGTCAATATTTAGTAACCTTGAATATGGATACCGAACTAGATGCTAATTGGCTTCAGGAATTAGTTTTAGCCTTAGATCAAAACCCTCAAGCAGGAATTGCCCAGTCTAAAATTTTATTAGCCCCAGCTACAAATCAACATTCTTCAGAAATGAAAATTAACAGTTTAGGAAATATTATTAATTTTTTAGGTTTTGGTTTTACCTCGGCTTATGGTGAGGCCGACCGCGAAATTAAAGATTATCCTGAAATTCAAGGTTATGCTAGCGGTTGTTCATTTATAATTCGTCGTGAAACTTTTGAGAAGATTGGTGCTTATAATGAAGAATTCTATATGTATCACGATGATTTGGAATTAAGCTTAAAAACTCGCTTAGCTGGTCAACAAATTATTCTTGCTCCACGTTCACGGGTTTTTCATAAATACGAATTTTCTCGCAGTGTCCAAATGCTTTATTATTTAGAACGAAATCGTTATTTATTAATTTTCACTTTTTATCCAGGATATTTATTATTTTTAATTGTTTTACCATTAATTATTATGGACGGTGGTTTACTGTTTTTTTCCATTCTGAAAGGGTGGTTTAATACCAAGAAAAAAGTTTATCGTTATTTTTGTAGTTATCGAAATTATGTTAAAATTATTCAAGAACGGCGTCGGATAAAGAAGTTTAAAATTGTTCCTTTTTCGGCTTTAGCTCAGCATTTTTCAGGACGAATTGAATTTCAAGAAATTGCTAATCCACTCTTGAATAATGTGGTAAACCCTGTTTTTTCTGCCTATTGGTCGTTAATTAAAAAGTTATTTTAAGATATTTGATATGGATCTCTCAATTATTATTGTTAATTATAAAAGCCAGGATAAACTCCGGCGTTGTTTAGATTCTCTCTATCAACACCCAGCAACTGGTTTAAATTGGGAATTAATTGTCGTTGACAATCATTCGGGGGATGACTTAGCAGTTCTCCCAAGTTTACATTCTAATTTACAGTTAATTGTTAGTTCTCGTAATTTAGGGATGGGTGGCGGTAATAATCTAGGGATAGATCAAGCTCAGGGAAAATTTATTTTAATTCTTAATCCCGATACTTTAATTACCACCGGGGCAATTGAAATTTTATTTAATTATTTAATAGAACATCCTCAGGTAGCTTTAGTGGGTCCAAAATTATTAGCTCCTGACGGTTCTTTACAACTTTCTTGTTTACATTTTCCGAGTTTCTGGATGCCAATTTTACGTCGGACCTTTTTAGGCGATTATTTTAAAAGTCAGCGAGATTATTTTATGATGCAAGATGTTGACCATCAGCTACTTCAAGAAGTAGATTGGCTAATGGGCTCTTGTTTAATGTTTAGAAAAAAAATTACTCTGAAATCGGGAGAAATTTTCCAACCCCATTTTGATCAGCGTTATTTTATGTATTTTGAAGATATTGATTTTGCTCGTCAAATCTGGACTAAAGGTCAGAAAGTGATTTATAATCCTCAAGCAGTAATTATCCATGATCATCAGCGTCAGAGTGCTCGTTATCCTTGGTATCTCGCTATTTTGTTAGATGTTCTAGCTTGGCATCATATTAGTTCTTGGTTTAAATATTTTATAAAATGGGGCTTAAAATCTAAATAATATGTCTAAAATTAAAAAAGCAATTTTTCCGGTGGCTGGTTTTGGAACTCGTTTTCTACCAGCGACTAAAGCTCAACCGAAAGAAATGTTACCAGTTGTTGATAAACCGGTTATTCAGTATTTAGTTGAGCAAGCAGTAGCGGCGGGTATTGAAGAAATTATCTTTGTTACTGGCCGTGGGAAGAGAGCAATTGAAGATCATTTCGATTATTCTTTTGAATTAGAAAAAACTTTAGTAGAGAAAAATAAGCTTGATTTGGTTGCTAAGGTACAAGCCATTGAAAGACTAGCTAAGTTTTCTTATGTCCGCCAGCCCCTACCGAAAGGTGATGGTGATGCGATTAATTGTGCAGCACATTTAATTGGTCAGGATGAAGCTATCTTAGTTATGTTTGGCGACACTCTCTATGATTCCCAGATATCACCAGTGAAACAAGTGATGGATGTTTATGAGAAATATGGTGATTCTGTTATTGGTTTATCAGAAGTCCAGCCAGAAGAGCTTAGTCAATTTGGGGTAATTGATGGTATCCCTCTCGGTGATGATGTTTATGAAATTAAAAAATTTGTTGAAAAACCAAAGATTAAGGATGCACCTTCTAATTTGGTTCAAGTGGGTATTAATATCATTACTCCTGATATCTTGAGAGTCTTAAAAACTATCGATTGTGGTAAATCTGGAGAAATTCGTTTAGCCGATGCTTATGAAGCCTTATTGCAAGAAGGACGAGTTATCTATGGTAAAAAATTAGCTGGGGAGTGGTTGGATACTGGAAATAAATTTAATTTCATTAAAGCAACAATTAAATTAGGACTTAAAGACCAAGAGATTGGTGCGAAGTTGAAACAATTTATTAAAGATACCAATCGAGAATTTAAATAATTAATTAAAAAATAAGTCCCGTGGTCTTCTAAAGTAATCAAAAAACTGACCTTGAAGAGTCAGTTTTTTTTATTCATAATTATTATTTATTATTGGAGAACAATACTATAAATACCGCTTTGTCGCCCAATTTTAGCCCAAAAATAAAGAGTATTGTTATTATTATCCAGAACTGGCGATGAAATAGCATTTCCCGTGAAGAGTTTAGTGATTAAATTAATTTTTGGATCATAAGTGTTTAAACTATTCGTGGTGGAAAAAACTAAATATTTATTATTTTTATTCCAAATTATTTTTACTATTTTCTCACCAACGCGAGTTAAAAGCATACTTTGATTTTTTTGCAAGTTGAGTTTATATATTTCCCAATCGTTATTATAAAATAGAGTTTGGTCGTTAATCCATTGCCAACTAAGAATCTTGTAAATAATTTTTTGATCATGGAGAATTTGAGGATTTATCAGATAGAGAGTTTCATTTTTAGTATCATAAAGACTGAGACGATTATGTTGATTGGCAACAAAAAGATAATGGCCATCGCTCGGTAGATTGATTTCTTGTTTAAGCTTATTATCAGCTAAAGAATATAATTGTAAAACTGTTTTCTGATTTTTAAGAGCGACTACAAATAATCTATCATTCTGAACTTGATAGTTTAAATAATCTTCTCCACTGATGATTTGAAAACTTTTTCTTTGTCTGATATCAAAATAGTTAAGAGAATGACCATTTTGGTAGTAAAGACGGTTGGTGCTTTCATCATAATATAAATTACTCGCTGCTGATCCTAATATTTGTTGGTAATTAATACTGCTTTGTTGCTTGAGACTGAATAGTTGTCCATTAATAAATAATTGATTGTTATTATTTAACCATTGTCCAGGCCTTGAAGTAATAATTAACTTCAATTTAGTTATTTTTGAAGACTGAGGATTGAGTATTTCGGCGGGAGTGGCTAAATATAGATATTGGTGATTATTGCTTAATTGCAGTTTAGTCTCTGGGCTACGGACGAGCAATTGTGGCAAATCTGATTTAAAAAGATTAATATTTTCCAAGAAAGTAGTTTGTCCAGAAGAGACTGTTATCCTTTTAGTAAGTGGTAAATAGCCCTTTAATTCCAAATTTAAATTATAAGTTCCTGGCAAAATGTTTTTGAGTCGGGCATCAGTTGTTAAGTTAATTTTTTTCCAAGGATTGATAGAAAAATTGGCCTGAGCTTTCTGATTTAAATAAATAGTTGCTCCTTCGGGTTTAGTTTTGATAACCAACATTCCTGTCTTTATTAATAAGCGGTTAAAATTTAAAGGCCAAGAAAGATTAATTTGAAAACCCGAAGCGTATAAGGAAATTAATAAAGTTCCAACGATGAAGAAGGCAATAAAAAAAATAAAAAGCCAATCACGAAATTTTTTAGACATATTTATTGGTTAGTTCAGGCGTTTAATATTAGCTCCCAATTTTTTGAGTCTCTTATCTAGTTCAGCATAACCACGATCAATTTGATAAATATTGTCGATAGTTGTTGTTCCTTTAGCAATTAAAGCCGCAATTACTAAGGCGAGGCCAGCTCGAATATCGGGGCTAATAAGATGTTTAGAAAATAATTTAGTAGGACCACTAACAACTACGCGATGAGGATCACACATCACAATGTCAGCACCCATTTGGGAAAACATATCAACCCATAGTAAGCGTCGATTATAGATAGTCTCTTGAATTAAAGAGTTACCGTGAGCCTGAGTCATCAAAACCACATAGGGAGATTGTAAATCAGTAGGAAAGCCGGGATATTCATGAGTTTTAATATCATAGCTTCTAATATTCGGAGAGGGTTTCATTAATAACCAATTGCGGCCTTTTTCATAGTGAACACCAATTTTATCAAAAACTGTTAGCAAGCTAGAAATATGATCTGGATTACATTTTTTTATTTTTACTCTCGCTTGAGCAGCAGCAGCCATAATAGCAAAAGAGCCAGTTTCAATTCGATCGGGGATAATGTTGAAAATTCCCGCTCGTAATTTTTTAACTCCTTGAATAGTTATCGTGGGTGTGCCCGCACCAGTTATTTTTGCTCCCTGCTGGTTTAAATAATCTGCTAAAGCCTGGATTTCTGGTTCCATGGCACAATTCCGTAGGACAGTTTTCCCGAGTATTAAGCAGGCGGTCATCATTAGGCTTTCAGTACCCGTGACGCTAATAGTTGAAAAAAAGTAATTTGCTCCTCGTAATTTTTTGGCTTTAATATGATAATATTTACCATTTTTTTCTTGAACTGTTGCTCCAAAGAGTTTAAATCCTTCCAAAAAAAGGTCAATTGGACGACTTCCAGCGCCAATTACGCAACCTCCAGGATGTGGAAATTTAGCTTCTCCAAAACGTACCAAAAGTGGTCCAACAAACATGATTGAGGTTCGAAATTTATCAGCTAGTTTAGCTAATAACTCTGTTTTATTGATATTTTTAGTATTCACTATCGCTTGAGAACCATGACGGATTACTTTTGCTCCGAGAGTAGTTAATAATTGAAATGATTTCTCAATGTCTTCAATCTTCGGGATATTATTAATTGTCATTGTCCCTGGAGAAAGAATAGCCGCTGGTATTATTTTAAGAGCAGCGTTCTTGGCGCCACTGACGATAATTTCTCCGCTCAGTTTTTGCCCGCCAGTAATAATAAATTTGGCCATAATTATAAAATTAGCTAAATATTAATTTCTTTATTTACTATAGCTTATTTGTTGACATTTTTCAAATATTTGTTATGATTAAAACGAATTCAGATTTGATGCTGATTTTTTATTAATAATATTATTATATGTCAAAAATTGCTGTTATTAAAACTGGTGGTAAACAATATAAGGTGCAAGTTGGGGAAACCATCAAAATTGAGAAATTAGAAGCTAAAAATGGTTCAACTGTTAAACTTGATACCTTATTAATTGCTAATGGCGAGAAATTAGAAATTGGCCATCCTTCTTTAGGAGAGAAGGTGGAAGCAGAGGTTTTAGAAACTGCTAAAGCTAAAAAAGTAACTGTTGTTAAGTATAAGAGTAAAATACGGTACAAACGAACTATTGGACATCGTCAGCAATTTACTGCGATTAAGATTTCTAGTATTGCTTAAATTTTTATTAAGAATTTTCAAATAAAAAATCCATTTTTTAAAAATGGTTTTTTTTATTTCATTTATTCTCTTAAAATTATTCTCTATTTAATTTCATTGCGGTGTTGTAAGGCGCTACTGAGAGTTAATTCATCAGCATATTCTAAATTAGATCCAGCGGGCAGACCTTTAGCAAGGCGCGTAACTTTTAAATGACCCTTGAGAAGTTTATTTAAATATAAAGCAGTTGTTTCTCCTTCGAGAGTAAAATTTAAAGCGAGAATAATTTCTTTAATTTTTTCTTTGTTAATTTTCTTTATTAATTTGTTAACATTTAAATCTCGGGGTTGGATCTCGGTAATAGTGTTAATTAATCCCCCAAGGATGAAGTAACGCCCTGGATATTGTTTCGTGCTTTCAATGGCAATTAAGTCTTGAAGATTCTCAACTACACACAAAATATCTTGTCGACGATTCTGATCACGACAAATTGAACAGGGATTACTTTCCGCAATTGCTAAGCAACTTTGGCAGACAATTATTTTTTTAGCTAAGTCATTAATGGCTTGTGCTAAATCTTGAGATTTTTCGGGACTTTGTTGTAAGAGATGAAAAGCATAGCGTTCAGCAGTTTTTGGACCAACACTAGGGAAATTAGCTAGTTTATCTATTAAATTTTGTAAAACTTGTGGATATTTCATCTTAGTTCATCCCAGGAATACCACCCATATCTTGTAGTTTTTTAGCCATTAGTCTTTGGGTTCGTTTTAAGGCGCTCGAAAAACAAGACTTTACTGCTTCTTCTTGAGCACTTTTATTAAGCTGATCGCTTAATTTTAATTCTAAAATTTCCATATTACCATTGAGAACAATTTTAACACCATTTTTTTCTTCGGTAATGGTTTCTTCAGCTAAAACGTTTTGCATGGTTTTCGCTTGGCTACGTAAGTCTTTGAATTGTTTTAATTTACTGAACATATTTTTTATTTATTAATTTTTTAAATTTAAGATTTGAGAGCCTCTTCTTCGTTAATATTTTTAGCGAGAGCTTTAAAACTAACCGTATTTTCATCAAAAAATAGATTGACTTTTCCCGTTGGGCCATTACGATGTTTGGCAATATAAATTTCCGCTTTATGACGTTCATCAGGATTCAAATCATCGGGGTCATAACCGCGATCAGCCGCTTTACGATAAATAAACATCACAACATCAGCGTCCTGTTCAATAGAGCCAGAATCACGCAGATGAGATAGTTTAGGAATGGCTGGACGGGTTAATTCTACCGCCCGAGATAATTGGGCTAAAGCCAGAATGGGGATGTTTAACTCGCGGGCAATTGCTTTCAAACCTCGACTAATTTCGGCTATTTCTTGAACACGATTATCACCATATTTTCCACGACCTTCCATCAATTGTAAGTAGTCAATAACAATTAAACCCAGACCTTTTTCCATCTGCAAGCGACGGGCTTTGGCACGAATTTCCATAATTGATAGAGTTCCAGAATCATCAATATAAATTGGTGCTTCAGCTAATTTACCCATGGCTTCACCAATCCGCGCGAAATCGTTATCTTCTTCTTTATCTGATAAATTACCAGTACGCATTTTCCATAGACTAACATTAGCTTGGGCACAAAGCATGCGGTCCACTAATTGCTCTTTACTCATTTCTAGAGAAAATATTCCGACTCCTTCTTTGCTCTTGATAGCCGCTTGACGGGCAATATCCATGGCGAGAGAAGTTTTTCCCACAGAGGGACGAGCAGCGAGAATTATTAAATCCGATTTTTGTAAACCCGCTAATAAATGATCTAAATCTTGGAAACCAGTTGATAATCCTCGAAGTTTTCCGCTATGACGGTGTAGTTCATCGATACGGTCAAAAGCAGCGGTTAATAAATTATCAATTGGCAGGAAAGCATTCTTTAAATATTTACGAGAGACACCGAAAATCTTCTTTTCAGTCTCATCTAAAACTTTATCAATTTCTTGTTCTTCGTCAAAACTTAAGGCAGAGATTTCAGCTGCTGCCTGTTGTAGACGGCGTAAGGTTGCTTTTCGCTGGATGATATTGGCATAATTGCTGATATTTCCAGAAGTCGCTACAGTATTAGAAAGTTGGGCTAAATAAGAACGTCCACCAATAACTTTTAATTTTTTTTTATCTTCTAAACGACTCGCTAGCGTAATAATATCAATTGGTTCTTGGTTACCGTAGAGCTCTTTAATAGCATTATAGATAATTTGATGACGATCTTGATAGAAATCCTGAGGCATAACCGTGTCCGCTATTTTAATAATAGCGTCTTTATCTATCAAGAGTGATCCCAACAATGACTCTTCCGCTTCTAAACTATGCGGAGGAACTTTAGCTATCAAGTTTTTTTCATTCACATCCATATTTTAGAAATTTTAAATAAATTTTTTAAATAAATTTTATGATGTTATTATTTTAACTTATATTGCTTCATTTTTCAAGTCGCGATCTTATTTTTTGGACACAGTTTATTAGCAATTTATCCCCCTCCTTTATTTAAAAAACTGCTTAAATAATAAGCAGTTTTTTTGGGAGCCGACTGTCGGGCTCGGACCGACGACCTGCTGTTTACAAAACAGCTGCTCTACCAGCTGAGCTAAGTCGGCATAATTAAACATTAGTTTTCGATGGTGCGCCCAGCTGGATTCGAACCAGCGACCATCAGCTTAAAAGGCTGCTGCTCTACCAACTGAGCTATAGGCGCAATTACAAGTCTGATAATAACAAAAGATTTTATTTTTGACAAGGCTTTACAGTCGAAATGGAAACCTCGTCGCTAATGGTAATGATTATTACTGCTACATACTATAATATTTATATTATCTTTGTTATTATATATACATTATAAAAGAAATCAAGACCAATCATCATGTCTGAACATCATCACTCTCCAGCCACTACTTCAAAAAATCTTATTTGGTCCATCACTATTAATATTATCATTGTAGTGGTGGAAGTTGTTTTTGGTATTATAGCTAGAAGTATGGCTCTCATATCGGAGGCTTTACACAATTTTACTGATATTGGCTCCATGGTTCTTAGTCTCTGGGGTGAAAAATTAGTAAAAAAGCCTCGTACTGAAAATAAAACTTATGGTTATAAACGAGCGGAAGTAATTATTGCCTTTATCAACGGTGGAGTCCTCTTAGGAATTAGTGGTTGGATACTAATTGAATCAGTTATTAGAATTTTCCATCCTCAACCCGTGATTGGGTCCATTATGTTTGTGGTTGCTGTTATTTCACTTCTCGGCAATACTCTAGCGAGCTATCTATTACACGTGGGAGCTCATCAAAATTTAAATTTAAAAAGTGCTTGGTTACATTCTAAACAGGATGCTTTATTTTCTCTCGGAGTAGTAGCGGCGGCAATCATTATTCATTATACCGGTTGGAATTGGGTTGATCCCCTGGCTTCAATTGCGGTTTCCGTTTTTTTGTTAAAAGAAGTTTACGAAATATTATTTGAATCTACCAATATGTTGTTAGACGCGGTTCCGGAAAATTTAGATTTTCAGAAAATAAAAAATAGTTTAGTAGCATTTCCAGAAATTAAAAATGTTAATGATTTACATGTTTGGCAAACAAGTTCCAATGATTATTTTCTTAGTGCTCATGTAGTGACGCAAGAGATAAACAGTGACCAGCGTGCCAAACTATTGAAAAAAATTCAAGAAATGCTAAAAGAAAAATATAATATTCATCATCAGACCTTGCAAATCGTTTCTCAAAAAGAGTCGGAAGAGGCGGAATTGGAATGTGAGCATTGTAATTAACAGTTAATATGATCTTCTAGATCTTCAGCAGTTGTTGAAGAGCTTTAATAAATAATAAATATATTTCAATTTAGCTTTTCAAGATAACTTTTAAATCGCCATTGACTGAAATATTATATTGTGTTATATTATATTTAAATCGTTACACCAGTCCTTTAAAATTAATTAGATTAATTATTAACTTCATCTAATTATAGGTGAGATTAATAATTAATCTAATTGTTATTCTAAATATAGGAGAAAAAAACATGAAAAAAAATTCTGATAAAATTTCTTCCGTCACACTGACGGGCATGTCTCTGACCGCTTTATTTTTTATTTTTAGTTTTGTGCCAATATTAGGACCAAGCATTTTGGCTTATACATTGGGAATTCGTAAAAACAATTATGAAAATAATGGATTCTCGAAAATTTATCTCTTCTTGGCGATGTTTGTCGGAATATTAATTGCCGTCAGCGTAATTGCCTTCGTCTTGTTCTATGGTTTTCACTTTTGTTATTTAAACTGGACTATTGGTTCGGCTTTGATAATAAACTATTTGTTTTCAATTGTCTTCTATTTTTTAGGAGTTCGGGAAGCAAATATAAAATGCCACAAATTTTAAAAAGGAATTATTATTTAAGGAAGTCAAAATAAAAATATTAGACTTCCTTTTTATTTTCAATTAACTTCTATTTTTTTAAAAATCTGGAAGCTTAATTACTTAATACTTCTTTAATTAATCCCGGGACAATCCCATTATTTTTCGCCAAAATTTTTTATTATCCATCCTTCCATTTTAACAAAAAATCGCTCGGGAAGCGATTTTTTTAATCCTCTTATTTCGAAGTAGCCCCTACGGGAGTCGAACCCGTCTTACCAGGATGAGAACCTGGCGTCCTAGCCGATAGACGAAAGGGCCTTAATCTTTATTTTAAAATTGTGCCAATTATATTTTGGTGTCCACTTAAAAAATCTTGAGCACTCATTGCTTTTTTCCCCGATTCTTGTAATTTCAGAATTATTAAAGCATCTTGACCAGTTTGTATTGCTAATTTTTGATCATCTTGGAAAATTTCTCCTATTTGATAATTATTTATCTTTAATATTTTATTTTGAACTTCAATTATTTTTAATATCTTAGAGCTGTTTTCTGAATAGGTTCCTGGCCAAGGGTAATAAGCGCGAATCATTCTTTCAATTTCTAGGGCAGATTGATGCCAATTAATTCGCCCGTCTTCTTTGTTAATCATTTTGACATAAGTTGCTTGATTTTCATTTTGTTTGTGAGCTTTAATTTTTCCTGAAATAAAATCTTGTATAGCAGGAACTAATAATTTTGCTCCTAATTCTGACAATTTATCATGAACGTCTTTTAAAGTTTCTTGACCAGTCAATTGTATTTTAGCTTGCCGTAAAATTGGTCCAGTGTCAAGACCAGCATCAATTTTCATGATTGTTATTCCAGTTTCTGAATCACCGTTAAGAATTGGAGCATTTAAACAGGCCGCACCACGATATTTAGGCAAGAGAGAAGCATGAACATTCAAACAGCCCCAGCGAGGAATATCCAGAATTTCTTGAGGAATTATTTTACCATAGGCAATCACTACTATTAAATCTACTTGAAGATTTTGGATAGTATTTATTTCTAACTTTAATTTTTGAGGTTGAAACACTGTTAAATTATTCTGAAGAGCCCATTTTTTAACAGGTGGTGGAGTTAAAATTTGTTGGCGACCAATTTTTTTGTCCAGCTGAGTAAAAACTCCGACAATTTCAAAATGGGAATTATCAATTAAAGATTGAAAACCCGCTAAAGAAAAATCAGGAGTTCCCATTAGTAACAAACGAATTTTTTGTTTAGAAATTATTGGCATAAGCAGTAATCAATGATATATTGTAATTAGTTTTAGTTTTAGTTGTAAATTTTATTTTCTCATCATGTTAGAATCTTTCTTTATTTGGGCTCTAAGTATTACCCAGAACTTAGGTTATAGCGGTTTAGGTATTTTAATGGCGGTCGAAAGTTCTTTTATACCTTTTCCGTCAGAAATTATTATTCCCCCGGCTGCTTATTTAGCTAGTCAAGGAAAAATGAATATTTGGTTAATTATTATTATTGGTGTTTTGGGAAGTTTATTAGGAGCGATGATAAATTATGTTTTAGCTTATTATCTTGGTCGCCCGGCAATTTATCGTTTCGCTGCCCAACCTGGAGCAAAATTTTTAATGCTTAACCCAGAAAAGATAGAACGAGCAGAAAAATATTTTTTGGAGAATGCTAATTCAGCTACTTTTTTGGGACGTTTAGTTCCAGTTATTCGCCAATTGGTATCTTTACCAGCCGGTTTTTCTAAAATGCCCGTGGGACGTTTTATTTTCTTAACTTTAGCAGGATCAACTATTTGGGTAAGTATCTTAGCGGCTTTAGGTTATTTTATTGGCACTAATCAAGTTCTTCTCACTAAATATTATCAAGAAATTTCGGGTATTTTTCTTCTTCTCGGAATAGCCTGGTTAGTTTGGAAAATTATTAAAAAAAGAAAACATCCGTATCGCCTTTAATTAAGGAATAATCTTCAAGAAGATAAAAAGCCAAATCAGATTCAATATTTTCTATTTCTTTTTTGCCAATTTATCAATAAATAGAATACCATCTAGATGGTCAATTTCATGTTGGATTATCCTGGCCAGCATATTTTCGGCTTTTATTTTTTTCTTTTTACCAGTTTTATCCCAATAAACACAATTAATTTTCTTGTGGCGTTCCACTAAACCATAAATAATTTCTCCATTATCATCTAAAACTGATAGACAACCTTCTTCATCAATCTTTCTTGCCCATGATTTTTTAGTTATTTGGGGATTAATCATGAGAACTACTTTTTTTCCGTGAAGAATAGCTAAAGCCCGAATATTTTTTCCAACCTGAGGAGCGGCTAGCCCAGCTCCATCTTTTTTAGTCATGGTTTCTTCAATATCTAGTAGTAATTCCTGAAATTCTTGATTATTAATTTTTTCTAAAGAAACTTCTAAAGATTTTTTTCTAAGAAGGGGATTGGGATTAATAATTATTGGTAGTTGTTTGGGCATAAATATTTTTATTTTTCAAATAATAATTATTTTTGGTCAATAATCTTAAAAAAGTATTTCCACTTTAGTCCACTGGTACATAATTCTTTGGTATCATTGAGGGCTAATTTAACATTTTGGCTAGAATGCTCTTTACAAATTTTAAAGACCGCGCTGCGTTTAAAATTAGGGATATTTAATTCCTGGATAACTTGTAAGGCTAAATCTTGCCAAGGATAGCTTGGCGCTTTCATAGTCTTTTTATTTTTGAGAATGTCTGCGAGAGAATCCATTGTTTTTATGTTTAATATTTAAAACTAAATTTCAATTTATTAGGTTTCTAATGAGAATGATTCTTAATTTCAAAATCCATACTTAAATAACCAATACCAAAGTCAGTTTGATAAGCTAGCACTTGAGAATCCCAATCTAAACCATCTAAGATTCCGAGCAATACCACCAAGGGTTTCAATCCACATTCTTGAGCATCAGTAATTAAATTATGATCCATTTTTAAAATGTTATCTCGGGCACTTACTGGTTGACTGAGATATTCAATTAATTTATTATCAAATTTTGCACCTTTTGGCGAGTAACCAGCTGGAGAGGTTTTTTGTAAACGGTGAGATAAATCCCCTGAAGCGATTACTCCAATATTTTTCTCAGTAGCTAATAAAATAGTTTGTATTTTTTTTCCAAAACCTAATTGTTTTTCTAATGGTAAATTGGAAGCTGGTGAAATAATAATTATTTTTAATTGTGGATTAACATCTTTCAGTAAGTAGAGCGGGATTGCACTACCATGGTCAATAATACTCTGAGAAATTAATTGCCGCGGATAATCTAAGCGCAAGATCTCTTGTATTTGATCGGCTAACAGAGCATCGCCAGCAAAAGTAGTTTTCGGAGGAATGAAACCAAAATCTTGCAAGTTAATAGTCATTTCTGGAGCGACATTGATACTAAATAAATCTGTCGAATCTGATCCGTGTGGGCTGATAATAATTAAAGTTTCTATTTTATTTGCTATCAGTTTATTAGCTATCTTCTGATAAGCCTCTGTGGTTTTCTGGAGAAAATTATAATTTGCCTGACCAATTTCTGGAATTAGTAGGGGGGAATGAGGTAGTAAGGCACTCGTGATTAAAGCCATAAAATTGAATATATTTAGCTATTATTTAATGGGTTGACCCATATTATAATTATAGAGGAATTGCGAAGAAACGGCGATGACATTATCATAATTATATCCTAATTTAGCAAAAATCTCTGGATTAGCAAATGGTCGTTTTTTTCCATCAGAAATTAGATAAACTGTGGGAAAACTAGTGGTTTTTACTAAGGTCCCTTCATTTAATAGAATCTGACTGGTAGTGGCATACTGTTGTAGTTTTTGGGGACTGACTTTAATAATTTTTTGGTAAGGAAACTTGAGTGGGAGAAGAATCTTATCAACCAGGGCCCGAGTTTCATTTTGGACATAATATATTTTGTGGGTTTTATTGTTTTCAAGTAGAGCGCCAGTTACATAACTAGAACTTGCAGTAATTGGTGAAGCAGTTTGATAGTCTTGTAGATCACTCATTGTCGCTGATTCTAATTCACCGGGATTAAAGCCGATTTTCTTAAAGACCTCTTCACTGACAAAGGGTCGTTTCTTTTTATCTACTAATAAAAATATTTTTTTATCTGGTGTTTGTACCACCGAGTAGTTAGCAAATTTAATGCCAGTCCCTAAGGGATAACGAGCCAGAACACTATTAGAGACTTGAACAATTTGTCGGGGACTGAAGCGAGAAATAAATGCTGACCAATTAGCAAAAAGATGTTTTTGCTTATTTTCAATCAACCAAATTCGTGGATCTTTTTTAACTTTTAAAATTGAGCCATCAGGATAAAAACGAGTAATCTCTGGAAAATAGCGTTGCCATATTTTATAGAAATTATAATTTCCATTGAAAATATGAGGAGTATAGTCATAGAGCGCTGCCGTGGCTTGGTTTTGGGGAATGACGGTCATGCTGTGGCGACTCGTATAGGGGTTGCGAGTATTGTAAATAGTGTAGGCTCTACCAGCTTGATAATTATAGTGCTGGGGATGTTTCATGTAGTCCAGAAATTGTAGGGCTGCGCTATTTACTTGTTTACCAAAGCCTTTAAAATAGGGATTACACACTAAACGGTCTGGGCAAGCATAACCTGTTGCCCAATCTAAGCGTCTTGGTGAAGGATTGGTATCTTCTATTAAACCCTGTTCTTTTTGCAAAAGAGTCAAAATTAATTTTGGATTAACAGTAGTAATTCGTCGACATTGAGCGTTTTTTTCTGCTATTGTTGGCGAAGAATTAAAGACAGCTCCACTGCAATCATAATTATTATGAGTTGCATCATAAATAATCTTTGCAGCTGATTCTCGTTGGCCATTAATATTGAAGGCGGTGTAATTAATTAAGAAACTTCCTTTGCTAATTAAGAAATTCTCAATATCTTGGAGATTCATGGAATTGTAATCTAGCAGTTTATGATTTTCAATAATTTTATTCGGGTTAAAACTAGGGTCGATAAATTGTTGAGCGTGAGAGAATTGTGGCCAAAATATACTAGCACAAAACAAGATTAAGATAATGATCGTTTTTTGATATTTCATGGTGGTATTATAGTATATTTTCTGATTTAGAACAAAAACTTCTCTCAGGTCTTTACTTAATTAATTTTTAAACTTACTTTTTCTTGAGTATTGAGATTAATTTTTACTTTATCACCATCTTTTATCTTTCCTTTGACAATTTCTACTGCGAGCTCATCCAAGATCATAGTTTGAATAATCCGTTTTAAAGGACGAGCACCGTAAGTAATGTCGTAACCTTTTTTAGCTAATAGTTTTTTTATTTTTGAACCAACTTTAACCGTAATATTTTTATTATTTAATCTTTTTTCTACCTTTAGTATTTCTAAGTCTACTATTTTTTCCAAGGCTTGAGGGTCCAAGCTCTTAAAGAGAATAATTTCATCAATACGGTTTAAGAATTCTAATTTAAAATTCTTTCTTAATATCTTATCAATTTTTTCTTGCATCTCTTTTTCTCGTAATTTACTATTTTTGGGTTGATCATTAGTATCCGAAAAACCGATGGAATACTGTTTAATAATTTCATTTCCCAAATTGGAAGTCATGATAATGATAGTATTCTTAAAATTAACTACCCGTCCCTTAGAATCTGTCAGGCGTCCATCATCGAGAATCTGTAGCAACATGTTAAACATGTCAGGATGAGCCTTTTCAATTTCATCAAAGAGAACCACACTATATGGTCGGCGGCGAACTTTATCAGTTAATTGTCCTCCTTCGTCATAACCGACATAACCCGGAGGGGAACCAATTAATTTAGCAACGGAGTGTTTTTCCATAAATTCACTCATGTCTAAGCGAATTAAAGCTTTTTCATCATCAAACATAAAACGAGCTAAAGCTTTCGCTAATTCTGTCTTACCAACTCCTGATGGACCAACAAACATAAAAGATCCAATTGGTTTTTTTTCTTCATTAATTCCGGCTCGACTACGACGGAGAGCGTTGGCGACGGCTTTGATAGCGTCATCTTGTCCGATGATTTCTTGTCCCAGTTCATTTTCGATATTACTTAATTTTCTGATTTCATCTTGTAGCATCCGATTGAGCGGAATACCAGTCCAGCGGGCAACAACTTTAGCAATATCTTCTTCGTCAACTTCCTCTTTAAGAATTCGTTGTCCTTTATTTTGAATTTTTAATAATTCTTCTTGTGATTCTTTAATTTTATTTTCAAGATGAGGAATTAAACTATATTTAATTTTAGCCACCTCCGTTAAGTCTGCTCCTTGGCGTTGACCAATTTCAGCCTTAATTTTCAAATCTTCTATTTCTTTTTTAGAATTGCGAATTTGGGAGATAATATTTTTTTCATTATTCCAATGTAATTCTAATTGATCCGCTTTTTCCTTTAAACCCGCTAATTCTATTTTTAATGGACGTAGTTTTGGTGATTTCTTATTATTGGTTTCCAAGCCAGCTTTATTTAATTTTAATTGATTTATTTTGCGCTTTAATTGATCTAATTCATCAGGCATGGAATCAATTTCCATACGTAAAGAAGAAGTTGCTTCGTCAATTAAATCCACTGCTTTATCTGGTAGGAAACGATCACTAATATAGCGGTCAGCGAGCTTAACTGCCGTGATTAAAGCATTATCAGTAATTCGCACTCCATGATGAACTTCATATTTTTCTTTTAAACCCCGTAACATGCTGATCGCGTCATCAATACTGGGCTCTTTAACATAAATAGGTTGGAAACGTCGTTCTAAAGCGGCATCCCGTTCAATATATTTTTGGTATTCTTTAGTAGTAGTTGCTCCAATTGTTCGCAATTCACCTCGTGCTAAAGCCGGTTTTAACATGTTAGAGGCATCAATTGCTCCTTCAGAACCACCGGCTCCAATTAAAGTATGTAATTCATCAATAAATAGAATTATTTTACCGTTTTGTGATTTAACTTCTTTCAAAACCGCTTTCAAACGGTCTTCAAATTCACCACGAAATTTAGCACCAGCGACTAAAGCTCCTAAATCAAGAGTAACAATTTCTTTATTTTTTAAATTCTCAGGAACATCGCCAGCCACAATTCGTTGAGCTAAACCTTCTACAATAGCGGTTTTTCCAGTTCCCGCTTCACCAATTAAAACTGGATTATTCTTTGTTCGACGGAGTAGAACCTGCATAATTCTCCGAATCTCCTGATCTCGTCCAATAACTGGATCAAGTTTTTCTTGGTGCGCTAGTTTAGTTAGATTTGTAGTGTATTTTTCTAAAACTTTGTATTTATTTTCTGGAAAAGGATCAGTAATAGTTTGCGATCCGCGGAGATCTTTGAGAATATTTTTTACCGTTTGATATTCTACTTTGAAGTTTAAGAGAACTTCTTGGGCTGGGGAACTAATACCAATTAAAGCTAACATGATGTGTTCTGTAGAAACAAATTCATCTTTCATGCCGTCGGCTTCTTTTTTAGCTCGTTCTAAAATTAAAGCCGTCTCGGCTGTTCCCGAAACCGCCTGGAGCGGTCCAGTTTGGGGGTCAATTTTTATCCTCGGTAATCTTTGAATCGCTTTCAATGTGTATTCTTCAATTATTTCTGGATCAATTTTCATTTTCTCGAGGACGGGCTTTATCAGACTCTCACTTTGTTGTAATAAAGCTAAGAGAATATGGAGGGCCTCAATATTTGCTTGACCATAATTTGAAGCAATAACTTGCGAATTGATAATCGCTTCTTGTGATTTATCGGTAAATTTATTAAACATATATTTAGTATTTATTATTGTTTTTTCTTAGCACTCTCTGACTAAGAGTGCTAATTAACATCATAATATAAGAATTATGAGTTGTCAATCCGTCTTTTACTATGGTATAATACTAATGAAAAATTATCAATTCTTATTTTCTAAATTTTTATGACTGAACATAATTTTTTAAGTTATAGTGTTAAAATCATTATGCAAATTATTGGAGAAATTTTGTATTTTCCATTATGGTGGTATAGCGTTGGTTTTGGACGTTTATTGTTAATTCTAGGAAAATTTTTACATAATCAAGAAGAAGCTTTGGGTTTTTTTATTTGGTTGAAGAATATTTTTGTACCAATGTATGGTCAGCGAGATTTTGTCAGTCGGCTAATTAGTTTTTTAATGCGGAGTGTCCAAATCATTATTCGGGGAACCGCCCTACTCGTTCTATCTTTATTTCTATTATTGATTATAATTGTTTGGTTAACTTTTCCAATTTTTCTACTTTATGCTCTATGGTTTCAGTTTTCAAGACTATAAAAACTATTTTTTATTAAAATAATCCGTGAATATGGACGCTGATAAATTAATTTTTACCGATGAACAAGATCGTGGTGGTCGAGGTACCTGGTTTTCAGGACGTTTTTTGTTTTGGGGACGAACTCTGAAGCGGTCCATTATTAACTTAGAACGAAGTCGTCAGCAATTTGATCGTTTTTTTATTTTTATTGTTTGGCTGATTATTTTTGGAGGATGGTTTTTATTTGGGCTGTGGGTTTTTCGGGAACAAGCACTTATTTTAGCCAATCCTTTTAGTTTATTATTCTTTTGGCGGCGTCCCAGTCCCCTAATTTTATTTTTCTTATTATCTTTATGGTTTGATCTGTTTATTATTTATCGTTTTAGTCAAGAAAAAATTGCTTTGAAAAAAATCAATTTCCGTTTGTTTAGTAAGGTCAAGAACAATACTAAGACGAGTAAAAAATATGATGTTGCTCAAGCTTATTCTCCGCTTAGTCAAGCTATTATTGAAGATGCCTATTCATTAGCTAATCGTTTGCGCCAAGAGCAAGTTGAAATTATCCATTTATTCCGAGCTCTGTTAAAAAATAAAGAAATTCAAAATTTATTTATTCGCTTGAATGTGGATGCTCAGAAATTAGTTAATTTAATTGATCATCATCTTCTTAATCCCCGTCAGACTAAAAAGTCTAATCCACAAAACCTGTCTTTAGCTCTTCAGGAAGTCTTGGTTTTAGCTTTTGTTGATGCCTATCAACTTAAACAGCAGAGTGTTGATCCACTCAACATCATTTCTTTTTGTTATGCTCGCGATGTACTGTTGGCCGAAATTCTCGATGAGTTAAAAATTAATGAGGCTAAAATTATTAATACTGTTGCCTGGTTTAGAGTGAATAAAAAATTAGTTGCTAATTATCATAATTACCGACGTTTAGCAATTCTGAAACCGGGTAATAATATGAATCGCGCCTATACGGCAATTGCGACTCCGGCTCTTGATCATTTTTCTCATGATTTAACAATTTCAGCCAAACAAGGTGTTTTAGATGTTTGTATTGGACGTGATCAAGAATTACAAAAGATTTTTGAAGCTTTTACTGGCGGACATAGTGGTGTCTTATTAGTGGGTTCCACGGGAGTAGGGCGGAATACTATTGTTGGTGGTTTAGCCCAATTA
Source organism: Parcubacteria group bacterium M6-OD1-4 (assembly GCA_003056205.1). Classification (GTDB taxonomy): domain Bacteria; phylum Patescibacteriota; class Patescibacteriia; order Patescibacteriales; family UBA12465; genus UBA12465. The sequence continues at coordinate 140,028 of LSNS01000004.1, read as the reverse complement.
ATGGTGGAGGAAAATGTCCCCAGTTTCTTAAAAGATAAGCGTTTGGTGGAACTAGATATTCCGCGAATTGTTGCTGGGGCTGATGCTAGTGAGGCTGAAGAACGTTTGTTGTCGAGTTTAAATGAGATTAATCGTTCTGGTAATATTATTCTTTACATTAATAATATTGAAAATTTAATTGGCATTAGTTCTGGTGGGGAAGAGAGCCTAGATCTGTCTGAGGTCTTAGCTGATGCTTTAGAACGTCGAGCTCTCTATTGTTTAGCAGCAGCCACTACTGAGAACTATACTCGCTATATTGAGGGAAAACCCTTAGGTAATGCTTTAACCACTATTGGTATCAATGAGCCAGATACTAATGGTGCTATTCAAATGTTGGAGAGTAAGGTCGGAATTTTCGAAGCAAAATATAATGTTTATATTGTCTATGGAGCCTTGGAAGCGGCAGTTAATCTCTCGGCTCGTTATTTACATGATAAATTTTTGCCCTCAAAAGCGATTGATTTATTAGAAAAAGCGGCCATTGTTACTGCCAATAAATTACAGAATAATCCTGAGTCTGGTTTTTGTGACCGCGAAGAAGTGGCGGCTGCCATTAGTGAATTAACTGGTATTCCAGTGAGTAAAGTAACTGCCTCTGAAAGCAAAAAATTGTTAAATTTAGAAACAGAAATCCATCGACGTTTAATTGGTCAAGATGAAGCAGTGAAGGCGGTGTCTGCCTCTCTGCGACGAGCCCGGGCCGAACTCAAAGACAGTAAACGACCAATTGCTAGTTTCTTATTTTTAGGACCAACTGGAGTTGGAAAAACCGAATTAGCAAAGTCAATTTCCGAAGTCTATTTTGGGGATGAGGATTATCTAATTCGTTTAGATATGAGTGAATATCAGTCAGCTGATAGTGTGCGAAAGATGATCGGTGATGTTGATGGCACTCTCGGATATTTGACTGAAGCTGTTCGTAAGAAACCATTTTCTCTTATTTTATTAGACGAAATTGAAAAAGCTAATCCCGATATTTTAAATCTATTTTTACAGTTATTAGATGATGGTCGTTTAACTGATGGTCAAGGACGAACAATTAGTTTTTCCGAGTCAATCATTATTGCTACTTCTAATATCGGTGCGGTTTATATTCAAGAACAAATTAAAGCTCAAATAGCTATTAATTTAATTCAACAGGAATTAATTAATAATCAATTAAATAAGTATTTACGCCCAGAATTAATTAATCGTTTTGATGGAATTATTGTTTTTAAACCATTAACCCCAGAAGACACTGTCGCCGTGACCACTTTAATGTTGAAAAAGATTAAAAAGAATCTTAGTAAAAAGGGCATTAACCTTAAAGCTGATAAAGATGGTGTTCGTCTTCTAGCTCAAGAAGGTTATGATCCAAAATTTGGCGCTCGTCCTTTACGGCGTTTATTACAAAATAAAGTAGAAGACATTATCGCCAATAAAATTCTTGCTGGTCAGCTAAAACGTCGCGATACTGTTATTATTAACTCTCAGGCTAAAGTGAATATAGCTAAAGCAGTTAAGTTATAAATTAACTATGTTTTATTTTTTCATTTTTTCCTCGTCTTTCTTGACCGCTATTATTTTTACCTTATTGGTAAAACGCTTAGCAATTTATTTTAAAATTCTTGATCAACCTGATTCACTTCAAAGAAATTTAGCGGGTCTGGGGAGAAAAATTCATCATCGACCTATCCCATTATTAGGTGGTCTGGCAATTTTTGCTACTTTTTTTCTCTTTCTTTTTGTTTTCCACCAACGTTTTTTGGCTGGTAATTTACACTGGAGCCATTTAATTGGTTTCTTTATTGGTGCTCTGATTATTATTATTGGTGGTTTTTTAGATGATAAATATAAGCTTTCTCCTCGTTATCAAATTATTTTTCCTCTTCTAGCGAGTTTAGCTTTGATTTTTGGTGGTGTAGAAATTGCGAGATTAACCAATCCTTTTGGCGGTTTCTTAAACCTCCAAAATTTAAAGATTTTTTCCTCTTCATTAATTATCATTTGGTTGTTAGGGATGATGTATACTACCAAATTATTAGACGGTGTTGATGGCCTGGTTCCAGGGATGACAGCAATCGGTGGTTTCATTATTTTTCTATTTACTTTGACGACGCGTTATTATCAACCAGACATTGCCTTTGCGGCTATTTTATTAACTGGGGTTTGTCTTGGTTTTTTAGTTTTTAATTGGCATCCAGCTAAAATATTTTTAGGAGAAGGCGGTTCTTTATTAACGGGTTATCTCTTGGGGGTGTTGGCAATTATTTCGGGTAGTAAAATTGCCATTGCTTTATTAATTATGGGCATCCCCGTCTTAGATGTCGTCTGGATTATTATTCGTCGTCTAATCCAAGGGAAAAACCCTTTTCAGTTTGCGGATCGTCAACATTTACATCATCGCCTTTTATCTTTGGGGCTTGGGCAGAGAAGTACTGTTTTAATTTTCTATTTTTTAGCTTTAATATTTGGTCTTAGCGGTTTATTTTTACAGAGTCGTGGTAAATTTTTAGCTCTGCTCTTCCTCTTATTATTAATGCTTTTAATTGTGGTTGGTTTTTGGTTTATAGATGATCGTCGGAAAACAAGAAAATAAATAAAATTTATGTTATAATTATCAAAGTTAGTTAAATATTGACTTATTAATTATGTCGAAAAGATTTTTCATCTTATTTATAATATTAGGGGTAGTAGCTTTAACAACTAGCGCTTGCTCTTTTTCTTTAACAAGTCCGAAAAAGACCACCCCCACTTCTGTCAAAACTCCGCTTAAATCGGCAACTATTATTTCCACAACTACTCCAGCGATTATTTATAATAATAAAATTGAAAAATTTAAAAATTATTCTAAATTGGCAGAGTTTTTAAATAATCATCGTCCTTTAACTAGTAGTTTTTCAACATCTTCAAGTCTGGCGCTTGATTCTCATCGCAATGTTCCTAATAATTATTTAAGGGCTTGGCCGGAAACAACTAAGCTAGTTGCTGGGTCAGCTAATACTATTCAGAGCAATGGTAATTATGTTTATGCTTTAGTGCGTAACGAGTTGTTTATTATTAATACTTCACCAGCTTCAGCGGCTAAAATTGTTAGTAAAATTATTTTTAAATCTCATCCGCAGGCGATGATTTTGTCAGGGAACTTCTTGGCAATCTATGGTCAAGATACCCAAATTTCACAACAAGCAATTTATCAGAATTTCCGACGTCAGAATATTTATACTTTTTTGAAGATTTTTGATCTCAGCAATCCTGCTCAACCTAAAGAGACTCGTAATCTGAGCTTTGAAGGGCACTATTTAAAAGCTCGTTTGATTGGTCATAATCTTTATTTTATTACTAGAATCCCAGTATCTTATTTACCATCTGAACCGCTATTACCACGAATTTTAAATAATGGTCAGATATTATCTAATGACTGTGTAGATCTGGCAAACTGTTTTACCCCGACAATTTATTATTTTAATATTCCTTATTCTTCCTATAATTTCACCAGTGTGACGACGATTAATATGCTAGACAATACTCAAGCCTTAAGTGGAGAAGTTTATTTAGCCAACAATCAACAGAAATTTTATTTAAGTTCTAATGGTCTATATATTACTTATTCTCAGTTTCCTAACTATTATCGTCTTGAACAACAAGCCAAACAAAAATTACTTTATTCAAAATTAGGTTCCAAAATTCAAACCGAAATTAATAAGATTACTTTAAGTCCTCAATTTTTGTTAACTAATAATGAAAAGAGACTTAAAATTACGCAAATTTTGGATAATTATTTAGCATCTTTAGGGGACGCTTCACAGAAAACTTGGCAAAAATTAATTACCAGTATTACTCAACAAAAATTTATTCAGGCTTTTAAATCTCAAGACAAAACTTTTCTTTATAAATTCATCATTAAGAATGATCAGCTAACTTATCAGAATTCGGCAGAAGTTCGGGGCACAATTTTCGCTCAAGCTGCTTTAAATCAGAGTGGCGATTACTTACGTTTAGTCACCAACAGTAATCCGCTGGCTTTAAATTTAAATAAAAAGGGAGACAATTATTATACCAATGTTTATGTTCTAGATTCGCAATTGAAAATTGTTGGTAGTTTACAAAATTTGATGACCACTCAGAAAATTATTAATGTTAGTTTTTTGGGAAATCGTTTGTATTTTATTACTTCTAAATCGCAAGATCCGCTATTTGTCATTAGTTTGGCTAATTTTCACCAGCCTGTAGTTTTAGGAGCGATTCAAATTCCGGGGACTGACAACTATTTACAAGCCTTGGATGCTAATGGAACTAAGTTTGCCGTTCTCAGTCGTCAAGGAGAGGTTTCTTATAGTGACGGGACGAGTGCCAAGGGCCTAACCTGGTCGTTATTTGATTTCTCTAATTTGAATAAGCCTCAGGAATTATCCAGTTATTTAATTAGCAAAGCGACTGGTAATTCCATTGCTTTTCAAGATCATCAAGCCTTATTATATTCTCCTACTCGAAATTTGTTAGTTTTACCATTTAATCAGCATAATCAGAATAATAATTTAAGTTTTATTGGTTCTTTTGTTTTTAATGTTGCGAGTAATAAAATTAGTCTTCAAACTAAAATTAAACATTTTGTTCCCGGTCAATTTAGCCCGCAAGACTCTTGGAATGGAATTAATTATTATCATAATACTGTTCAGCGGAGTTTAATAGTGGGAGATAATTTAATTACTCTCTCTAATGAGTTTCTTAAAATCAACAATTTAACAAATTTCAAATCCTTGGCGACTATTAAATTAGCGACTCTTAATAATAATTATTTTTTCATACCCGTTGAAAGTTCTGCTTCATCATCAACTAGTACTTTAAATTTGCTTAATAAAAATTCCCCTTCTAGTCCACTGACTACTCCCGGTAGTTCAAACAGCACTAGTTCCGCAAGTTCTTCGCCGGCTGCAGTGCCACTAGTTCCTAGTCGAATTTCCAATCCTGCAGCCACTTCAAGTTCAAGTGCGGCGAGCAATACTCAACCTTAAAATTATTTTATGACAAAATATCAACGTTTTATTCCTTTATTTACCGCCCTCGCTATTTGGTTTTTAGCTGAGTTTGTTTTATGGTCACCACAGTTTTTTTATATCATCCTTATTTTAGAAATATTATTAGTAGTTTTAAGTGTCCGCTATCTTAATAACCATAGTAAAAAATATTGGTTATTATTTATTATTTTTCCAGTTTTGTTTTTACTAAGTTTTTCTTTTTATGCGGCCATTGTTATTAGTAATTTTTGGATTCAGTTAATTTATCTATTAATTACTATTTTTATTTTTCTGTATTTACGAGATTTCTATTATTATTCCCTTCATCTTTTAGGGACCGAAGCAGAAACAAAATGGGGAACTAAATTAGATAATCTTTTAATTTCTGGAAGTTTTCTAATTGCCTTTGCGACCGCCGCCGTCTTGTTTCATCTTTCCGCTTTTATTACTTGGCCTCTCTATCTAAGTCTGACTATTTTAGCAATAATTAGTTGGTTGCTATTTGTTCAGTTTCGACCCCTAAAATCTCAAAAAGATTGGCCAGTTGGGGGTTTAAGTTTGATTAATGCTTTAATTTTAACTGAGTTTGCCTGGGTTTTTTCTTTGCTCCCTCTTAACTTTAATATTTTAGCCCTATTTTTAGCCATTATTTATTATTTAGGCTTAATGATTCTTCGCTTAGATAACAGTCATAGTTTAAATCGTCGTACCCTAAAACTCCCTCTCGTTTTAACCATCATCGCTATTTTATTATTATTTTTAACTGCTCGTTGGCTTTAACTTTATGTCTAATTTATCCAAACCCGATCGAAATTTTTGGACGACTATTATTCTAATTGTAATTGGTGGTCTTTTTGCTGGTGTCCTCGGGTCTATTTTAACCCAAGTCTATATTTTCCCAAGTTTTTCTTATTCTGCCAGTGAGCTTAATCTGGCTAATCTAAATAATAATAATTTAGGTTTAGTTATTCGTAATCCCCAGAAAGTAATTGTTAATCAAGATGTTAAAGTTAGTGAAACTATTAGTAGTATCCGACCCAGCTTAGTGGGTATTTTCAAAACTATTTCTAGCTCTAGTACAAAACAAACTTCAGCGGTTTTGAATAATAATTCCCATTCGAAAATAAATAGTCAATCCTCAGCAACTTATTATCGTTTAGACCATCCTTTGTTTACCGGATTAATTATTACCGCTGATGGTTGGGTTTTAGCTTTGGCGCCTAGTAATCTGGCTGGGAATTTCAAATTTAAGAATTATACCGTCATTGGCAATAATCGTCATTCATATCAGATTGATCGTTTTATTTATCTTCAAAAATCACCTGGGGCTTTGATGCTTTTACATCTCCAGGGTGCTGCTAATTTACCTACTAAAAAAATAGTTGCTCGTTCTGATTTAAGTCTTGGACAAAGTTTATTAATTTTTCAAGGAATGGCCACTATTCAACCCTCCGTCTTAACTTCTCTGGTCCGGAAATCGCTAGTTTCTAATAGTGATGTTTTGAGTGCTAATTTAAATTTAACTAATGGTGATAATAGTAAATTCAAAAATTCTTTTGTTTTCAATTTAGCAGGAGATTTGGTCGCAATTATTAATTCTCAACAAAAAATTATTCCCGCGTTTTCTTATCAAACTATTTGGTCGTCCTTAGTGCAAAATACTCCGGCCACGAAACCTTTCTTAGGGGTTAACTATTTAAATCTTAGTTTGATTAAAGCTTTGGGAATTAAATTGAGTCAAGGAGCTTGGTTACATTCTGGTACGCAAGGACCGGCTGTTTTGAAAAATAGTCCAGCGGCGGTGGCTGGTTTACGAGCCGGAGATATCATTACCTGGGTTAATAATCAAAAAATTGATTCCCGTCATGATTTGGCAGATTTATTGAGTAATTATAAGGCTGGAGAGACTATTACTTTGACTTATAATCGTCAGGGTCGGGAGAAAACTGCAGAGATTAAGTTGGGAAAATTAAAATAATAAAATTATGAAAATTAATTCTATTAGAAAAGTTAAAAATTTAGCAAATAAAACTGTCTTTTTGCGAGTTGATTTTAATGTTCCGTTTAGTTCTGGTCGCATTAAAGAAGATTATAAGATTCGAGTCGCTTTAGCCAGTATTGAATTTTTACAAGATCATCGAGCGAAAATAATTATTGCGACTCATCTGGCCAGGCCGAGTTCTAAATCCCAATTAATTTATTCCACTCGACCGCTGGCTCGACGCTTAGCACAAATTTTAAAACAAAAAGTAAAGTTTTTACCAGGAGGAATTAATTCTGCTACTCGTCAGGCAATTAAACGAATGAAACCGAGAGAAATTGTTTTTTTGGAAAATCTTCGTTTTTACTCTGGTGAATATCAGAATAGTCCAAAATTTGCGGCTCGTTTAGCTTCTTTAGCTGATCTTTATGTTAATGATGCTTTTGCTGTTTCTCATCGGTTTCAAGCCTCAATTTCCGCCATCAAAAAGTTTTTACCATCTTATGCAGGACTCTTATTAGAACAGGAAGTTAAAGCGTTAAATCGAATTCTTCTCCCCAAAAAACCCCTGGTGATTATTATGGGCGGAGCTAAATTAGAAACTAAATTGCCATTAATTTTAAAGCTCTATCCGCGTGCGAGTTGGATTTTAATTGGTGGTGCTTTGGCGAATAATTTCTTTAAATTCCAAGGTTTAGAAATTGGTCGTTCTTTAGTCGCTGACCGAGATCAGAAAATAGTAAAAAAACTTTTTCGACGAGGAAAGATTGTGCCAAAAATTATTTTACCTCGTGATCTGGTGGTTGAAACCAAGAAACACCAGACGCGAGTTATTAAAACTACTGAAGTGGATGCGAGTGATACTATCTTTGATATTGGTCCACTGACAATTGCTGATTTTGCCACGCGTATTAAAACAGCGGCTACGCTAGTTTGGAATGGACCACTTGGTAAATTTGAAGAAAAGAGTTTTCGCCAGGGAACCGTGGCAACGGCAACTTTAATCGCTGCTCGTTCTTCGGGGCGGGCCTATGGTTTGGTTGGCGGTGGGGATACAGTTGAAGCTCTTAAATTAACCAAGATGGCTCGTTATGTGGATTGGATTTCTACAGCGGGGGGAGCAATGTTGACCTATCTGGGTGGTGGTCTCATGCCTGGTTTGAGTAAAATAGTTAGTAAATAAAAATATGGCAAAAATTAAAACAATTCAAGCTCGAGAAATATTAAATTCTCGCGGTTTGCCGACAATTGAAGTTCAAATTTCTTTGGATAATGGTTTGACAGCTCAAGCCAGTGTTCCGAGTGCCTCTTCTACTGAAGATTATGAGGCTTGGGATTTATTGGATCATGATTCACAACGCTATGGTGGACGAGGAGTTTTGCAGGCAGTTAAAAAAATTGAAGAAATTATCGCCCCTGCTCTCCAAGGTCAGAAAGTAACTGCTCAAAAAAATATTGATCAAATTTTAATTGACCTTGATGCTAGCACCAATAAAAGTAACTTAGGAGCAAATTCTATTCTGGCGGTCTCCTTGGCTGTCGCTCGGGTAGCTGCTCAGAGTAAAAAGCAGGAATTATTTGTTTATTTACAAGATACTTTTTCCTTAGCTTCACCACGGATTCCCCAGCCTCTCTTTAATATGTTTAATGGTGGAAAACATTCTGATACTAATTTAGATTTTCAAGAGTTTTTATTAATACCTAAATTGCAATCTGCTTCCGAGATGGTGAGAATGGGAGCGGAGATTTTTAAAGAGTTGGGTTTAGTTCTCCATGAATCTGGTTATGATACTGATACTGGCGTTGAAGGTGGTTATGCTCCTAACTTAGATTCTAGTTTGGAAGCTTTAGAATTTATTCTGGCGGCCGCTATTCGTGCTGGCTACCAACCGGGTCAAGATTTACATCTCGGGATTGATATTGGTTCCTCAGTTCTCTATGAAGAAAAAGAAAAAAAATACGTTTTTCCCTTAGACCACGCTTATTTTAGTTCTAGTAATTTAATTGGCTTATATCATGAATGGTTAAAAAAGTATCCCTTAATCTATTTAGAAGACCCCTTAGCAATCAACGATTGGGCAGCTTGGCGTGAACTTACTAAGGAACTTGGTCAAAAAATCTTAATTGTTGGCGATGATTTATTTACTACTAACCGTCGTCGTTTAAGCCAGGGTCTTCAAGAACAAGCTGCTAATGCAATAATAATTAAACCTGATCAAACTGGAACAATCACAGAAACTATTGCTTGTCTGCAACTTGCTCAACAACATCATTATCAAATTATTATTTCCCAACGCAGTGATGAAAGTAATGATGATTTTATTGTTGACTTAGCCGTTGCCACGGGTGCTAATTATCTCAAAGCTGGTTCGCTTTCTCGTGGTGAACGAGTAGCTAAGTATAATCGTTTATTGAAGATTGCGGAGCTTATTAAATAATTTATGTCTGCTCAAAATACTTTAAATTCTAATTCTCATAGCGATGAACCTCCCTTATTATCAAGGCCGGTAGTTTTATTATTAATTGATGGTTGGGGGATTGCTTCAGCTAATCAAGAAAATGCCATTGTTGATACCCCGACTCCAGTTTTTGATGATTTAATTAATAAATATCCAGTCGCTCTTCTCAGTTCATCAGCCTTAAGTTGGAATGCTCGTTATCAGAGTATTGGCACGGGGCAAGAGATTCTCGACGAAAAGCAAAAAACTCGTTTTAGTTTAAGTTCAATTTTAGCCCAGGCTAAGTTAAAACAAATCAAAATTACCGTTGTTGAGCGTTTGGCAGCTTTAACTTATTTTTTTAATGGAGCTTCTGATCAAAAATATCCCCAAGAAGAATTACGCCTTATTCCTTCTGTAGATGGTTCATCTGGTAAGCAAGTTTTAGTGACTCTTCAAGAAAGTATTCAAGAGGCTATTCAAGCGATTAAACTCGAGAAGAATCTTGATCTTTTGGTATTAGCTCTCCCCGTCTTAGATTTATTAGCGCAAAAAAGTGATTTTCTAGGGCTCCAACAAGCAATTGAAATTATTGACAAAGGATTTCATCTTATTCTCAAAGCTCTTAACGCTAAAAATGGTGTCTTAATTATTTCGGCTGCTGGTGGTGGTGCTGAACAAATTCATAATCCGGAAACTGGTTTATTAGATAATTATCAGATTAACAATCCCGTACCAGTTATTATTGTTGGTTCCGAATTTAGAGGGAAGACAATTGGCTTGGTTGATCCTTTAAATAATGATTTAAGTTCTTTAGCTCCGGCGGGAACGCTTGCTGATTTAGCACCAACTATTTTAAATATTCTGGGTCTAAACCCCAGCGAAGACATGACTGGTAAAAGTTTGTTAGAGAAGAAATCAACTTAACTTTTTTGTCTCCCTATTATTTTTAAAAATTAAATTTTAGTTCAAAAAACAGGTTAATTACTAACCTGATTTTATTTTGAGAAAAATTAATTTAATTTTTAGAAAAATAAATAAAATGCCACAAGACTAGTTAAGGCACCAATTAAGAAACCGATGATGACTTGCAGAGGAGTATGTCCGATATGTTCTAATAATTCGGGGTAGCTTCGATCTAAAAACTCATCTTCTTTTAAATCTTTTACTAAAATATTTAAAGTTTTACCATGTTGACCAAGATAATTTCTGAGACCAATAGCATCCACGATAACAATGAGCGCAAAGACCACGGCGGTGGCAAAAATTGGTGAACTTAAGCCTAATCTTAAACCCAAAATAACTACTAAAGAAATTACCACAGCGGTATGACCAGAGGGCATGTCGGAATAAGCAAAAATATCTCGCCAGCTTATTTTATGCTTAAAAGAATGTAAAATTGTTTTTAGACCTTGAGCAATAACGAAAGCGATTATTGGACAAAGGATGTAGATATACATGATATTAAATATCTAAATTTTCAACTTTTTTGGCATGAGTTTGAATAAAATTTTTCCGCGGAGCAACATTGTTACCCATTAACATATCAAAGATTTGGTCGGCACGGGCGGCATCTTCTACGGTGATTTGTTTAACAATTCGTTGTTCAGGATCCATGGTAGTTTCCCATAATTGACCAGGATTCATTTCTCCCAAACCTTTATAACGCTGAATAGTAATTTTAGCAGTTTTCTTTTTATCTTCGCCCTTACTTGTCTTTTTATCATTGTCAGAATTATCATCTTTTTCCTCATCCAGATTTTCTTCAGCACCCTCCTTGACTACTCCTCCTAATTCTTGAATAATAGATTTTTTTTCCTCATCACTATAGGCATAGCGAATTGTTGATCCTTTCTTCAATTGATATAAGGGGGGTTGGGCAATATAAATATAACCACCGCTGACTAAAGGAGTAAAATGACGAAAAAATAAGGTTAAGAGCAATGTTCGAATATGTGAGCCATCAACATCGGCATCAGTCATAATAATAATTCGGTGATATCTTAACTTTTCCAGATCAAATTGATCATCAATATTGGTTCCTAAAGCAATAACTAAATTTTTAATTTCGTTATTGGCCAACATCTTATCTAAGCGAGCACGTTCTACATTTAAGATTTTACCTCGTAGAGGAAGAATAGCTTGAAAACGACGGTTGCGTCCTTGTTTAGCACTTCCACCAGCAGAATCACCCTCCACAATATATAATTCTGATTCTTCTGGATGACGACTAGAACAATCTGCTAATTTTCCTGGAAGAGTAAGTCCCTCTAGAGCTCCTTTTCGTAGAATGGTTGCTCGAGCACTGCGAGCTGCTAAACGAGCTTGAGCCGATAATAAACACTTACCAATAATAGCTTCGGCTTCTTTAGGATTCTCTTCTAGAAAAGTATTAAAACTGTTACTAAAAACATTATCAACGTAAGTCTTCATTTCAGTATTACCTAATTTGCCCTTTGTTTGTCCCTCAAACTGAGGTTCTGGTAGTTTAACGCTAATAATTGCCGTCAAACCTTCTCGGACATCATCACCAGTGAGATTATCTTGTTTTTCTTTAATTAGATTTTTAGCCCGAGCATAATTATTTAGTGTCCTAGTTAAAGCAGTTCGGAAACCAACCAGATGGGTCCCACCCTCTGGATTATGAATATTATTGGCAAAAGATAAGACTGTTTCATTATATTCATCATTATATTGTAAAGAGACTTCTACTTTACAATCATGAATATCTTTATCAACATAAAAAATTGTTTCGTTTTTTACCGTTTTATTACGATGTAGAGATTTGATATAAGATTTAATACCACCTTCAAAATGAAATTTATATTTTTTAGGACGATGACCAATTCGTTGATCAGAAATGGTCATGGTAATTCCTTTGGTTAAATAGGCTTGTTGTCGTAAACGGTCAAGGATTTTCCCCCAATTATATTCTAAATCAGTGAAAATTGTACTGTCGGCTTTAAAAGTAATTGTTGTTCCTGTTTCTTTACTGGTCCCGACTGCTTTTAAAGTTTTTACCGGTTTACCTATTTTATATTCTTGAACCCAAACTTTACCTCCGCGACGAACTTCGGCTTTTAAGTATTCACTTAAAGCATTAACTACTGAAACGCCGACACCATGTAGTCCTCCAGACACCTTATAACCGCTTCCACCAAATTTAGCACCAGCATGGAGTTTTGTTAGAACTGTTTCTAAAGCAGAAACGCCGGTAACTTTATGTTTATCAACTGGAATACCTCGACCATTATCGCTTACTTCTATTAGACCTTTTGGCAAGAGAATAACCGAAATTTTGTCGGCATAACCAGCCATCGCTTCATCAATAGAATTATCAACTACTTCCCAAATTAAGTGGTGCAGTCCGGCTGCTGAGGTTGAACCAATATACATCCCGGGACGTTTTCGTACTGGATCTAAACCTTCTAAAATTGTAATTTGATCGGCATCATAACGATCAGCCTTTTTAACATCTTCCATTTTTTTGACACGTTTAGCCATATATATTTGAATATTATTTTTTAATATCAAGCCAATTTAATTAGAAATAAGTGTAGTTTTCTTAAGCTTTTCCTTTTGTTTCCAAATAAAAAATCCTCACTTAAGGGAGTGTACTAATTTTTATTTTTAAATTTATTAAAATTTTTTTGACTCCTTATCTATAATCATTTTAGCAAAAAATATCCTAATTGGCAAATGTTTAATTGGCGACTTTTTTTTTAAAAAAAAGTATGTTAGTATTGAATATATGTCTAATATTTTAGTAACTGGTGGTGCAGGCTTTATTGGTTCCACCCTAGTTGATAAGTTAATTTTAGCGGGAAATAAAGTAGTTGTCGTTGATGATTTGTCCGCGGGACGAAAAGATTATCTGAATCCTCTGGCAAAATTTTATCAATTAGATATTAATTCTCCAGAATTGGAGCGAATTTTTCAATTAGAAAAGTTTGATTTTGTTTATCACCTTGCGGCCCAAATTGAAATTAGTAAATCAGTTGCCAATCCTCTGCAAGATAATCAAATTAATGTTATTGGGGCTTGGAATATTTTAGAAAATTGTCGTCGTCAACAAATAAAAAAAATCATTTTTTCTTCTACTGGTGGAGCAATTTATGGTGAAGCGGATGAAATTCCTACCAAAGAATCTTATCCCACCTATCCCCTTTCTTTTTATGGTATTCATAAATTAACTTTTGAGAAATATTTAAATTCTTACTATCATCTTTATCACTTAGATTATACTATTTTACGTTTTGCTAATGTTTACGGTCCACGACAATTTAAAGGTGGGGAAGCGGGAGTGATTGCTATTTTTATTGATAATGCGGTTCGGGGGCGAGAAAGCAAACAATATGGTGATGGTCAACAAACTCGTGATTTTGTTTATGTTGATGACGTTGTCCAAGCCTTACAGTCTGCCCAGGAAATTACTTGTCATGGAGAATTAAATATTTCTTCTGGAGTGGAAACTAATTTATTAGATATTCGTCAGAAAATTGAAAAAGCTTTAGGATCAGCGATAATTGTTAAAGAACTTTCCGCTCGAGCAGGTGAACAGCGTCGGAGTTGTCTCGATCACCAGCGGGCCAGTGATGTTCTAAATTGGTATCCCCGCGTTGACTTAGAAGAGGGTATTAAAAGAACTATTAATTGGACCAAAAGCCATCTCCAAGAAGAATAAGAATTAAATTAAATTTTACCAAGCTTTATGAAAAAAATGATTGTTGCTAATTGGAAAATGCAATTAAATATCAAAGATAGTTTGTCCTTAACTAAAAAAATGCTTCAGCAATTAAAGTTTTCTTCGGCGCAAATTGTGATTTGTCCAGATTATTTATCTTTAGTTTTAATCAGCCCCTTATTAAAAAAAACTTTTATCGCTCTCGGGGCTCAGGACTCGGCGGTCGCTGAATTTGGAGCTTATACCGGTGAGATTTCTGCCGTTAATCTTCGTCAGTTGGGAGTAAAATATGTTATTCTGGGGCATAGTGAACGACGCAATCATCTCCATGAAAATTCAGCAATTATTAATGCTAAAATTCGGGTTGCTTTAAGCCAAGGAATTATTCCGATTCTTTGTATTGGGGAGAAGCTAACAGAGAGAAACAACGGTGAAGCGGAAAGCTATTTGAATTCCGAATTACATCGCGCTTTAAAAGGAATTAAAATTAAAAGAGCTCGTGATTTAATTATTGCTTATGAACCAATTTGGGCGATTAGTACAAACCATGCTGCCCGGCCTATCTTAGCTAGTGAAGCGGATCGGATTCAAACTTTTATCAAAAAAAAGGCGCAAAGGATTTTAAAGAAAAAGATTGCGGTTTTATATGGTGGTAGTGTTAATGATCAGAATGCGGCTGACTTTTTAGCGCAAAAAAATATTGACGGCTTATTAATTGGAGCGGCCGCCTTACAGATTAAAGAGTTTAGTTCAATATGTTCAATATAATTTCTCTTATCTTAATTATTCTGGCGGCCTTGGTAATTTTAATAATTATTATTAAAAAATTTCCAGCCTTAGCCATTCTTAATGTTACTGATATTTTGGGAGAGAAAGAAACTAAATTTAAACAGCAAATTATTAAAAGTCGGGTGCAACGTGATCTTGAACGTTGGAGCGGATTTTTAGGAAGGTTTTTGTTATTCATTAAACGCTATTCCACTGAGTTTTTGCAAAATCAACAGACAAATTTAGAAAAAATAAAAGCTAATTGTCAGGCTAATATTAAAATTCCCTGGTCAGAAAAACAAAAGCGGATTAAGAATTTAAAACTTATTGCCCAAGAGTCTTTGAAAAAGGAAGATGACGCTTTAGCGGAAAAAAAATTACTAGAAATTATTAAATTAGATCAAAAGAATTTATCAGCTTTTTTTAATCTCGCTGAATTATATGTTGGGCAGAAAAAATATTTAGAAGCCCGAGAAACTTATAAATATGCTTTAAATCTTACCCAGCAGGCGGAGCACCAAGGAAAAGATCCCGAAATTAAAGCCCAAGAAGTTTATTTTGCTCTTGCTGAAATGGAAAAGTCAGCAGAAAATTTAGAATTAGCGCTGGAAGATATTAGCGAAGCTTTGGAGTTAGAGCCAGCCAATCCTCGCTATCTTGATTTAATTTTAGATTTAAGTATAATAATGAAAGAAAAAGAATTAGCGGAAAAGTTTTGGAAGAAATTGGTGGCGGTTAATCCAGAAAATCAGAAATTGTCAGACTTACAAAAACAAATTAAAAAAATATCAACAGATCAATAATTAATTAGTTTTTTGTTTGAGATTTAATTAATCATAAAGAGATAAGAATTGAAATAAAAAATAAATTTTAACAATTATTGCCGTTGTAGCTCAGTTGGTAGAGCATCTCCATGGTAAGGAGAAGGTCATCGGTCCAATCCCGATCAACGGCTCCGATACCTAAAACCAGTCTTTAAGGCTGGTTTTATTGTTGGTAAGAGATTTTTTAAAACCCTTGCTTTTTTTTTCCGTCTTAACTATAATACTGATACTTATAGTTAAAAACTTATTATGTTTCAAATTAAAGCTCGGGTTGATTACGGTTTACAGATTATGTTGGGACTTGCCGAAAATCCTCAAAAAATTATTCCTGTTAGTAAGATTGCTAAACGTATGGGGGTTTCTTCGGTTTATCTTATTCAGATTGCTCAATCTTTATTTAAAGCTGGTCTAATTAAAAGTAAAGAAGGTGCTCATGGTGGCTATTATTTAGCCCAAGCGGCTCCAGATATTTCCATCTTGCAAATTTTAGAGGCTTTGGATGGTAAAATTGAATTAAATTGTGCGATTGACAAAGATGTTCATTGTCCCCAGGCGACGTCCTGTCAAGTTCGGGATATTTGGGGAAAAATATTACCCGAATTGAAAGATGTTTTGAAAAATAAAAATCTGGCTTCTTTATTAAAATAAGGGAGTTAATTTACTAACCATCCCAGATTTCTATTATAATTTAAATAATTAGTAATTTAATTAATGAGCACTATATTTTATGTCTAACATTCTCGAAATTAAAAATTTAAGTGTTAATATTAAAAATAAAAAGATTCTGAAAAATATTAATTTAGTTATCAAGACTGGTGAAATCTGTGTGATTATGGGTCCTAATGGATCGGGTAAAAGTACTTTAGCAAAAGTTCTGATGGGGCATCCTGATTATAAGATATCTTCTGGGCAGATTATTTTTAAGGGTCATAATATTACTAAAAAAAAGCCAGAAGAACGTGCGGCCTTAGGCTTATTTATGACTTTTCAAAGTCCTCGAGAAATTGCTGGTTTAGATTTTTATCCTTTTTTATTTGATGCTTATAAAGCCTTGCAACTTGCTCGTCGGAAACCAGCAATGGATGTTTTTGATTTTAAACCGCAACTTGATCGTGAGCTTGATTTATTGAAAATTTCTGCCGATTGGAGTAATCGTAATTTGAATCAAGGTTTTTCTGGTGGCGAAAAGAAGAAGTCTGAGATGCTTCAATTAGCGCTTTTAAAGCCTAGTTTAGCAATCTTTGATGAGATTGATTCTGGTTTAGATGTTGACGCTTTAGAGACGGTTAGCCAAGCTTTAAAACGTTTTAAGACTGCTAAGACTAGTGCTTTAATTATTACTCATTATCAGAAGATTTTAAAGTATGTTCGACCGCAAAAAGTGATTGTTATTGATCAAGGCGAGATTGTAAAGCGAGGCACTTATCGCTTAGCTCTGAAATTAGAACAAGAAGGTTTCCAGCAGATTATTGCTAATAAGTAAAATGATATGAATCCAAAAAAAAACATTATTAATTCTTCTTTTGAATTTACTCCCAGCACTCAATCTCAGACTCATCCTGGGAAGTCCTTAAAGGTTCAGGGGCGAAAGATAAAGGCTCATAATTCTCTTTGGGATAAGCATAATCCTTCAGCCTATATGGCTAATAGTCGCCCGGGTTTAGATGAAAAATTGGTTCGTTTTATTTCTCGAGAAAAAAAAGAACCCGCCTGGATGTTAAAACATCGTTTAGAATCTTTAAAAATTTATCTTCAGACTCCTTTTCCAAATTGGGGGCCAAGTTTGAAGAATTTAGATTTGGAAAAAATTACTTATTATGCTCGGGCCACTGATAAGCAATTTGAAACTTGGCAGGATGTTCCTTCTGACATTAAAAATACTTTTAGTAAATTAGGCATTCCTCAAGCCGAACAGGAGGTTTTAGCGGGCGTTGGCGCGCAATATGAGTCAACCGTGATTTATCATAGTCTCCAGCAACGCTTTCAAGAACAGGGAGTTATTTTTGAAGATTTAGACGTCGCTGTTCAGAAACATAGTAAATTGGTTAAAGCTTATTTTATGAAAGCAGTGCCACCTACGCTTCATAAATTTGCCGCTCTCCATGGTGCAGTTTGGAGTGGCGGTACTTTTTTATATATTCCTCGGGGGGTAATTATTGAACAACCTCTCCAAGCTTATTTTCGGATGAATGCTAAAGGAGTCGGGCAATTTGAACATACTTTAATTATTGTTGAAGAAGAAGCTTGGGCTCATTATATTGAAGGCTGTAGTGCCCCACGCTATGGCGTTGATTCTTTACATGCGGGGACAGTAGAAATTTTTGTTAAACCTCGAGCTCGCTTTCGTTATAGTAGTGTGGAAAGTTGGAGCAAAGATGTTTATAATTTAAATACGAAATGTGCTTTGGTGGAGAAAGAAGCGCGAATGGAATGGGTTAGTGGTAATTTTGGTAGTAAAGTGACCATGCTTTACCCCTGTTCAGTTTTATTAGGGCGAAAAGCTAGTGCTGATCATCTCGGAGTAGCTTTTGCTAATCAACATCAAATTCAGGATACAGGAGCTAAAGTAATTCATCTCGCTCCAGAAACTAGCTCTAATATTGTTATGAAAAGTATTAGTAAGAAGGGTGGGAAAGCAATTTATCGTGGTTTAGTAAAAATTGCCCCTCAAGCGAAGAATGCTATTTCTAATGTAAAGTGTGACGCTTTAATTTTAGATAGTAAATCCCAATCTGATACTATTCCCTTAATTGATGTTAGAAATAAGAGCGCTATTTTAAATCATGAAGCCACGGCTGGAAAATTAAATGCTGATGATATCTTTTATTTACAAAGCCGAGGTCTAAGTACGGAGGCAGCACAAGCGATGATCGTTAATGGTTTTATTGAACCGATTAGTCGGGAACTACCCTTGGAGTATTCCGTGGAGATGAACCGAATGGTTGAATTGGAGCTAGAAGATAGTATTGCTTAAAGCTGTTGTAAAAATTTTGAAAAGATTATTTATGAAAAAAAAAGCTGACAAAATAATTAAGGTTCAAACTAAAAAATTACTTATTCCTCAGGGTCAACGAGTTTTTGTTTTAGATTATCTTGGACAATCAACAACTCTTTCTAAGTTATCATCAGTTTCCATTTTGATCGGTGCTGGGGCGGAAGTTGACTATCTTTTATTAGTGGACCCGCAAGTTTCTTTTGATTTTTCTATTCAACGAGAAATTCATCTCGCCCCGGGGGCGCATCTACATAGTCAGCAAATTTATTTTGCTCGGAGTAATTATCAAGTGCAAATTAATAATTATTTAGAGACCGAGGCGGTGTTAGATAATCAAGTTTTATGTTGGCAACAGAAAAAGCAATCTTTGCGAGTTCAAGATAATTATATTTTTCAAGGTCTCGGGGCTACTAGTCAATCTCAAGTTGACAGCTTAGTTGATAATCAAGCAAGTGTTCAATATTATTCCGATTTAATTATCAAAGCTTCAGCACAATTAAGTGTGGCTCAAATTGCGATGAATTTATCTTTACTGGCTCCTCAGGCTACTGGTCAATTATTGCCTAGTCTCCAAATTGCCGCTAATGATGTGCAAGCCGGTCATCGTGCTAGTACTTTCAATTTATCTCCAGAAGATTTATTCTATTTACAGAATAGAGGTTTAAATCCTCGGGAAATTAAGAATTTATTAATTAGCTCCTTGACTAAGAAGGTTATTTCTAGAATTTCTGTTCCTAATATTCAAGAGCTAGTGTCCAATTTAATTAATAAACGTCTGCCATAAAATTTATGATTAAACGTCGTGATTTTCCAATATTGAATAAAAAAATTAATGGTCAGCAAATGATCTATTTTGATAATGCGGCTACTGCTCAAAAACCTTTAGCTGTCATTCAAGCGATGGATAAATATTATTTGCAAAGCAATGCTAACGTTCATCGGGGCCTTAACCCTCTAGCTGAAGAAGCAACTCAAGCTTATGAAGCAGCTCGAATAGTAGTAGCAGATTTTATTTCCGCTACCCCCACTGAAGTTATTTTTACTCGTGGAGCCACGGAGGGTATTAATCTTATTGCTCGAACTTGGGGCGAAACGAATTTACAAGCCGGAGACCGAATTGTTTTAAGTCTTGCTGAGCATCATTCTAATTTAGTTCCTTGGCTACAGTTAAAGGAAAAATTGGGAGTGGAATTAGTCTATATTCCTCTGAAAAAAAATGGAGAATTGAATTTAGTGGCCGCTAAAAAATTATTAGCCTTACCCCGAGTTAAGTTGTTAGCGATTACTCAAGCTTCTAACGTTTTAGGAATTTTAAATCCTCTTCATAGTCTTTTAAATATTGCTCATGCTCGACATATTATCTCGGTGGTTGATGCTGCTCAGAGTATCACCCATTTTCCAGTTAATGTGCAACAGTTAGGATGTGATTTTTTAGTTTTTTCTGGTCATAAGATCTGGGGACCAACAGGAATTGGTGTTCTGTATGGTCGTCAGGAATTATTGCAAAAAATGCCCCCGTTTCTCGGAGGAGGGGAAATGATTGGTGCCGTTTATCAAGATCATTTTACCGTTAATAAACTACCTCATAAATTTGAAGCTGGAACACCGCCGATTGCAGAAGCCATTGGTTTGGCAGCGGCTATTCAGTATGTTAATAAACTAGGTTGGCAAACGATTCAAGCGCAAGAACAAAAACTGACAAGCTACTTTTTAGAGCGTCTGGCCACTTTAAAATTTGTGAAAGTTTTAGGACGACCCCGTTTATTATCCCAAAAATTACCTGTCTTTTCTTTATTAATTACGGGCATTCACCCCCATGATGCTGCGGATTTATTAGGTCAAGAGGCTATTATCTTACGAGCAGGGAATCATTGCACCCAACCCCTTCACCAGTTTTTTTCTTTGTCAGCTACTTTACGAGCTAGTTTAAGTTTTTATAATACAAAAGCTGAAATTGATATTTTTATCAGGAAACTTAAAAAATTATATCGACTTTGGAATAATAAAGATAATTCTTAAAAACTCTATGGATTTATATGCCCAAAATATTTTAGATCACTATAAACATCCGCATCATCAAGGGGTAATTGCTCATGCTGATGCTCACTATCATGAAGTGAATGATACCTGCGGCGATGATATTGCGGTTAGTTTAAAGATGACTGGTTTAAAGATTAAAGAAATTAAATTTGTTGGTGAAGGTTGTGCAATTTCTCAAGCTGCAATTTCTATTTTAAGCGAGGAACTAGTCGGTAAGACCAAGGCTGAAGTTTTAACTTATGAATTTAAGAATTTAGAAAAGAGCTTGGGAATTAAAATAAGTGAGCGACGTTATAAATGTGCGCTTTTAGGTCTCTGGGCTATTCAACATGCTTTAGAAAAATATAAAATATAAGTAACTATGTCTAAGCTATTCAATGGCAAGAGTAAAGTTAAATAAAATCTAAAATAAATTTAACTGTTTATTATTTTAAGAATTACAACACTTCCGATATTGATAGTAGATAATAAAAATGATATAATCAAAGCAATAATTAAATTTTTTTAGTACAATAGATGGTTGATGTAGTATTTAATCTAAATCAACCTTCAAAGTTCAAATCAATAAGTTCATTAAAAATTGAGTATAAACAAAATAAAAATACACAAAAAAAAGAAAGGAAATTTATCATGAAAGAAGAAAAGTCTCAAAGAGAATTATTATGGGAAAAGGTTAGCAAAGGATCTTTAACTATCGCCAGTATTTTAAGTGCTGTTGGTCTAACAAAAAACACCGTTCAAACTGGTAGCCCTTTCAATTTTTCGGCGAATAAATCTAATATTGATTATAACGCCTTATTTCAATCTGCTTGTAATTATGCTTTCTTGAAATTAGGAGTAACGATTGAACAAATTCAAAAAATTGTTAGAGTTATTAATGCTCACCCCGAAGCACGTAATTTTATAATCAAAATTATTGGTAGTAATGAAGAGGCGGTTTTTTTAGATAGTCTTGAGGACTCTAAGAGAAAATTAAAATCTTCAGATACTATTAATATGAATGTTCGGGGAGGACAGACTATATTTTTAATGTCCGCTATGACCGAAGAACAAATCTTTGCTTTTTTACAAGCCTCTGGAGGATTCAGTAGTACTTCGCAAAATATTAAAAATGTCGCCAAAAAAGTTGTTGATGCGACCCAAAGTCTTGCTGAAAGTCCTAGTTTAAAAACATTCGTGAAAAAAATAGAAAAAAAAAGAACTTCTATTAATGATTGGTTGGCTAGCCACTAAAGTCGACTTCTGAGATTTATTTAGACTGTTATATTAATTTTTTATTAATTAGCAGTCTTTTTTTATAAATTAATAGAAAATAATTTAAAACGATAACTTAAAATAAATAATAGCTTACAATATTCTAAAATTATTTATATATTTTAGTATAAGAATTATTTAATATTACATAATTTTTCATGCTATAAAAGAATATATATTTGGCTGTGGTTGACAATATTATATAAAAGTGATATAGTATTTTGACAAATGAGTTTTGGATGCTTTGGCAAAAAAGTTCATTAAAAATTGAATAATAAAAAAAAATAATAAACAAACAAAAAAATAGGCCAAGGAGGGCCTTTAAAATGAATGCAATTGAAGAAAATGACGAAAAAAAAGAACTGAAAATCCAGATTTATCGGAAAAAAATTCAAAATTTTTGGATCTATGTCTCGGTGATAACAGTTCTTGCTTCCATGGTATTTTCCATGATGGTTTTAGGATTATTCAAAATAATGAATATTCCCTTCCCCTTATTCAAAATAATGGATATTCCGTTACCCTTACACGAGATTCTTTCTTTTCTCTTGGTTTTTCTGATTACAATGATTGTAGTTTCTTTTGTAATTATAAAAGCAAGTTGGACTCAAGTTCCGCATATGACCGAACTTATTGTAGAATATTTGGGAGAATATATTGGTTACCCCTTAACGTCTAAATTACATTTTATATTGCTTTGGTTTGATTTTTTCCAGATTAGAGGAAAAGTGCCGATGGGAGACCAAATATTAGAATTGTATTTAGAAAATGGAAAAGAGGAGCACTATTTGGGAGATATTGAATTTATGGATTCTTCTGCTTCAGTAACAGCTTTTTTATATTTTAAAATAATTGATTCCGAGAAAGCTACTTATTATCCTGCTAACATTCTCACTTTTATAAGAGAAAAAACGGAAGGGGTTTTACGCTCTTTTCTTGGGCAGTATACCACCGATGAGGCTATTAAGCTGAAGGGAAAATTTTCACTTAATTCAATTATTAAGAATGTTAAGATCGATGAGAATTCTATGGGTGATTCTGATCTTGATATTACTAAAAGTGAGTTTTACACCCTTTTGGCAAGATGGGGGATGGAACCTATTTCTTTAACCGTTGCTGACGTTAATTTGCCGGTAGACATTAAAGAACAAAGAGCCCGGAAGTTAAAAGCTCAAAAGGATCTTGAGGTTAGAGAAATTGAAGCTAAAAAAGCTGAGATTGATAAAAAAATCAAGATTATTGAAGCTGAAGCTTCTAAAGAAGCTCGGATTAAAGAGGGTGAGGCTGAGGAGAAGTTTTTTGAACTTCAAGGTCAAGGTCTTTCTAGTAAAGTTGGTTCTCTAATAAGTAAGGGCGTTCCTGTGCAAGGAATTGTTCCTTTAATGATTGCTGATATGCAGTGGACAGCAGTTGCTAAAGCCAAGAGTACTGATAAAACTGTTATTGTTGGCAGTAATAGCAATGTGGGTGCTGGTGCGGAATTTGGTGCTGGATTTAAAACTAATGATTAAGAAAGGAATAAAAAATGGGTAAAATTGATGAAGTACCAACAATCTTTGGTACAGATCCGAAAAATACTTCTTTTGATTCTAAAAAACCTCGTAATATAGATTTTAAAAATGTATATCTTCAAGGTTTTATTAGAGTAGTAATATTATTTATCATTGCTTTTATCGTTTATTATGCGATTAGCAGTAGCTTAAATAATATGCAATATTGGGTGCAACAAGCTGTTGCCTTGGTATTGACTCTCCTGTTTCTATGGGCTTATGATTCGGCCCAAAATAGTCCGTCTGAGTTTGGCTTGACTATCGTTATCTTTATTTTCTTGTTTTTCTCTTATAATATTTCCACGCACTATTTTGTGCGTAGTGATATTAATAAGATTCAAAAGACGGAGGTTAAGAGGTCTACAATATTATCTACTCCGACTCCATCAAAAATAACAATGGAGAAGATAGTCCATTATTACTACCCCGGAGATAATCCTCGATTTGACTTAAAACCAAATGAGGAAACAGGTTGGTTAAACATCCCGATTAACAACCTAAAATCCGCGGAATTTGCGGCAGATGGTTCTTTCTTTTTTATACAAAAAGGGGTAGCTCCTATTTTTGTTAGAGAGGGGAGAAACACTCACCTTCCTAATGGAGATTTTAAATTACGGGCCACCAAGAAACCCGTTTTTATCTCTATTAAGATTTCGTGACATTGAGGGGGAACTTTTACTTCCCCTCTTTTTTTATTTTCAAAAATGTGTTTTAATAGTAGTAGAGTTTATAAAAGTAAAAACTATATATGTTTAAAAAATTATTTTTATTAATCTTAATCAGCACTTTTTTACTTTGGCCATCGTTTTCTAATGCTTCTGGTTCTTGCACTGGAACTAATAATTCAAACTGTTCGACAATTACTACAAAGGTCACCTGCAAGAAGACCACTGGTTGTCGTTGGGTTGTCAATTTAGCTAATCAAACCAATCCCACAGTTCTCGTCAATCCGCTGGGAACTAATACTAGTAGTTTCAATATTTTAATTGGTAAAGTCATTACTGCAGTCATGGGAGTTGTTGGTTCTCTTGCTTTATTAATGTTTATTTATGGTGGTTTAATTTGGATGACTTCTTCTGGTAATCAAGACAAGGTTAAGAAGGGGCGAGACATTATTCTTTGGTCGGCGATTGGTTTGATAGTAATCTTTATGTCTTACGCTTTGACTAGATTTATCTTAGGCACTATTGCTCATTAATTTTAATAATTTTTTAGGATAAATATTTTTAATATTCGGAAATGATTTGACAATCATTGAGTTTTTTTTTATGATAGGGAAGCAAATAATAATTTAATTTTAATTATTATTTTTTAATATTCGGGGTCGATACCAAAGCGGTCAACTGGAGCAGTCTGTAAAACTGCTGGCTTTATGCCTTCGTTGGTTCGAATCCAACTCGGCCCACCAATATGCCTTTAATCAATCCTAATAAAATTGGACTTGGCTTGTTTAAAATCTTTGTTATTGAAGCCATTATTTTAACGATTGTTATCGTGGCTTTAATGTTTATTTAAATATGCCGGAATTGCCGGAGGTAGAAACTATTTGCCAAGATTTAAATCAGTTTTTACTGAATAAAAATGTTCAGTCCGTAAAAGTTTTCTCGACCAAATCAGTTTATCCGAGTGTTTTTTTGTTTAGCAAAAATTTAGTGGGGAGAAAAATTAAAAAGATTCAACGACGGGGCAAGTTGTTGATTTTTTATTTATCTGTGGATAAATTACCACGAAGATCTCGTTTGTCTAAAACTTCAAAGTTAAAGATTAATAGTAATGCTTTCAACTATTTACTGATTCATTTGCGCTTGACTGGACAATTAGTTTATCTTGATAAAAAGATTAAACTGGCTGGCGGACATAGCTTAAACCCCTTAGTTAATAAAAAATCTGCTGAAAATTCTTTAGTCGCCAATATTGGCGGTCAATTACCTAATCATTATACTCGAGCCCAAATTAATTTCTTGAATGCTGGTCAATTATTTTTTAATGATCTTCGCAAATTTGGTTATTTAAAATTAGTAAATAAGGCTGAGTTAGAATATATTTTAAATAATAATTATGGCCCCGAACCTTTGACTTCTGAGTTTTCGTTAATAGTTTTTAGAAACTTACTTCGGGGGAGAACAATGAAAATTAAAGCTTTACTTCTCAATCAAAGAATAGTTGCTGGTTTAGGAAATATTTATGTTGATGAATCTCTGTGGCGAGCGAGAATTAAGCCGACACGATCTGCCACTTCTTTAACTATTACTGAATCACGGAAGCTCTATCAAGTAATTAATCGCTTGATTAAGCAAGCTATCAAATATCGGGGAACTACTTTCAACTCTTATGTTGATTCCCGGGGGAAACAGGGAAATTTCTCTCGACTTCTAAAAGTCTATGGTCGAGCGGGACAAGCTTGTCATAATTGTGGAACTTTATTATTGAAAACTAGGGTTGCTGGACGAGGAACTTCTTATTGCCCAGCTTGTCAGAAATAAGCTAAATTAAGAATTTGGAACTTACCAGTTTAGTTGACTTTTACCAGTCTTTTAGATATTGTTAAATTACAAGAAGAATTAATTAATTAAGATCAAGTTGTTATGTCTCAAGACAATATGATTAAAATGGAGTGTACGATTTGTAAAACAGTTACGCACCATTCTCGTAAAAATAAGAAAATTCTGAAAAACCGTTTAGAATTATCTAAATATTGTAAGCAGTGTAAAAAGAATACTTTACATAAGGAAACCAAGTAAATTTAGTATTAGTTTGTTCGTATTTCGAAGTTACATTTGAAAGCTATGTCTAAAAGTTTAACTAAACCATTTATTTTAGTTCTTGTTGCTGTTGTACTGGTTGCTTGTTACTTAATTTTTAAGCCGTTTTTAACGGAGATTTTTGTCGCCGCAATTATGGTTTCAGTGTTTTATACTCCTTATGTTCGTTTTACAAAATTTTTACGTGGACGTCGTCAGCTCGCAGCAGTTTTGATGTGTTTATTATTATTGGTGCTAATAATTTTGCCAACAATCAAATTTATTGCTTACGCTGGTGGGCAATCTATTAGCGCTTATAATATTACGGTTAATTTTTTTAATAGCCATACGGTTAATGATTTATTGAAGATTGATTTTCTGAATCGTGGTGTTTTACGTTATTTACATCTCAATACTTATAACTTAGATAATAGTACTTTCCAAAATACCGTTTTAAGCATTTTGAAACAATCTAGCAATTGGTTACTGTCGGGAGCAAGTATATTATTAAAGAGCACAACTGATTTTGTTATTTCTCTATTAATTATCATTGTCACGATGTATTTCTTCTTTGTGGATGGCAAGAAGATGTTAAAACAACTAATGGCTTTAACTCCTTGGCCTCAGAAATATAATGATGAATTATTCCATAAGTTTCAGGTGGTGAGTCGTTCTACTTTCTTATCTAATTTTGCTTCAGCAGCAGCTCAGGGAATAGTGGGAGCAATTGGTTTTGGAATTGTTGGTTTTCCGCCACTCTTAGCAGGTATTTTAGTCACTTTATTTTCTTTTTTACCACTAGGTTCAACGATATTTTATCTACCAATGGCTGTTTTTTATCTGTTAATTGGTGATATTTGGCAAGGCATTTTTATTCTCT
Source organism: Parcubacteria group bacterium M6-OD1-4 (assembly GCA_003056205.1). Taxonomy (GTDB): domain Bacteria; phylum Patescibacteriota; class Patescibacteriia; order Patescibacteriales; family UBA12465; genus UBA12465. The sequence goes on along the minus strand of LSNS01000004.1, from coordinate 112,834 downwards.
TATGGGGGATGTTAATTATTAGTACAGTTGATAATATCGTCCGAGCCTATATGATTAAAGATGAAGCCGAAATCAATCCAATTTTTGTTCTTCTCTCTATTTTAGGAGGTATTGGTGTTTTTGGTTTTTGGGGGGTAATTTTAGGTCCTTTAGTGGTGGCTTTAACGGTGACTGTTTTGCATATCTATAAAATGGAATTTAAAGATGATTTACATCGATCTTTAAGTAAATAATTTCAAAAACAAAATTTAGAATTTAAATAATTAATGAATAATAATATGTTAGGACCAAAAACAAAAAAGAATTTGGAAGATGCTTTTGCCGGCGAATCAATGGCTCGCAATAAATATGATTATTTTGCTTCTGTTGCTAAGAAGGCAGGCTATGAGCAAATTTCTAATATTTTTAAGGAAACCGCTTTAAATGAAAAAGAACATGCTAAAATTTGGGCGAAACATTTAGATTTAATTGGTGATTTAGAAGCTAATTTAACGGCAGCGATTAAAGGTGAACTTTATGAAAATAGTGAAATGTATCCCCGAATGGCGAAAGAAGCTCTTGAGGAAGGGCACGAAGAGCTTGCTCGATTGTTTACTGAGGTCGGTCAAGCAGAGAAAGGACACCAGTTACGTTATCAGAAATTATTAGACAATGTTCAAGGTGGTCAGGTCTTTAAAAGAGCAGAAGTTAAAAAATGGAAATGTTTAAATTGTGGTTATATTTACGAAGGAACTGAACCACCAAAGGTTTGCCCAGCTTGTAGTCATCCCCAATCTTATTTTGAGATTTGGATTGAGACTTATTAAAAAAAGACTTATTAATTAAGGATCTAAATATATGAGTAATCGTTTAGGAAAAATTTATTTTTGTTCCGTTTGTGGGAATGAAGTTAAATTTGAGAAAGACGGAGGTGGAACCTTGATTTGCTGTGGTCAGGAAATGCAAATCAAGAAAGAAGGAATGGTTGGGGAAGAATAATGAAAGAAATAATTAAAAAAGAAAACTTAAATTTCGACTGCTTTAATTTTTAATTGCCGCCGAAATTTTTGCGGGATTCGTATAGTGGCAGTACAGGAGTCTCCAAAACTTCTAGCGGGGGTTCGATTCCCTCATCCCGTGCCTTATAAAAGACTAAATCAGATTTAGTCTTTTTTCTTTTTAAAATTCTCATTTTCCGTTATACTTCTAGTAGATGAATATTTTTAAAAAACTTGAAGAGTTAAGTTTTCCCCTTGGGGAGTATGTTGTCGTTGGTAGCGGACCCTTGGCGGCTCGAGGAATTAGAGAAGCTCATGATTTAGATATAGCTGTTAGTGCGAAATTGTTGAAAAAGTTAATTACTTCTGGCAAATATCAGCAGAAAACTAAATATCATCGATTATTCCTCAATTCCCCTGGAGTAGAAATAATTAGTCAATTAGATTGGGAAGCTTATCCTGTTACAATTAGCGTGGCCATTATCACGGCGGATATTATTCATAATTTCTCTTTTCTCAATATTCAAAAAACAATTGAGTTCAAACAAGCTTTAGGCCGGAAAAAAGATTTTAGGGATATTAAGTTATTAAAAAAATATTTAGCAGAGAAATCGAAAACAAAAAACTAATTAATAAATTTAATTAAAGTATATGTTTACTATTTTACCACTACCGTTTGAGAAAACAGCTTTAGAGCCTTATATCTCAGCAAAAACCATGGAATATCACTATGGACAACATCACCAAGCTTATGTCAATAAATTAAATAAACTCATTATTGGCACTGAGTTAGAAGAGGAGAGCCTAGAGAGTATTATGATGAAGACCAAAGACAATCTTAAGCAAGTTGCCATTTTTAACAATGCTTCTCAGATTTTTAATCATCAATTTTTTTGGAATAGTCTTCATCCGAGCAATAAAGAAATGAAGATTTCTGAGGAATTATTATCTTTATTGAATAATTCTTTCGGAAGTTTTGATAATTTTGTTAACGACTTGAAAACTACAGCTTTAAGTCAATTTGGTAGTGGTTGGGTGTGGTTAGTTAAAAATAATAAAACTCTGGAAATTATGAAAACCGCCAATGCCGACACCCCGCTCGCTCATCATCTTCGTCCGGTATTAACAATTGATCTTTGGGAGCATGCTTATTATCTAGATTATCAAAATCGTCGGGCCGAATTTCTAGAAGTAGTCATTGCTAAACTCCTTAATTGGGATTTTGCTTCTCAGAATTTGTTAAACTAAGTATTTAAATTATAAAATTATCGCCTTTTTACCAAATTACTAAGTAATAAAAATTAATTCCAAGGTTAATTTAAGCATTATGGTTTACACAGTTAAAATTAAACAGGCTATTAAATTTGCTATTAAAACTCATGAGCTTTATCAAAAGCAAAAAAGAAAAGGTAAAGATATTGCTTACATTACTCACCCTCTAACTGTTGGTATTATTCTTTCTCAGGCGCATGCCTCTGAAGAAGTTGTTATCGCTGGTATCTTGCATGACACAATAGAAGATAGTTTACCAGAGAAGAAAGTTAATTTAAAGATGATTACTGAGCGTTTTGGAGATAAGGTGGCTGATTTGGTCTGGAGTGTTACTGAAAAAGATAAAAAATTATCTTGGAAAAAAAGAAAAACTGAAGCTTTGCGAGATATTAGCAGTTTTTCTCACGAATCCTTACTTCTTAAATCTGGAGATATTATTTCTAACGTTAGTGAGATTATTGATGATTATCAAAGATATGGTGACCTGGTATTTGCTCGTTTTTATGCTAGCAAAGAACTAACACTGAATCACTATTTAAAGGTAATTATTGCCCTACAAGCTAATTGGAAACAAAGCCCTCTTAATGATGATTTACAATATTGGGCTCAGGAAATAATAAAAATTATTAATTAAGATAATTATTTATTATTAATAAAGTAAATTAATTAACTGTCTATTTGTTTTTATTTTATTAAATTTTATTGAGAAATTTATCTATGCTTAATTTTCTTGTTCAAGTTATTCAAATTACCTTTATCCAGATTGTTTCTATCTTAGGAATTTTTTTCTTATTGGGGTTTATCTTAGCAGAGATTCAACGGGTCACTTTAAAAAATTATAGCCGTTCAGTTGGTTGGCGGGGAATATTATGGACGGCGTGGCTTGGGACACCAGTTCATGAATACGGACATGCTTTTTTTGCTTTATTATTTAAACATCGAATTACAGATATTGCTTTATTCTCTCCAAATCCTCAGACTGGAGAATTAGGGCATGTTAATCATACTTACCGATCTCGAAATCTTTATCAAAATATTGGTAATTTTTTTATTGGTTTAGCCCCTTTAATTTTTGGGCCTTTACTTTTAGCCTTATTACTTGTCATTTTAGTTCCGCAGGGTCAAGAAATATTTAATCAATTATCATTTCAGCAGATTTCTATTCCTTTATTAATTTCCGGTCTTGGAAAATCTTTGAGTTTATTATTCTCCAGTGCTAATTTACATCATTTTGGTTTTTGGATTTTTCTTTATATTTCTTTTGCCATTGCCTCCCATCTTGCCCCTAGCCGAGAAGACTTGCGTGGTGCTGGACGGGGTGGCTTAACAATTATTATTATTCTTCTACTACTAAATACTTTAGCTTTGCTGGTTCATGGAGATTTGACAATTTATTTTCTCAATTTTACTCATTTTTTAATTAAATTGCTTCCCATTTATATTTATGTTTTATTAATTTCTCTCTTACACTTCTCTTTATCATTTTTAATTTTATGGCCTTGGCGAAAATGATTTAAAGATTTTTCAACTGACAATCTAATATTCTTGGTGAATAGAAAAATGGAAGAAAATTAAATATGGCGACGTATTATTAGGTGAGAGCTCACAAATATAAATTAACAGCCTAATAATATGCAAAAATATAAACAGGCCGCAATCAGTATTGCTATTTTAACTGTTATTCTCTCCGCTGGTCTTTATACAAATTATCGTCTTAATTCTCGGAATAAAATTGATCAAGAAACTCCTAGTAAAGAAGAAAAAATTCTGGTGGCCTTTGAAAATCGTGATTATCATTCTTGGAAAGCTATCGTTCTCCAACATAATCAGACCTATGCTAAACTCAGTCAAAATGATTTTAATACTTTCTTAGAGGCCCGTCAGGCTGCTCGCTCTGGTAACTATGATCGAGCGATTGCCATCTCTCAACAATTAAAATTTCAGATTAGGAATAAGATCCCCCAAGTAAATATTGGTTAATTTTCTATTAAGAAGTTCTTCTGTGATGAATTAATTATTCTTCTTGATTATTAACATGATATAATGATGATATGCCTATTACTAAAGATTTAGACCATGCTCGTGATGAGGAATTAGTTAAACTAAGCTTGAAAAATCAAGACAATTTTTTGTATTTAGTTAATCGCTATCAGAATCGTTTATTGATCTATATTCGTCGTTTAACTAATATTAGTTTAGAAGATGCTGAAGATATTCTTCAGGATGTTTTTATTAAGGTTTATTTAAATCTTAATGCCTTTAAAAATGATTTAAAATTTTCTTCCTGGATCTACCGTATTGTTCATAATGAAGTGATTAGTCAACATCGTAAATTACAGGCTCGTCCTGAAGGCTATCAAGTGAATTTGGATGAGAATTTAACCCGTAATTTAGCTACTGATATTGATATTATTGGGTCTGTTGATCTCAAAATTTTGAGAACTAATATTTTTAAAATTTTAAATAGTTTACCTAAAAAATATCGTGAAGTTCTCATTCTTAAGTTTTTGGAAGAAAAAAATTATCGAGAAATCTCTGATATTATTAAAAGACCGCTGGGTACCGTTGCCTCCTTAATTAATAGAGCTAAACGAGAGTTTCGCACAGAACTCACCAAAACAAAAATTATTTTATAAATATATGGAATTTAATGATTTTGATAAAAGATTAGTAGAAAAAATTAAAGATAAAAAGATTAGTCCTTATCCTCGTTGGCATTTTTTATTAAAAAAATATGTTGTTTGGGGTAGTGGTTTAATTTCTTTGTTAATTGGAGCGGCGGCTATTTCCGTCATGATTTATTTTGTAGAATACAGTGGCTGGGAATTACACTTGGAGATGCATCAGAGTTTAAGCCATTTTCTACTTCTCACTCTCCCTTATTTTTGGTTTATTTTTTTAGGAATATTTCTTTTTATTTTATCTTATAACTTACAGCACACTTCGAAAGCTTATCGTTATCCTCCGTGGCAGATTATTGGGGCCTCCATCTTGGTTAGTATTATTCTCGGTATTACTTTTTTTTCTATTGGTTTGGGCTCTAGAATTGATGATCGGGTTAGTGGACAAGTGCCTTTTTATAGTACGGTAATTAATCGTCAGTTAGTTTTTTGGTTTGATCCTGACGAAGGTCGCTTAGTGGGTGTGATTTCTTCTAAAAACATTGATCAGAGCTTTAATATTATTGATCCTCGGGGACAAACCTGGCAAATTATTCTTCCCGCATCTAATACTTCTTCCTCAATCTTGAAAGTTGGTCAATCTGTTTTTCTAATTGGTCAGAGTTCAATTAATGGTCGATTTAATAAATTTCAGGCTATAACTATTAAAACTGTTCATTCGGGGCGGGGATTTTTCCGACAAACACAATTTTCTTCTCATTTCCATCCCACTCCTTCAAATTAATTTTTAGATATATTTATATCTCATTATTATTTAGTAGGGAAGAGATTTAATTTTCAAGACTAATAAATAGCTAATCCCCATTGTTAATATTCTGTTCGCTATTGAATAGTGAGATGTTTGGTGTTATATTAAGACTGCATTTAATAATAATTTAATTAATTTTTAATTTAATTTCATATGAATATAAAGTTTAAATTAAACGGGCTCTCTTGTGAGGGTTGCGTGCGAACTAGCGAGCAGGAAATTAGTAAAATTGAGGGCGTCTCTGCTGTTCAAGTTGACCTTAAAAGTGGCGTGGCTAATATTGAGGCCAGCCGTGAAGTCAATTTAGAAGAAATTAATAAGGCTCTAGAGGATACTGATTATCAAGCTGAGTCTAATTAATTCATCACCAAATTTAATAAAAATATGCCTAAGATATATTTAAAAATTAAGGGCCGGTTAGGCTCGTCTTTTGACGAAGGGCTTCATCAAAAGTTAACTTCAATAGCAGGTCTTCAAGATCTTCAAATCATCGATCGAAGTAATCAAGTGGAATTTGTTATTAGCAAATTTAACAAGTCAATTAAAAGTAATATCTTTTCAGCCGTGGAACAGGCGGGCTATACGATTGAGAATATTAGAGTTGAGGGGGCAGAAGCTACTGCTCAAACTTTAGATCGTCGTCAATTAGCAGTGTTGGATAGTTCAAAAGATCAAGAAAACCCCGCGGTCACTGATTCATCTCCGAAATCAAAATTAAGTTCTCAGCAAGGTCAGCAAAATCAACGTGTTATGCTTTCGTTGAGTGGCATGCATTGTGCTTCTTGTGCCAATATTATTGAACGTTCTCTGAAAAAATTACCTGGTGTTAAAGAAGGTAACGTTAATTTTTCATCCGAAAAAGCTTCTATTCTCTTTGATAAATCTGAAGTTAAAATTCCTGATTTAATACAAGCTATTAAAACTGCTGGTTATGAAGCTGAAATTCCTGACAGTAAAGATCCCGAATTTGAAACTAATAAACGGGCAGCAGAAATTAAAGACTATTGGCAGAAATTCATTTTTAGTTTGATTTTGAGTTTGCCATTATTCTATTTCATGCTTCTGGATTTCTTTAAATGGTTGCCTGGAGCGAGTATCTTACCTCCTTATTTCGGCATTATTTCTTTAATTTTAGTTACTCCCGTACAATTCATTATTGGAGCTAACTTTTATAAAGGAATGTGGGCTGGTTTACGAATGAAGACCTTTAATATGGATAGCCTGGTAGCGATTGGTACTTCTACGGCTTACTTTTATAGTTTAGCCTACTATATAATCTATGTTGTTCAGACTCATTCTTTAATTGGTCTAAATGGGGCTAAAATTCCAGAATTATATTTTGAGACGGCCGCCTTTTTAATTACCTTTGTTATTCTGGGTAAATGGTTAGAAACTAGTGCTAAGGGCAAAACTTCAGATTCTATTAAAAAATTAATGGGTTTGCAGGCGAAGACTGCTCGCGTTATTCGTCAGGGGCAGACTCAGGATATTCCGGTGGAAGAAGTTGTGGAGGGCGATATTGTGGTCGTTCGTCCCGGAGAAAAAATTCCTGTTGATGGGCGAATTACCAAGGGAAATTCAACTGTTAATGAATCAATGATCACTGGCGAAAGTATTCCAGTAGAGAAAAAGGTTGGCGATAAAGTTATTGGAGCGGCTATTAATAAAACTGGTAGTTTTGAATTTCAAGCAACCCGAGTCGGTTCCGAAACTACTCTAGCGCAGATTATTCGTTTAGTGGAGGAAGCCCAGGGTTCTAAAGCGCCCATTCAGGGTTTTGCCGACAAGATTGCCGCCGTCTTTGTTCCCGTTGTGATTGGCTCGGCCATTGTCACTTTTCTAGTATGGTATTTTTTATTAGGAGCTAGTTTAACTTTTGCTTTAATGGCCTTCACCGCCGTGATTGTTATTGCTTGTCCTTGTGCTTTAGGTCTAGCAACACCGACAGCAATTATGGTTGGAACTGGACGAGGGGCGGAAAAAGGTATTTTAATTAAAGGTGGTGGACCGCTAGAGGAAGCTTGCAAAATTCAAGCAATTGTTTTTGATAAAACTGGCACTCTTACCGAAGGGAAGCCAGACGTAACTGAGATTATTTCTTTTGGCTCAAAAAATGAAGATGAAATTCTGAGTCTGGTTGGTAGTTTAGAAAAACTCTCCGAACATCCTTTAGCTGAGGCTATTTATAATCATAGCCAAAAGAAAAAATTAACTTTGGAAGCAGTTAATAATTTTAAAGCCATCCCCGGGCAGGGCGTTATTGGTGAAATTAATGGTCGACAATATTCTTTTGGTAATCGGCGATTAATGAGTACTTTGAGTTCGGAGGTTGAGAAGGTTACTCAGCAAATTACCAAGCTCGAAGAACAGGGTAAAACAGTGATGCTTTTAGCTTCCTCTCAAGAATTGATTGGAGCGGTGGCGGTGGCCGATATCATTAAAAAAAGCTCTCGTGAAACTATTGCTCATTTACAAAAAATGGGTTTGCTAGTTTATATGATTACTGGTGATAATGAACGAACCGCACAAGCGGTCGCTAAACAAGTCAATATTACTCAAGTTTTCGCTAATGTTTTGCCAGAAGAAAAAGCGAAGGCGATTAAGAAAATTCAAGCTAATGGTCAAAGAGTGGCGATGGTCGGTGATGGAATTAATGATGCTCCCGCTTTAGCTCAAGCCAATTTAGGTATTGCGATGGGAAATGGAACTGATGTTGCTATGGAAGCTGGTGGGATGGTGATTATCAAGAGTAATCTCAATGATGTTATTACCGCCATTGAACTTTCCAAAGAAACTATTGCGAAAGTGAAACAAAATATGTTTTTTGCCCTATTCTATAATGCGATTGGTATCCCGATTGCCGCGCGAATTTTTATTTCTTTTGGTTTAGTCTTAAATCCAGAATTAGCCGGTTTAGCCATGGCCCTCAGTTCAGTCTCGGTTGTTAGTAATTCTTTGTTATTGAAGTACTTCCGACCTCGTCACAGAAATTATTTATCAATAATTGCTCCAATTATTATGATTATTGCTTTTAGTTTTATTTTCTTGGCGTTTGCTCGACTTAGTGTTACTATAGCTAAGTAGAGTTATTAATTAATTTTTTTTAAAACAAAACTATATGGAGAATAAAAATAATAGCACTTCTTTCCAGGTTATTGCTATTTTATTGACAGCAGTAATTATTATTGCCACTGTCTATTTTGCTAGTCGTCGTCATCGTCCTCAACAAACAACTGAAAATTATCCTAGTTTGGTTGCTACCAAAGCTGCACCTAATTCTACTCCGGCCCAGCCCAAGTCCTTGGCAGTTAATATTGCTAAAGTTAAAATTACTGGTGAACCTTTCATTGGAAATCCTCAGGCACCAGTTACTGTTGCTTTTTGGTTTGACTATCAGTGTCCTTTTTGTAAACGTTTTGAGGAAAATACCATGTCTTCTATCGTTAGTAACTATGTGAAAAGTGGAGAAGTTAAGGTAGTGTTTAAAGACTTCGCTTTTTTAGGACCAGATTCGCAAGCGGCGGCTTTAGTATCTAAAGCTGTTTGGGAAGCTGCTCCTAGCAAATTCTATCTTTGGCATCAGGCGATGTATAACAAGCAAGATAGAGAAAATTCTGGTTGGGGCAGTCAAGCTGACATTTTAGCTTTAACTAAGACTATCCCGGGAATTAATATTAATAAAGTCGAGCAACTTTTAGCAACTAAAAGTAGTCAATATCGTCAAGAGATAGCAGCTGATAAAGCCGAAGGGTCCGCTTTTGGAATTAATGGCACTCCGTCTTTAATCATTGGTCGACAATTAGTAATTGGCGCTCAACCTTATTCAGCTATTAAACAACTAATTGATTTACAATTGAAAAAATAAGAATGAAATTAAAAACTTTTACCGGAATTTTTCGGAAATTCAAATATTCCGCTTTGTGGTTGATAGTGACTGTTGTTGTTTTTTCAATAGCGGTTTGGTGGCAAAATTTATCTGTAATTTTTAATGTCATTAAATCGCCTCATATTCCTTTAATTTCGAAAATTTCTATTCCTTTGAGTTTCTTAGGATCAATTAGTACCAATTTTACTCTAGAAGCAGAAATTTATGTCATCCTGATTTCTATTCTGTTTGGATTAAGCGTTGCTATTACTGTTTATTATTTAGATCGCCGTTTTCGAGAAATAAAAAATCACGGGATTACTCTTGGTCTCATTGGAATTATTGCTAGTTTATTTAGTTTAGGTTGTGCGGCTTGCGGTCCCTTATTAATTACCACCCTTCTTTCACTTGTCGGGGCTTCCAGTATTCTTGCTTTTTTACCTCTCAAGGGACAAGAATTTGGAATAATTGGCGTCATCCTTCTCGTGCTCTCTATTTACCTAACAGTGAAACAAATTGAAGACCCGACCGTTTGTCGTTTAAAAAGAAAATAATTTTATGCTACAAGACATTCCTTTGGCCACTCATTTTCGTCCAAAAGTTTTGTCAGAATTTGTTGGTCAAGGTAAAATTATTGGTGCTCAGACTTGGTTATATCGAGCAATAAAAAACGATCAAGTTCCATCGCTTATTTTTTGGGGACCGCCAGGAAGCGGAAAAACCACCTTAGCCTTAATTATTGCTCAGGAAACTAAAGCCGAGTTTGTTAGGTTTTCGGCAACTTCTAATGGACTGAAAGATTTGAAAATTACTCTGGAACGAGCCCAAGAGGATCAGCGTCTGGGTCGAAAAACAATTCTATTCATTGACGAAATCCATCGTTGGAATAAAGCCCAACAGGACGCTCTGTTGCCTCAAATTGAAAATGGGACAATTACTCTTATTGGTGCTACTACAGAAAATCCTAGTTTTTCAGTTAATAGTGCTTTATTATCGCGAGTAAAAATTGTCGTTTTAGAATCTCTCACTGAACTGGATTTGGAGACAATTATCATGAGGGCAGTAAAAAAATTGGAATTTAAATTGGATCATGATGCTCAAAAACTAATTGTTAAATTCGCCAATGGTGATGCTCGGCAAGCTTTGAATATTTTGGAAAGTGCTGCTGAATTATTAGTGGAAGATCTTCAAGCTCCGACCAAAAAACTTAAGGATAAAAATAATAAGAATCTCAGTTCTTCTTTGATTAAAAAAGTTATTAATCAGCCCCATCTTCTTTATGATAAAAACGGTGATGAACATTATAATTTAATCTCCGCTTTACATAAATCTTTACGTGGTAGTAATACTGATGCGGCTATTTATTATTTAGCGCGGATGCTAGAAGCGGGTGAAGACCCTTTATATATTGCTCGACGTTTAATTCGTTTTGCTTCGGAAGATATTGGTCTGGCTAATAATAGTGCTTTAATGTTAGCGACGGCTACTTATGAAGCTTGTCATAATATTGGTTCACCAGAATGTCGAGTTAATTTAGCACACTGTGTTATTTATTTAGCCAAATCTGCGAAAGATATTACCGCTTATTCCGCCTATCAACAGGCCCAGCAAGAAGTGGAGAGCTCAGGAAATTTGCCAGTTCCTCTTCATTTACGCAATGCTCCTACTTCCTTAATGAAAGAATTAAATTATGGTCGAGATTATAAATATTCTCCGCTAGAAGATGATTCTCAGCAGGAATATTTACCCAAGAAAATTAAAGGAAAGCATTTTTTATAGTTGAATAAGGTAAAGGTTTTAAGATTGGATATTAATTTCCTAATTGTTTTATGATTAGGATTTTTTTAAATATAGAATTAATTATTATTTTGATAATAAGCTCCTAATTTAGTTAAGGCGAATTTATATCCACGGCCGGTAAAAGTATGAATGAGGTTACGGTTTTTATTAATATTCAATTTACGCCTTAAACTAGCAATATGAGTTTCAATGGAATTTGAAAAAGGGTCAGCATTATAATCCCAGACATGTTCTAAAATTTGATTACGAGAAATTATTTGACCACGATGAAGTACTAAGTATTCCAAGAGAGTAAATTCTTTTCGCGTGAGGTAGATTTCGTGTCCGCCCCGACGAATGATTTTACTATTAGTATCCAGCGTGAAATTATTAATTTTAAAGAAACTATTTTGTACTTTGGCTGGACGTTTTAGGATCGCTTTAATTCTTAGAAGTAATTCTTTGAATAAAAATGGCTTGGTTAAATAATCGTCAACACCATTGGAGAAGATCTCTATTTTATGTTCTAATTCTGATTTAATAGTGAGCATAATAACGGGAATATGTTTTTGTTCCTGACGAATTTCAGTAAGAACCTCCGCTCCATTCATTTTTGGTAGATTATAGTCCAAGATAATTAAATCAAAATTACCAGTTCGGCCGAGAAAAGCTCCACGTTCTCCATCGGCTGCACTTTCCACACTATACATATTGGACTCTAAGCCATTTTTTAGAAATTGGACAATGTTTTGATCATCGTCAATGATAAGAATTTTCATAAATTGATATTTAATTTATTAATAAACTTATTATAAATTATTACTCCTTAATAAAATTTAAAGTTTTCTTAAAGAAAAAATGAAGCGTTTTTACCAGGGCGAAGTACAATGCGGTACTTTTTGTTACTAGTGGAATTTAAGCTGAAGAAGAATTCAAATTTATTTTATTAAATTTGACAGAGATTAATTAAATAAGTATTATATAAGCGAATTTAGTTGTATATTAACAATAAAAAAGGAGGGTGTAATGATGTCAAAGTTCGTTAATAAAATGTTTAATAGATATTTATGCTTGTTGGGGATTTTTTTTCTCAGCATCATTATTGGAACGATTGCGTTTCAAATTATATCTATATTATCGAAATAAAGCTTCAGGGGATTTGTAACGAATCCTCTTTTTTATTATTGCCCCTTTATTGAGAGGCTCTACTGAATTATTAGATAAATAATGATTTGTTGTTTAATATTCCGAATTGATTATAAATTTGCTAAAGGTCTTTGAAAATAGTAAAATTATAGAACAAAGATTGACTATTTTAAAAAAGCCAACGAAACATTGCATATCCTGAAGAAATACGGGCAATGGTAAAAATTTAAAGATTTCTTTATGAAACCAATTTATTTCCAATTTGATTGCAAAGAATCTAACGAGCTGGATTTACGCCAGGCTAATGCTGTTATTAAATATAAACCAGACATTATTATTCTTGAATATCCAAACAACAATAAAACACCTGATTCACAATTTAACAATTATTCTGCTTTGAAAAAACCGAAAAAACTAGTTAGAGGACGACTTAAGGAATTCTCTAAAGAAGTTCTTAAGATTCATCCCTGGGTTAAAGCAGACACAATAATGTGGAAAAATATTGTCAATCTTTGGGAAAAAAATCATCAGATTTTCGTCTATACTGTGGATGCTCCAAATGAGTTAACCAGAGAATGGTTGGAAGTGTGGAGCCATATGTACCCCTGCGCTGAGAAAAATTGGCTTTGGTGGGTTAAGATATATTTGCGCGAGAAAATTATGGCTAAAAACATTCAATGGATATTAGACAATTACCAAAAAAAAGAAACGCCAAAGATTTTAATATTTTTACAAAATTTTCATTGGGATCACGTTAAGTTTTTGTTAAATAAGCCAACGAAAAAGGAGATATGGAATTATTATTTTGGTAATTTCCCCGAGATAGACAAACAAAGTATTGGGCTTAGAATAAGCAAACTAAATAAGCTATTTTATAAATATTGGCAGGAGATATCAGATTTTTAAATTTTTACTACACCACGTAACAATGATAAATTTAATTATGAATAAAAAAATCGTTGTTGGTTCCAGTATGAAGTTTTGTGGTTTAGTCAAAACAACCTAGATAAGATTTTCCTGATATGATATTGCTTTTACCCGTCTTAAAATAAATGGTTTATATATCAATCTAAATTAATTAATATTATGGATAGAACGGCCCTTATTATATTAGATTTACAAAATTGTTTTATTACAGATAAAACCAAATCTCTTCCTCAAAAAATTAAAGAACATATTGAGTTACAAAAATATAATTTTATTATATTCTCAAAATTCATAAACACAGAAAACTCAAATTTTATTAAAAAACTGAATTGGCGTAAATGCCAGATTGCTCCTGAAGTTGATATTGTTTCTGAACTTTCTAACATCGCTTTAAAAAATCATATTTTTGAAAAACATACTTATTCAATATTTAAATCAAAAGAATTCGTTGCCTTTTTAAGCCAAAACAAAATTTCAAAATTATTTTTCTGTGGATTAGATTTGGATGCTTGTATTCTTGCTTCAGCATTTGAAGGCTTTGATTTAGGCTTTAATTGTGAAATCTTGTATACTTTATCGGGTAGTTCTGCTAAAATTGAAACTAATACTTTTGTAAAACAGATTATAAATCGTAATTTGTAGCGAAGAGATATAAATTAAATCTTCGTAGATGTTGGGTCTTCATTTTACTGTGTTACTCTTCTCTTTATATAACAGGGAATAGAAAAAAATTGCTCGATTCGCATTTTCAACTTTTTTTTCATTATGCTATAAAAAATTTCGCGTGTCCCTAACGTTATCTAGAATTAAAATTCAATCTTAAAATAATTTTTTCTATTCCAATTATTTTTATAAAATATGATTTACAAAGAAAGACCACAAGATTTTAATCCAAAATTTAATGTAGTGAGTTGTTTTATGGAATATGATGGGAAAATTCTATTACTTCATAGACAGGACTATAAACCTCAAGGCAATACCTGGGGAGTACCCGCTGGTAAAGTTGATGCTGGAGAAGAAATTCTGGAAACCATGATAAGAGAAATTTGGGAAGAAACTGGATTTAAATTAACTTCTTCTCAGCTTTCCTATTTTGGAAAAGTATTTGTAAAATATCCGGATTATGATTTTGTTTATCATATTTACCACACAGAATTGGCTCAAAAAAATAAAGTGGTTATGCGACGCAAAGAACATAAAGATTTTAAATGGCTGTCTCCAAAAGATGCTTTAAATCTGCCCATTATTCAAGATTTGGATGCTTGTCTAAAGTTATTTTATAAATTTTAACAAGTTAATTTTAACTTAAAGAAAATTTACGTTTTCTATACTTCTCATTTCAGCAAAGTTTTTCTTTTTATTTTTTAACATATAAAATATTGTGGAGCTCCGACACCAGAAACGCTAGCTGATAAAAAAATATTATATTATGGTCCAAAAGAAATATTTAATTATTTTAGAATACCCACTGGAGTTGAAGAAATTGATGTTGTAAAAGGAGATATTGTTTACTTTACTTCTAATATTCAAACAGTAAAAAAGTATACTGGTTCTCAAGACTATGTTTGTATTGCTTTATCACCTGAGATTAATATTTATCTCAGTGGAGATTCAAAGGACAAACAATATTTATTTATTGATGCTAGTAAATTAACAGTTGCCTCTGATGGTCTTTATTTAATTAAAAAAAATCATATTAAACTTACCCAGAAATTATCTGAAAAGACCAGATCTACAACATGGTAGATATTGATTACTATCGTCTATGGAAAGGAGAGAATTATTCTTATTCCTCTAAAAACTTTTTTTTATTTTCATCTTGTCTTGGGAAGAAAATTATATTATAATGAGCAATATGAAAGTCAAATATCTATTTTCAAAAACTAAAAAATCTCTTTTTCTCTTTAGTCTCTTCGCTTTTTTGACTTTAAGTATTTTTTCTTGCCATCCTACCGTAGTTCAGGCTGCAACTCCTTCAGGACAAAAACTTGTTTCGAAAAGTCAAATATTACATCAAGATGTTCAGTATTCTCAGCAACATTGTCAATCCAAAAGAAAAACAATAATCAACCAAAATGAGTCATCAATGGTTAATATCGGGGAAGCTGGTAATCGGGGGCAACAGAAATCTATTTTGTATTTAGCTTTTGGTATTTTGCCAAACAATTTTAGTTTAAATAAGCAACGCCAAGGGCCCTTATTTTCTTCGGACAATTTATTAGCAGCCCGAACTTCTCAAATTTTAAGCATCGTCAAAATCGAATAAATTTAAAGAGTTTTTTAAATACTTTTTTGTTGTTAAAAAAGTGTTTTTTTGTAATCAAAATAGATTTTTCTTACTAATTAAATAATTATATGTCTCATCAAGAACACAATCCTTATCTTATCCCGCTTTCTATTCTCGCTGTGGGAGTTCTGATTGCGGGGGCAATGATTTATTCTAATCGGAATAATTCAAAGCCATCTTCGGTCACTAGTCCAGGCGATAACATTCCCGCTCAAACTGTGCCAACTCGGCGACCGACGGTTTCAGCAATTAATATTAAAAATGTCCAGATTAAAGGTGAACCCTTTATTGGTAAAGTTAATACTCCCGTTGTCTTGGCCTATTGGTTTGATTTTCAATGTCCATTTTGTAAGCGATTTGAAACCAATACCTTGCCAGTTTTAGTAGATCGTTATGTTAAAGAAGGGAAATTGAAGATTATTTTTAAGGATTTTCAATTTTTAGGTCCAGATTCCGTAACTGCTGGTATTGCCGAGAAAGCGATTTGGCAGCTTTATCCTACTAAATATTTTCAATGGCACCAGGCCATGTATGGTGCTCAGGACGGTGAAAACAGGGGTTGGGGTAATCGTGCTGATATCCTTAAATTAGCCGGATCTATCCCAGGAATTGATGCTAATAAAGTTTCCCAATTAATGACCAAGAATCGCGCTCAATACATTCAAGAAGAAAATGCTGACAAGACTGAGGGCGCAAAATTCAATATCAATGGTACTCCGGGATTTGTTATTGGCACTCAAAGTATCTATGGGGCTCAACCAACTAGCGTCTTTACTCAGATGATTGATGCTGAGTTAAGGTCAGTAAAATCTAAAAAATAAAATTTCATGACTAAAGAAAGAAAATTTAATTCTCTCACACTTCTGCTAAAATCATTTCAAGAGGTTTTTAGTCGTTTTTGGTACCAAGTGACTGCTGTAGTTGTTTCGGGGACAGTTTTATTATTTGCTATTTGGTTACCGAATTGGTCATTTGTAACGCAAACTATTATTTCTAAACTCTATACTAGTCAGCAAAAGTTTTTATTATTGCTGAGCTCTTTAGGGGCTTTGGAAACTAATTTTACTACTCTCTCTAGAACTCTAACTATTATTGTCGCCCTACTTTTTGGTATTAATATTGCTTTCTTAGTCTATTATCTGAAAAAAAGAATTAAACTCCAACGCTCGGCGGGTTTAAGTGTTTTGGGAGTTATTAGTGGCTTGGTTAGTGTGGGCTGTGCTTCCTGTGGTTCGGTAATACTCTCATCTTTATTTGGGATTGGAGCGACCGCTGGTTTTATTGGCGTCCTGCCTCTTCAAGGACAAGAGTTTGGTTTGCTGAGTATTATTCTTCTCTTAATTTCTATTTTTTTAGTTGCGAAAAAAATACAGGATCCTGGGAGTTGTCAAATTAAACTAAAAACTCATTCTCGATAATGTTAAGTGATGATAGTTATTACTGAGATCATCATGGGCGGGAGTTAAGAATGGAACAATTAAGCATTTCTAAAATTTCTAGAGATGCTTTTTTGATTAATTTCTTAGTATTTATTTTTTTTATTCTCTTCTTGTTATAAGCATTGTTATTTTTCTTTAAATTGCTTCTAGCTATTTTTTATCGGATAATATCCTATAAATATGTTATTAGTAGTTCTTTTTAATTTTATTATCTCTAATTTGCTAAAAGTCCTTGAAAATAGTAAAATTATAACGTCATCATTGGTTATTCCAAAAGAATATTGAAAATTTATCAAAATTTATTAAGTTTAGAAATATTATGTCAAAAATCTTGTCTAATCAAGAACCGAAAGGAACTTCCGACTGGTTGCCAGAGGAGTTTTTAATTCGTCAATATATTTTTAATACTTGGCGTCGGGTTTGTTTGCGTTATGGTTTTGAAGAATATTTAACTCCACTAGTGGAAAACTCAGAAATTTACCGCGCTAAGTCTGGAGAAGATATTGGCGGTAAAGAATTAGTCACTTTTACAGATTTAGGGGGAAGAGAATTATCAATTCGTCCTGAAATGACGCCTTCGGTAACTCGTTTGGTCACTAAAATATATAACTCGCACCCTAAACCTTTGAAATATTTTTCAATTGCTAATTTTATGCGGAATGAAAAACCGCAACGAGGACGTAATCGAGAATTTTGGCAATTAAATTGTGATATTTTTGGCAGTGCTTCTCTACGAGCCGATCTTGAAATTCTCCAGTTAGCCTTAGATCTCATGTTGGAATTTAATTCGCCAGCAGATTCTTTTGTACTGATGATTAGTAGTCGAAAGTTAATTGATGCTGTTCTGGATTTAAGCGGAGCGAGCCAATTAGCGATTGATAAAAAACTTCTAATTGTCCGTACTTTAGATAAATGGCAAAAATTAAAACCAGCGGAGATTACTGGTCGTCTTCAAGACGCTGGTCTTAATGGACAAGCTGTGATTATTATTAAAAAATTCATGACCAGTGATAGCTTAGAAAAATTAGTCAAAGAATTGCCAGCGCTGAAAGATAATTCTGGTTTTCTAGAAATTAGTCAGGCCTTGCAAAGTTTAAAAGATTTGGGCTACGGAGATTATTTAGAATTTAATCCTACGGTTATTCGAGGTTTTGATTATTATGATGGTTTGGTTTTTGAAGTTTTTGATCGACATCCTGACAACAAGCGGGCTCTATTTGGTGGCGGACGTTATAATGGTTTAGCTAATATTTTTGGTGTCGATAATTTTCCAGCGGTTGGCTTTGCTCCCGGCGATGAAACCATGAAGTTGTTTTTAGAGGCCTGGAAACTGTTAGGTCAAGTAGAAGATAATCAAGAAGAAAAATATTATTTACCATTGTTAAGTGATTCCTTAATATTAGAAACCGATCGTTTAGCGAAAAAACTTCGTTCTCAAGGAAAGAATATTTTGCTGGGATTAGAGAAACAAAAAATTAGCAAGGCTTTAGAATTTGCTAATAAAAAGAAGGCGATTAAAGTTGTTATTTTTGGCGAGGAAGAAGCTCAGCAGGGAATATACAAGATTAAGAATATGAAGACCGGCCAAGAGCAGAAAGAGAAATTTTAATTTAATTTCTATGATTCATCTATTTTAAAACCCCCGTTTATTTGGGGGTTTTAATTTTACTCTCTTTTTTAATTGGCCGAAAGCTAAAACGGTGGATAGGACAGGGGCCGTATTCTTGGAGTTTATCAATATGTAATTTAGTTCCATAACCTTTATGGCGAGCAAATTCATATTGAGGATATTGTTTATCAATTTCTGTCATGAGCCAGTCCCGGCTTACTTTCGCAATAATAGAAGCGGCAGCGATAGTCCAAACTTGGGCATCACCATGGATGATAGCACTTTGTGGTCTGCTTATCTTAGGTATTTTAAAGCCCCCGTCTATTAATAAATAATCTGGTTTTACTTTTAATTTACGGATTGCTCGACGCATGGCTAGGAAACTAGCTTGTAGAATATTTATTTTATCAATTGTTAAATTATCAGCTAAACCAATTTCCACAGCGAGAACCTTTTTTTTGATTAAGCCGAAAAGTTGTTCTCTTTTTTTAGCACTTAGTTTTTTAGAGTCAGTTACCGCTTCTAAATCTTTAGAATCAATTTTAAAATCTGGTCCGATAACTACACAGGCCGCTACCACTGGTCCCGCCAAAGGACCACGACCAGCTTCATCGACACCACCGATAGCTTGGTAGCCAAGTTGAAAATATTTGCTTTCTATTTTTAAATCTAACATAATAGTATTATAGCTTATTAAGCCCGGATGGTGAAATTGGTAAACACGCAGTGTTCAGAACGCTGTGGAAGAAATTCCTTGGAGGTTCAAGTCCTCTTCCGGGCACTAGAATAGAATTCGTCCGCCTTTAGCAGGTTTTTTTTCGCCTCAAGGCGTGAACAATATTATTCGCGTTACCCGCCTCCGCTTCACTACGGCGAGCCACAAAAACAAAATCTGCCTTTTCCTTTTTCGAAAAAAATTGGAAAAAGGATAAAAACGCAAAGGCAATTTTGATTTTTGTGGGTTTGCTATAACAATTACAATGGACTTTTAATATTCTTTAATTTTGGATTTGTAACTTGAGTGTATATTTGCGTGGTACGGATGTTGGCGTGCCCAAGTAATTCCTGCACATAGCGTACATCTGTTCCGTTTTCTAATAAGTGAGTGGCAAAGGAGTGTCGCAAAGAGTGAAAAGTTGCAGGTTTGCTCACGTTTGCTTTTGCCAAACTTTTCCGAAACATTTTTTGGAGTGATGTTGTCGTGAGACTGCCACCACGATTGGAAGTAAAGATAAAATCGTTTACATTTTTACCCGCAATAGCATTTCGTAAATCGTTTTGCAATTTTTCTGGTAACACGCTAATTCTATCTTTCTTTCCTTTTGCTCCCTTAATATGTACAACAAGCTCATCAATATCTAAATCTGATACCTTAAGTTTTACCACTTCGCTAACTCTCATACCACAAGCATAACCAAGCGAAATCATGAGCTTATACTTTGAGTTATCGGTTGTCTCAATGATTTTGTTAATTTCTGCTCGTGATAATACTATTGGCAACTTCTTACTTCTTTTTGCAAATTTTAAGTCAATTTTCTGCGAATCCCCTAATACTTCTGTATATAAGAATTTTACAGAGTTGAGTGCCAAGTTAATCGTCTGTGGAGATTGCTTTCGTCTGTGTTTATCAAGCAAAAAATTTTCAATCGCTTTTTGCTTGTTTTTTATACCAAGTGTTTTGGAAAATGTGATATAATTTTTAATGTAAAGCAAATATGCTTTGCGAGTTTTTGGACTATAATTGCGAAGTCGCAACAAGCGATCAGTTTTTTCTAAAATTTTATCCATATCAATATTGTATCAAAAGTTTGCATGACATACAAGATATTGTTACAATATAGGCATAGAGTTTGGATAATAACTAGTTATTCAAAATTCCGCTTCACTCCATTTTGAATAACGCGCGCGCATACCTCCGCCGTTATACTTCATTCCGCTCCGCGGAACTTCGTATAACAACGGATATCCAAAAATTTCTTTCCACAAACCCTTCGGGATTTGTTTCAAGAAACCTTGGATTATCCGCGCGCGTTATCGGAAATAATTTAGCCACTAATCTAAAAACATATGGAAAAAGAAAATTTTATATCAATTGGAATCTGTTTTTCGTGCGGAGTTCGAAAACAAAAGAACAAGGATGTTATAGCTTGGGATACACGGGCTAGAGCTGATAAAGCACTTATTTTATACAGACAAAGTTTTATTAATAAAATTATTTGTACTGGTGGCATATTTCAAAAAGGACAACAAATTTCAATTGCTAATTTAATGAAGGATTATTTAATAGCGAAAGGTGTACCTAGAAACGACATTTTATCCGAAACTAAGTCGGTAGAGACTGTAGAGAATATAAAATTTTCTTTTTCTTTATTGAAACAACAAAATTTTTTCAAAAATCTTAAAAATACTGAGCAGTTGCGTTTAGTTTTAATTAGCGAACCAAATCATTTGCGTCGTATTGAAATTATTGCCCATGCTTATCTGGCAAAATATAAACTTGATACTCTTGTGCCACTGCTACTTGAACCAGTACAATATCATATTTCAGAAAAAACCAAACATGAGGAAAAGGCAATGCTACACCACACTGCTCTTGATCCATTAGGGGAAGGAGAGGTTTTTGAAAAAATTAGACATGAAAGACGTCAGAAGTAAATTCACGGCGTGGCTAAATTACATCCGATAACAAAGTATATGAGGTTCTAGAAATTTGCATTTTAAATTTTAGTAAGGAGTGCAAATTTCTTTCACCCAAATTTCGCCTCCTTTTATGATATAATTAAAAAAGGAAGTCGGCGAAACTTCTCATATACTAAAACGTTATCCAAATTCGCCTTCGTTTCACTTCGGCGAACTTCAGATATTCCTAAACGTTAGCTGAAATATATGTTTTTCTTTTAAGGTTTCGCCCTTACTTTTAAAAAGAATTTAATTTTGTTTTTTATTTATTTAATGAGGGGAAATAACGAATTTTTCCACTATCATTACAAAAACTAATTTATAAATTAAAAATATGAGAGAAGATAGAATGAGTAATTACCGACAAATAGAATCGTTGCGTAATTCAAAATTAATAGTATTTTGTACTAGTGACAGGGGTGGTCTTGAAACTCGAATAGCACCAGATATTATTTCACCACTCACAAATCACCTTGACGCAATAGGTGATGTAGAAAAAATAACTCTTTTTATCTATACAAGAGGTGGAAGCACTTTAGCAGCGTGGAGTTTTATTAATTTGCTAAGAAATTTCTGTAAAGAGCTTGAAATTATAGTTCCGTTTAATTGTCATAGTGCTGGAACTTTAATTTGTTTAGGTGCAAATAAAATAATAATGACAAAACAAGCAACACTGGGGCCAATTGATCCAAGTACAAACGGACTTCTTAATCCAGTCGTGGTAATTAATAATCAACAAATAAAAGTACCAGTGAGCGTCGAGCATGTTAATGGTTATCTTGAGATGGCAAAAAATGATTTTAAAATTAAAAAGAGCAGCGACTTGAAAGAAGTTTATTTAAAATTAAGCGAAAAAATTCACCCTCTATCACTTGGAGAAGTTTATAGATCAAAAGCACAAATTCAAATGCTCGCAGATAAACTTTTAAAGAACCAAAATATTGATGGAAAAAATGTGAAGGAAATAATAAAATTTTTATGCTCAGATTCTGGTAGTCATGACTACACAATAAACAGAAAAGAAGTAAAAGAAGGATTAGGTTTAAATATGGAAAAACCCAATCAACAATTATATAATATAATCAAAGCTATTTATGATGATATTGAAAATGAATTAGAATTAAGAATACCATATCAACCCGCTACACTTTTAAGTACTAATCAAACAATTAATTATTCATTTCACAGAGGGATACTTGATTCTATTGACGGTGGTTCAGACATATATATTAGCGAAGGAACTCTAACAAAATTACCACAGCAACCGGTTAACCAACAAATACCTATACAGGACAATAGAACATTCGAGGGATGGCAACACCAAATTTAATTAAACTATTCTTAAATTTTATATGACAACTATTAATAGTAACCACTTATCAAATTTTTATAGTCAAAATAGCGCTGCCAATAATTTACCATCAGTAAAAACTTCTTCTTCAGAACATAGTAAATCCGACTGGACAAAAAATAAAGTATTTATTGATAATCAAAGAATATACTACCAAAATATAATAGTAGATGATAAAAAATAATAATGAGTTTTGGATTTTAGAAATTCACCCCTTTAATTTCCCTCTTTCAAAAATCCAAAAAGAAAAAACAAAATTAAATTCTTTTTAAGAGTGATTTGCATTCGCAAATCAAAGAAAAACATATACATCAGCTAACAACGAGTATCCGGTTACGGCTCTTCCGAAAGCCTCCACCCAAATTGCTCACTAATCTATAAAAAACATATGGATGAACAAAAAAAGCCCAGCACCGCCAAGAAAACTATTTTTTTGTACTCGGGGCATTATTAATAATTGGCACCTTAGGTGGCGGAAATTTTAAATACATTGCTGATTGGAGTACTACTGAATTAGTAGGCTACAATACTTGGACATTAATCGCATTGTTCGGCGGTGCTTATTTGATATATCGAGGTGCGAAAAAATAAAACAACCGTTCGCAACTTCGGATTATCCGCGCACGTTATATGAAATGGTTTGCTATATTTATCTAATAATTTTTTTTCGACTATGATCGATTTACAAAAATTACAAAAAGAAATATTCAAGAATAAAATTGCTAAGGGTTTTAATACTACTGATGTCGGTTTGGAATTTAGTCTAATACACGAAGAACTTTCCGAAGCTTTTCATGCATATAGAAAGAAACTACCAGATTTGGGTGAAGAACTAGCAGATGTCGCAATATATTTAATGGGATTGTCCGCAATTTTGAATATCAACCTAGAGGATGAAATTTTGAAAAAAGTTGAAAAAAATAAAAACCGAGAGTACAAAAAAGTAAATGGAGTGTTAAATAGGACGAAAGAAGGGTAATGTCCGCAAACAACATCATATACTTTGTTATGTGGAATAGCAAAAACATCTTTACATTTTTAAAGAATCTTGGCAACTTATTATTAACTAAATTATAATTATATGGAATCACCAGAACAAAATTATCCACAGGAGGACAAAGATGTCCTACGACCCGTCGTTCAAATTTTAAAAGAAACGGTGGAGAAGTTTCGCTCTTTAGATCATGGGGCTGGCATGGCTCTCGCAAAAAAAGATACGGGAGAATATAAACAAAAACTGCAAGAAAGAGCTCAACTTCTTGTCGCCCTTCCGGGTCAATTAGAAAGTGCTCTTGAAAATGTTGATCCTCAATTTAGACAGAAGATTGAGTATGAAATTCAGCATTTTGCTACTGATGCACAAGAACGACTTAATGGCGAAGGCTTATTTGGCTTAAATACATTACTTACGCACATGAGCGGTAAGATTGGTGACAAAAACGATCTTGAAAAATTAATAGATCGCATTGAAAACAAATAGATTGCCAAAATTTTAAATTAAGGAGTCGGCTTTTGCTACATCACCTAACATAACATATGTGGTTCAGAAATTTACTCAATAACTAATTTTATGAATAATGAAGAAAAATTCTTTCAGCCTAAATATTCTTTGAAAAAGGGGAATATCTTTTCACTCTCTGAATTACCAGATTCTCTTAGCGAAGGAAAAAAGTCTTTAGGATGGCCTGTTGAAATGCAAGGCACTGGACGTATAATCAAAGGGACAAATGATTTTGAAATACGATATCCCAAAGGAGATATTTTTCTTTCATTTGGAGTGGTTTTACATGAACTCGGACATTTGCGACAAGAAGAATTTAATACAAAAATCAACAAAATAGATCAAGACAAGGAATGGAGTCGATATATAGAGGTTAAAGAAAAAGATGCTTATCAGAGAGGACTTGAGCGAGTGAAAAAATATTTTCCTGAAGTTTTGGGAGAAATGGAAACAAAATTTCAGAAATATAAACAGCAAGGGAAACTAAAAGAATTTTCTTCGTTTGAGAATTTATATAACTTTCTGCATACATCAATAGATATTAATAGGGCAATAAACTCGGTTCCTAAAACAGACAACCAGGAGGAACAAGATAAGTTGGAATTTCAAGCATTGAAAGATAGAGGAATTGAAAATTTTTTTAAAGAAATAAAGGAATCCAAAGTAGGTGAAAAAATAGACAAAGAGTTTATTGAAGATTTTATTATGAAAATGGCTGAAAAAATTTCTAATGAATAAAAAATTACTTATTAATCAAATTTTATCTCCCAAATTTCTTTTTCTCTCTTATTTGTAATATAATAGTGAAGAGAAAGAAAAACATCGCATGATACTTAAAGGTTAAGTGGAATAAAAAATATTTTTTGAATTTTTTATGACAAAAATTGTAGGACACAAAGGCGCAGCAGGTTATGCACCAGGAAATACACTCTCTTCATTTAGAATGGCAATTGCCATTGGTTGTGATCGTGCTGAACTAGATGTTAGATTAACCAAAGACAGACGAGTGGTTGTTTTTCATGATGAGGAGGTTTCCAAGTTAACCGGTGGCAAGGGCTTTGTCAATGAGATGACTTTGCTTGAACTGAAAAAATTAGATTGTGAGCAAGGTGAAAAAATCTCTACGCTTCAGGAGGTTATTGATGTTTGTAAAAATAAAATTGATTTACAAATAGAATTAAAAGCAGATGAAACACCTGAGCCCGTGAATGAACTTATTTTAAAAAATGATATTCAAAATCAAGTCGTCATTACTTCATTTAAAGATTATCTACTTAAAGAAATTAAAAAGATTAACCCAGATTTAAAAGTTGGTCTTCTTTTTCGTGTAGATAAAGTAATGCTAAAAATATGGGATTTGGCTAACACTGTCCCTTTGGATTTTCTCGCCCCATTTTCCGAGCTTGTTACTCGAGAATTCATTAACAAAGCCCATAGTTTAAGAAAATCCGTTTATGCTTATCGAGTTAATAATAAAGAATTAGGCAACAAATTAATTTCAATGGGCGTGGATGCTATTGGCACAGATTTTCCGAAACTATTTATTGACGATAAAACAGCCTAAAAAATATTTTTTACATTATATAATAGAATGTATGAGATTCAATAAAAAGTGTGTTAATAATTTTCAAAGGTTACACTTTTTCTTTCACCAAAATCTTTCTTTCTCTTCGTTCTAGAAAAACTTCATTAAATTTTGATGTTATTGGAAATAAATTAAAAACTAACACATATGAAAAGATTAAAATGTAATGTCGGAGAATATGGAGTTCTCATGAATTCACGAGAAGAATTTTTGATTTTAAAACTACCTTTAAACAAAGAATTTACCAAGGAACTATGGATGTTGCCTGGCGGAAGACTTGATTAGGATGATCAGCCTGAGTTTGGGCTTAAGTGCGAGGTACTTGAGGAGACTAAACTTACGGTTAAAGTCATTTCTCCTGTATATGTAGCAAAATGGGGAATTGAAAATCCTCAAAAGTATTCGACATTGAAAAAGGTTTTTAATCTGCATCCGAAAGAAATTTTAATGGTTTGGCAATAGCGTCTATTAATATGTATGCAGTTCTATTTGTCGTCGTATCTCTTTTTTTACTCATAATTTATTTTTTCCATGAATACATCAAAAATTACCATCAAAACAAAAAATCTTTACTTAGAAGGTATTACTTTTAAATATAAAGATGATATTTTCAAAGAATTAACACCAGAAATTGCTATTTATATGTATCCTCGACCAGCGCGGGAAATTAAAGAAACGGAGAAATTTATTTCCACCTCCATTAAAGAAAATGAGGAGGGTTGTAATTTCCAAATTGTTATACTTCATAGAAAAAGCAAGGATTTTTTAGGTTGTGGCGGTATTCATCACCTAGATCGGAAAACACCAGAATTAGGAATCTGGATTAAGAAATCCGCTCATGGTCATGGATATGGAAAAGAAGCCATCATTGCTCTTAAAAAATGGGCAGATCATAATCTAAATTATGATTATCTTTTTTATCCAGTAGATATTCATAATCAAGCTAGTAGAAGAATCCCAGAGTTTTTTGGTGCTCAAGTAGCACGAGAATACGATGAAATAAATATGAGCGGGAAACAACTACATTTTCTGGAATACCGAATTTATCCTCAGAAAAAATAAATGAATTTTTTTTAAACTACTTAACAAAAAAATCTAATAAAATTTATTTAAATACTATTTAAAAAGTCGGCAAATGCCGACTTTTATTATTGTGCCGCGAGAGGGAATCGAACCCTCACTAGGTTACCCCAACACGATTTTGAGTCGTGCGCGTCTACCAGTTCCGCCATCGCGGCTTTTGGAATAAGTGATTTTAGTATAATAAATAAAGTCTTAATTGTCAAAAAGGTGTTTTTGGTTTATACTATTTATAGTAGGAGATAGATGGTTTTAGCATTGTTTTTTAGTTGATAAAAAATAAGTTTAAAATGCTTAAGCCATAAGTTCGGAAACAAAAAATCAAAAATATGAGTAAAATCTTAGCGATTGTGAACCAAAAAGGTGGGGTTGGTAAAACTACTACAGCGGTTAATCTTAGTGCTTATTTAGCTCAGTTAGGTAAGCAAGTTCTATTAGTTGATATTGATCCCCAAGCTAACGCTACTTCAGGTCTGGGTGTTGATCAAAAAGCTTTAAAAGTTGGTGTTTATGAAGCTTTAATCGGTGAGCAAGAATTATCAAAAGTTCTAAAAAGAACTATTCAGACTGGTTTAAAAATTGCTCCGGCGACAATTTCTTTAGCCGGGGCGGGTGTGGAAATGGTCGCCATGGATAATCGGGAGTTTCGTTTAGCCCAGATTTTAGGAGATTTAAAAGATGATTTTGATTATATTATTATTGATGGTCCACCTTCTTTAGGACTTTTAACTATCAATAGCTTGGTCGCCGCTGATGAAGTTTTAATTCCTATCCAGAGTGAATATTATGCTTTAGAAGGTTTAAGTCAGCTATTGGAAACTATTAGTTTAGTACAAAATAATTTAAAACCAAGCTTAGGTATTATGGGAGCAATTATTACTATGTTTGATAAACGCAATCGTTTATCTAGTTCAGTAATGAATGAATTATATCAATACTTTCCTAATCGTATTTTTAGATCGGTCATTCCGCGTAGTGTTCGTTTAGCGGAAGCTCCAAGTTATGGTCGCTCTATTTTACATTATGATCCAAAATCTAAAGGGGGAAGAGCTTATCAGGGTTTAGCTAGAGAAATTATAAGTTTAGAAAAATAATTATATGTCTAAAAGTTTAGGGCGAGGTCTTAGTTCCTTGATTCCAAAAAAAACAGTTAGTTTAGGTCAAAGTTCTTTTTCGGGAGCAACAACTACTGGAGAATTATTAGTTGTCGATGATCGTGATCGGGTGCTGCGAATTAGTCCCGAACGAATTAGTATTAATCCTTTACAACCCCGAACAACTTTTTCAGAAGCTTCTTTAAAGGATTTGGCTGATTCTATTCGTGAGCACGGAATTATTCAACCCTTGATTGTTACTAAGAAAAAAGATGGTTTTGAGTTAATTGCTGGCGAACGACGCTTACGCAGTGCTAAGCTCTTAGGTTTGAAAAAAGTTCCAGTTTTAGTTCGTCAAGAAAAACAACAAAAAAAATTAGAGTTAGCATTGATTGAAAATCTTCAACGTGAAGATCTGAATCCTTTAGAAAATGCTCGGGCCTACCAACGCTTAATTGATGAATTTAATATTACTCAAGAAGAAGCGGCCCAGCGTTTAGGCAAAGCGCGGTCAAGTATTGCTAATAGCTTACGTCTGTTAAGTTTGCCAACAGAAATTCAGGAAGCTTTAATTACTGAAAAAATTACTGCTGCTCATGCGAAATACTTATTAGGAATAGATAACCCAGCTAAACAATTAAATATTTTTAAAAAGATTATTCGGCAGAATTTAAGTGTGGCTCAGACTAATCAAGAAATTAAGCGTCTAGGAGGGACAAAGGCGGCTCAGGTTAAAACTTATTTTGATCGTACTGAAGAAAAACGCTTAAGTAGTATTTTAGATACTAAAGTTGAGTTGCGACGACGGGGATCTGGTGGAAAAATTATTATTGATTTTTATAATGGAGAACAACTCCAAGAAATAATTAAGAAAATTCAACAATTAGAAGATAACCAGAAACTTTAGTTTTTCAAATTTATAAAAAAGAACAGTTCAAGGAATTGTTCTTTTTAATTTTTTATTTATTTTATTAACTTTGATAACCTTCTTGAGATCACTAGAATATAAAAATTAAGAACAAATTTCTTCAATTGTCTTTAAAACTGCGTCCTGATCATAATTAGCAATGGGAATATTCTTTTTTGTTTCCTTAATTTTTCTAACTCTCTTCAGAATTGAGTTTATCTCCACTTTAATATTCTCAGTTTGTTCTCCTTCTTGCTTATCTAGTACTTTTAAATAATAATTAAGTTGAGTAATTATTTGTCGATAAAAAACTACTTGGGCGGGATGTTTTAACAATTGTTCTTTTAATTCCTCCTGTTTTCGATGAGGATCAATACCCATTTCTTGTAGTTCCTGATTATGTTTGGGGTCAGCGAGACTTCGTGAAGCAGCACAAAGATGTATTAGCCCATTAACATGATTAAAGTCTAAACCAATAACAATTGGAATAATAGTGTTTAATTCTCCCTTAATATTTTTATCAATTGCTGATTGAAAATATTTTGCTTGGGGAAGTTTTTTACCATTTTGACCGGTTAATTTTTCAATATTTCTAGCTATTTTCCTTTGCAAAGCATAGATATCGCTATTGCGAGAAGTGTCAATTCCTAAAGCAATACGGTCAATTTCCGAAGAAGCTTTTTCGAAACTTTCTAGTTCAAATTCTAGAATAATATCGATACCATTAGCAATATCATCAAATCTCGCTGCTCGGCTTAAACGTGTTTTTTCTCCAGTCCAATGATATTTTTCGCCGTCGGTGGCAATGATAATTTCTAGAATTTCTGAACGTTGTTCTCCTTCATGTATTTTTTTTAGCTCTTCGCCACTAAATTGTTCTAATTGACTAGCAAATTTATCTTGAAGACGTTCCACCATTTTTAAATCAGATTCAATTTCTCGAGGAGGATAAATATCTTTAAAATCAGTTTCTTGGATTCTTTCCCCTCCGGGATTATTAAAAATAGTCTCCACATCTTGAAGCTGACGTTTATTTTTTTGATCCTGATCAATGCGCTCATTAACTCCATTATTGAAACTTAACATACAATGTTATTTAAAAATTTTTATATTTTTGAGTATCTATTTAAAATTAAGATAACATAAAAAACGAGAATAAGCAAGAGCTTAATATTTTCTGTTTTGCTTTTTGTTTTTACCTGCTAGTTGCTAAACTCGCAAGCTTATATTAGAATATTAGTAGTTTAAATAAAATTTAGAACTTATTTATTATGTCTTTTGTCCATCTTCATAATCATAGTCATTATTCTCTTTTAGACGGTTTAAACAAGATCGATGAAATGGTTAATTATGCCCAAGAACAGGGTTCACCAGCCATTGCTTTAACTGATCATGGCACAATGTATGGTGTTATTGAATTCTATCAAAAAGCCAAAAAAGCAGGAATTAAGCCGATTATTGGTGTAGAGACCTATTTAGCGCCTCATTCCCGTCTTGATAAGAATACTCGTGAAGATCGGGGTCACCATTTAATATTGTGGGCTAAAAATACTCTCGGTTATCATCACTTAATTAAATTAATATCTCTGGCTCACTTGGAAGGTTTTTATTATAAGCCCCGGATTGATTGGTCTTTGTTGGAGAAATATCATGAAGGATTAATTGCCTCCACGGCTTGTTTGGGAGGTGAAATTCCGCATTTAATTATTTCAGGGAATTTGGTTCAAGCGGAAAAAAGAATTAAAGAATATAATACTCTTTTTGGTCAGGATAATTTTTATTTAGAAATTCAGGATCACCCCGAATTAGAAGAACAAGCTGCTGTTAATCAGCAATTAATTAAATTTTCAAAAAAATTAAATATTCCGCTAGTTGCTACTAATGATTCTCATTATTTACACAAAGAAGATGCGGAGGCTCAAGATATTCTTCTTTGTTTACAAAACAAAAAGAAAATTACCGACACTGATCGCTTAAAAATGTTAGGTCACGGTGATTATTCTTTACGTCCGAATAGTGAAATGATTGCTGCTTTTAGTGAAGTTCCTGAGGCTGTAGCTAATACCTTAAAAATTGCGGAAAAATGTAATGTCGAAATTGAATTGGGTAATACTCAATTACCATATTTTGCTGTTCCTGATTCTTACAATGAAGATTCTTATTTGCGTTGGTGGTGCGAACAGGGAATTCAAAAACGTTTTCCAGGAGCTAGCCCAGAATATTTACAACGAGTTCAAGAGCGTTTAGACTATGAATTAGGAGTAATTACTAAGATGGGTTGGCCTTCTTACTTTTTAATCGTCGCTGATTTTATTTCCTGGGCTAAGAAAAATAAAATAGTCGTTGGCCCTGGTCGGGGCTCTGCGGCAGGTTCAATAGTTTGTTTCTTAACTGGAATTACTAATCTTGATCCTTTAAAATATGATTTGTTATTTGAAAGATTCTTAAATCCAGAGCGAATCTCTATGCCTGATATTGATGTTGATTTTGCGGATGTTCGTCGGTCTGAAGTTTTAAATTATGTTGGAGAAAAATATGGTCATGACCATGTTTCACAAATTATTACTTTCGGAACGATGGCGGCACGGGCGGCGGTGCGTGATGTTGGTCGAGTTTTGGATGAACCTTATGAATATTGTGATAAGATTGCGAAAAGTATTCCAATGTTTATGAAATTGGGTGAAGCTTTAAAAACTGTTCCCGAGTTAAAAGAAATGTATCATCAAGAGCCAGCTGCTAAACGCATTCTTGATTATGCTCAACGTTTAGAAGGAGTAGCTCGTCATGCTTCAACGCATGCTTGTGGGGTGTTGATTACTAAAGATCCCCTAACTGATAATGTGCCAATTCAGTATGCTTCTTCTAGTGATCGTAGTATTATTTCACAATATTCTTTGCACCCCATTGAAGATTTAGGTCTGTTAAAAATGGATTTTTTAGGTCTTAAAAACTTAACAATTATTGAATCTACTTTGAAGATTCTTAATAATACTCAAGGGAAAGAATTAGATATTGATGATATTCCTCTAGATGACCAAGTCACTTTTAATTTGTTTAAAAATGGAGAAACGACTGGTGTTTTTCAATTTGAATCTTCGGGGATGAAACATTATTTACGTGATTTGAAACCAACAGAGTTTGAAGATATTATTGCCATGGTTGCTTTATATCGCCCTGGGCCCATGGAATGGATTCCTGATTATATTAATGGTAAACATCAGATTAAGAAAGTTGTTTATTTACATCCTAAATTAGAGCCAATTTTGAAGAAAACTTATGGCGTGGCTATTTATCAAGAACAGGTGATGCAAATTGCTCGTGATCTTGCGGGCTTTACTATGGGGCAGGCTGATGTTTTACGAAAAGCGATGGGGAAGAAAATTGTCTCGCTGTTAGCCGAACAAAAAGAAAAATTTATTGATGGTTGTGTCCAAAATAGTATTTATAAAGAATTAGCTGAAAAGATTTTTTCTTTTATCGAACCGTTTGCGGGTTATGGATTTAATCGCAGTCACGCTGCTTGTTACGCCATGATTGCTTATCAAACTGCCTACTTGAAAGCGCATTATCCAGTAGAATTTATGGCGGCGCTCTTAACCGCTGACCAGGGAGATAGTGATCGGGTCGCTATTGAAATTGAAGAATGTCGTCGGATGGGTATTGAAATTATGCCCCCCGATATCAATGAATCTTTTGCTACTTTTACCGTGGTTACTGATGGCACTAAAGAAAATAGAGCTTCTCATAAAAATAAAATCAGCAAAACTATTCGTTTTGGTTTGCAGGCCATTAAAAATGTTGGTCAGCATATCGTGGAAGAGATTATTAAGATTCGGAAAAATTCTGGGCCTTATCAAGATATTTTTGATTTATTAGAAAGAATTACTGATAGGGATTTAAATAAAAAATCTTTAGAAAGTTTAATCAAGAGTGGAGCTATGGATAATTTTGCTGAACGTGGTCAATTGTTAGTTAATATTGAAAAATTATTAAGTTTTAATAAGGAGCTCAGTAAATCTAAAAATAGTAAACAAGATAGTCTATTTATTGATTCACCGCTAGAAGCCTTAAATCATCCTCAGCTAAATTCTGGAAATCCTGCAACCCAAAATGAAAAATTAACTTGGGAAAAAGAACTTTTGGGTTTATATATTAGTGAGCATCCTTATAATGCTTTTCGTCCCTATTTGGCTGATTTTGCTCTTCCACTTATCACTTTAAAAAATCATCAAGGAGAAGAAAGAATAGTTATCGCTGGAATTGTTTCCACTATCAAAAAAATAATTACCCGTAAAGGAGAATCCATGTTGTTTGTTAAATTAGAAGATGCTAGTAATACGGTGGAGTTATTAATTTTCCCGCGCCTCTTAAAAGAAACTCCAGATTTATGGGTGGGGGGGCAGGCAGTGATTGTTGAGGGTAAAATATCGGAAAAAGATCAAGATATAAAAGTTTTAGTAAATCGGGTTTCTGCTTTAGATTCTGCTGAACCAGAAAAATCTATTGCGGACTTTAAGAAACTCTTGGCCCATACTCGAAAAACTAGCAATCATTACCAGAAATATAATAATTCTTCTTCTAATTCTTTTCAAAAATCAAATTTTCAGAAACCTTTTATAAAGAATAAAAAGGCATCTTCAACGCTTGCCAACTCGACCACAATTGCCACAGTTAAGAAACCAACAACTGATAAAGTTCCAAAAGCTTTTCAGAGCGAGAATAATTCTTCCATAGAATCAAAAAATATTTTACGATTAATTCTTGCAGAGACTTTTAGTACTGATGATTCTCGGCGTTTAAAAAAAATATTCTCTTTGTTTCCCGGTCAAGATGCTGTCCATTTTAAAGTACTTGACGAGGGTCGGGCTAAAATAATCAAGACTCCCTTTTTAGTAGCGAACAGTCCAGAATTAAAAAAAGAATTAATAGCTAAATTTAAAGATTTATTAAGATTTCCTTAAAGTAGCTTTATTTTCTGGAATTAGTTTTTGATAATTGTTGTAAATCTAAAATTCTGTTATAATAAAATTAATAATAAATTTATTTTATATTTACACTTTTAATTTAAAAAGAGTGTTAAATTTATTTCACTTATTAAAAAAATTTCTCAGTTTTTTTTATTTTTATGACTCGAAGCAAAACTACGGTGTCTAAAACTCCCGTTCGCAAAACAAAATCTAAGAAAAAAACTCCACCAAAAACTATTCATCCTCGTCGACAAGCGAAGTCAGTTTTAGTGGATGTCATTGAAGATGAGCCTAGTGATTCTGATTTATCTTGGTTGGCTGAAAATGATCAATTATTGGTGAAAAATAGTGATTTTCGAAAAAAGAAAAATACTTCTCATTCAAAAATGCCTCCAAAAAAATTTGTGGAACATGAAATTACTAAGAAAAAGGTTTCTCACTCCTCTGAAAATGCGAAAGAAATTGATAGCCAAAAGAAATTTTTTGAGAATTTAGCTCAAGAAATAAAAACTGAAGATCCGCTTACTAGAAAGAATAATCAGTCTCCCCAAAAAACTGGTCGTAGTGTTGTTTTGTATCGTCGTTTAGTTTTAAAATTTATTGTTTTAATTGGTATTGTGGCGGCCGTGGTTATTTATTTTTCTTTTTCTAAATTGACTGTGACCTTAAATTTAAAGGGTGAGAAAATTAACGATAGTTTACTCCTTAAAGTTGTGGCTACGCCAGCAAGCACGAGTGCTCAAGCTAATAGTCCCCATCCTTCCAGTACGGCAATTTTTAATACTAATAATTTAAAGGCTCAGAATGATCCTCGGGAAATAATTAAGGGCAGTATTAAGAAAATTAATGTTCAAGTTTCCAAAACTTATCCTGCTAATGGTGAAACTTTTTTAGGAAATAAAATTATTGGTCGAGTAGAAATTATTAATAATTATACTAGTAATCAACCATTAGTAGCCACGACCAGATTGCTTAGTCCAGATAATAAACTCTTCCGAATTGTGAGATCGGTTAATGTTCCAGCTGGTGGTCGTGTGGCCGTTAATATTTATACTAAACACCCTAGCCCCAGCATGGCTATTGGTGTTACCCGGTTTATTATTCCTGGTTTATGGGCTGGTCTTCAAGACAAAATTTATGCTCGAAGTTTAGCACCTTTTACCTACACTCAAGAAATACGAAAGTATGTAAATGCTAGTGATTTAGCTTATGCTGCTCAAGATATTAATCGTTTGTTAATTATGAAAGCGAAAGTTCAGGCGAAAGCTAAAGTGCAAAGTGAACAGTCTTCCTCAGCAACGAAATGGTTGTATATTGTCAATAATCCTCCAGTAGTGACCATTAATGCTAAGGCTGGTGATCGTCAAGATCAATTTACTGCTCAGGCCCAAGGACAAATTGTGGCGGTTAATTTCTCTCGAAGTGCTGTCGCCAAACTCGCTATTGCTAAATTAAATTTAGCTATTCCTGCTGATAAAGAACTAGTTAATTTCAATCCCGCTCATATTGTTTATAGTCTAATTAGTTATGATCCGGCGTCAGAAAGTGCGACGATTAAGGCCAGTTTTACAGGGACGATGATTTTAAAAAACAATTCTGATTTAATTAGTCCGAAATCTTTAATTAATTTAAGCAAATCTCAGATTAAAACCTATTTATCAAATCAACCCGAAGTTGATAGCTATCAGTTAAAATTTTCCCCAACATTTATTAAGCGGGCTCCTAGTTTAGTAGATCGTATAAAAATAAACATTAATAAAAATTAATTCTGTATTGTATTATTGTTCTTATTTTAAGAAATAATTTAATTCCTAGTCAATTCAAATCTAAAATAAGCTAACAAATTGTTAGCTTATTTTTTCTTAAATATAATATTTTATCTAATTCTCTGTTGAAGATTGAATTAAAATAAACCTAAAAATCTTCCTCGAGATTGAACAGACAATTTATTTTTACGATTATAAATCTTATAGGCTTCAGCAGCACTTTGATCATGAAAAATAATTGATCCTAGAGCAGCGGTGAGACGTGTTGCTTCTGTTAAAGAACGTTGGTGGAGATTACGACCCATTGCTAGACCATTAGTTTTGGAAATCTTAATTTGTCGGGCTAAATCATCTAAGAGAAGTTTTACTGGTCGTTGTTGTCCACCGACACAAACCACCTTTGTTCGTCCTGCGGCTTTTGTTGCTTCACGAAATTTCTGAGCAGTAGCTAGTTTATTTTTGGCAGCATAGGGATATTTAATCTTGACAAAGTCGCTACCGAGAGCGGAAGCTATTCCAGCTCCACCAGCAATGGTGTGAATATTTTCTTCATTAATTTTTGGACCTCGTGGATAAACCCAAAGAAGGGTGGTTAGACCAGCTTGGTGGGCTTGATATAGAGCTTGAGCAACCGTGGCAAGCATTTCCGCTTCATATTGACCACCCAGATAAAGAGTATAGCCAATACCGACAATTTTCAAATTACTTTCTTTTTTGAATTTAATTACATCTTCCACGGTCCACCATAAATGGCTAGAATCTTTCAGTTCATTTCGTCCGATATTAGTTTTACCATTTAACTTTACTAAATAGGGGGTATCTGGATAATCTGAGCCATATTGAGCAATTAAACCAAGATGCGTTGCCAGCACTCCTCCTTGAGAAGCAGCGGCAATTTTAAATAAATGTTCTGGACTTTGATCTTCAGGGCTAATTTTAGGACCTACAAAATCAGCATTCAAATGTTCTACTTTTTGATCGCCAGCAATTAAAAATAAACGTCCACTGTAATTTGTCAGCATTTCATAATTCAATTGAAATTCATTTCTTTTATTCTTGGGAACGCTCAAGGGAACTTTAATTTTTAATTTATGCATATAAAATATTTATAAATTTATAATAATATGATACTATAATAGTATTAAAATATTATATCATAAATATGCTTAAAGAGGAAAATGCTTCTCAAAAGGAAAATACTCAGCATGAGAATGAAAATAATCAGGGAGAGGATATTCATCGAGTTCCAGATTTAAAAGAATATGACCAAACCAATAACCTCAGTTTAAGAGATTTAAACTTTGGCCTCTGGTTAGCTAATAATCGAAAAAAAATTCGGGGAATATTTATTATTATTTTGATTATTATTTCTGCTGGACTCTTCATTTATTCAGCTTATAATTATGTTATTTATTTTAAATCTGCTAATGTTGGCTCGCAGTTAATAAATGATACTGTCCCCCAATCTCCTCGAAAAATAGTTAGCAGTCTTCAGGTTTCTCCACTAAATATTTTTAATAATTATTATTCTGGCAAGAGTGATTTAGTTGTGAGAATATTTAATCCTAATGCCAAGTTTAGTGCTAATTTTGAATATTGTTTTAGTCAAACTAATAAAGTGTTAGTTTGTAAAAAAGCTTTTATTTTGCCGAATCAGAAAAAATATATTTTTGATTTAAGTCAAGTTATGAATTCTAACTCTCAAGATTTAAAATTCAAGATTAAGAGTATCTCTTGGCGACGGATTGATCTTCATCAGATTCCGAATTGGACTTATTATCTTAATAATCATCTTAATTTTTCCATAAAAAATATAAAATTTACTCCAGCTCAAAATAATAGTTTATCACAAAAAATTGCTTTAAATAGTTTAAATTTTTCTATTCAAAATCAAAGCCCTTATGGTTATTATCAAGTGCCATTGAATATTCTATTTTTTAGTGGCAATAAGTTAGTAGGGGTTAATCAATATTTTCTAGAAAATTTCTTTAGTGGAGAAGAGAGAAAAATAGAAATAGTTTGGACTGGTAATTTATCAGGAGTTGATCGGACAGAGATTGAACCAGATCTTAATTTATTATCCGATGGTATTTATTTACCGTATCGAGGGATAATCTCTAACTAGAGTAATTCTTATGCTTAATCATCTTAAACTTTATCTTAAAAATTTTGATTGGATTATGCTTGTCGCTGTTTTATTATTGGTGAGCTTTGGTTTAATTGAAATTTACAGCATCTCTCTCGGTCAAGGTGGTCCCTATTTATTGAATTTTAAAAAACAATTAGTCTTTGCCATTGCTGGTTTTTTGATTCTCTTTGTTTTTTCTTTTATCAATATTTATTCTTTAAAGGGCTTTAACCGTTATCTCTATCTATTCGCCATAATTTTATTGGTAATTGTTCTCATCTTAGGAAATAATATTCGGGGTCATCAGGGTTGGTTGGTTTTTCAAGGCTTTAGTCTTCAACCTGTGGAATTAGTAAAAATCATTTTAATTCTCTTTTTAGCAAGTTTTTTTGCTAATTTAGCAACTAAAGTGAAAACTACACGTCATTTTATAATTTCTGCTATTAGTGTTTCTTTTTTAATCTTTTTAGTTTTATTACAACCTGATTTAGGATCGGCAATTATTTTAGGAATGATTTGGCTAGTAATGGTTTTGGCGGCTGGTTTTAATAAAAAATATTTTATTAGTATTTTTTTAGTAGTTAGTATCTTTTTTGTGGCCTCTTGGTTTCTAATGTTTAAAAATTATCAGAAGGACCGTATTATTAATTTTATTAATCCAGGAATTAATAGTCAAAAATCTGGTTATAATATTTCTCAAGCGATGATTGCTATTGGTTCGGGGGGCTTAGCGGGTAAAGGGCTTGGTTTAGGCTCCCAGTCGCAATTAAAATTCTTACCCGAAGCACACACAGATTTTATTTTTTCAGTGATTGCCGAGGAATTAGGTTTTGTGGGGGTCTTGCTGGTCTTGGCTTTTTATTTTATATTTTTTTGGCGATGTTGGCGAATATTACCGAAAATCAAGAATGATTTTGGAATTTATTTTGTTATTGGAGCAGCGGGCTTGATTTTTGTGCAAATGTTTATTAATATAGGGATGAACTTAGGAATCATGCCTATCGTTGGTTTGCCTTTACCATTCGTTAGCTATGGTGGTAGTTCTTTAGTATCTTTACTGATTTTAGTAGGGATTGTTGAAAATATTATTATTAAATCGAAAATTAGTTATTAAATTTATGACCATCAAATTAAAAGCCCAAACTCGTGAAACTCGTGAAAAATTGTCTTCTGATTTTATTCCCGGAGTTTTGTATGGGAAAGAAATTAAAAATCAAATTTTAAAGATTAAAAAAAATGATTTTGATAAAACATTTAAGGAAGCTGGGGAATCAAATCTAATTGATTTAGATTATGGTTCAGGGGCGGTAAAAGTTTTAGTTAAGGACACCCAAAAAGATATCATTAAAGGTTCTTTTATTCATGTTGATTTTTATCAAGTTAATATGAAAGAAAAGACTACAGCGGAAATCCCTCTCGCTTTCATTGGCGAGTCTAAAGCTGTGAAAGAACTTGGCGGAACTTTAGTTAAAGAATTAAATGTTTTAGAAGTAGAATGTTTACCTAGTGATTTAGTTGATCATCTTGATATTGATATTTCTGTCTTAGAGACTTTTAATAATGCTATTCGTGTTAATGATCTACAACTACCTAATGGTTTAACTTTAGTCCGAGAGACGAATGACGTGATTGCTGCTGTTCGTGAACCGAAGGCTATAGAGCTAGAAGAGACTGAAGAAGCGGAAGCAACCAGTGAAAGCGAAGGCGGAGAATCAGAAAAGAATTCCGAGAGTAGCAAAGAAAACTCTGAAGGGAAGGGAGAAGAAAAAAAGGAAAATTCTAACAGTGGCCGGAAAGAGTAAAAAAATAGCTAGAATAAATCAATTTTATTTGAAATAAAAAGACAAGTTAATATACTTGTCTTTTTTGAATCTTGAATTTATTATTTATTCTCTTAACTTAATCAAGGTGGTTTAGTATTTATTATTAATTAGCAACCAGCAATTAGTCAGAGAATTATTAATCTATTTTTAAAATTGCTAAACGAGTTTTATTTCTTAAATCTTGACAAAATTTTAATTGGAAATTATGAAAACGTTTTTTCATCAATAACTCTATTTTCTTTTTTTGTTCAGGATTAATTTCACAAAAAATTGAAAAACTTTGCAAGCTTTTCTTTTTTTGAACTAAATTAGAAACACTAGCTAATTCTAAGAATAGTTGACGATAATATTTCAAACCATCTGAACCGCCATCCAGGGCGATTAAGGGTTCACGACTAATTGTCGGAGCCTTTTTAATTTGTGGTGGGGTGAGATAGGGTAAATTAGCGGTAATAATCAATTGAGAGTTTAATAGTTCTGAAGGCTGGAGCTTAATTGTTGCTAAAAGATTGCTGTGATAGAATTTTATTTTAGTTTGAAAACCTTGGATTTTACTATTTTCTTTAGCAATTTTGAGAGCAGATTGGGAAATATCACTAGCAATGAATTTAGTGTTTCTAAAAATCGCTGGCCAAAACTGTTTTATTTCTTGGGCTAAACTAATAATAATTGCCCCCGAACCAGTGCCGATGTCAATAATAATGATTTTTTTTGGTTTTTTTTGTTTGTTCTTATTTTGGCTAATCTCTTTTAAGACTTCAGTAACTAACAATTCTGTTTCCGGACGAGGACAGAGAACTGCCGAACTGATTTTAAAATCTAATTTATAAAATGACTTTTGTCCAATTAAATAGGCTAGGGGATAATTTTTTTGACGTTTTTTTTCTAAAACTTTAAATTTTTTATAAATTAATGAAGAAATTTTAGTTTCTGGATGTGCCAGAATAAATTCGGGAGGTTTTTTTAACAAAAAAGATAAAAGAATTTGGGTTTCTAGTGGAGTCTGAGAGGAATTTTTAAAAACCTGCTGAATATTAAGAATTGATGGTGATGATTGTTGTGGCGAGATGCTCATGTTTGTTTTTTCATTAATTCCTAGTCTTCTTTTTGAGCTGAAACCCGAGTTTGTTTATTAGTTTTATTTTGATCAGCATTTTTTAAAGCTAAAATTAGTTCATCAATTTCTCCGTCCATTATTTTGGCAATATTATGCCAAGAAATATTAAGACGATGATCGGTAACTCGGTCTTGAGAAAAATTATAAGTTCTAATCTTATCTACTCGATTTCCCGCACCAACTTGGGACTCTCTAGTCTGAGAGTTAGCCTGCCGTTGTTCTTCTTCGTGCTTCGCTAGGAGGCGTGAACGTAGGACCTGTAAAGCTTGTTCTTTATTCTGATGTTGTGATTTTTGGTCCTGGCAACTGACAATTAGTCCGGTTGGTAAATGGAGAATTCTGATGGCCGAGTAAGTGGTATTAACGCTTTGCCCACCTGGTCCACTAGAACAAAAAGTATCAATGCGGAGATCGCTAGGTTTAATTTCAATATCAATTTCTTCTGCCTCTGGTAAGACAACAACAGTTGCTGTCGAGGTGTGAACTCGTCCTTGTTTTTCAGTTTCGGGAACCCGTTGTACTCGATGGGTGCCAGCTTCAAATTTTAGAAGACCATAAGCACCAAGACCGCTTACTTTAAAGATAATTTCTTTAAAGCCTCCTAAACCCATAATACTAGAGTTGATTAAGCTCAGTTTCCAATGATGGCGTTCACAATAACGTGAATACATCCGAAATAAATCACCGGCGAATAAAGCCGCTTCATCACCACCTGTTCCAGCCCGAATTTCAATAATCGCATTTTTTTTATCATTTGGACTTGCGGGGTGTAATTCGGCTTCTATTCTTTCGGTTAATTCTTGGGCTTTATGTTTTAAAATACCTAGTTCTTCTTGAGCTAGACTTTGTAGTTCGGCTTCATTGTCTTGAGAAATAATTTCGTTATTTTGTTGAATATCTTCTTGTACTTTTTCCAATTTTAAAATGTCAGCAATAATTTTTCTCAAATTAGCATGTTCTTGAGAAATTTTAATGATTTTCTTTTGATCTTGAGCAATTGCTGGGTCCATTAATTCTTTCTCTAATTTAGCAAATTTAGTTTTAATTTCTTCATACATAGAAATTTTGAATTTAAAGTTTTAAAGATTGAAAACTTTTGAGATACTAAAAAACAACTAGTCTCTAATTATTTTAGCATAAAAGCAATCAATAATTAAGCTTCGTTGTTTAAATAGTCTTATTTTTTGCTTAATTTTACCTGAGCAATCTTTTTCAAATCAGTGGTCTTGACGACTACTTCCTTCTTGGCCCGAACCTTTGCGCGGGCAGCACGTTTAACTTTTTTGCCTTTTTTATCTTTTGATAAAGTTTCGCGAGCTTTTAATTTTGAGGTAAATTTTTCAACTCGTCGTGCACTATCAACCAGTTTCTGTTTACCAGTATAAAAAGGATGACAGGCTGAACAAAGTTCAACTTTAATCTCTGGTTCGGTAGAGCCAGTTAAAAAAGTATTGCCACAGACACAAGTTACTTTACAATTTGGATAATATTTAGGATGCGTATTGGTTTTCATAATAAGGTAAAAAAGATTTTATTGATATTTAATAAAATCTTTATTATATTTATTTTTATTTTATGGTAATATGATGGTAGCATAAGTTCTAAATTTAATCAAGACTAATTAGAGTTAATAGAAATTTATGAAAACTTTGCTTTTTACTTTAGAATTTCCACCTTTTCAAGGGGGGGTGGCTAATTATTATGGTAATTTAGTTAAATATTGGCCCCGTGAAGAAAAAATAGTTGTTCTCAATAATAATCAGCAAGAATTACAATCTAATCTGGGGTTTTTATCTTGGTGGCGAGCTTTAGGAGTTCTAAAAAGGCAAGTCCAACGGGATCAGATTGATTATGTTCTGGTTGGTCAAATTTTACCTCTCGGAACGGTAACCGCTCTTTTATCCTTATTTAAACCTCTTAAATATGCTGTTTTTTTACATGGTCTAGACTGGTCTCTAGCTTTAAAAACTAAACGAAAAAAATTATTAACTCGTTTTATTTTGAAACGAGCACAAAAGATTATTTGTGCTAATAGTTATGTGGCGAAACAAGTTGCTGATTTTTATCCGCGAATTCAGAAAAAAATAATTCTAATTAATCCTGGTATTAATCCTAACCAGGCACTAGCAAGTACGTCAGATTTACAAAATTTAAATACTCGTTATAATTTAGATAATAAAACAATTCTATTTAGTTTAGGACGTCTTGTCAGACGAAAAGGATTTGATCAAGTGCTCCAGGCTCTGGGTGAGTTACCAACCGAGATGCTTCAGCAAGTAGTTTATGTTATTGCTGGGCAAGGTCCTGATGAAGAGTATTTAAAAAATTTAGCGCCGACTACGCTTTCCTCGCAAATTATTTTTTTAGGGGCAATTAGCGAAAAAGATAAATGGCTCTGGTTAGAGAAAAGTGATATCTTTATTATGCCTGCTCGAAAAATTGCTGGCGATTATGAAGGTTTTGGGATTGTTTATTTAGAAGCTAATTTGACCAGTACTCCGGTAATTGCTGGTCGCTCTGGCGGTGTCGCTGATGCTGTTCAAGATAATTATAATGGTTTATTAGTTGATTCAGAAAATATAGAAGATCTTAAAAAAGCTCTTGGTAGATTAATCCTGGATGGCGATTTACGGCAGAAATTAGGAGCACAAGGTCGTTTACGGGCGGTCCAGAAATTTAATTGGTCAAAACAAATTTTTAAGTTAGTATCTTTAATTAAGCAATAATATTTATGATTTCTATTATTATTCCTGTTTATAATCAGGCTTCCAAATTAATTAAAACTTTAGAAAGTATTGCCTACCAAACGCTGACTGATTATGAAGTAATTATTGTTAACGATGGTTCTCGGGATCAAGTGGAAAAAATATTTGCTAATTATTATCAAAAATTGAAAACTGATCATCAGTATTTATTTCTTAATCAAGAACATCGCGGAGCTCCGGCAGCTCGTAATCATGGTTATCAACGGGCACATGGTGATTATTTATTTTTTTGTGATGCGGATGCCATTTTAAAAAGGGAAGCCTTAGAAATGATGTTGAAAACCTTAATTGAACATCCTGAGGCTAGTTATGTTTATCCTTCTTTCTATTGGGGGCGAAAACTTTTTAAAGTTGGCGAATTTAATCCCGATCGATTACGAACTGCTCCCGGTATTCATACCATGGCCTTAATTCGTCGGGCAGATTTTCCGGTGGATGCTTGGGATGAAAAAATAAAAAAATTTCAAGATTGGGATTTATGGTTAACGATGCTGGAGCAGGGTAAGAGTGGTTTTTGGCTTAATCAAGTTCTCTTTAAAATTAGTCCTGGTGGAACAATTAGTTCTTGGTTACCATCAATAATTTATAAATTATGTCCTTTTTTGCCAGTAGTTAAAAAGTATAATTTAGCTTTAAAAATAATTAAAGAAAAACATGGGCTTTCCTAAAATATCTTCTCAGGATTCTTTTATTGATTATTTGATTAAAATAAGTATTTTTTT
Source organism: Parcubacteria group bacterium M6-OD1-4 (assembly GCA_003056205.1). GTDB lineage: Bacteria > Patescibacteriota > Patescibacteriia > Patescibacteriales > UBA12465 > UBA12465. Next base: position 68,619 of record LSNS01000004.1, on the reverse strand, counting down.
AATTTTTGTTGGTTTACTGGCTTTGATTATTCCTAAATTTGTACCTGGATCTCAAATTAGTCAGCGTTCATCAATTATTATTAATCAAGAACAGCTTCCGACAGTTAAAGTGAGTATTAATCATCAATTGATAGTTGCTCAAGTGGCAAGTACTCCTCAAGAGCAATATCAAGGTTTAAGCGATCGGGCTACTTTGTGTCCTAATTGTGGGATGTTATTTAATTTTAATAATCATCAAGAAAGGGAATTTGTTATGCGTCGCATGCATTTCCCCCTAGATATCATTTTTATTAATCAGAAACGGATTGTTAATATTGCTGCTAATTTAGCACCAGCCAGCCAGGGACCATTAAAAATTTATAAGAGTGGTGGTCCCGCTGATCAAGTTTTAGAAGTTAACGCTAATTATAGTAAACAACATAGTTTAAAAATTGGCGATCAAGTTATTGTTAGCTCTTAGAAAGTATTATTTTTTAAATTTAGTTTTTAGTTTATTTTAAATAGATTAAATTATGAATACTCACCCAAAATTATCATTAATTGGCGCTTTATTAATTTTTTTAATAATAGAAATCTTATCTTTTAATGGTGTTTTTTTTCCAATTGTTAATCAACTTAGTTTTTTAATTCTCGTCTTAATAACTTTAGGATTAAGTCTGTATAAATTAGAGTATGGTCTATTAATTGTCTTGGCTGAATTATTAATTGGTTCTTTAGGTCATCTCTTCTATCTTAATATTGGTAATTATCAACTAGCGATTCGGATTGCTCTTTGGTCAATTCTGATGTTAGTTTTTACCGGACAATTACTTAAACAATTAATATTTCAAAAAGCTCCGTCTACTTATTTACAAAGTTTACGGAAGTTTTCTGGTTGGAAAATTATTGGGATATTATTTATTTTTATTTTAATTGGCGTAGTTAATGGTTTTTGGCGTCAGCACAATCCCTTTATTATCTTCTCCGATGTTAATGCCTGGTTTTATTTTCTCTTAATCTTTCCCGCTATTATCGTTTATGGGCAACACCAATCCGCAGTCTTACGACGTTTACGTTTTGTTTTTTTAAGTGGTACCTTATTTCTCAGTTTAGAGACTTTATTTTTATTATTTGTTTTTACTCACCATTTAGCTTTACGACCAGATATTTATTTTTGGTTACGACGAACGATTAGCGGAGAAATTACTCCGACCTTAACGGGTTGGCCAAGAATTTTTATTCAAAGCCAAAGTTTTTCGGCCATTGCTTTCTTTTTTGTTCTTTGGTTTCAAGCTTGGCATTTTAAATTTAAACAATTCTTTCAAACTAGAAATTTATTAAGTTTGGGATTAGCCGCTTTATTCTTAAGTACTCTATTGTTAAGTTTTTCTCGTAGCTTTTGGTTTGGTTTTGTAGGAGCTTTAGTTTTCAGTTTAATTTTAATTTGCTTTCGTTGGGGTTGGAAAAAAATAGTGAAAATTGGAATTTGGCTTTTGACTGTTAGTATTTTAAGTTTAAGTTTTATTTATTTAATCAGTGCTTGGCCCTATTGGCAAACTAAATCTGCTAATTTTGATCAAAGTATCTTAAAGCGAACGACCAGTAATAGTGGAGCAGCGATTGCTTCTCGTTGGGCCTTACTTCCCATTTTAACAAGGGCTATTAAACAACAACCCCTATTGGGTCAGGGTTTCGGTTCAACTATTACTTATTTTTCTCATGATCCTCGAGTTTTACAGAAGAATCCGACTGGTCGTTATACTACTTATGCTTTTGAATGGGGTTATTTAAGTATTTGGCTAAAAATTGGTTTCTTGGGTTTATTGGCTTATTTATGGTTTTTGTTAAAATTAGTTATTGATAGCTTAGGTTTAGCAAAGAAAACTACAAATTATTTATTTTATGCTTTGCCTACGGGAATTATATTTTTAGCCTTGACCCATACTTTTACCCCCTACCTTAATCATCCTTTAGGAATTGGTTTTTTGGTTATTAGCTCTTGTCTAATTTGGCCAAATAGAGTATATTAAATCTGTTAATATTCAACATTTAAGAATAAAATTATGAACGAACAAATTATTTCTCAGGAGGGCTACGATAAACTAAAGACTGAGCTTAACTTATTATCAACGGTACGACGAAAGGAAATTGCGGAGCGAATTGAGCGCGCTAAAGAGCATGGTGATCTTAGTGAAAATGCTGAGTATAGCGAAGCAAAGGATGCTCAAGCCTTAAATGAGGGGCGAGTTTCAGAGTTATCGAATACTTTAAAGAATGTAACTGTTGTTCAGAATACAACTTCTCACGGAAAAGTAGCCATGGGTTCTAAAGTGCTGGTTCGTTCAGCTGGCGGTAAAAAAGAGTATGTTATCGTCAGTTTTAATGAAGCCGATCCACTTCAGGGAAAAATTTCCAACGAATCACCCCTCGGAGTTGCTTTTTTAAATAGACATTCCGGAGAAGAGGTTGAAGTAGAAACGCCTAACGGCCGGGTAAAATATAAAATTATTAAAGTAAGTTAAAATTCATATTTAAACTATATGTCTAGCACTTCTTCAATAAAATCAGCAGATCAAGAACTTCAGCACTCCGCCAGTGGTGAACATCAAGATCGTCTGAAAAAATTAGCAGAGTTACTCAAACTGGGTATTAATCCCTATCCCGCCCAAGTTAAACGTGATCAAAAAATTAAAACCATTCTAGATGATTTTGATGATTTTAATAAATCAGAAAAAGTTTTTCATATTGTGGGACGTTTACGAGGCCGAAGAGAGCATGGTAATTTAACTTTTGCCGATTTAGAAGATGCCTCAGCTAAAATTCAATTAGCTTTTTCTAAAAAAGAGTTAGGCTCCGATTCTTATCATAATTTTCTTAAATTGATTGATCTTGGTGATTTTATTGCTATTCAGGGACAGGTTTTTCTTACTCATCAAGGGGAAAAAAGCGTCATGGTCAAAGATTGGCAATTACTGACGAAATCACTACGTCCCATTCCTGATTCTTGGTATGGTTTAAAGGATGAAGATGACCGCTTACGAAAACGTTATTTAGATCTTTTACTTAATCCCGAGCTTCGAGAAATTTTTTATAAAAAAGCTAAATTTTGGGAAGTAACTCGTAACTTCATGAAAGAAAAAGGATTTTTTGAGGTCGAGACTCCCACAATTGAAACGACTACTGGTGGAGCAGAAGCTAATCCCTTTAAAACTCATCATGATGATTTTGATTTAGATGTTTTTATGCGCATTTCAGTGGGGGAACTTTGGCAGAAAAGATTAATGGCTGCTGGTTTTGAAAAAACTTTTGAAATTGGACGAGTATATCGTAACGAGGGCTCTAGTCCTGATCATCTTCAAGAATTTACCAATATGGAGTTTTATTGGGCCTATGCTAACTATGAGGACGGCATGAAATTAACTCAAGATTTATTTCAAGAAATAGCTTTAAAAGTTTTTGAAACAACAAAATTCACCACTAAAAATTTCCATTATGATTTAGCTGGTGAATGGCCACGATTAGATTATCAGAGTGAGGTTTTGCGACAGACCGGAATCGATGTTTTGAAATCTTCCGAACAAGAAATGATGAGCACTCTACAAAAATTACAGGTCAAGTACGAGGGGACCAATCGGGAACGTTTAACAGATACTCTTTGGAAATATTGTCGTCGGAATATTGCTGGTCCAGTATTTCTAATCAATCATCCTAAGTTAGTTTCACCTTTATCTAAAGCTAAAGTTGATAATCCAGAATTAACAGAACGTTTTCAAGTAATTATTGCTGGTAGTGAATTAGCGAATGGTTTTTCAGAGTTAAATGATCCCCAAGATCAACAAGCACGTTTTGAACTCCAACAAAAATTAATTGATCAAGGTGATCAAGAAGCGATGATGCCTGATTGGGAATTTGTCGAGATGTTGGAATATGGTATGCCTCCGACTTGTGGTTTTGGTTTTGGAGAACGTTTATTCGCCTTTTTAGTAGATAAACCATTGCGAGAAACTACTCTTTTTCCGCTGATGAAACCCCGATCAGAAAAAAACGAAAAGAAAGATTAATAAAAAATATAATAAAAAATATTCGGGGATCGTCTAATGGTAGGACGACTGGTTCTGGTCCAGTTAATCGGGGTTCAAATCCCTGTCCCCGAGCAAGTCTTGACAAAAAGTATATCGTATGATATGCTTTTTTTATATTTAAATAAATATTTTGTTGAACTTTAAAATAAGAGCCATGGAAAAAAATTATAATTATTTTTATAATGAGGAGAGTAAAATAATAAACATAGTTGCTTTTCTTGATTATTATAATGCTTTTGGTAGCTTACCGCAGATGACACCTGTATTTATCTTAAAAAATAATAGGTACATCAGAGAAATGGAGCAATTAAAATTATCATGTATTTCTAACGATATTATTTACTCAGGTGATTATAATGCCAGCGGTCAGATGTATATACTTTTTTTATATGTGTTGGAGCGTTTTAGGCTAAAATTAGATGTATCTGGTTATAGCTCCGAAAACATAGCAGAATATATTGAGATATGTGAACGACTTATTCCAGAGTTTTTATACAAAGCTAAGTATAGCAATTCATTAGCTTTTCCGGAGAATAAGCCATTATCACCAATATCATGTATTTATAAGTTTAGAAAACTTCCAGAGAGAGTGCGTTTTTTATTCTTTCTAGGAATGCAAGATATTCTAAGATATTATGCTGGTCTTTGTTTATCTTTTGTATATGTTGAACAAGTGCTTGGCTTATTAAAACATGAAGGGCGATATTCCAAAAACGGCTATGGCGCTGCTAGTGCTATTCTGTATTTGGAATTTGATACATTTACAAGAACATGACCCACTAATAGAAAACCTATTTCGGTGGGTTTTTTATTTACATAACATAATTCTGGTTCTAACATCGTCCACGACTTCGAGCAGAACGGGATGAGCAGGTGCGAAAGCACCTGTTTTTTCGTAATATTCGCCATGTTTTAGGAGTTCGGAAGTGATTTTCTTTTCTTATATAATTTACCTAATCTCAGCAAATCAATTTCTTGTCCCTGTTGCTAGTGCAAGCGGGACTCGAACTTTGGTTTAAATTATGCTAAAATTAAGAAATAGATTGAGCTTAATTTTTTATAAATGAAGTATAATGGCAGAAATAATAAGGTTTTTAATTACAGTCATAAACAAATTGTAAGTTTTTTGATTTCCGGAAATCATCCTTTCCCTGAATTAAAAAGTGCACTTCAAAATCCTTCAAAAATATTAAAAAAAGAACAAACAAAAATAGTATTAAATTTAATCAAAAAAGTTAGCCCGAAAATAAAGAATATTCCAAAGCTCAACCATATATTGTACAATTCTTTCTTTAAAACAGGCGAAAGAGATGCATATGAAAAACCTTACAACGAACGCAGGGAATATCTTTCAAGCGCTGTTTTTTTATATATATTAGGGCGTTCAAGCTATAAAGATATTATTGAAAAATATCTTTTGGCGATCTGTAAAGAAGAGACTTGGGTGGTGCCATGCCATAAAGGAAGAATGATTGACCTTTATTCTTCAAATACAGCAAGAATACTTGCTGAAGTATTTTTTATTATGGGGGACAAAATTGACGAAAAAGTTAGTCTAATTGTACGTGAGTCTATTGAAGAAAAAATATTTGATCCATATTTAAACCAAACATCAAAACATAAGTGGTATAAAAATCATAATAATTGGAACGCGGTGTGTAATAGCGATGTAGCCATAGCTTTTTTGTTGCTTGAGAAAAATATTGCTCGTAAAGCACGAGCGATAAAAAAAGCCCTTGATAGTCTAGAAGTTTATATTAACAAAGCTTTTTATGAAGACGGTGGAACCAGTGAAGGCGTTCACTATTGGAATTATGGATTAAGCATGTTTGTAATTTTTTCTGAAATGCTAAAATCTTCCACTGGCGGTAAAATTGATCTACTAAAAACTAAACGTGTAAAACAAATTGCCACACTTCCCTCAAAGATGCAGCTCAGCTCGGAAACATTTGCTAGCTTTTCAGATACTAGTGAGAGTAGTGTAGTGTTTAATCCAGGAATTATGCAAAAGTTGTTACAAGCCACTGGGGAAAAATCATTATCAAATTTTATTTCGGAGTCATCTAAACCTGATTGGCTTGGAATTTCTAACATTCTTAGGTATGTTTTATGGTGGAATAAAAAACAGGTAAATCAAAACAATATTTACAAAGATTCAGTTTTACCTGACCTTGGAATCGTTCGTCTTGTTAATGAATCTCGAAAGACTCCAGCTATATTGATCATTAAAGCTGGGCATAATAATGAAAATCATAATCACAATGATCTGGGTAGCTATATAATAAACATTGATGGAGAGAATTTTGTCACTGACCCTGGTGCGGGCCTATATGACAAAGATTATTTTAGTGCCAAAAGATATAATAGTATTTTCGCTAATTCCTACGGACATAGTGTTCCTAGAGTAAATAACAAATTACAGTCAAAAGGAAAAAAATATTTTGCTAAACTTATTTCTACAAGTATTTCTAAATACAAAAAAAGAGTAACTGTTGAATTAGTCGATGCTTATAGCGTGAAATCATTGATAAGCTTAAATAGAAAAATAATATTGCTAAAACAAAATGCAAAAATAAAAAATTCTATAATTTTTAATGATGAGTATATATTTTTAAAGAAATCTTCTAATATTGAAGAGGTTTTTATCACGTGGCTAAAAGTAACTGCAAAAAACAAGGAGGTGATAATATATGGAAAAAAGTATAATTTAATTTTGACCATTAAACAACCCGATATTGCCAGCGATTTTCTTGTAGAGGAGTTAAAAAAAGAAATTCTATTCAATAAAAAGCCTCGTATTCTAAAAAGAATTACTTTTAACATTCCCAAGACAAATAAATCAAAGGTTTCTGTAAAAGTTAATATGCGGATTGAAAAACGAAATTAAATATTTCTGCACCAATCAAAAAAAGTCAAAAAAGGAGTATGGCTTTCTTTATAGATAAACTTCAACATTTCCTAATCTTTTTAAACAAAAAGTTCGGAAGTCGTCCCTGTATGCGAGCTAAGATATGAAAGTGGGCTTTCAGGCCCATTTTTGTGAGGGAAAAGTAGTCCAGAGATTTTTAGTATAAACTAGTTGTTTTTATAAAAGCCCCATATTCATTGACCTATCTTAGTTCAAGTCCCTGTCCCTGTTTTTGAGCTTAGGATGTGGTATAATAAATGTGTGAGAGCTTTAGGCTTGTGAGTGATGCAGGCAAAGTATATTTTCAAAAAATCTTGGGTCGTGGAATGATTATTGTGATAAGCGTCAAGAAAGCTTTTAGCGGGAAATTGTAATAAAATGAAGCTAGGGTGCCGGCGGTTCTAATATTTAAGTCGCAAATGGGCTTTAAAAATGTCGCAATGAAACCCTTTATTTATAAGGTTTTTATAAGAATTATAGAAAAATTGTCGCAAATAGGCTTTAAAAATGTCGCGATAAATGTTATAGTCTTTATATGAATAAAAAACAGGTAAGACAAAATAAAATAATTTCTTTTATGAAACAAGAGGCGGAAATATCGGTATCTGATATTTTATTCCTTTTAAGCGTAGGAATAGATAGAAAAACCCTGCAAAGAGATTTAAAGGAGTTGGAAAAACAGTTATTAATCTCTAAAAAAGGCGTTGGTAAAAATACGGTATATTCTTTATCGGAGATCTCTAACGTTTTAAAAAAAATTGATGTTAAAAAATATTTTAAAATACCGTATCTAAAAAGAGAAGCGAAAGAAAGCTTTAATTTTGGAATATTTAAACTTTTAAGTAATGATACTTTTACGGTAGAAGAAAAGGAAAAATTAGAGAAGTTACAAAGAGAGTTTATCAAAAACTTTTCCAGATATGACAGTCAAACTCTTATCAATAAAGAATTTGAAAGGATAATGATCGAATTTTCTTGGAAGTCATCAGCGATAGAGGGAAACACCTATTCACTTTTAGGCACAGAGGCTTTGATTAAAAATAATGTTGTTGGAAAGGGGAACACTGAAAAAGAAACTCAGATGATCCTTAACCATAAAGATGCTTTTAATGAGGCTATTCAGAATAAAGAAAGATTCAGCAAGTTAAACTATTCTGATATTGAGTATATCCATTCTGTTTTAACCAAAAAACTTGGAATCTCCAAGAATGTGAGAAACGGCACTGTCGCCATCGTCGGCACTAAGTATAAGCCTTTGGCTATTAGCCAACAAATTGAAAAAGTGGCTCGAGAAATGGTGGATTTAATCAATAAAAAAGAATCATTTTTTGAAAAGGCTTTTTTAGTTTCCATTCTTATCGCCTATATTCAAGTATTTGAAGACGGCAACAAAAGAACCTCACGAATGATTTCTAATGCTATTTTATTGGCGCATAACTCAATTCCGCTTTCTTATCGAATAGTTGATACCGAAGAATATATAAAAGCCATGATATTGTTTTATGAACTAAATAATATTTCTTATTTTAAGCAGATCTTTATTGAACAATTTGAAGATGCGGTCAATAATTATTTTAAATAAATTAACCAAATAGAATTTACCTCGGACAAAAAATTATTTTAATTTTTAGTACGGATACAGCTAATTAATTTGAGCAAAATAAAAAAGTAAACAAAACTTCTAATATTTGATTAAAAAAGTTCGGAAGCTGTCCCAGTATGCGAGCAAACTATTATAAAGCGAGTTTAAAAGCTCGTTTTGTTTTATTTTTTTTCGTATTTCTCGGTTTGAGTCCTTATTGGGTTATTTTATATATTTAGATGTGATATAATTAATAAATAAGGTAAAGATATATGAAAAATGATTTTGAAAAGGTAGGGGCATTAGGAAAAAAAGAGAAGAAAGATGATAGGTTTTTTATTACTAGGCATGGAAAGTCTAAATATAGAATGAATGAAGATATTGTAGCATCTAACAATCCAGAAGATTTTCATGATCCAAAAAAACAAGATTTTTTATCAGATTTGACACCAGAAGGAAAAGAAATGGCTCATAGTGAAGCTGAAAATTTTTTTAATGATTTAGATCCAGAGAGAGATTCTCTATTTATAGTTTCTAGTGATTTAGTAAGAGCGGCTGAAACAGCTAAAATTTATAAAAATGTTGCTAAAGAGAGAGGTTTTGAAATTATTAAGCCCAATAATATCAGGGATGATTTGATTGAGAAAATAGGAGATGGTGAAATAAGAAAAATAGATAGTTTGTCTTTAGATTTAAAGAATATGCTTTTGGAGTTTATTTTTCATCCCCAAAAAGATTATCTTAATGAAGTGGTAAAAAACAAGAAAAATGTCTCTCAGAATGTGTTAGATAATTGGAAAAAGGCAAGGAAAATAATTGAATTAGACAACCAAGGTACTTGGGGTAAAAATTATTATAAGCATTCTAATGAAATAGCAAAAATATTTCCTGATATAAGAACAGCTGAAGAAATGTATAATAGGGAATTTAAAAATATAATTAGATTAATGAAATTTGGACAAAAAAAGATAAATGAATCAGATTATAGTAAAAATATAAAGGTTTTAGCTTTTAGTCATGAAAATTCATTGCTATATTTTTTAGGAAAGAATTTTAAAGATTATAGTGTAAATAATTGTGAGAGTATTGAGTTTAAAATTAACAATGATGAAATAGAAGCTAAAGCAAAAGGGGAAAGTAGAAGAATTAGTTTAAATTAATATGAGAGTTGCAGTTTTAGGCCCAATTTGTAAAGATTATATTAAAATAGATAACGATTTAAAGTTACAAATCGGTGGGATTCCTTATTATATAGCGCATACATTTAGAAATCTAGGAATTAAAGAAATAGTTCCTTTTATAACATTTAGTGAACATGATGAAGAGTGGGTAAAGAATAATTTTAAAGATATTAGTTTTGTTCACGTTCCCGTAGAAAAAACTTTAGAGTTTTCAAGATTTTATCATAGTAATAATCCTGATTTATGTGTTTCTATAGAAATTAAATATTCTCCAAACGTAATGTTTTTAGATAATAAATTATTAAAAAATTTAGATAAATTTGATTATATAATTTTTTCTCCTTTGTTTAATGATAATATTCCAGAGAATGTTTTTAAAAATTTAAAACATAAAAATTTAATTTTAGGAAATTTTGGAGTGTTTACTTACCCTGATAATGGAAAATTTACTCAAAGATCTCCTGAAAAGTTAATTAAATTATTGCCTTATTTAAAATATCTTTTTTTTAGATTTAAATGAAGCTAAGTTTGTTTCTGGTATAAATAATAATGTGAAAAAGATAGGTAATTTTTTTATTAACAATGGTGTTGATAATATGATTATAACAGATGGGTCAAAGGGTTCTTATTTGTTCGTTGATAAAAAATATTACGAAATACCAGCATATAAACCTAATAAAATAGTAGATCCAACAGGGGCTGGAGATACATATTTGTCAGCGTTTATTAGAGCTCTAGAATTATATAAAGATTCTGAGAAACGGGGTAAATTTGCTGCCATGGTAGCGTCTATGTCACTAGAGAATAGGGGAGCTTTTCAGTACACAATTAAAGACGTAAGAAATAGGTTGGGTTTTAAATGAAGTGATTTTGATTTTAATATTTATACACAAAAAAGTTTGGAAGCTGTTCCTATGTCCAAGAAAAAGTATAAAAGTAGACCTAAAGGCCTATTTTTGTTAGGCAAGAATGATCCGGACATTTTTATCATTCCAATAAAAGCCCAATTCTTACTGATTTTTCTCGGTTCAAATCCCTGTTTAGTATCCAATTATTTCAGATATGATATAATTTTTGTGTAGATTATTAAATAATACTACGATAATATGAAATTTAAACAAATTGTAATTTTAGATAATGTTAATATTTCTGATAGTTCAGTGAATAAACTTAAAGATTATTCTGAAAATTCAATTAAGATTTTTAATTCTAATCCGAGAGATGATAATGAAACAAAAGAAAGATTAATTAACGCAGATTGTGTTTTGTTGAGTTGGCGAGCATCTCTAACCAAAGAATTACTTTCAAATTGTAAAAATTTGAGATTTATTTGTCTTTGTGGAACAAACTCTAACGGTATAGATTTGGAAGAGTGCAGGAAGAATAAAATTATTGTATCTAATATTGTTGATTATGGAGACGAGGGTGTTGTAGAATATATATTTTTTCAGCTTATTAATTTAGTAAGGGGCTTTGGTAAATATCAATGGAAAGATTATCCAGCTGAACTTAGTGGAAAAACCATGGGTATAATTGGCTTGGGTGCTATTGGGAAATTATTAGCAAATATAGCTTTGAGCTTTAAAATGAAAGTTCTCTATAATAGTAAGACGAGAAAAACAGAGTGGGAAAATAAAGGATTAACTTTCGTTGATAAGAAAGATCTTTTAAGAAAAAGCGATATTATAATTTTACAAACTCCCAAAAATGTTAAAATTTTTGATAAAGATGATTTTGATTTAATGAATGAAAAAATACTTGTTAATACTACTTTAGGCATGGCTTTTAAAGAAAATGATTTTATAGAATGGATAAAAAGGCCAAATAATTTTGTAATTATGGACATTTCTCAGGGGGGAAACTTTTACAAGAAAGTTTGTGATTTGGAAAGAGTTATTTTTTCTAATTTTATCGCTGGCAGAACAAAAGAATCTGTTTTAAGATTAAGCCAAAAAGTTTTAGATAATATAAGCTCTTATCTTTTAGAGAAACCTATTAATAAGATTAATTAAGATTGTATCTTAGTTCTAATATAATTTGTCTCCCGAACAGTTGCCAAAAATATAATTTATAGCACGTTTTTTAATCCCTAAACATTAGAGAATTTTAAAATTTAAACAAATATGACAAACGAATATTTTAAGTATGCAACCAATCCTTATCAATATGACGCTGAAACGATGGATTGGAAAAAAGAGGGTCTGCCAAGATCTCCGACCCGTCAGTTATTCCAAGAATATTTAAAGACCAATTTGGTAGTTAAAGGTAAAAGCGTGATTGATATTGGCAGTGGCATGGGTCAGCTTTTTCCTTTATTAAAACAATTAGGCGCAGTTGAAATTAATGGAATAGAGCCGTCAATTAAGAATGTTCAGATTTCAAAATATTTTTATCCGGACATTGAGATATATGAAGACACTTTAGCAAAGGCAGATATTAAAAAATCTTTTGATGTGGCGGTCTCAGTCATGGTTTTTGAGCATATACCAGATTTAGCTAAAGCTTTTAAAAAAATTGTAAATTTTTTAAAGCCCAATGGATTATTTTATTTAATTGTTGCTGAAAAGTCCTATGCTGAACAGCCTAGATTTGATTATAAATTAGATGTGGTTGATATTGGTAATGGGGAAGTGATAGTTAAAACAGTTCGACCCTTAGGTATCATATATGATATATTAAGACCAAATGAAAATTATATAAAAGCGGCTCAACTTCAAGGTTTAGTTTTGGAAAAAAAGTTAAGCATTAAACCAATCTCAGTCCTTATTAAATTAGCACCAAAATACCTTGATTTTATTGATACGACTATGTCTCATCTATTTATATTTAGAAAGAATGGTAACTTAGCTTAAAGATCTTGTCATTTTCACACAAAAAAGTCTAGAAGCTGTCCTAGTATGCGAGGAAGCATTACTTTAAAATAGACTACTAGTAGTCTATTCTAATATAATTGATTTTGCTTTGACAAAAATATTTAATATGATAAAGTAAGAATGTAAGAAATTATTACAAAAATTATATGACTACTATATTAAAAACTACAAGTAAAGGACAAATCACAATACCAATAGAATGGAGAAGAAAATTTAACACTAATCAGTTTATAGCGACACTGAAAGAAAATAAATTAGAAATTGAGCCTTTAATTATAAATAAAAACAAAGAAGTAAAAGAGTTTACAGTTTTTGATGCTATTCGTGATAATCAAGGAAAAGGGATAAAAGCGAAAGACTTAATTAAAATTTTAAAAAAATAGCTTGATACTATGAATAGAATAGAAAAGCTATTTCTTAAAATCTCTAAAAAAGATCAGAAAAATCTTTTGAATATTTTAGTTGCTATTATTAATAAAGATAGCGGTTTAAAAGCAGTAAAAATAAAAAATACTGATTTTTTTAGAGTAAGATTTAAACAATTTAGAATTATTTTTCATAAAGAAGGTAGGGAAATTATTATTGATAGTGTTAGATTACGAAATGATAATACTTATAAAAATTTATAATTTAGAATACTCACTCTATATAAAAGTTCGGAAGCTATTCCTATATATGAACATATAAAAGAGGAGTATAAAAGCTCGTTTCTTCGTTTATTTATAGATTGATTTCGATGTTCCGATGAACAGGATTTGTAACCGTCCAATCCTTGTTTGTGACGCTATTATGACGTAAAACACCAATATTTTTGTAATTCGGTTTTTCCTGTATCCGATTTTAGAGAAAAAAATATTAATAGCAAATCACTTAAATATGGTATAATTCTTATATAATAAAATATATGAAACTACTATTAACTTCAACTGGGCTATCTAGTAAAAATGTGAAGAAAAAATTTCTCTTATTATTTAAAAAAGCTTTTTCTAATACTAAAGTTTTATTTATTGTCTCAGCCTCCGAGACCCCAAAACAACAATGGTATGTCAATCAGAGCAGAGAAGAATTATTAAAGATAGGAATTAAAAAAAACAACTTTACCACTTATCATATTGGAGATAAGCCCAGTAAAAACATATTAGACAAAATTAATCTAATATATGTTTGTGGAGGGAATACTTTCCATTTACTAGAAGAATTGCGAACAAGTGGTTTAGATAAAGATATAATTAAAATGGTTAATAATAATGTATTTTACATTGGGGCAAGTGCTGGCAGTATTTTAGCCTCTCCTACTATTGAGATAGCTAGACCATGGGATTACAATGATAGAAATTTAAAAGATCTAAATGGTTTGAATTTAATAGATTTTACCATAGTACCTCATTATACTGATAAAGAAGAAATAATTGTTAAAAAAATGGAAGATAGATTAAGGATAGAGGTAAAGAGAATAACTGATGACCAAGCAATATTAGTAGTTGATAATAAAGTAGAAATTATTGATTAAAATAAATGATTTTAAAAAAAAGAGAGGTGTTGTAAATTATCAAATATTTTTTCTTATAATTAATTTATCAATATGAATCTTGCTGATTAGCAGTAGATTTAATAATTAGAGATTATTTAGATGATTAAGAGAAAAATTTACTTTAATATTAAATAAATACATGAAAAGAACGCTTAAATTAAAATTAGTTAAAGCAGTAAAAATTAAGCCCAGTTTTCCTTTTGATTTTAATTCTACTTTTTATAAACCCGATCATTTTACCACTGGAGATAATTTCTGGCAGACTGATATTCGTTGGCAAACTTGGAATTGGCAGGGAAGACCCTTAGGAATAAAATTTCTAAATAGAGGTTCGGTTAGTCAACCAGTAGTAGAAATTAAGATCTATGCTAATTATAAAATTTCTCTAAATAGTCTTCATTCTTTACTAGAAGAAATTAAATATTCTTATAATTTTAATTTAAACTTAAAAGATTTTTATCAAAATTTTAAAAACGATAAAATTTTAGGAAAAATTATTAAAAAATGGCGTGGCTTACGACCAGGACATCCTAGTTCATTATATGAGTATTTAATTATTGGGATTGTTCTTCAAAATGCTTCTGTGCGGAGGTCAGCTCAAATGTTTCAAGCTTTGTTACAAAATTATGGAACGCTGTTGGATTTTGCTGGTAAACAATTGTGGTGTTTTTGGAAACCAGGAGGATTGAAAAATATTAGCGAAGATGAACTTCGACTTTTAAAAGTGGGCTATCGAGCTAAAACAATTAAAAAAATAGATGAACAATTTGTTACGGGACAAATTAATGAATTAGATCTTAGAAGTCAGAATCGTGAAACCCAAATGAGTGAGTTGTTGAAACTTTATGGAGTGGGACCAGCGACAGTTTGGTATATTCTCTTTGATGTTTTTCATCACCTGGATTATTTTGATCATATTTCTCCTTGGGAACAGAAAATCTATTCTAAATTGTTTTTTAATCGAGATCCTGAAAATCCCATTGCAGTTTCTAAATTGTTAAAATATTTAGAAAGATTTGGGAAATATAAACAATTGGCCGTTCACTATGTTTGGGAAGATTTATTTTGGCGGAGAAGAACAGAAAAGATTCCCTGGCTAGAAAAGGAAATTAGACAATAAAGTTTGTTTCAGAGTTATAATTTATTTTTTATTATTTATGAAGATTGCTGCTATTAACACCTCTATCTTTAAAAAAGACGAATCTCTAATAGATTTTATTCAAACTTATCTTCCAGCCTTGCAGGAAAAAAGTGTTTTAGTGATTACTTCCAAAATTGTTTCTTTATCCGAAGGACGGGTGGAAATTATTAAAAATAAAAAAACTCGCGAACAACTAATTAAAGCGGAAAGTCAGTGGACCTTGAAAACAAAATATACTTGGTTAACTATTAGGGATGGAATGCCCATGTCTTCAGCAGGCATTGATGAATCTAATGCTGACGGAAAAATTATTCTTCTTCCTCAGGATAGTTTTCGGAGTGCTAATATTATTCGAAATAAACTAAAAAAGATTTACCAGCTTCAAAATTTAGGGGTTTTAATAACTGATAGTCGTTTATTACCTTTACGGGCGGGGATTGTGGGAGTGGCTTTAGGTTATGCCGGTTTTTCCGGAGTACGAAAATATCAAGGAAAGGCAGACATTTTTGGCCGAATTTTAAAATTATCTCGAACCGACGTTGCGGATAGTTTAGCAACAGCTGCCGTCTTGTTAATGGGGGAGGGGGCGGAACAACAACCATTAGCAGTTGTTACTAATGCTCCGATTGAATTTCGAAATCGCATTTCGCGCCATGAATTAGTAATTAATATTAAAGAAGATATTTATCGTCCGCTATTTGAGAAAATTAAAAATATTAAATTAAAAAATAAATAAGCATGAATTTATCAAGTGTTATTTATAAAAATTTTAAAGAATTGAGTAAGCAGGAAATAGCAGGACGAGATTTTGTTATTACTAAAATTATTCGCAATAGCCCAATATTGATTATGGCTCCCCACGGCGGAAGAATTGAACTCGAAACGACAGAAATTGCTAAATTATTAGCTCATGATAAGTATTCCTTTTATTCCTTCCAAGGTATTAAAAATAAAGATAATTTTTTACTACATATTTCCAGTAATAATTATCAAGAACCACAAGCATTAAAAATGATTGATAATTCTGAGTTAGTGATTACTATTCATGGTTATCGAGAGACACAAGAATTAATAATAGTTGGCGGTAAAAATAAAAAACTTCGCACCTTAGTTGTTAACAAATTAAAGTCCTTGGGCTTTAAATTAGAAGAATCGATTCCTCAGAAGTTAAAAGGCACTCGTTCAACTAATATTTGTAATCAAGGAAAATTAAAAGCTGGTCTTCAACTTGAAATTAGCGAAGGATTAAGAAGTACGATGAAAAAGAATAATAAAGTTTTACTAGCTTTTACTGGAGTTTTACAAATCGCTATTGATGAATATCTAAAATTAATAAGATTACCTCAACTGAAAAAACACCATTTTAATTGAGATAGATAAAATTATGTGGTAGTATGTTTTTGTTGTCCATTAAAAATAGAAATTATGGCTAGATTTGGAAAACCGCCTTATCTATTTAAAATTGACATATCATCTAAAAAATATCAATCATTTTTTAAATATTATCAGGAAGCTGATATAAAAAAGATGATTTATTTATATTTTGATGTCAATTCAAAAAGCGATCAGGCAATATTTTTCAACTCGCGAATTCGTTTACGAGTTAGGCTAAAGGGTGGAGAATACTCTTTAGAATTGAAGTGTAAGAAATTCGAATGTACTTGTTCTCATAAATGTGAGTTTATTCAGATTATTACCTTTGATGAACTTAATTTATTATTTCAAGGGATAATTCCTCAAGGAATAGTTAGAGACAAGTTAAGGGAATTTAAGTTACTACAAAATGTGGTGTTTATTAAAACAGCATTCACAACTCGTAGTAAAAGAGTTTTTCACGATGGAGTTTTAGTTCTTGATGAAACTATTGGTAATTGTCAGTTTAATTATCAAGTAGAATTTCGTACTTGGAAACAGGTCTCTGCTCGTGAATTACGGACCATTAAAAAAAGCTTAGGTCTTTCTGGCTATGGCCAATTTAAATCTAAGCTAAAAAGAATTTGGTCAAAATAGGGATATTGATAATAGCATATCCCTTTTTTATTTATTAAATATGCTATAATTCCTATATTATAAATAAACTATTAAAAGATGATTAAAGCTATTATATTTGATTATGATGGGGTTATTATAGATTCTTTTCAAGGAGTATTTGCGACTTATCAAAAAATCTGTCAACGTTTTCAGGTTGCTTGTCCGCCGACCTTAGATGATTTCAGAAAAATATATGGTTATGATTATCGGGAATGTTTAAATAATTTAGGTATTCATGAAAAGAGTTTTAGAGAAATCAGTGAAATTTATAAAAACGAAATATCCCAGATAAAACATGATCTATTTCCAGGAATTACTAAGGTCCTTCAAAAGTTAAATAAGGACTATCAGCTTTATCTTGTTTCAGCTTCTTTTAGTCAAGAAATCATACCGCGATTAAAAAAACATCATCTTCACTATTTATTTCAAGAAATATATTGTGGTGGTGATCAAAATATTAGAAAAAAAATGATAATTAAGAATATTTTAATAGCTAACAATTATGCCGTTAATGAAGTAATTTCTGTCGGAGATCGGGCGGTTGATTATGATGTTGCTCGAAGTTTAGGTTTAGACGATAATCATGTTATTTTAGTTACTTATGGTTGGGGTTTAGATGAGAACCGAATTGGTCAGAGTCATATTGCCCATCATCCTGCCGAGATTTTAAACTTCATAAACCAATAATTAAAGAATATCTCAGCTCTAATTTTTATCTCTTGTTTTTATTTATAAGAAACTTAATAAAATTTTAACTTCTAAGATGTTCTCTAGTGTGCTAAAATTAAAAAATATTTAAAACAGCAAGCTATGAGAAGAATTTAATTACAATAATAATTATAATAATATGAAGCAAGATATCATCATTCCTGAAGATACTATTAAATATCAGGAAGGCGCGGTAGTTAGTAAAGAAGTTCTTAAAACAGATTCTGGAACAATAACACTCTTTGCCTTTGACACTGGACAGGGTCTAAGCGAGCATACAGCCCCCTTCAATGCTTTAGTGAATATCATTGATGGCGAAGGTCTAATTAATATTGCAGGCACTTCGCATTTAGTAAGTGCTGGACAAATGATTATTCTTCCAGCTAATCAGCCTCATTCTTTAAAAGCGGAAAAAAGGTTTAAAATGTTATTAATAATGATTAAGGGTTAAGAACGAATTTTCTTTAATTTTAAAACATTTTAATAAAATAATTTAAAAATTATGGCTCAAAAAACAATATCTTTCGTTCGAGATTTATTGGCTTTAGCCGATATTAAGGTTAATGGTAATCGTCCTTGGGATATTCAAGTCCATAATGAAAAACTTTATCAACGTTTAATACAAGAAGGTTCTTTGGGTCTCGGGGAAGCTTACCTTGATGGTTGGTGGGATGTTCAACAACTTGATGAATTCTTTTTTCGGGTCTTAAGTGCTAATTTAGAGCAGAAGGTCAAAGATAATTGGTCCACTTCGCTTTTCTTGTTATCTAATATTCTATTTAATCGTCAAAGTAAAAAACGAGCATTTATTATTGGACAAAAACATTACGATTTAGGTAATGACTTATATCAGGCAATGTTGGATCCCCGTCTGACTTATACTTGTGGCTATTGGCGTCAAGCAAGGAATCTGCTTGAAGCCCAAGAAGCAAAATTAGATTTAGTTTGTCGAAAATTAAATCTTCAAGCGGGGCAAAGTATTTTAGATATTGGTGGTGGTTGGGGTAGTTTTGCGAAGTTTGCTGCTGAAAAATATGGTGTTCAAGTGACGGTTATTACCGTTTCCAAACAACAAGTGGATCTTGGTAAAAAATTGTGCGCTGGTCTGCCAATTGAGTTTATTCTCCAAGATTATCGAGACATCAGTGGAAAATTTGATCATTTAGTTTCTTTAGGAATGATTGAGCATGTCGGTTATAAGAATTATCGGACTTATCTCGAAATTGCCGCTCAGCATTTAAAAGATAAAGGGCTTTTTCTTCTACATACTATTGGTGGTAATAAATCAGTAAAAGTCACTGATCCTTGGATTGAAAAATATATTTTTCCTAATTCTATGTTGCCGTCTATTAAACAATTAGGACAAGCTTTTGAAGGATTGTTCGTAATGGAGGATTGGCAAAACTTTAGCGCTGATTATGATCCAACACTCATGGCTTGGTTCGCTAATTTTGATAAACATTGGCCAGAATTAAAAACCAAGTATAGTCAGCGTTTCTATCGTTTATGGAAATATTATATTTTATCATCCGCCGCTTCTTTCCGTGCTCGAAAAAACCAACTCTGGCAGATAGTTTTGTCTAAATCGGGAGTTCTTGGTGGTTATCGATCTCAGCATTAAGTTTTTCTAAAATGAAATAATCTAAGTTATTATGTAATTTGGATTGCCTTTCCTTCTACTAAGGCAATACTAATTTTTTGGTAGGCTTCTGACAAAATACGTTGAAAGGTGCTTTGAGAAGTTTTCATTATTTTTGCACATTCATTCTGATTCTTATTTTCAATATTTTTTAATCTTAAAGCTTCCAATTCTTCAAGTGATAAAGTAATAGTTTCTAAATTTCGGAGAGGAACACCCTGGGGTTTATAAAAATTACTTTGATGTTGGAATTGAATTTGTCGACATCTTCTCGGTCGTCCTCCACAACCCTTTCCTTGTTTTTTTAAGTTATTCATAATTATAAAATAAATAAAAACAAAGCTAAGATGACTAGCATCTCAGCAAATCAGCTTAAGCTTTATTTTCATTGTTATCAGCATTTCGTTGAAAGCCGAAACCTCGCCCAGGACCACGTCCCAAACCATAATTTTGAGAAACTTCATGGTTTGATCCGTTAGCGCATTTACCCAAGCCTCTTCCGGTCCGAGAACCTTGTCCTCGTGGACCAGTGCCATTCATGTTAGGCATATTTTGGATTATAAATAGTAAAATTATATTAATTTATAATAGATACTATTCATAATGTTATTAATTAACATTATGAGTATATACCCAAAACTAAAAGCTGTCAAGTATTATTTAAGTTTTAAAATTCTATTTTTTTAAAGCATGAGCTTTACTCTCATCATAGCCCGCGCTACTAATTTTAATAAAATCAGCTTTACCCTTTAAAGATTCAATATTTTTGGCTCCGACATAAGTCATTCCTGATGATAAACCACCTAATAATTTATGAATAATTGGCTTTAAAGAACCTTTATAACTAATTTTAGTCATTTCACCTTCCACATGAACCACTTCTTTAATTTTTGAACCATCAAGCGCCATTTTCTTAATTGTTGCTAAGTAACTAGCCATTCCTCGATATTCTTTATATTTTTTATTTTTAATAGTAATAATTTTCCCAGGAGTTTCTGTTGTCCCTGAAAAAAATGAACCAGACATAATAGTATCAGCACCGGCGCCAATCGCTTTCACAATATCTCCTGAGTTCTTTAAACCACCATCAGCGCAAATTGGTACTTGTCCTTGACTAGCTTCGTAAGCATCCATAATTGCTGTTAATTGTGGAACACCAACTCCTGACATAATTCTCGTAATACAAACCGATCCCGGCCCAATACCGATTTTAATTGCATCGGCTTTTTTATGAATAAAATATTCAGCGGCATCTTTAGTAGCAATATTACCAACCATAACATCAATTTGTGGATAATGGGCTTTAATATAATCTAAAGTTTTACCAGTTCTTTTAGAATGACCATGAGCGACATCTAAGACAATAATATTAACACCAACTTTAGCTAAAGCGGGAACTCGTTTTTCATAATCCTTGACACCCACAGCAACGGCGGTGATTAAATGATGTTTTTTAACCTTTTCAACCTCTTGAACTTGTTGTTCAATACTTAAAAAACGATGGATGACTCCCAAACCTCCTAATTTACCAAGAGTAATTGCTAATCGGTGTTCACAAATGGTATCCATATTTGCTGCGATAATTGGGATATCTAATTCATAATTTTTAGTAACCTTAGTTTTAAAGCTAACATCACGACGAGAAATTATCTTATTATATTTCGGAACAATTAATACGTCGTCAAAAGAGTAACCCTGCCCAATTATTCTGGCCATAAATTTATTATTAAGTCATTAATAAAACCTCTTTTATTATGCCTTTTTGCTATTTAAAAGTAAAGTTTCAGAACTCAATCTTTGATTGCGTCAAAGTATTGGATGGTTTATAATAAAGGGGTAATTTATTTTCTTTATTTTTTAAATGTCAGTAGAAACTTGGATTTATAATAGTAGATTTTTTAAAAATACAATTAAATTGGAAGCCGCTTCAGCTGTTCAATTTGTGAAAATAGTTCTAAAGTATTATCAACCACAAAGTATTGTTGATATTGGTTGTGGAACAGGTTTGTATCTGCGAGAATTTGCTAATCAAGGAATTACTGATTTTTTAGGTATTGATGGTGCTCCCGCAGCACAAACTGAATTCTTATTAGCAAAAAATAAAATAGTAATTTTTGATTTAAGTCAAGAATATCAATTTAGCAAAAAATATGATTTAGCCCTTTGCTTAGAAGTTGCTGAACATTTACCAGCACAAAACGCTGGCACCCTTATTAAGACCATTACTAAATCTGCTGATGAAATTATTTTTACCGCCGCGACTCCTGGGCAAGGACCTCGAAGTATTGGTCACCTTAATGAACAAGCCCATCAGTATTGGATTAAAAAATTTCAAGATCAGGGATTTTCCTATCTTCTCGATCGAAGCAAAAAAATGAGAAAAGAATTAAAAGCGAACAATGTTATTTGGTGGTTAGTTGATAATTTGATGCTTTTTAAAAAAAAATCTTTTTAATCATTAAAATTTTATAAATATAAATATTAAATTTATGAAAGAAATATTAGAAAATAAACCTGAAGAAGAGAAAGAATATCAAAAATTAGAAACTGCTCTAAAAAGAATTATTCATGGTGATTATTCAAGTATTGAAATTGGCACCGCTTTGGAAAGTATTTCGCAAGAAGTTTTAATCAAGAAATATGGATATTTAAAAGAATTACAGAATTCCGAAGATAAAAAAGTTCAAGAGCTTGCTCGGGAAATACTTTCTATGTTTCCAATTGATCGTCGTTATGAAATAGTTCAAGATGAACAAGGAAATTATCAAAAAAGGATAATTCAACTTGAAGAGTGGGAAATATTGAAAAACAAATTGAATTCCATGGCTGATTGGACTACTGAAAAGTTAGCAAAAGAATTTGATTATTTACTGAATTGCCAACAATCTGAAATTTCTAGTATTCGTGATCTTTCTTTTCGCTTAGCTTTAAAGGTAATGAAAAATTGGTCAACTGAACAACTAGCAGAAAAAATTGATTATCTTCTTTTTTGCTATGCCTCCGCCGATCAAGAAATAAGAAATTCTTCCGAAAAACTCTTGTTAAGTATTCCCTCAGAGAAATTGGCAAAAAGATTTGGGCATTTACTTCGGGCTCGGAAATCTCCAGACTCCGAGGTTCAGAAAATTAGCTGGACATTATTTTATAAAGCCAAAGAAGAAGGTAAAGAAGCACGAGTTAATAAAGAAATCGAAGTTGCTCGTTTTCTGACTTCTTAGTGTTTAGACGATAGCTTTTATTTTTATTAATATAAAAACTGGCCACAATGAACTGTAGGTCAGTTTTTTGAAATAATTATTTAAAAATGGAACCAATAACTCAAGCCATCTAAAACCATTATTAATGAGTAAACAAAGGTGAAAGATAGAAGGATAAGAATACTTCCGAATAGTTTTTCAATCAGCGTTGGCTTTTCTTTTAAAAAGTCATTAATTACAGAATAACGAGCAGTTAATTTTTGGAAAAAATGATAACTTTTCAACAGTTCTAGGAAACGTTGGCTACTAAAACGAAAATAACTTATTAAGGAACGTTGATGTTTTTTTATCAACCATAAAAAGAGA
The DNA here is from genome assembly GCA_003056205.1 of Parcubacteria group bacterium M6-OD1-4. Lineage (GTDB taxonomy): Bacteria > Patescibacteriota > Patescibacteriia > Patescibacteriales > UBA12465 > UBA12465. Next base: position 45,401 of record LSNS01000004.1, on the reverse strand, counting down.
ATTAGAATAATAATTATTCCCAAAACTAGATTTAGTTTGTTAGACCATTTCTTTAAAATGGTAATAATCAAATTGCCAGAAAAATAACCCAAGGAAACATTGAGGATTGCCCAGAGAATTCCACTAAGAATATTCCAGGAGATAAAGGATTTTTGTTTCATCTTTGCTAAACCAGCAATAAAAGGAATAATCGCTCTAATCGGTCCAAAGAATCTTCCCCAAAAAACACTTTTATTTCCATAATGTTGAAAGAATTTTTCTCCTTGTCTAATAATTCTCTGGTTGATTATTTTCTTATCTTTAATCCATTGCCCACCCCAACGTCCTAGAGAATAGCTAAAAAAATCACCGACAATTGCTCCGAGTGCTGAAAAAATTATAATATCCGTCACATTTAAATACCCTTGATAAGCGATAAAACCGCCAATAGAAATCAGAGTTGCTCCAGGAATTAGAACGCCAATAATTGGTGCAGATTCAATAAAAGCTAAAATAAAAAATAACCAGTTTCCTAGCCAAGAAAATTTGCTTAAGAGATGAAGAAGATAATTAATATCGGGCATAAAACTTCTTTTTATTCTGCACTTTTAATCAAGTTGAAGATTAATGCTTAGGAGAGTATTTTTTCTTAAAGATTATTATTAAATAATAAACCAAAGAAGTTATAAAAAATGAAATAACTATACTTCCTAAAATATCAACGGCATGATGAACACCGCTTAAGACCCGAGCGATGCCAATTAAAATAGATAGCAGTAAAAAAAATATACCAACTTTACGATTATAATAAAAAATAACCATGGCAATTGCACTTGCTAACAAAACATGGTCGGAAGGGAAGCCATTATCAGCGCTATGTTGCAATAAAGGGATGAAATGCTCTACCACGAAAGGACGAGGATTAAAATAAAACAAGGCCGATAATTTCGCCGTTAAATAACTTAAGGGTAAGCTAAGTCCCCCGAAAATAAGAAGTTGCTTTTGTTGAGATTTATTTTGTTTAAAGAAGAAGACTGCTCCTAATAATATTAATAAAAAAATTAAGTATTTGGCGGTAATAACAATTAGAAAATTCATAAGTTAAGGAAATTTTTTATTATTGTTTATTAATCTATTTTCAGTTCTACAAACTTTAGTTTAACAAATTTAGATTTTTCTGTATAGTATAATTTTAGTATAAATTATAAAAATATTAATTGAAATTAGTAAAATTATTTTTAATCTGGTAAAATTCGCCTTAGTATTGTATAATTAATTTATTGAATTATTATAAATTTTAGAATAAATTCTATGAGTAAACCATTAGTTTCTATTGTTATTCCTGCTTATAATGAAGAAAAGAATATTGTTGCCTGTTTACAGTCTATTAATAATCAAAATTACCTCGGTCCTAAAGAAGTTATTGTCGCTAATAATAATAGTACTGATCAAACGGCTAATTTAGCTCGACAAGAAGGAGCAAGGGTTGTTTTTGAGTCTCAAATAGGAGTAATTTATGCTCGGGAGGCGGGAACCAGAGCAGCTCAAGGAGAAATAATTGTCCAAACCGACGGTGACACGACTTTCCCGCCAGATTGGTTATCTAAGATTATGGAGGCTTTTGATAAAAATCCCGAAGCGGTCGCTGTCATTGGTTCCTTTAAATTTTTTGATGGACCCTGGTGGGGGAAACCTTTTACTGCTTTACTTTTTGGAGCGACAAGTTTAATCCATAAAATAAGTGGTCGAATGGTTTATATTCCGGGAAGTAATACCGCTTTTAAGAAAAAGGCTTGGCATGGCTATAATCTCAAACTTGATCAGGGTGGCGATGAAGTAGCGCTCTTAAAAGAATTAAAAAAAGAAGGAAAGATTATTTTTCTGCGACGCAATGCAGTTTTAACCTCTGCTCGTCGTTTAAAGAAGGGACTCTTGTATAACATTTTTGTGATTCTCATCTTTTATTATATTTTTGATTATAGTTTTCGACGCTTAACTGGTAAAAGCATTGCGACCGCTTTTCCTAAAATAAGAGAAAAAGACGAAAGTGCTGAGAAAATTTCATAAAATATACAAATTTTAAAACAAAAGAGAGCTTTACTTGATAAAAAATACAAAAAAGGTTTAATTTAGTACCAAAATTTTTAGAGATACTCTATGTTATATTTTTATCTACCACTAATTTTATTTATTATCTTAGCGATAGTTTATTATTTTTTTATAGCTTATCTTTATCTCCCTCTTTTATTTTTAATCATTTTAGCGTTTATTTATTACTTCTGTATTTGGTCCCGAACGCAAATTTTTGGTTATTTCCCAGATTCTGTTAAAACTCAGGAAAAAGTAATTGCCTTAACTTTTGATGATGGTCCTAATCCTCCTGATACTGAGCGCTTATTAGAAATTCTTAAAAAACATCAAGTTTTAGTTACCTTTTTTACTCCCGCTAAAAATTTAGAAAAATTTCCAGAATTAGCAAAAAGAATTATAGCGGAAGGGCATATAATTGCTAACCATTCTTATTATCATCAGTTTATTTATAATTTCATAAATTTTTCTTTTCGAAAAGAAATTATTAAATCTCAAAAAGTTATTGAAAATATTATTGGTCGTCGTCCAGCGCTCTATCGTCCGCCCTGGCTTTTTAAACAACCTTTTTTATTAAAAACTTTAAAAGCTCAAGGCTTGACCCCGGTTTCAGGATGGTTTTCTTCAAATTGGGAAATTTGGAAAGCTCCTGCTGAAGTTATTGCTCAAGATGCTTTAAAAGTTGTCGCTCCTGGTCGAATAATTATCTTCCATGATGGTTTTGATACCAAGGGCGGGCAGCGGGCCGGATCAATCCATGCAGTAGATTTAATTATTCCCGAATTAAAGAAACAGGGCTATCGCTTCTTAACTGTTGATAAATTATTAGGTGTCCCCGCCTATCAAAAAACATGAATTTCTATAATTTAATTAATTTAGTACCTTGGATAATTTCTCACGGTTATCTGATTTTTTTAATTTTAGCAACGATTGAGGGTCCCTTAAGTACAATTGCTGGTGGAATAATAGCTTCCTTGGGTTATTTTAATATTTTTATTGTCTTGTTATTAGCCGTGGTGGCTGATTTAGGTGCTGATTTAGTCTATTATAGTATTGGTTATCGTGGTCACCATTTAATTCATTCCAGACTCTTTAGATATTTTGGTTTAACTGAAGAAAAGGTAGAAAAAATAAAACACTTGTTACATCAACATACTTATTATGCTTTATTATTAGTAAAGCTATCACCACTAATTGGTCCAATTGGTTTAGTTAGTATTGGTATTACTCGTCTCAAATTTAAAAAATTTTTTTGGTCATCCTTGGAAATTTCTTTACCAAAATCCTTCTTTTTAGTTTTTCTAGGTTATTATTTTGGTGAATCTTATCAAAGATTAAATCGGATTATTCACAATGGCCCCTATATCATTATCGGACTATTGGTTGTTATTAGTATCATCTATTTTGCTTATCTAAAAATTATGGCCAGAGTAACTAAAAAAATAGAGAAATAAATCTTTATTTTAATTTTTTAGATTTCGATAAGCTATGATATAATAGCTGCAGGCTTTAATTAATAATTTATTCTATGATTTTATTCTATAATTTATCTATTGAAACCTGTTTTTCTAAATTAAAAAGTTCTTCTTCGGGTTTAAGTCAACAAGAAGCTCAAATTCGTCTTCAACAAAATGGAAAAAATAGTCTACCCAGTACTAAATCTTCAACAGCATTTTCAATTTTATTTAGCCAATTTCAAAATCCCCTTATTCTACTCTTATTAGTTGCGGGGATAATTTCTTTAGTAATTGGCAAACATTTGGATGCTGAAATAGTTTTTGGAGCCATTTTAGTCAATGTTATCATTGGCTTTTTTCAAGAGAATAAAGCTAATAACGCTCTAAATCAGTTGAAAGAAATGATTAAGTCCCGAGTAATTGTTCGTCGTGATGGGCAAGAATTAGAATTGGATAGTTCGGAATTGGTCGTTGGTGATCTTGTTCTATTAAGTGCCGGTGAACAAATCACAATTGACGGACGAATTATCAAGAGTATTGATTTACAAGTTAATGAGGCTAATTTAACAGGAGAATCTAATTCTGTTTATAAAACTACTAAAATTTTGCCGACGACCACTGGTTTAGCGGATCGACGAAATATGGTTTATTCGGGGACAGTGGTTAGCGGTGGTCATGCGGAAGTGCTCGTTACTGCTCAAGGATCACAAACAGAATTAGGAAAGATTTCTCATTTAGTATTAAAAACTAAAGATCGTCAAACGCCTCTTCAACACCGTTTAAAACAATTATCTCGTTTAATTAGCTTAGTGGCCATTGTTATTAGTGTTTTAATAGTTGTCCTGGGTTTAATTCAGGGACGTGATTTTTTTAATATTTTTTTAACTGCCGTTGCCGTCGCTGTCGCTGCTGTTCCTGAGGGTTTAGTGGTGGCAGTAACTGTTATTCTTACTTTAGGGATGAAACAGATTTTACGACAAAAAGCCCTTACCAGAAAACTACTCGCCGTGGAAACTTTAGGATCAATTACTACAATTTGTACGGATAAGACGGGAACTCTGACTACTGGACAAATGCAGGTGGCGAGTCTTATTATTGACCAGCAGGAATTAAATCTTCAAGAGTTGCTAAATTCTTCCAATCAAAATAAAATCACTCCTTTCTTAAAGCTTATTAAAGCGGGGTTATTATGTAATAATGCGATATTAGAAAAAGCTAATGATTCACACCCAGAAAAGACGATTGGCTCTCCAGTGGAAAGTGCTCTTCTAGATTTAGGTTTAAAAGCGGGAATTGACCGTCAACAGTTATTAGCTCAGGAAGTAAAAATTTCTGAATTATCTTTTAATAGCAAGCGGAAATTCATGATTAGTATTCATCGTTCTTTAGATAATGATTATACTTTATATGAGAAGGGAGCTCCAGAAAAAATAATTGCTAAAGCTACTGAATTCCTTACTGCTCATGGTCCGCAGAAGTTAACTGAAGATGATAAGGAAAAATTATTAAAGAAAGTCGCCGATTTAAGTAGTCAAGGTTTACGTTTGATTGCTATTGCTTCTAAAAAACTAACACAGTTTTCGGAAAGTCAGAATGAAAAAAGGGACTGGGAAAAACTAGATCGTAATTTAGTTCTTCTTGGTTTAGTTACTCTTCAAGACCCCCTTCGTCCTGATGCTCGCCAAACTATTTCTTTATGTCGACGGGCGGGAATTCGCCCAATAATCATTACCGGAGATCATCCACAAACTGCCTGGGCTATTGCTCGTCAGCTTGATTTTAAAAGTCAGTTAACAGCCGTAATTGATGGTCAACGACTCATGAAAACCAGTGCTGAGGAATTGAAAATAATAGTTCAAAAACATGATATCTATGCGCGAGTCAGTCCCGAGGATAAATTAAGGATTGTTCAAGCTTTACAAGCGAATGGGGAAGTAGTCGCGATGACTGGTGATGGTCTTAATGATTCACCTGCTTTAAAAACTGCTGATATCGGAGTTTGTTTAGGATCAGGGACCGATGTTGCTCGGGCGACAGCTGATTTAGTATTATTAGATAATAATTTTAAAGTAATTGTTAAAGCTATTCATGAAGGACGAATTATTTTTAATAATATTCGTAAATCAATTACTTATTTAATTTCTGATTCTTTTTCGGAAATGTTTTTAATAATTGGGTCAATATTTTTTAATTTACCCTTAGCAATTTTACCCGCCCAAATTTTATGGGTTAATATTATTAATGATGGACTGCCAAATTTTTCTTTAGCCTTTGAACGTAGTGATCAAGGGATAATGGATCAACCCCCTCTGCCCAAGACTGAACCAATAATTAATCGTGAAATGAAAATTATTATTTTCTATTTAGGTTTAATTCGAGATTTTGGTATTTTGTTATTGTTTATTTATCTTTATAAACACCAAGCTCTCTGGGGTTGGGATTTAAATTACCTCCGAACTTTATTCTTTGCTCTTTTAGGTTTTAAATCAATTTCCGGAATCTTTAGTTTGCGAAGTTTAAAAATTCCAATTCATAAAATTAAACATTGGCAAAATCCTTATCTCTTTGGTGCTTTTTTAATCAGTTTATTATTATTAATCCTGGCAATTTATTGGGGGCCTTTGCAAAAAATTGTTGGTACGGTAGCTTTAAGTCTAAACGGTTGGTTGTTAATTTTTGCTATTTCCTTAATAAATATCATTAGTATTGAAGTTATCAAATACTCTTTTAGGAAAAAGTCACTTTTGACTAAGAAATTATAATAAAGAATAAAAATATTAAAAATTAATTAAACAATTATGAAATTCAGACATCAAAATTTTATTTTTTCCATCCTCAACGTCTTGACTTTGAGTATTGTGATTATTGCCGTGAGTATTTATTTTATTGATAACTCACGTTGGATTGGACCAGTCTTAATAATTCTCGCTGGTTTAGCGTTGGTCTCACTTATTCCTTTTAAAATAAAAATCAAATCGACCTTACCCGATATCTTTTTTGGTATTATTGATAATGGTATTTTAGCAATTCTCGCTATTTTTGGTGGTCATTTTGGTGGAGTCTCGGGAGCAATTATTGGTGGGGTAGTCGGTAATGCCGTCACGGATGGTATTGCTGGCATTTTTGAAGGAGGAATGGCCGAACAATTAAGATCAATGTTGATTCCCGAAGAAAGAACTATTTTAAAATCGGCAATTGGTAAGATGGCTGGTTGTTTATTGGCGGCGGGAATTATTTTAATTATTGAGAGTTTTGTTAAATTTTAATTATGTAATAACTTTAATTAGATTTAATAAGTAATTAGAGTTATAATAATAAATAATTCTAAAACGTTAATAGTTTTGACAAAAATATGGATAAAATAACGGCAAATATTGATTATCTTAAAAAAGCTTCTATCTCAGAGCTTTTTAAAAAGTTTTCTTCTAGCGAACAAGGGCTTGCTAATGAAGAATTAAAGGAACGTTTTCAACAGTATGGTTATAATGAAATTTCTGAGAAGAAGGAAAGCTCTTTCATGAAATTTCTTAGTTATTTCTGGGGGCCAATCCCCTGGATGATTGAGATTGCTTCCATCTTATCAGCTATTATTCATCACTGGGAAGATTTTTGGGTTATTTTTACTCTATTACTATTAAATGCTGTGATTGGTTTTTGGCAAGAGCATAAGGCGGATAACGCTATTGAACTCCTCAAACAAAAACTCGCCTTAAAAACCAAAGTATTACGAGAGGGCAAATGGCAAGAATTGGCAGCTCGGGAACTTGTTCCCGGGGATATTGTTCGTATTCGGCTTGGAGATATTATTCCCGCTGATGTGAAGCTAATTAGTGGTTCCTATTTATCAGTTGACGAATCAACTTTAACTGGAGAATCCTTGCCAGTTGATAAAAAGATTTCCGATCTTTGTTACGCGGGATCAATTATTCGTCAAGGAGAAATGAATGCTTTGGTGGTGGCCACAGCGATGAACACTTTTTTTGGTCAAACAGCTAAATTAGTTGCTGAAGCTAAAACTCAAAGTCATTTTCAAAAAGCGATTATTAAAATTGGTAATTATCTCATTGTCTTGGCAATTGTTTTAGTAGCAATTATTTTTATTGTTGCTCTTTTTCGTCATGAAGGGGTCTTACAAACCTTACAGTTTGCCTTAGTTCTAACCATTGCTGCTATTCCCGTCGCTCTCCCGGCCGTTTTGACAGTCACCATGGCCGTCGGAGCAATTGCCTTAGCAAAAAATAAAGCGATTGTTAGTAAATTAGCAGCTATTGAAGAAATGGCGGGAATGGATATTCTTTGTTCTGATAAAACTGGTACAATTACCAAAAACCAATTAAGTCTAGCACCCCTAAAATCTTTTAGTGAAGCCAGTGAAAACGAAATATTATTTTGGGCCACGCTCGCTTCTCGCGAAGAAGATCAAGATCCAATTGATAATGTGATTATTAATAAAACTAAAACTTTAGAAATATTTAAAACTCTCAAGAATTATCATTTAAGTGATTTTAAACCCTTTAATCCAGTTATTAAACGTACCGAAGTTAGTGTTCAAGATGCTCAAAAGCATAAGTTTAAAATTAGTAAAGGTGCCCCGCAAGCAATTTTAGCTTTAGCAACTAATAGTAAAAAGATTACTAACCAAGTAGAAGCGGAAGTTAATAGTCTAGCGACAAAGGGTTATCGTGCTCTCGGATTAGCTAAAACTGATTCTACCGGACATTGGCAATTTATGGGGATTATTCCTTTTTTTGATCCGCCCCGTAAAGATTCTGCAGAAACTATTAAAACGGCGGAGTCAATGGGTATTGAAGTAAAAATGGTAACTGGTGATCATTCGGCAATTGCTAAAGAGATTGCTCAGCGAGTTAATTTGAGTACGAATATTATGTCGGCAGAGACCTTCTTAAAAAAGTCGGATGCCGAGGCTGGTAAGATAGTAGAAGAAGCTGGCGGTTTTGCTCAAGTGTATCCCGAACATAAATATCGTATCGTGGAGCTACTACAAAAGCGAGGGCATATTGTTGGGATGACGGGCGATGGGGTTAACGATGCCCCAGCTCTTAAAAAGGCTAATATTGGAATTGCTGTTAACGGGGCCACTGATGCTGCTAAATCAGCAGCAGCGATTGTCTTAACTTTACCAGGTTTATCAGTCATCATTAACGCCATTAAAGAGAGTCGTAAGATATTTCAACGCATGAATAGTTATGCTATTTACCGTATTGCCGAGACTATTCGAGTTTTATTTTTCATCACTCTATCCATTATTGTTTTTAATTTCTATCCAGTAACGGCTATTATGATTGTAATGTTGGCGCTTTTCAATGATGCACCAATTATGGCCATTGCCTATGATCGCGTTCATTATTCTAATCAACCAGAAAAATGGGCAATGCATCGGGTTTTAAATATGTCCACTTTTTTAGGAATTTTAGGAGTTATTTCTTCCTTTGGTATTTTCTATATTGCTCAAGAAGTATTACATTTACCCGCTGATATCATGCAGTCTTTTATCTTTTTGAAGTTAGCCGTAGCCGGTCATTTAACAATTTTTGTGACACGAACTCGTGGTCATTTTTGGTCTATTAAACCAAGTGGTGCTTTATTCTGGTCCGCAGTTATTACTAAAGCTTTAGCGACGCTCTTAGTTGTTTATGGTTGGTGGGTTTCACCAATCGGTTGGCAGCTAGCAGGATTTGTTTGGGCTTACGCTCTGATTGCTTTTGTAATTACGGATTTCTTAAAAGTTTGGGCCTATAAATTTCTAGATCGTCGTCAACAAAAGAAACAAATTAAATAAATTAACTTTCACTTCACTTATGAATAATAAGATAATTGAACTTGAATTAAGAGCGAGAATATCAAACTCAAAATTAACCGAACTAAAAAGAAAACTTAAAAAACTTGGCAAATTACGTTCTCAAACAAAACGTTTATCAGTGATGCACTTTAATGAGAAACTGGGGAAAGAATTGGATGTTAGAGTACGAATTACTAATCAGAAAAGTGAAGTAGTTATTAAATCTGGTCCCTTTAGTTCTAAAGACCGGATAGAAATCTCTCAAAAAATTAATTTTCAACAATTTATTGGTTTTGTCCGGGTTTGCTCTCAACTTGGTTTTGAAACTAAAGTCGGCGAAAGGAAGAGTTTCAACTATGAATTAGCAGATAAAATTATTGTCTCTTTAGTTTCGGCCGGATCAATTAATTATGTTGAATTAGAAAAAATGTCTAGTCAATCAGATTTAGCAAAAAATAATATTCAACTTGAAAAACTCGCCAAAGAACTTCAACTAAAAATTCTCAATAAACCGCAATTTAACAGTCTCTGTTGTCGACTCTCAGAAACGGTAGATTGGTCTTTCCAGGGAACTCCGCAAGACTATTTAAAATTAGAAAGAGTTCTCCAAAAATATAAATAGTTAATTTTATTTTTTTACCCTTGACTAAATTTAGTTTAGCAACTAAACTAAAAGTAATTAAACTTAATTACTTTTTATTTTTATTTTATGAAGAAATTAAAAATTTTTACCAAGAAAAAGATTACTTGGACTATTATTATTTTAGTGCTTATTGGGGGAGGGGTGTATTTTTTTCAACGCCCTCAGAATACTAATTCTCAGATCCAAACTATGCACGTTCAACGCCAAGATATTAAATCTACCGTGTTAACAACTGGACAGATTATTAGTAAAATTAATCTTAATCTCAGTTTTCAGAGTTCTGGAATTGTTCAGAATCTGCGGATTAAAGTTGGTGATCAAGTTCAGAAGGGTGATATTCTTGGGAATTTAAATCAAGCGAGTGCTCAAGCTGCCTTGGTTAGTGCTCAAGGTTCTTTAGCTCAAGCTCAAGCTAATTATAATAAAATCCGTCTCGGTGCTAGCAAAGAACAGATTAACGTTACTCAGAAAGCAATTAATAGTGCCCAGGTTGCGAATAACAATGCTCAAGTACAATTAGCAATTGTTAAAAAATCAAGCGCAGTTAATATTCAACAAGCAGAAAAAACTCTTCAAGATTTGCAATCACCAACTACTAACGCTGATGATAAACGTTCTACTATTGTCACAAATATCGCTCAGCAGTTGACTGTTCTGAAAGCTGATCTTAATCAGGAGAAACAAATTTTAGACGATAATGATCTAAAAGATACTTTTGGAGTTTCTAATATTTCTAATTTAAATCAATTTAAAAGTACTTATCCCAAAATTCAAGCGCTATTAGATGAGGCAAATTTAAGTTTAAAGAAGGCAAAAAACTATAAAAGTGATACTAATCTTCAACAAGCTATTTCTGATAGTTTACAAGCTTTAAGGGAAAATATTATTTCTTTAAATTATTGTTATTCCGCTTTGCAAGATTCAATCACCAGTTCTAAATTTAATCAAAGCCAACTTAATGCTTATCAATCTAGTATTCAGCAAGCCATCAGTGCTGAGAATTCTGGTATTAATGTTATTAACTCTTCTTATCAAATTTTAAGTAATGCCCTGACCAATGCTCAGAACGCTTTAACGAATACCAAGCTTAATACTGAACAAAAAATAATTTCTGCTCAGAATCAAGTTAATAGTACCCAAGCTGCTTTAGAGCAAGCTCAAGCTACCTTGGAACAAGAAACGGCTCCAGCTCGTGCTAGCGATTTAGCCGTGGCTCAAGCCCAAATTTTAGCGGCTCAGGGCAATGTTGATGCTGCTCAAGTACGCTTAAAGAATGCTTTACTTATTGCTCCTCAAAAGGGTACTATCACTGCCGTAGATACTAAAATCGGTCAGCAAGTTAATGCTCTTCAAGAAGTTGTTGTCCTGCAAAATGTTCAGGCGCTACATACCGAGGCGAATGTCAGTGAAGCTAATATTGCTTCCTTAAAAATTGGGCAAACAGTAGATTATACTTTTGACGCTCTCGGTCCTGATCGTCATTTTCAAGGAAAAATATATGACATCAATCCCGCTTCAACTATCATCTCGGGGGTTGTTGACTATTTAATTAAAGCTACTCTACCGAATATTCCTGAAATTAAACCAGGAATGACTGCTAATATGACTATTCAAGTTGCTAGTAAAAACCAAGTTTTAGCCATTCCTAGTAGCGCTATTATCTACCAGGGAACTAAAGCCTTTGTGCGTTTAGTAACGAATCCTCAATCCAAAACCTACCGTCAGATACCAATTCAAATTGGCTTACAAGCTGATAATGGTTTAGTGGAAGTGCGGTCTGGCTTACAAGTTGGACAAGAGATTGTGACTTACCTGAAGTCTTAGATTAAAGTTTGCAAATACCAAATTGTAATTTATTTAATTTTAATGGTATGAGTTTAATAAAAATTTCCAATCTCTCAAAAACCTATCAAAGCAATGGTTTAAGTACCCCGGTTTTACACCAGGTTAGTTTTGAAATTAATGAACAAGAATTTGTGACGATTATGGGGCCATCGGGAAGTGGTAAAACGACATTGATGCATATTTTAGGTTTTTTAGAACGTCAAAGTACTGGAGATTATAAATTTAAAGGAAAAAATGTTGAAAATTTTGATGATAATTATCTAGCGAAATTAAGAAATGAAGAAGTGGGCTTTGTTTTTCAAGCCTTCAATCTCTTACCACGGACAACAGTTTTGGATAATGTTAAATTACCTTTGTTATATAGCAAGAAAAAAAATCATGATCTCTTAGCTCGGAAAGCCTTAGAGTCTGTTGGTTTAGGATCACGTTTAAATTATTATACTAACCAAATTTCTGGTGGTGAAAAACAGCGAGTCGCTATTGCTCGGGCTTTAGTAACCAATCCAGCAGTTATTTTTGCCGATGAGCCAACTGGTAATTTAGATTCTAAATCGGGTAATACAGTTTTATATCTTTTGCAACAACTTAATAAACAGGGGCGGACGATTATTTTAGTAACTCACGAAGCAGAGACGGCTAATCACGCCAAACGAATTATTAAGATTAAAGATGGTGCAATTATCTCTGATCAAGCCGTACATAAGCGTGTTTTTGCTACTGCCAATACAGAATTAATTAAATAAAATTATAATTAGATAAAATTGTGAATTTATTTGTGAGCATTAAATTTGTACTTAAAATTCTTTTTGCTAAAAAAGGACGTTCTTTTTTAACTATCCTGGGTATTATGATTGGTGTTGCGGGAGTCATTATTATTATTGCTCTGGGGGCAGGGGCAAAAGCTCTTGTCCTGGGCCAAGTGACTAAATTAGGTTCTAATTTATTAAGTGTGCAACCCGGAAAAAGTAATGAAAAAGGACCACCAGCCCAGATGTTTGGTATTGTCGTGACAACTTTAGTTAATAGTGATGCTCAAGCTTTACGGAGCACTAATCAAGTTCCTCATGCTTCAGCAGTTAATGCTAATGTTTTAGGGAAGACCACAGTGACTTGGAGAAATAAGAGTATTGATACTAATTTCACTGCTACTGATGCTTATTATCCAAAAGTAGTTCATGTGGAAATGTCAGCGGGACGATTTTTTAATGCCCAAGAGAATAAAAGCGCTGCTAATGTCGCAGTTTTAGGTTCCACGGTAGTTAAAGAACTCTTTTCTCATAGTGCTGTTAATCCGATTGGACAGGTTATTAGAGTAAAAAGTGCTAATAGTAATATTGCCGGTGGTGTTCCTTTACGAGTAATTGGTACCGTTGTCTCTCGGGGAACGGCTTTTTTCCAGGATCAGGATGATCAAATAATTATTCCCTTAAAGATTGGGCAACAACAACTATTGGGTATTCATTATTTACGAACAATTAATATCAAAGTAGACTCAAGTGCTAATATTCAGCAAACTATTCAAGATATTAAAAATGTTCTTAATCGACGTCATCATATCCAAACTGCCTCAGAAATTGATTATACTATTCGTAATATGGCTAGTGCGGTGGCACTATTATCAACCATCACGAATGCCTTAAGCTTATTTCTAACGGCAATGGCTGCTATTTCATTATTAGTCGGTGGAATTGGAATTATGAATATTATGATGGCTACTATTGGTGAACGAACTCGAGAGGTTGGTTTACGAAAAGCTCTCGGAGCTACTAATCATACTATTTTAAAACAATTTCTTTTAGAAGCGGTCATTCTCACAACTCTCGGAGGTTTAATTGGTATTATTGTCGGCGCCCTAGTTTCCTATGGTTTATTTTTATTAATGATTCATCTTGGTTATGATTGGGCCTTTGTTATCTCCCCACTTTCTATTATTTTAGCAATTGGAGTCTCAATCTTGAGTGGGGTATTATTTGGGTTATATCCTGCTCTAAAAGCCGCTCGTTTAGACCCTATTGAAGCTTTGCGTTATGAATAAAGAACTATTATGTATCAAATATTAAAACAAGCGCTGAAAGTATTACTTGCTAACCCGATGCGAACGATTTTAACAACCTTGGGAATTATGATTGGTATTGCGACGGTAGTTTTAGTTTTATCCGCTGGTGCTGGTTTTCGAAGTTTAATTAATTCTCAATTACAAGTTTACGGTACCAATACTTTATTTATTGAAACTCGTGTTCCGCCAACTACTAAAAACCGTAATGCTGGAGCAATGAGTGCTGATATGGGGCGGGCTATTTCATCGGTCGCTATTACCACTTTCAAAAACCGTGATTTACAAGATATTAAACAAATTCCTAATGTCGTTAATGCTTATGGAATGGTTGTTGGTCAGAAAGTTATTAGTTATCGTGATGTCAGCAAAAACACCTTATTTTATGGAACTTCAGCCGCCCGTTTTCAAATTGATAAAAGTACTTTAAAATATGGACGATTTTTTAGTAGTACTGAAGATGCTGGCGAAGCACAAGTTGCTATTTTAGGAAGTACTTTAGCAAAAGACCTCTTCGGTAATGGCTTTAATCCGGTGGGGAAAATAGTTCGTTTAGGTAATTTAAATTTTAAAGTGATTGGTGTTTATAATCCGGTTGGAGTTTTAGGAGGTGGAAGCGATGATATGCTTTATATTCCCCTCAAAACTGCCCAGAAAAAGATTTTGGGCATTAACTACTTGTTGATGGCTATTGTTCAACTTAAAAATGCTAATCAAGGAGCTTTTACGGCTCATAATATTCGCCTTCTTCTCAGACAAAATCATCGCATTAATAATCCCGCTAAAGATGATTTTTTAGTAGAGACGCAAGCGCAAGCCATGGGTACCTTTAATACCATTTTTGATGGCATTACCATTTTACTCATTGCAATTGCGGCTATTTCTTTAATTGTTGGTGGTATTGGCATTATGAATATTATGTACGTAGTAGTGACTGAACGAACAGCAGAGATTGGTCTAAAAAAAGCTCTGGGAGCAAAAAATTCAGATATTTTAACTGAGTTTTTAGTAGAATCAGTCATTATTACTATTCTCGGGGGAGTAATAGGTATTATTTTTGGTAGCCTATTAGGCTATTTGGTAGCGATAATTGCCAGATATAATAATTTAGTGTGGATCTTTTCGGTACCATTTTATGCCATGGCCTTAGCTTTTGGCGTCTCGGCTGTTATTGGAATTGGTTTCGGTATTTTTCCTGCCTATAGCGCCGCTAAACTAGATCCAGTAGAAGCTCTAAGTCATGAGTAATCTTAAAAATGAAAGGAAACTAAGCGTAAAAATATATGACTAAAAATAAACAAAAATTACTTCAAGAATTAGCTATCAAATCAATAGAAGTTATTAAAAATCTACATAAAAAACAAAAATTTCCTTTTGGCGATTTAAAACTTAATCGTCGGCAAGTGATGATTTTATTTTTGATAGCTGAAACCAAGCAGGGAAAAAGCGTTAAAGATTTAGCTCAATTTTTTAAAGTTACCCCTGGAGCTATTACTCAACTTATCAACGTCTTAGTGGATTATAAATTAGTTTGTCGTTACCAAGATATTCAAGATCGACGTTCAGTTCATATTATTTTAAGTTCGAGCGCTAAAGCGAGATTTAAAAAATTTAAATCTAACTATTTTAACGTTTTTAGTGCTGGTTTCAAAGATTTTAAAATTGAAGAATTAGAAAATTTTACCAAACTAATTAGAAAAATTAAAATTTAAATAAATATTAAATGTTATAATATGAATTTAAAAACATCATTATTTTTAGCTTTCCATTCTATTAAAAGAGGGAACAAGGGAACTTTATTCATGACTATTCTAATTATGACCCTGGCTTATGTTAATTTGGTTTTTGTCTCTTCTATTTTTGGAGGTATAGTTCAAGCAATTAATAATGAGGCTATTAACAATCAATATAGTAATATTGTTATTACGCCTGCCGTTAATAATATTTATATTAAAAAGAATCATGCTGAACAACGGCTTTCTTCATTGCCTGGCGTTCAAGCTGTCGCTACTCACTATGTTAACCAAGCAATTATAAAATATGATAAGAATAGAGATGGTAATGATATCCAAAAAGGACGTTGGACTATAAAATCCATTAATCCTAAGCAAGAAGAAAAAGTAACAGATATTTATAAATCAATGGTTGCTGGTTCTTATTTAAAAGCGACTGATCGTAACCAAATTATACTCGGTAGAGATATTTCTGGAGCTTATGGCTCTGATTTAGAATATTTAAGTTTAGGTGTTAAAGTTGGTGATCAAGTTGATGTTTATTTTAGTAATGGTGTTAAGAGAACCTATACGGTTAAAGGAATTTTTAAAACTAAAAACACTCAAGTTAATCAAAGTGCTTTTATTACTAAAGGGGAAATGGAATCAGTTCTTCGTGTTTATAATCGGTCATCAGAAATATTGGTAAAGACTAAAAATATTAGCAGCGAAGGTATGGTTATTAGAGAAATTAGAAGATCAGGGTTTAAAACTGAAGATATTAAAAAGTGGAGTGCTCTGATGGGCTTTACTTCAGGTGCTAGTAAAAGTTTTGACATGATTAGCATTATTTTAGGAGCAATTGGAACTATTGTTGCTGGAATTACTATTTTTATTATTATTTTTGTCAGTGTAGTTAATAAAAGAAAACAAATTGGTATTTTAAAAGCAATTGGTATGAGAGAGGGGACCATTGTTGCTTATTTTGTAATTCAAGCTCTTTTTTATGGTTTAGTTGGAGTTTTACTTGGAATATCTTTAATTCTTTTTGTTGTTCGTCCTCTTTTTATTTCTAATCCATTAGATTTTCCAGTTGGTTGGGTGTCTTTGAAAATTACTTTTAATATAATTAAAATTAGTAACATAAGTCTTTTAAGTGCTGCTTTAATTGGAGGATTTTTCCCAGCTTATAAGGGGGCTAAAAGAAGTATTCTAAATTCTATTTGGGGTTAATTGATTTAAAATTTATTTTATGATTATTGAAGTTAAAAATTTAAAAAAAACTTATGAAGCTTTAGTGCCGGTTAAAGTTTTAAAGAATATTAATTTTGAAGTTAAAAAAGGAGAATTTTTAGCTTTAATGGGCAGAAGTGGTTCGGGAAAATCAACTCTTTTACATCAGCTTGGTCTTTTAGATACTCCAAGTTCTGGGAAAATTATTATTGATGGCATTGATTTAATGTCTCTCTCTGAAAAACAAAAATCTCAATTTAGATTAAAAAAGTTAGGTTATGTTTTTCAATCTTATGCTCTTTTACCAGAATTAACAGCCTTAGAGTCAGTTTTTTTACCATTAATGTTAGATAATATTCCTAAAAAGGAATATCTTAAAAAAGCAGCAAAGATGCTAAAAAAAGTTGGCTTAGGCAAAAAATTAAATCATTTACCCCAAGAATTATCAGGAGGTGAACAACAAAGAGTAGCCATTGCTAGAGCTTTAGTTAATGACCCTTTAATTTTATTTGCTGATGAACCAACCGCTAATCTAGACAGTGAAGCTTCATTAACTGTGATAAAATTATTTAGAGAATTAAACAAAGAAATTGGTCAAACTATTATTATGGTTACCCATGAACCAGATGATGAACAATATGTCGATCGTGTTATTTGGTTAAAAGATGGAATTATTAAAAAAGATTATTAAATATTTAATTAAAATAGAATTATTTTAAAAATAATGTTAAAATAATAATATCTTAAAGAATATTGAAAAAAAATATTTTGAAGGAATAGTTAAAATTAAAAAGATAATTTTATGAATAAAAAAATTTTTATCATTGGCATCTTACTCGCAATTTTAGTGCTCTTAGTTTTTCTGTTATTGGCAAAGAATTCTCCCCAAACAAATTTAAAAGCTAATTCTTCTCAAGCGACAATCTCTCTTCAAGATCTTGGTGGTTCAATAACCATCAAAGGTTGGGTGCGTTGTTTGAAACCTAAAACCGTAAATAATAACTGTATAATTGGTTTAGAAGATGCCCAAGGAGTTGATTATGGTTTATTAACTAATCAAGGAAAGTTGTTAAATCCTATTAAATTGAATACAGGCAGTGCTTATCGAGCTAGCGGTCACTATATTCTAACCCCTAAATTTTTACAAAATTATCAGATTCAGAAAACTATTAAATTAAATCCTTAAGTGAATAAAAATTACTAATTTTAGAAATTCTTGGAATTTTTTATAAAAATATGCTAAAATAGAAGTGTTATTTTATCTAATTATTATTTAATTTATGTTTAAAAAATTATTAAAATCTATCGCCATTATTAGTGTTTTTGGATTGGTAAGTTTTTTCGGAATATTGATTTTTAAATCTGCTAGCACCCAAGCCGCCAACCGAATTCTCACAGTTAGTGTTCAAGATTTAAGTCAGGCGGGTTTCAGTAATGTCCAAAAAATATTACCTGAGACTAGTGGTCGTTACGACGGACCAAATCTTTATTTCTCAGTTAGCGACTTAGGCCAAGTCGTCAAATCAAGTACCGCTCATATTGTGATGATTGATAATTTATTATTACCTTATCAACCAGCAGCTGGTGCTTTATTTAAATACGGTGCCAATAGCCGAGCCTTCCAAATTTCCAGTGGAGCTGGAAAAATAGCGACAATTACTGATGGACGAACAGCGATTAATTTTATTAAAGGAGATCACTATGTAGTAGTTATTGGTCCCGATCAGGCTCGAGTAGAGGCTTTAGCGACTGCTTTGGCAAATAAAATTCAATAAAATATATAAAAAAAGAATAAAATTGGAATACTTAGTTGAAAAATTAATTTTAAAATTATGAAAAAGCTACTATTTCTTACTGTCCCAATAGCAATTGTTTCAGCTTTTTTAATTTTTACTAGCGTTAGTCAAGCGAGTGCTCCCAACTTAAAACTCAGTACAACGAGTACGAGCGGTAATGTTCAGCTAGTAGTTAGCGGTGCCTTAGCTAATAATAATGTTTTATTATATTATCACCAAACTGATGGTAGTTCTCATTTACAATATCTTGGAAAAACTGATTCCGCTGGTGCTTATACAGTAATTATTAAAGCTGGGGAGTATAATATTACTCCTAGTGATTCAGTCCATGTGATTATTAATAAGCAATCTTCTAATTCAGTAACTTGGCCAATTAGCACTTCCAGTAATGGCGCAATTGCTCTCAGTCCGACAAGTGTTGTGTTAAAAGTTGGACAATCTACTAACTTAACAGTTTCTAATACTGGTAATAAAATTCTTTATTTACTAAATAATTCTAATCCGCAAATTGCTAATATTAATATACTTGGTCAACAAATTACTGTTTTGGCTAATTCTTTTGGTCAAACCGTAGCCACAGTTTGTACTTTAGGAACTACTTCTAATTGTGCAAGTACTTATATTACTATTCAAAATTCTGGTGCTCAAGTTTTGACTTTTAGCCAGAGCAATTTAACAGTTGCTGCTGGACAACATTCTTTAGTTTCCATTCTTAATGCTCAGAGTACCGCAAACTATTCAATTTTAAATAATTCTAATCCTCGTGTTATTTCTGCCAGTCTTCAGGGAACAGTTATTGATTTAAAAGCACTAGCTAATAATGGTTCAGCGTCCTTAACAGTTTGTTCAGCAGATCTTAGCTCTTGTGGTATTATCAACGCTCAGGTTGGTAATATTAGTTCAACGGCCTTGACTTTTAGTCAAACAAATCCGAATTTCCTGATTGGTCAAAGTGTTAATATCTCTCTCAATGGTGGTAGTAGCTATAATGTTTCTACCAATTCTAATTCGGCAGTGGTTCAAGCAAGTATTACTAATAGTAATCAATTAACGTTAGTTGGTCAGGGAACTGGTTCAGCAACTATTACTGTTTGTGCTAGTAATGGGAATTGCGGATCATTAACAGCGACCGTTAGTTATGCGACTAGTGGACCAATTACTCTTAGCCAAAATAATCTTTGGTTACGAGCTGGTCAAGCGATTAGTATTACCGTTTCTGGTGGTTCACGACCCTATAGTCTTTCCAACGCTAGTACGAAAGCACAAACTATTTTCCAAACTAATTTACAGAATAATATTTTAACTATAAATGGTATTAAGGCTGGTTCAGGAACAATTGATGTCTGTTCTGCTGGCGGAGCTTGTACCCAGTTAGCTGTTTTAGTTAATGGCCTTAGTTCTAACAAGCAATTATCTTTTAGTAATAATAATTTAAAATTAAAAGTTGGCAGTAGTGCTCAAGTTAGTATTTATGGTAATGGTGGTTATTATCTTTCTAGTAGCAATGGTCAGGATGTAGCCAGCATTAAATTAACGGGAGCAAAATTAGATATTTCGGCTCAAAAAGCGGGAACAGCCAATGCTCTAATTTGTCAAAGTGGCGGTCAATGTCAAACTCTCTATTTAACAGTAAGCGCTAACAATAGCTCTAATCAACCTTTAAGTTTCAGTCAAAATAATCCGATTATTTCTGTTGGACAGAATCTAAGTATTACTTTATCCGGAGGTTTAAGTAGTAATTATTATTTATCCGCAAATTCTAATCCGACAATTGTTAAAGCCCAAGTCAGCAGTTCGCAACTTAGTTTGTCTGGCAAAACAACAGGTTCTGCGGTTTTGACAATTTGTTCGGCAACTAATAGTTGTGCTTCTTTGGCGGTGAAAATTAATAGCTCTAGTAATCAATCAGCAACAAAATCTTCCAGCAATTCTCAGCAGTCAGTTAAGAATCAAGCACAAGCGATGTTAGTCGCTATTGCTCATCAATCTCAATTAATTTCTAGTAGTAACCTTAATTCAATTTTAAGCGCTGTTCAGACCCCGAGAAGTTCCGCCCAGGAGCAATTGACCGATCAAAAATACTTAGCAAAATATTTAAAAAATACTAATTTAACAAATACTGATAAAGATAATTTAACTTATTTTATCACTTATGGCACTAAAGATGCTTTAAAATTAGGGGCGGGAGAACGTGCTGGTGTAATCGGTTCTTATTTAGAAGCTTATGGTCATTTACCAACCACCACTGCTAATTGGTCAGATGTTTTAAAGATTGCTAATGGTCGTTGGCCAGGGGCTACTAGCCCTCAGGCAATTAGTGAAGCTAAATCAGAATTTATTAAGGTTTATAATCGTCCCGCAGATATGAATAATAGCCATGATGCTAATGCTATCACTTTGATTGCTTATGGTTTACGACCCTTAAAACGTAATTTACACAGCGAGGAACAAGCTATTAGAACTTTTAAAAGCGTCTATGAACATGCTCCGGTTAATTCTTTAGCTTGGAATATTGTTCGCGCTATTGCCTATAGTGGAGCAAGTAGATAAATAAAACTTTTAAAGAATTAATTAACATTCTCGGTTTCCAGAATCTAAGGTTGCAGTTTTTCTGGGTAATTATTTTTTAAAGATAATATAAAAATGAAAGCAAAAAAACAAGCCAAAATTACTATTAAAAACCTTAACTCTTGTCGAGAATATATTCCACTAGTTTCTAAGTGGCTTTGGAAACAATGGGCAAAACGTCATCATCAAACTTTAAAAGAAATAATTTATCGTACTGAATATTTTTCAGGAAAAAAATGTCCGCAAGTCTTAATTGCTTTTTATAATAATCATCCCGCTGGAACTGTTTCTCTTTTAAAAACCGACCATCCTTATCGTCAAGATTTAGGACCTTGGTTAAGTTTTATGTTTGTTCTACCAAAATATAGAGGAAAAAGAATTGGACAAGCTTTACAAAAAGCCCTATTAGAAACTGCTCAGAAAGCAAAGTTCAACAAGGTTTATTTAATGACTGATTTAAAAAATTATTACGAAAAGTCAGGATGGAAATTTATAGAAAGTGGTTTATATACTGAGGGGCGAATAACTAATTTTTATGAACATAAATTGCCAGTTAAATTCTAGAATTATAGTTTAAATTGAAAAAATATCAAAACGAATGAGAAATAAGATTAAAGTAAAAAAAGTATTACTAGGAACAACTAACCCCCTAAAGAGAGATAGATTAACTTGGCTTCTTGAAGATTTAGACTCTTGTAAAGCAATTTATCTTGAAGATATAAATTTAAATCTTACTATTGAAGAAAATGGTGAGAGTTTTGAAAATAATGCAATTTTAAAAGCAAACGCTTATTCATTGGCCTATAACGGATTAGCGATGTCATCTGATGGTGGAGTAACAATACCAGTATTAGGAAAGCACTGGAATGGATTATTGACTCACCGTTTTGCTGGTGCTAAAGCAACAGATATTGATCGTTTGAAGGCAATATTAAAAATAATGGAGCCATTTCAAGGCGAAGATAGAGCAGCCTTCTGGAATGAAGCTTTAGCTGTCTCCTACCAAGGGCAAGTAATTTTTTCTTTTTTAAAAAGTGGTGAAAAATGTTATCTATTAAAAAAATATAATGCGGAGTTTATATTACCTGGTTTCTGGATGGCTAGTCTATGGTTTTCTCCGAGATTTAATAAAACCTATCTTGATTTAAGTGAGGAAGAAAGAAATAGCCAAGATCTCACCTGGATAAGAATTAAAAATCAATTTAATAAAAACATCAATAAATTAGAATATTATTAAAATATAATTGTTAAATTTGAACTAAGGATTAATCGTTGTGATTAATCCTTTTTATTTTAAATAAATTGACAAAAGCTACTAAGAATGATAATCTCTAAATCTAAGACAGATCTTTAAAAAATAATGATTTAAAATATTTATTGAATTATTCTGTTTTTTCTAATAGAGGGAAGCCGAGATAATTCAATAAATTATCAAGTTATTCATTAAAAACTTCAGATCATGAAAAAAATTGTAATTTTATTTTTATTGGTATTTCTGTTTGTCATTCCGAGCACAAGTTTTGCTCAAAAAATGAAGACTTACACCAACCAAGAACTTCTAAAAATGAATGTTATTCAAATTTTAAAAGTTCTAAAAATACCAACACAATATCGTTCACGTTATGAAAATATTATTTTACCACTTTGTAAGCAAGGAGTAATTATTTTTGACGGAAAATTGAAGCCCTACTGGTCTAGTAGTGGGGAAAAAATTTTAAAACCAATTTTTAAACATTGTTATCGGTATATTGGTACTCCCCGGCAAAACCAACGTTTTGTCCGAAATATTGTCAAAAACCGATTTTTGTTTAAAAACGGAAAATTAATTCCTGGAGCAGCCAAAAGATGGATAGTTGTTAGGTAAAAACTTTTCTAGGAAACAATGCTTTAGTTATTTTATATAAATATTTATAAAATAACTAAAGCGTTTTTTATTATCTAAATACACAACATTTAAAAAAATAACCAAGTATTATTAATCAACCTTGACAGATTATCCTAATCTGCTATGATAAGGACATCAATAAATAACACCGCAGACCGTCAGCTTAATCTATGAAGATTTATAAGTCTGGCCGAGGTAATAAAATACTATTTAGTATCTCATTGTCTGTGTTTAAACACAGATTTTTTTAACCATTCAATTATATGCCTAAAAGTAAGCTCCAAAAACAAGAGATTTTTCGTAGTTTAACCGAAAAAATTAAGAAATCCAAATCAGTAATTTTTGTGGGATTCAATGCTCTAGGTGTCAAAGATAATGAAGAATTAAGAACAAAACTACGTACTGAAAATGGCGAATATTATGTTGCCAAGAAAACCTTAATTAATCTTGCTTTAGAAGATAATAAAATTGATATTAATGTTCGTGATTTTGAAGGAAAAGTTGCTATCATCTTTTCTTATGAAGATGAAGTGGCCCCAGCTAAAATTATTGGAACTTTTCGTCAAAACAAGGAACAAGGTAAAAAAATATTTTTCCTTGGGGGAATTTTAGATGGTAAATTATTATCCAAAGAAGAGGTTGAAGCTCTTTCTAAATTACCAAGTAAATCAGAATTATATGCTAAACTGGTAGGGTCAATTAATGCCCCAATTTCTGGATTTGTTAATGTTTTAGCAGGCAATTTACGTGGTTTAGTAACTGTTCTCAAAGCTATTGAAGAGAAAAAATAATAATAAAAAATTAATAGAATAATTAAAAAATAAATATAAATTAATGCTGTTTAATTGATTGCTTGAAATCGTTTAAACACAACAGAAAATTATGGCCGAAGAAAAAAAAGATGTTGTTGTTCCAGCTAAATTTGAAAAATTAGTTGGCGAGATTGAGAAAATGAGTGTCTTAGATTTAGCGGAGTTAGTAAAAATCTTAGAAGACAAATTTGGCGTATCGGCTGCTGCTCCAGCTATGATGGCTGCTCCAGCTGGTGCTGCCGGTGGTGCTCCAGTAGAAGAAAAGGATAGCTTTGATATTGAAATCACTGAAGCCGGTGCTAGCAAAATCAATGTTATTAAAGCTGTTCGCGCTTTAACAGAAATGGGCTTAAAAGATGCTAAAGATTTAGTAGATGCTGCTCCTAAAGTTCTAAAGGAGGGTGTTAAAAAAGAAGAAGCCGAAAAAATTAAAAAACAATTAGAGGAAGCAGGAGCAAAGGTAACTCTAAAATAAAATTGATTAGTAATTTTTACTAATTAGAAATTTATTTTAAAGAACAATTCTTCATAAGAAAAACCAGGGATTTTATCTCTGGTTTTTTAGAAAATTAACAAAAAATTATATCGGAAAAAATTAATAATTATAATCGATTCTAGTCCTCTTATTGTTGAAGAGAGATCTTATAAACTCCCCCATTATTTAAGATATAAGCTAATTTCGCATTTTCATCAACTGTAAAATCTTGCGGGGAACTCAAGAAATTAAATTGATACTGGTTTAAAAGATGTCCATCAGACTTAGCTAAAACTACTAAACGTTTGGAGCTAGCTTCAAAAATATAAATATTGCGTTCACCAATAATTAACTTACTAGCATCGGTCATAATCGGATTAAGTGGTGCTGAAGAATAAGCCAGAGTTCCTTTGAAATACTTTTGGACTTCACCATTTTTCAAAAGAATATAAATATTACCATCAATATATAAATCGCTAGCTTGACTTAAATTAACTTTTTCTGGGAACCAATTAGTTTTATTTTGGAATCTACTACGTGCAGAATATTTATAAATCTGGTTTTGATTTGGCACCAATAGATATAAATTTCCATAAAACATCTTAAAACTTACTGCTTGATCGCTAGAGTTGAGATTGATTTCTGAAGATAAATTACTATGTCCAGTTTTAATATTGTAACTCGCAATTTGCTTATTATCCCAATAATAGAGTAGGTCGGGACTATAAAATACTGGGTTACTAAGATTATTAGCACCAAAAATATGAATTTTAGTATAAGTTGAATTTCCGGGTTTTAAATCATAAATAGTTGATTTACTTGCAGCATAAATTTGCCCTTTAGCATAAATTAAGCTTTGTACTCCTAAATTTTGTAAATTAGCAACTTGTTTAGCTGATTTAACAACAATAATTTTCTCAATCTTATTTTCTTTAGACCGTAAATTGAGTGCTAAATTATTATAAATAAGTTGTTGTGCCTTAGTCTGTTGTGGTAAAGAATTTAACAAAGCCTGTGTCTGAATAAAGATTTGTTTAGCCCCGGATTGATCATGATAGAGCAGATGGGTATCAATAGAATTTTCCTGATCTTTAATATTGGTTACCAAATTATTAAAATTAGTTTGTGCTAATTGTCGCTGATGATTCCAATTAGTTAATAACAAGCTAGCAACGAAAACAATAATAATGGAAGCTAATAAAATGAATAAACGACGATTTTTAGTATCTAAATCATGGATCCAAGATTTTGTTTGTTTAACGAGATTCAGCCAAGCTCGCGGATCAAAAATAATTTTTAAACTGAGTAATAATTTACTCCAAATAACAGTGACCAAACCTGATTTTTTTTTAAAAAATATTTTATCTTTAATTAAAAAAGAATCTGGACGACGAGAACTAAGACTTTGCACAGGGCCTAAATTTAAATCAGATTCAGATTCTTTTTCGGAAGGATGGGCGGTAACTTTACGGTTTGGACTAGTTGATTTATCTTGATCGGCCTGTTGAACACGAGCTTTCCGAAGCTTAGTGAGAAAAAGCTGATAATTCTTAACTAAATTCTTTAACCAGTTAAAAACACGAGAAAAACTAATAATTCCAGCGGGGGTCAGCATCTCTTCAGTTTTAGCTTCAGTATAATTTAGAGAAGATATAGAACCATGAGCCGATAAAGCTTCTTCAAGATTATCTGAAGATTCTGGCTGATTTAAACCAGTAGTATTTTTAACAATAATTCCTAAGAAGGGGACATAGGTATTAATTTTGAGCAAAATATTTTTAATCTGTTCCACGGCAGTTAGGGGCGGTAATTTAGTAATAATTTTAACAATATCTTGATTAGATAAATATTCTAGAAGAGCTTCATTGGTAAAAATAAAATAGGAATTTAGCGGTATTTCACCGCTAATGACTGAGGAAAATAATTTGGGAAAATTATCTAAGGGATCTGTGTTAGTTTTTTCCGTTACCGTATCTTCTTCACGAATATTACTTTCCACATTGATAATCTCATACTGATCATGGTGATTATAGAGAAGTAAAGCGCGATTATTACCAAAAATAGAAAAATGTAACTTATTTTCATAAATAACTCCAAGAGTGATACTATTTACTGTTGGATCCAAAATAATTTTTTCTTTTGTCAAAAAATTAACTAAATCTTGATTAGTTTTAGTGATTGCTGCTTCAAAGATATTTTCAATTTTTAATCCCTCTATTTTATCTCGGAATAGGATTTTCTCATCATTATAATAATTAGTATTCAAAGCTTCAATTAAAAAATTAAAAATTTTCTTTCCACTAGCTTTTCGTCCACCAATTTCCGCTAACACAAAAATTTTGCCTGCCAAACTTTCTTTTAAGGAATCAGGTTGAGCAACAAAAACGTCACTCAAACTGTTGGTCTTGGCAGAGTTGAGAATAATTGAAGCTATTTTATTATACATAGACCTAAAATATCAAATTTATAAACATTATTTATGTTTGACTGTTCTTGTCCTATATTATACTATAAATTTATAAATAAAGAAATATGTTGAATGCTATTTTTGGTTCAATTTCTCGGGTAAAAATATTGAATCTTCTCTTATTATCACCCGAAAAAAAATATCAAGTACAAAATTTACTTCTAGATTTAAACTTATCGTCATCAATGGTACGAAAAGAACTTAAAAATCTAGTAAGTTTTGGGATATTAAAAGAAGAAAAAGTAAAAGTAGAACAAGAAGATGCTCTAATTACAAAGAAAACCAAATCAGTTTTAAAAGAAGAAAAATTTTATAGTGCTAATACAAAATTTTTACTCTATTCAGAAATTAAAGCCCTGTTCACTAAAGCCCAGATTCTGTTTAGCCAAAAATTTATTGATAATTTACAAAGAATTTGCCAAGTAAAATTTTTAGCTTTAACAGGAGTATTTACCAATTATCCAGAATCTCCGACTGATATTCTCTTAGTAGCAAGCGTTCGCCGCCCCGCTTTTTTAAAGTTATTAGCAGAGCTAGAAAAAGAATTAGGACGAGAAATAAATTTTACCATTCTGAGCTTAAAAGAATTTAAATATCGTGAAGATATTATGGATATTTTTCTCTATAATATTTTAGAAGGGAAGTCTTTAATTTTAATTGATAATATTCATCAGTCTTCTTAATTAATAATTTTTAAAGTGAAGCCTTAATTTAATGAAGAATAGAAATAGAAATTTTAATAATAGTCGACATTATATTTGGATATTTTTAAAATATCTTTTTTTGATAGGAATTTTAAGTTCCATAGTATTATTACTATTATTGGGTAGTAGTTACCAGGATTTTAAAAGCGCTACACGGGATGGTTTAAATGCTAAAACAGCCTTAATTAGCGCTCTGAGCGCTACTAAAACTCAGAATTGGTCACAAGCTGCCCAGAAAGCTCAAGAAGCGGAAATTGACTTTTCCCAAGCAGAAAAAACTCTTCAGAAATCACGTTCTAATTTTACAGTTAAACACCTTAAAATAATTAATTCTCAAGTTAAAGATCTTGATAGTTTATTTAGTAGTGGAGAAATACTCAGTCATTCTCTCAGAGCTTTAATTCCTTTAGCCCAAAATTTGGATCAAATCCGTTCCTTAAGCAATCAAGATAATTTTCAAGATTTATCAACAGCTAATAAAGATAATTTTTTAAAAACTATTTCTAGCTTAGGACCGGAATTAAAAAATTTAAAAATTAGTTTAGATTTAGCTAATTCTCAATTAGCTACTATTCATCATTTTGGCATTCTTTGGCCTCTGTATCAACAAATTCAGGATATTAGGACTAAATTAACAGCTAGTTCACAGTTAATTACTAACTTTTCTCCTTTAATTAAACTCTTACCTGCCTTCAGTGGGACTCCAGAAACTAGTCGATTTTTAATAATTCTACAGAATAATGATGAGTTGCGACCGAGCGGAGGTTTTATTGGCGTTGATGCTATTTTAGAAATCAAAAATGGTGCCATTATCTCTTTAAAAACTGACGACAGTTATCATCTAGATATGCCCGCTTCTCAAAGTCCTAAATGGAATTTAAAACCACCAATAATTTTAGAAAAATATTTAGGAGTTAAAAAGTGGTATTTACGAGATGCTAATTGGTCTCCAGATTGGCCACAATCAGCTCGAAAAGTTGTCGAAATTTATAATGGTGAAAGTAAGGCTCTGAATAAATCAACAAGCTATTTCACTGGAATTATCGCCATCACCCCTAATTTAATTGCCGATTTAATTAAGTTTGTTGGTCCACTTCAAGTGCAAGGAACAACTTATCAAGCTAATGATTTTCAACAACTCCTTCAATATAATGTAGAAGTAGCATACAAAAAACAACATATTTCCTCCTGGGATAGAAAAGAAGTCGTTAATAATTTAATGAACGAACTTAAACTTCGTCTTTATCAGGTTCCTCTTAAAAATTGGGGAAACTTACTAAACATTGTTGAAAAAAATATTGTTGAAAAAAATATTCAAATTTATTTTTTTAACCCAAATTGGGAAAATTTAGCACAAAAACTACAAGCTACAGGAGAAATAATCAAGACTAATCACGATTTTCTAATGGTCGTTGATGCTAATTTAGCGGCCTTTAAAAGTGATGCAGTCATGAAAAAAGACATGACTTATACTGTACTTAATAAGAATGGGAAAATTCAGGCTAATCTCCAATTAAACTATCAGCATCAAGGAAAATTTAACTGGCGAACTACTCGTTATCGTAGTTATACAAGAATTTATGTTCCCCTCGGTAGCCACTTATTGTCTATTACTGGTCTTCAGACAAATATAGCCAATATTAGTACAGAAAATAATTTAACTTTAGGAAAAACAGTGTTTGGTTTTTTCTTTACCGTTGAACCTGGTAATTCACGACAAATAATCATTAAATATTCTTTACCAAAAATTATTAAACAAGAAATTCAAGATAAGGATTATCAATTGTTAGTGGAGAAACAAGCCGGAAGGAGGGTTAATAGCCTAATTGTCAACTTACAATTTGAACCTCAAGAGAATCAACATTGGTCTACTACTTTAAATAAAAATCAAGTATTTAAACTAAATGCTAGTCCCTAGTTCAATAAGTAAGTGCAACACTTTTGATATAATTTATTTTTTTCAAAAAAGACTCTAGTAATTAAGAGTCTTTTTAAAATTAATTCTGATATTTTTTTAATTTAGTAGGAGCTTATAACCATTTTTTATGTTTAAAAAGACTAAGCATTCCAAGGGATATTACAAACATAATGCTAATAATAATCCAAAAACTTCCGGGGTGATCAATAATTGGTGTTCCTTTAGTCCGCATTGCAAAAATAGCCGCTAATAATGTCAAAGGGAAGATAATTACTGAAAATATCGTTAAGGTTCGAATAATATCAGTCATGCGACCATTTAGTAATGACTCATTAGTATTATTTAAAACTTCCACCATTTCTTTTTGATTATCAAGAGTTTCCCAAATTCGCTTAGAATGTTCTACCAGACCAGCATAGTATTTCTTAATTGCTGATTTTTCCACTAAACTGCTTTCCATCTCTAATAATTTTTGTAAAATATTTTTATGATTCTGAATAATTTTACGAATATTAACAATATTCCGACGTAGTAATAAAATCTTTTCGACTGATTCTTTTTGTTTGTCAGAAAAAATTAAATCCTCAATTTCATTAATTTTTAAACTATTTTGATCTAACAAGGGATAAATACCATCAATCAGATGCCCAAGAATTTCATAAAGTAAAATAGCTGAAGATTCTAGAGAATAAGCCAATAGGGAATCGGGGCTCTTTTTTCCGAGTTGAAAAAATTTAGTCAACGATTTTAAATCATCATTATTAACAGAAATTAAAAACCCATGGCCAATATAAAAATCAACTTCAGTAGAAACAATCCGTTCATTTTTAAAAGTGGGGAAATGAAGGACCAAACATAAATAATCTTTACCTCGAAAAATCATCGGACGTTGAAAAGAAACCGAAGCTGAAGCAACTTTCAAATGAACTAAATCAAAATGATAATTATGGCGCAAATACTCAATATCGTTTTTACTAGTGTTAGTGATGTTTAGCCATTCTAAAAAAGAACTCACTCGCGGATTATTTATTTTTAAACTTTCAATATGATTATTGATTCTTCGATAACGAGTCATAAAAAAGAAAATTAATTTTGACGAAAGTCAATTTTTATAATAATATTAAGATAATAATATTATAACATATGGTCAATATTTTGGGAATAAATTTAAGTCAATTACAGAAGAAAGAATTGCTAAAAAAATTGAGTTATTTTTTAAATAATTCTTCGGAACAACATTATTTAGTTACTCCAAATCCGGAAATAATTCTTCAAGCAGGAAATGACGAAGAATTTTTTTATATCCTTAATCAAGCAGATTTAGCTCCTGCCGATGGTTTTGGCTTAAAGCTCGCCGCCTATTTAACTGGTCATTGTTTACCACGCTTCCCAGGGGCCGATTTAACTAAAGAATTATTAAAAATTGCCGAGCACAATCAATTAAAAACTTTAATTCTTAATTGGGAAAATGGTTTATCTACAAAATCTGATTTAGAAAATTCACTAATTAAAAGATTTACAAACTTAAATTTTAAGGTTATTAATATTAGTCGTAATAAATTTCTAGCAAGAGAAATTATTCAAGAAATAAAAAATTTCTCTCCAATTTTAATGTTCGTTACTCTTGGCTTTCCAGATCAAGAAAAATTAATTTATCATAATCTTAAAAAATTACCCAGCGTGAAATTAGCTTTAGGCGTTGGAGGTACTTTTGATTTTTTAAGTGGAAAAATACAACGAGCTCCAAAAATAATGCGTTATTTTGGATTAGAATGGTTTTGGCGTTTAATACAACAACCCACCAGAATTAAAAGAATTTATCGGGCCACGGTTGTTTTTATGGAAAAATTTTTAGTCAATAAATTAATAAACTCTTGGCGTTATCGTCCTAATGTTGTTACTTTACTTTATAGAAATACTTCGCAAGGGAAAAAGATTTTAATAGTTAAAAGAGAGGATAATGGTCAATGGCAATTACCTCAAGGAGGAACCGATGGTGAAAATATTGAAAAAGCGGGGCGACGAGAATTAATAGAAGAATTAAATATTACAGAAAAAAATTTATTAACTAAGGCCAGTTTTAAAAACCTTTATCATTATCGTTTTCAAGTTCCTTCCTTTAAAAAAGATAAGGATGAGAACAAAAAGAAAAAAGGGCAGAATACTCATCCTGACCGTCATCAAGGCTATCGAGGACAAAAACAAGGTTTGTATATTGCGGAGTTCCAAGGCAGTGATGAAGAAATTAAACTTAACTTTTGGGATCATATCGCCTGGAAATGGATTTTAGTTGAGGAAATAATAGAAGAAATAGAACCAATTAGACGCCTAGCAACTAAAATATTTTTAGAAAAATTTAAAAGTTTAAAAAAAATGTAATATGTCAACTTTAAACAAAGAAAACAATAAACAAAAAGATATTCGTTTACGACTCGCTCCTTCACCAACTGGTTTTCTACATATTGGAAACTTACGAACCGCCCTCTTTACTTATCTCTTGAGCAAAAAATGGGGAGGTAAATTTATTCTGCGAATTGAAGATACTGATCAAAAAAGAATTGTTCCCGGGGCTAGTGAAAAACTAATTGAAATTTTAAAAATAATGGGCTTAGAATTTGATGAAGGACCTCATCTAGGTGGTGATTATGGTCCCTATATTCAATCTCAACGTCAAGAAATCTATCAACAATATGCTCAACAGCTACTAGAAAGTGGACAAGCTTATCGTTGTTTTTGCTCTTCAGAGCGTCTTCAAGAGATGCGAAGTGCCCAAGAGGCAAAACATCAAGCACCACGTTATGACGGTCTCTGTCGCCAATTAGATAGTGCTCAAGCAGAACAACGAGCTCAAGCAGGAGAAAAGTTTGTTTTGCGACAAAAAATGTCTCAAAAAGGAAAAATTACCGTTAATGATGAATTACGAGGAGCAATTAGTTTTCAATTAGCGGATTTAGATGACCAAGTATTGATAAAATCTAATGGCTTACCAACTTATCAATTTGCTAATGTTATTGATGATCATCTAATGAAAATTTCGCATGTCACCCGTGGTGATGAATGGTTGCCATCATATCCTAAAAATATTTTACTTTATCAAGCTTTCAACTGGACACCACCAAAATTTATTCATTTTCCACTAATCTTAAATAAAGTTGGTGGAGGAAAATTGAGTAAACGACAGGGTGATGTCTTTGTTGAAGATTATCTTCATCAGGGTTATTTACCAGAAGCGTTAATTAATTTCAGCGTCCTCTTAGGTTGGCACCCCAAAGACGATCAAGAACTCTGGTCCTTAGCAGAATTAGAAACAAAGTTTTCAATTACTGGCTTAGGAACCAGTCCGGCAATTTTTGATACGGATAAACTAGATTATTTTAATGCTTATTATCTGCGCCAAAAACCACTACCAGAGTTAGTTCAGCTTTGTCAGCCCTATTTAGAAAAAGCGGGGCGAAAGATTCAAGATGAAGTAAAAATAGAAAAGTTTATTACTTTAGCTCAAGACCGTTTGAAAAAATTAAGCGATATTGTAGAAGCAACTAGTTTTCTCTTTGAATTACCCTCTTACCCATTAGAATTATTACTCTGGAAAAAACTCACCCCAGACGAAACAATTGATAATCTTCAGCGCATAGAAGAAAAATTAAAAGAAATCACAGAAGAGAACTGGACTAGAGAATATTTACAAACTAATATTCTTGATTGGTTAAAAACTAATGGCTATCAAAATGGTGATTATCTTTGGCCTCTGCGAGTAGCTTTAAGCGGTCAAAAAAATAGTCCCAGTCCCTTTGACCTGGCTTGGGCCCTTGGAAAAGCAGAAACTTTACAACGTCTTCAACAAGTAAAATTTACGAAGAGTTAAAAAAATGTTAAAATAATCTTATGTTTAACAGTAAATTTAAGATTCTAATTTTAATAATAATTCCTTTAGTAATTGTTGGTTTTTGGCAACAATCACAAGCTATTTCCAATAATAATAGTCCCGAACTACAAGCTTTAAATCTTAAAATCCAAAATCAAAAAGAAGCTTTGAATAAAATTCAAGCTCAACAACAAGAATATCAGAATAAAATTCGTTCTCAAGTTAACAACCAAGTAACGCTTAACAACCAAGTAGCTATCTTAAACGATCGTATTTCCGAAGCTAATTTAGCAATTAAACAAGTCAATCTAGAAATTAGTAAAAACACTTTAGAAACTGAAAAAATAAAATTAGATAATCAGCTTCTTAATACAAAAATTGAGACTCAAAAACAACACCTTGGCTATCTTCTCCAAGCTCTATATCAACACGACCAAATCTCTACTTTACAGAATTTATTATTAAATCACTCCTTAACTGATTTTATTAATCAGGCTCAATACTTAACTAACATGAATCAAGGTTTGAGTGAGAGTGTTGATAGTTTAAAAATTCAACAACAAAAATTAAAACAAAATTTGTTGGTTTTAAAGCAAAAAAATGATAATTTATTAAATTTCAAAAAACAATTACTTAATAAAAAGGGTGACTTAGAGTATGACCAAAATAATAAAAATAACTTATTAGCAACAACACAGTCTTCTGAACAATATTATCAAGCCTTATTACAAAAAGGTCTCCGTCAGCAACAACAAGCGGAAGCCGATATTTCTTCCGCCGAACGCTTGGTCTGGCAAAAGATGTCCAAAAAGGATCAAACTCTTTTGAATAGTAATCAAAATAGCATTGCTTGGCCAGTAAATTCGCGTATTATTGATGCCACTTTTCATGATCCCAACTATCCTTTTAAAAAATTAATTGGTCAACATTCTGGAATTGATATTCGCGTTCCCCAGGGGACGATAATTAGAGCAGCGGCAGATGGTTATGTTGCTCGAGCTAAATTTAATGGTAGCAACAACTATGCTTATATTATGTTAATTCATGGGCACGGTTTATCAACGGTATATGGGCATGTTTCCGCTATTTTTGTGACTGCCGACCAATATGTTAGTCAAGGAGAAGCTATCGGCCGTAGTGGCGGAACCCCAGGGACTCCGGGCTCAGGGCCCTTTACCACTGGTCCACATTTACATTTTGAAGTGCGATTGAATGGTATTCCAGTTAATCCAATGAATTACTTACCATAGCTCAAAAGAAAACAAAAATAAATTAAAGTATAATAAAATAGCTAATATTAGCTATTTTTTATCATAAAAATCTTTTTCTTATAATATAGAATTAATCTTGAAGAGGATGAAATTTCTGTTGTGTTTTTTGAGCATATAAATCAGAAGCATGAACATATCTCGTGGTAGTATCCAATGATTCATGACCCAACAAAACCTGAATGGCAGCCGGACTAGCTCCAGCCTCCGCTAAATAGGTGGCAAAACCATGGCGCAAAGAGTGCGCCGAAACTGGCACATTAATTCCTAAAAGTTCACGATATTGTTTAATCTTCGCTTGTAAGTAATTGGTAGAAATTTTTTTATTTTTGATTTTTGAAGAATTGAGCCCCCGGTAGGGAATAAAGACAAAAACTGAACTATCACGTCTAACATTCAAATATGCTTTTAAAAATTTGAATGCTCGTGGAGTTAGATAAACAAAACGCTCCTTTTTACCTTTTCCTAATACAAAAATTCGTCCCTGTTTATCAACTTGATTTATTTTTAAGTTAATTAATTCGGAAATCCTCATCCCAGTAGAAAATAATATTTCCAACATGGTGCGATTTCGTAAAGCAATCTTTTTATTTTTTTCAATTTGGGAAGGGAACTCAATCAATTTTACTAATTCTTCTAATTCAGCTACTTGAGATTTCTTTCTAATAGTTTTAATCATTTTAATCGCCTCGGGAGGAACAGGGATATTATAATCCATTTCTATTAAATATTTGAAATAACTCCGGACCACAGAAAGCATTCGATTGATAGAGTAGGCATTTAACATTTTTTGACCAAGATGCTCTTGAGCTGTTTGGCGATCAACAGAACTTAAAAAAGCCTTATAATTTAAAATGTCTTTTTTATTTAATTTAGAAAAAGTTATTTTATTTTTTATCAAAAAATCTTCAAAAACCTTTAAATCTCGTTCATAGTTATAAATCGTTTCTGGAGAATAATTATTAACTTTTAAATTTAAAAGGAAATCTTCTAATAAAGGTAAACTAGCAAGCATATTAAAACTATTTATATTAGTTAAAGAGGGGGAAGAAGCTTATACCGAGTTTTTAGCCAGAATTAAGGTTCTAACACTTCAACAATCTCACAGACATAACTGAGTATAATATCCCTTACACTCAATTATAGCATAAGACAAAAGGAAGTCAAGGCTAATAAATATCAAGATTAAGGTTTTTTATACTAAAACACCCATTCTAATCAAACATAATACTACTTTAACTTAACATAATACCCATTAGATTCACTTGAGGTTGAAATAAAAGAATTATTTTAACAGTTACTAGGAAGAGTCCAATAACTGTAATAATCGCTACGATGACTGCTAAGAAAAATAAAAATTTAAAAGTTTTTTCCATATATTTTTGAATTAATTAAAATTAGGATAAATAAAGACTTTATTCCCATAACGCAAATCAATATATTCAGTTCTCTTAAAATTATCCTTTATTTTTTGTTTTTTAACAAGTGATAAAATATTGACTTGACTATTAACTTTATCTGTGGTGTTGAAATAAACTAGCGGACCATTAGTAAATTTAACTTCAACTGTATCAAATTCCGAATCAATAATAAACTTGGTTACTGGCAAACTTGGATGGGTACTTAAAACCTGATGGAGATGAAGAATAAATTTTAAGTAATTAGTTTTAATATTAATCTTGTTATCATTAATTAAAGAATCTGATCGCTTATTCTCTAATAAAAAATATTTCTTTTCACCCTGAGCATTAACTGCTGGTCGTCGAATTAAATGGGCATCGGCAGAAGCATAAAATAGTTGACTTCCCTCCTTAAAAATAAAACTAATTGGACGTTCAGTTAACTTGATTGTTAAAGCATGGGGAAAATGTTTTTCAATACGAATACTAGAAACATCGTAATCACTAATAATTTTTTGACTAACTTGACCGCTATTGAATAAGAAAATGTTATTTTGTTTAAAAAATAACCAACGTTTTTGCAAACTTTGTTGCTGAACGATATTGAGCACTTCCCTTTTTTGCAGACGCTGTAAACCAATAAGTTGAATCTTTTGTATTTTCCAAAATGAAGCAATTAAAAAAAACCAAATTAAAAAACTGCTGATAATAAAAATTAATAGCCAACGCCACTTACTTTGTAGATGATACTGGTGTTTAGGACTTGAATGATGGAAGAAGGGGTTTGACAGGTTCTTGGAATGATAATCTTTTTTTACTCTTTTGTTCATTTTTTAGATATTTTATCTAATATAAGCTAAAAATAATAACTCAAACTATTTTTCGGTGGATATTACTTTGTAATTTAACTAAAACTTCATAGGGGATAGTGTCAATCAATGACGAGAGATTGATGATGGAATTCGGATCAGCGTTCTTTTTAGAAATTATTTTTACTGAATCCCCCAAAGCAAGAGGATGTTGCCCAACGTCTAAGCAACTGAGATTCATACAAACTTGACCAGCAATTCGAGCAAAAAAATTTTCTGTTGAGGATTGAACTAAAAATTGAGCTCGATTAGAAAAACGACGATCGAGACCTTCAAAATAACCAAACGGCAAAACGGCAATCTGTCCCGCCTGAGAGACTTGATAAGTTTCTTGATAGGAAACTGTTTCACCAGCTTTTACTGATTGAAGAGAAACAATAGTTGAAAAAACCTCTAGAGCAGGCTGTAAAGAATTATCATTCTT
This sequence comes from Parcubacteria group bacterium M6-OD1-4, assembly GCA_003056205.1. Taxonomy (GTDB): domain Bacteria; phylum Patescibacteriota; class Patescibacteriia; order Patescibacteriales; family UBA12465; genus UBA12465. Next base: position 8,140 of record LSNS01000004.1, on the reverse strand, counting down.
TGCAAAAGGATGATAACCATATAAAGCTAAACCCGGACGATAAGCAGTTAATAATTTATCATGAATTTTAAAAACAGCCGCTGAATTACCGAGATGAATCCAACGAGGAAAATAAGAAAAAGAATGTAAAATTTCCACCGCTTTTCTAAATTGAGATTCTTGAATCTTTGTTAAAGCTGAATCTTGATCAGCTGAAGCTAAATGTGAACAAATTCCGGTGATAGTAACTTGATCTAAATATTTCTTATTTTTAATTAAGAAGGAACGAAGATCTTTAATTCCCTCACGATTCATTCCAGAATTAATAAATAAATGGATTTTAATTTTTTTACCAAAACGAGTAAGGTATTTTAAAGTGCTAGCATTATAGACCACTACTTCTGTTCGTGCTAAATTCAAATAACGATAAGCTAAATAAGGCATTTCTCCTAAAATTAAAACTCCGCGTTTAAAATAATGATAAAGGACCTGGGCTTCGGGAAAAGAATCAACGGCCACTAAAACCGCCGAACTTCGATTAAGAATTGTCGCCACCTCTTTTAATCCATGACCATAAGCATTAGATTTTAAAACTGGAAAGATAGCAGCATCAGTCTGAAGACTCTGCAAATAATTATAATTGGCAATAATTTGCCTAGCACTCAGCTCAATCCTATTTAAAGTTGGATATTTCGGTTTTATTATTTTTTTAAGAGCATCAAACATAATAAATAAAAATTACTGCGAAATGACTTATCTCTGGCCTTTATTAACTAAAGCACCATTAGAAATATTAAGCATCAAGGTGTGGGCTAATTGGAAATTCTTTGCCCCTGGCTATCCCTTAACCACCAACCCTTAAATATCCCCTGAGCAAAATCTTGTCGTAAATAAACATTATTATAATTATCAACATTGTAAAAAATAATTAGCTAAGTGTGGATGGGTTTTCTTTAAAATTGCCGCCCGAGAACTTATTGGCCACAGAAAAGCAAATACTAAAATTAGATAAAATAACTTTTTCATCAATCTAAACAATTAAAATAATAAATTCTGACTTTTTAATTACTTTATTTTTTAATTACTTTCAAATCACTAGGTAAATATTTATAAAGTACCTTAGGAATTAATACTGAACCATCGGCTTGTTGATTCTGTTCTAAAATAGCTGGTAAGAGACGGCTAGTCGCCACGCCCGAAGCATTCAAAGTGTGGACATATTCATTTTTACCAGTTACAGAATTACGATAACGAATTTGACCACGACGAGCTTGATAATCCAAAGCATTAGAAATACTACTCACTTCTTTATAAATTCCCATACTCGGAATATAAACTTCCACATCATAAGTTTTCGCCATCGCCGCACTACAATCCTCGGCGGCTAACTTAGAAACTTGAAAATGTAAACCTAAACTAGCCACTAATTCTTGAACATTGTTAACCAATTCCGTGAACATTGACCAAGATTCCTCAGGTTTAGAAAAAATAAACATTTCCACTTTATTAAATTGATGTCCTCGAATCATTCCCCGCTCTTCAGATCGATAACTACCAGCTTCTCGCCGAAAACAAGCGGAATAAGCATAATATTTTAAGGGCAATTCATCGCCAGCTAAAATTTCATCACGGTAATAATTACCAAGCATCATTTCGCTAGTCGCATTTAAACAAAGCTTATCGGTGGTCCAAAATAAATCATCTCTAAATTTGGGTAGATGACCAGAGGTATAAGCTGACTTTTCCGTTAACAAGAATGGAGGAATTAAAAATTGATAAGCGTGTTGATAATGCCAATCAATAAAATAAGATAACAAAGCCCACTCCAATAATGCTCCAGCGCCTTTATAAATCCAAAAACCATTTCCGGACATTTTAACCGCTCGTTGATAATCAATGATATCTAAAGACTCTGCTAATTCCATGTGATCTTTAGCTTGAAAATCAAATTTTGGTTTACTACCAGAAGTAAAAATAACTTCATTATTCTCTTTGCCGCCAGCAATGACATCGGTGGCAGGAATATTTGGTAATTCTGATAAATAAGTGTGAAGCTGATCACTAACCTCTGAAAGTTTTTCATTTAAAACTTTAATTTTTCCACCGAGAGTTTTCATTTCGCTAATTATCTCAGGGCTCGGCTTACTCTTGGAATTCTGATTACGTTTTGCTTGTAAAACTTCTAAATCTTGGAGTAATTTTAAACGTTTTTCATCAAGATTAATAATTCTCTCTAAATCCAGTTTTTCGGGAGCCATTCTTTTTAATAATCCTTCTCGAACTTCTTTAGTTTTCTCTTTAATTAATTTTAAATCTAGCATAAATTTAAGTGTAAATAATATTTTAATTTTAACTAATCACTTCTCCGCCAAAAGTATTCAATAAATCTCCTAATAAACCTGAGGAACTTTGGGAGGGGGGTGCTACGGAATTAGGCTTTTGTTGTTGAAGAGTAGAATCGGCCGAGGAATTATTAATCTTGGAATTAGGAGTTAAATTATGTTCACTAGAATCTGCTTGAGCAGTAAAATTCTGGGAATGTTTAATTTGGAGTTTTTCGTCTACTTCGGAACTGAAACTAAGATTAGCTTTAAAGACTTCAGCTAAAGTTTTTTCAACAATGTTTCTAATCGCAGCATCATTAATGCGGTTTTGATGAAATTTATATTTAAAAACTAAAAATAAATTAGAGTTTTTTATTTCTCGGGGATCGCAATTTTGTAGAACGAAAGACAAAGAATGATTATATTTTTTTATTTTTATCAAAAATTCTGGCCATTTCTCAATAATTTTTGATTTTGTTAAATTAAAATTCTCTTTAGTTGCTAAAGATGATGAGATTGATGATGAAGGTTTAGAAGGCTCTGGTGGTGATGATGAAGTTGTTAACTGAGAATCGTTTGACGAGAAATTAGTCTTAGCTTTTGTTGCCGAATTTATAGTTCGAGGACTAGCAGACGGAGACTTGAACTTTGAATCAGAATTTATTCCTTGGAAATTTACATCTTCAACGAGACCTAGCGACAGTTCAGTTACCGCTAACTCTAAAGGTAATTGCGGTATGGAAAGGTTTTTATAATCATTAAAAACTTTTAAAAAACGTCGCGTGAAAGAGAAAAGTTGTTGCCAGTCTAAATTAACAGTTAATTGACTTAATCTTTTTTCTAAATTTTCTCCAAGATCAAGCCCTAAATTATCCACTAATTCCGGACTCAATTTACCAAGCATTATTTTCCGTAAAAGCTCAATAATTTCACCAGTGAAAACTTTAACATTAATACCACTATCCACTAAACTATTAATTAAACTGATAGCTTTCACCGCATCTTTGTGAATTAGGTGGTCTAATAAATCAACCGCCTCATTACTGTTATAGTGAGGAATAACTAATTCCGCTTGTTCACGAGTAATTTCTTGATCACTTAAAGAAAAAATCTTTCCTAATAAACTCTCAGCATCTCTTAAATATCCCCCCGAATGACGAGCGACAGCCTCGAGAACCTCTGAATCAACTTTTACTTTTTCGTTTTGAGCAATATATGATAATTTCTTCACAATATCTTTAACACTAATATGCTGAAAATCATAGCGCTCACAACGGGAAATAACGGTTCCTGGAACTTTCTGAACTTCAGTGGTACATAAAATAAACATAGTATTCAGAGGCGGCTCTTCAATTATTTTTAACAAAGCATTGAAAGCCGACAAAGAAAGCATGTGTACTTCATCAATAATAAAAACTTTAAATTTAGCATTAAGAGGAGCTAAGCGAGAGAAAGCAATAATATTTTCTCGAACATTATCTACACCAGTATTACTCGCCGCATCAATCTCCACGACATCCAAATTTTTTCCAGCGGTAATACTTTGACAAGCTGGACAAGTATTACAGGGCTCATACTGTTTCTGAGGACGTTGTTCACAATTAACCGCCTTAGCTAAAATACGGGCCACCGTTGTCTTTCCAACCGCTCGTGGACCACAAAACAGATAGGCACTTGCCGTTTTAGAAGCCTCAATTTCATGTTGTAAAGCAATTTTAACATGATTTTGCCCAAGAACTTCAGAAAATTTTTGCGGACGATAGTCACGATATAAGGTAGACATAAAATTTTAAAAACAAAGAAAAATAAATTATTTAAATTAACTTAGCTCCGAACGTTTACTTATTTCCGCTTCTACTAAACGAACATTTTGACCATATTTTAAACGACTAAGAGCACGAACACGATCAGCCATTCCCTCTTGTTTAACACCGATTGGAGGCCAGATAGTTTTTAAGGAAAAAGGACGAACAGCACTATTATCAACCAATAATTTAATATAGGCCGTTCCTTTATCAATATTAATTAAATCATATTCATTAAAAACTGGAGAAAATTCTTTAACTAAAAATTCCGCATCTTCGGAGCCAACTTTAAAACTAATCAAAGTTCCCACATTACCAAAGACGGCATCTTTAATTTCCGTATCATTGTTTTTGCTTAATTGTCCAATATACTGGTGAGCAATAATTAAATCTAAAGCATATTTTCGAGCTTCTGATAAAATTTGACAAATAGAGTTAGTAGTAAAATTTTGGAATTCATCAATATATAAATAAAAATCTTTTCGTTCAGAGGCAGCCATATCACTCCGAGATAGAGCAGCAATTAAAATTTTACCAACCAAAATCATTCCCAATAAATAAGCATTCATCTCGCCAACTAAACCTTTGGGTAAATCAATTAATAAAATCTTTTGTTGATCCATTACTTCACGGAGACTAAAAGCACTTTTCTGTTGACCAATAATTGGTCGCATCATATCATTAGAAATGAAAGAGGTTAATTTAGAAGTAATATAAGGAACAATATTAGCCAAAGCCGCTTCACCGCCAGCCTTTTCTGCTTCTTTTTTCCAGAAATCAACGACTGTTTTATTCTGACAACGCTCTAGTTTTAAACGTCTAAATTTTTCATCAGCAAGAACTTTCGGAATTTCCATGAGAGTTGAACCACTGGCCGGATCATCCATAATCAACAACATCGCATTACGCATATATTGCTCAAACATTGGTCCACCAGTTGCTTTTAAATCATATAATTTATCAAAAATACCAATCATTTCATTGATGACAAAACTTTTTTGTTCAGGATAACGTTCATCATAATCTAATAGATTTAAAGCTAAAGGACGTTCAAGATCCGCTGGAGAAAAAACAATTACATCTTCAACCCGCTCTGGAGGAATACGATCCAAAATATCGGTGATTAAATCACCATGGGGATCAAGAACACAAACCCCTTCCCCATTTTGAATATCTTGGACAGCCATATTAGCTAATAAAACTGATTTACCAGTACCAGATTTACCAACAATATAAGTATGACGACGTCGATCACTACGCTTAATGCGAATTTCCTTACTAATCCCCCGATAAACGTTCTCGCCGAGGCTAATTCCCTCGCTAGAGACTGTTCCTGGGGCTGGAGCAATTTTAGCAGTTAACCAATTAATATTAGGAGTTTCAATTGTTTTTAAAGGAAAATGAAAAATACTAGCCAATTCTTCGCTATTTAATAAAAAACTAATTTTCTCATGAAAACGTCGATAAATAAAATCATTAATAATTCTCTTGGTTCGTCCTCGTTGTAAACGAGAAAAAACATTTCCATAGCTAAAATTATTATATTCCATAAAAGCACTACCCACATTTTCCAGATAAATATTAGCTTGCTCACGAGTTTGGGCACAACTAATAATTCGAATATTAACATTTAAACCGGCTTTTAGGTTTTTTTCTTCGATAGATTTTAACATTTCTTCTTCCACCGCTGATAATTTTTTAGGGGCTAAAGTATCTTCATTCTTGTTTTTGGAAGAACTGACAAATCCGCCCAAGATGGACTCTATTTTGCCAAGAAGACTGGCGGCTCGTAATCCTTTCTTAACAGAATTCTTTTGGTTAATTTTAGCAACCACCCGTCGCGAACGAGTATGCCAAGAACTCCGAGCACTACGGACGGTATATTGAATAACAATACTCTCGTCTTTAGATAATTTAGATAGAACGTTAATTAGAGAATTGAGGGGATCAACATCCATTTTCTGATAAGTTTTAATCGGAAAAATAAAACTTTTTAAAGTTCGTAGATAAGCTGCTACGACTATTCCTTGCGAACTAAAAGGATTATAGTCTTCAACTTCTTCAATAACGGCTTCTGGATAATAAGCTTGAATTTGCTGTTCTAAATAACGAAACTCCCCTTGAGGGGCAACAACATAAAAGGATATTTGATTATGGCTAGCGACAATTTCAAAGGAAAATTGATCATTTCGTCCTAAAAACCAAGTTCTGAATCCCCGTTGAGCTTTTAAACCACCGATTGCCGAAAAAACAGTCTCGCCTTTTGAAATTTCTTCTTTCAGTTGTTGATCGCTATCCTCTTTTTTATTATCTTCTGGTTTCTCTTTTGGCAAACGAACTAAAAATACTTGATGAGGAAAATAATGAGCTCGAGATATTAAAAAGCGAATTAGACGTAAAATAACCAAAATTAAAAAGATGATCGCAATGCCAATCAACGAAATCAAAACTGGTTCCCCTAAATTAATAGTTATTCCTCCCATAGATTATTTAAAGTTTATCTTTAATTTTTAATATTTTATCGGCTTTAATCTTTATTTCTTGTTCTAAAAAGAATTTATTTAAACCGGGAACCAAACTAAGCCATTTTCGAATTAAATCAATTATCTTATTTATCTTAACTTTTCCTTTAACCAATAATTCATTAATTTTCAGAACGGTCTCTTCTCCTTTTTTCTTAAAGATTTTTTGCTCATTACTATCTAAACTTAAAAAAACATCATTTAAACCCTCTGCTAAAATCTGATCAATCGCCGCTGCACGTCGTTGTTGGAAATTTACTGCCAGCTGCGAACTGTTCGGCAATACTGCGTTAACTACTGGTGAGGACTCTAAACCATCCAAAGGTTTTTCCGATGTTAAAGGTTTTTTCTCAAGCGATTTTTCGGGTTTATTGTTTTGTTCAACTCGTGAAGAAACTGTTTCTTTTTTTTCAAAATGTGGTCTAGCGACCTTTTTTTCAACAGCCATAAATTTTATTTATTTAACAGAGCTAATTGCCCCCGCTGGACAATCACTAATAGCTTTTTGAGTACCAGGAGTTTCTTGATCATTAATAACCTCAGCTTTTCCATCAAGATTCATTTGGAAACTTTCGGGGTGTTGCCCGGCACATAAACCGCAACCAACACACTTATTCTCATCTATTTTAATCATATTATTTATCACGTAATTTATCTTCTTAACAATAATAAATTAACGTTTTTATTAACTACTTTATTTAAATATTTACTACGCTTATTATAACATATTTTTTAAAAATTAAAACTATTTTTTTAGGGAAAATATTTTAGAAATTAAAAATTTGACAATTAAAGACCCTTTTGTTATATTTAGACCAGTAAAATAAATAATTAGTATAAACCTGGCACATCATTGTTAGTGTTTGATGTGTTTGGTGTTATTAAAATCTGTATGGCACATAAGAAAGCCGGCGGATCAACCTCCTTAGGGCGAGATTCAGCTGGAAGACGTCTCGGTTTAAAGTTAACTGATGGTCAGTGGGCAAAAATTGGTTCAATTATCGTCAGACAACGTGGAACTAAATATTATCCAGGTTTAAATGTTAAGAAGGGTCGTGATGACACCTTGTTTTCTTTAATTAATGGTTTTGTTAAATTCTCTACTAAGAAACTGAAAAAATTTAATAGTAGTTTAAAAACTACTAAGGTGGTTAGTGTTTTTCCACCGACTAAGACTAACCCCGCTCCTGATGAAAAGACTCTTCGTCGAAAAACACCACCAAAAAAAGGAGGAACTATTAAATCTTCTGCTTACCGCACAACAGCAAAGAAAAATTTAATTCGTCAACAAAAGATAGCTAATCGTCAACAACGTTTATTAAATAAAAAAACGAAGAAAACTGCTGATAAATCCGCAACGGAAAGCAAAGGCTAAAATTCAGAAAAACAAACCAGAAAAATAGATTATAAAAAAACAAGCTTCTTTGAACCGTACCCCATAAAGTGGACACAAGTAAAAAAGCTAGGTTAGAGATAAAAGATGATTTCGGTATTGTACTGGAGCCATCTT
>LSNS01000003.1 GCA_003056205.1 Parcubacteria group bacterium M6-OD1-4 | reverse complement strand
GACTACGTACACACTTAAAAAAATCAATATCGCTACCATCTCGTAAATTATAACTACCCAGCATATTGGCCAAAGTGACTACCTGAACAAACGGTAAATAACTAAAGAAACGAGTAAAACGGCGAGCAATTTTCAACTTTCGATAAAAATAGTTATAGCGTTGACGACGAATAATAATAATCTCCTCACGTCCAGTTAAAAAATAAAAACCATTTTTTTCTTGAATTATTCTTTGAGCTGATAATTCTTCAGTGGAATTAAAATTTTCCGTTTCTTGCTTTAAAATCTGTTGAATAGTTTTAAATTTGTACTGCTGATTAAAGTGCTGCCAAATTTCATAACTTGTTAACGGCGAATTAAACAAATCAAAAAAAATAATCATCTTCAAAATTTCTATTCGTAATGAGCGATTTGTTTTTAAATCTTCTTGAAACATTAAATTTATTGATTGTTTTGAGGACGATCAATTTTTAAAGTCTTAATCTTACTCTTCGAATCAGTAATTTTAGTAACATCCTTGTCAATCTTTTTAAATTCCGCATAAGCATTATTATAGTGATTAACTGTCGTCGACATTGAATTCCCTAATTTTTTCATAAACTCGTCATAACTCCCAATATGTCTTTGCAATTTTTCAATATTCTTCCGAATCTCTTGCGCTTTTTCTTCAATCTGCATCGCTTTTAAGCCTTGTAGAACAGTTTGAAGATAAGCTAAAAATGAAGTAGGAGAAACGATAATTACTTTCTTATCACGAAAAGCATATTCAATTAAATCTCGAGTATTAACTTTGACATTGCCGACTGAATTGACCAATAAATCATAATAAATAGCTTCCGAAGGAATAAACATAAAAGCAAACTCCAGTGTATTTTCCGCAGGCTTAACATATTTAGCAGTTTCATCAATACGATTTTTCAAGTCTTGCTTAAACTGAACTTCTAGTTTTTTGCGGAGCTCAGGATCAACTACATTAATTAGTTTTTCATAATTTTCTAAAGAAAATTTAGCATCAACTGGAATAATCTTGTCTTTCACAAAGACCACAGCGTCAACAATTGTTCCGTCTTTAAAAGGATATTGCATTTGATAAGATTTTGGCGGTAAAACATTTTTTAAAGTTTCTTCTAAAAAATATTCTCCTAACACTCCACGCTGTTTAGGATTTTTTAAGATATCTTGTAAACTTTGAAGTTGAGCCGAAAAATTCACTACCTGTTTATTAGTTTCATCTAATTTAGTTAATTTCTCAGTAACCTCAGAAATTAACCTTGCTGATTGAGAAGTAATATTTTGAACAATTTTAGTTGTTTGTCCAAATTGCTCTTGGTTAAGGCGATGGGTTTCTGTTAGTTTCTTGTCTAATTCCTGTCGTAATTGATTATTCTGTTGAGACAATTGATTTAACTTTTCAGATTGCTGAATGAGACGTTCGGAAACTAAATCAATCTTTTTATCACTACCATCATCTTGTTTTCTTAATAATAAAAACAACACGACCCCAAGAGCGATAACAATCAAAATTAATAAAAATGAAATTACAATTATATTCATACTATATCATTATAGTATAATTTTTATTTTTTTTATAGAGGATAACTACGGTGATAAGTAAGTGTGATTTTTAACTTTTTTTTATTCGCTATGATAAAAAATTTATTTAAATAATAATTTTTATTAAACATCCAGGCCAGCTGGGTTCAAGTAAATTGAAAAAGATTGTTTTGAATAGGCTAATTTTACAGAAAATGAATAAAATAAAAGCCCCGAACTAAATTTAATCTGGGGGCTAATATGTAGCTTTTTTATTATTTTTTTATTTTGGGCTGAGCAGAAAACATTTGCCAACCCGGAAATATCAACAATAATGCAGAGACTACTCCCGCAATTAAAGCTAATACCATTCTTAAAATTCCTTCTAAGATATTCCAAGGCACAACTGGAGAGGGTTTGATACCCTCAACAATCTGAACAATTCCGCCAATGAAGAATATCCAAACACCGATGTAGAAACCCAAAAAAATCTCTACAATAATTAAATATTCTTGAATTAGCATTAAAATGTTTCTCAGCTTTTTAGTACTAAAAAATCCCATACTTTAATAGGATTTTGATAGATATGTTAAAAATGGTTTTATACTAAACCCAGGTTACTCCCGCCACTTTATCTTGAGGATCTTTAAAACGCATAATCTTCACTCCTTGAGTGTCACGTCCCAGCACGCTAACTGATTTGAAGGGGGTTCTGATAACTTGGCCATTTTCCGAGATAACAATCAAATCATGGTCTTTCATTAAATCCGTATTGACTAAAAAAGCTTTAGTAATATCCCCAGTTTTAGCAGTTACTTTAGCAGTTTTAAGCCCACTACCACCTCGCCCCTGAATCTTATAAGCACTGAGAGTTGTTCGTTTACCAAAACCATGGGCCATAATTGTCAAAATCTGATAATTCCTTTTTTGTTTTTTATCGATTTTAGCTACTCCCATACCAATCACTAAATCTTCTTTATGTAATCTAATCCCACGCACTCCAGATGCTCCGCGCCCCATACTACGAACATCGGTTTCTTTAAAGCGAATGGCTTGCCCTTGAGCACTTATTAATTGGATCTGATCAGTACCAGAAGTTGGTTTCACCCGAATTAATTTATCATCGTTTTTAATTTTAATTGCTATTAAGCCACTGCGACGAACTTTTGCAAAAGCACTTAGTTCTACTTTTTTAACTAAACCTTTTTCCGTGGCAAAAAACAGATATTTACTAAAAATTGTTTTATCTAGTGGCAAAATTGAAGAAATTTGTTCACCACCAATTAGTTGTAAAAAATTGACCACTGGCGTCCCCTTGGCAATTCGTGAAGCAACTGGAATTTCATAAATTTTTAATTGAAAGACGCGTCCCTTGGTGGTAAAGAATAAAACGTCATTATGGGTTTGAGAACTAAACATAAATTCCACCATATCTTCCTCTTTGGTGGTTAAACCCATAACTCCTTTTCCGCCTCGAGCTTGAACTTTGAAAGTATCTGGTTCCAGTCTTTTAATATAACCATCTCGGGTCATCATTACTACGGTTTCTTCATTAGGTACTAAATCTTCAATTTTAAATTCTTTAATACCATGTGGAACTACTTCCGTACGTCGTTCATCGCCATATTTATCCGTTAAAGCTTGTAATTCGTCTTTAACAATCTTCCTAATTTTAACGATTGACTTTAAAATGGCTTTTAATTTAATAATTAACTTCCGTTTTTCCTGAAGTTCTTCTTCAATCTTTAATTGTTCCAAACTCGCTAAGCTTTGTAAACGCATTTCAAGAATAGCCACGGCTTGTTTTTCCGATAATTTAAATTTCTTAATTAAATTAACCCGAGCCACCTCTTTATCTTTAGAAGCTTTAATAGTTTTAATAACTTGATCAATGTGCTTTAAAGCAATACTTAAACCCTCTAAAATATGAGCACGATCTTGAGCTTTAGTTAATTCAAATTGAATACGTCGACGCACAACTAATTCCCGATGCTTAATATACTCAGCTAAAATCATCTTTAGAGTTAGAACCTTGGGTTGAATCTGATCAACTAAGGCTAACATATTGAAATGAAAAGTAATTTGTAAAGAAGTGTGCTTATATAAACTATTTAAAATCTTTTTGGGATAAGAATCTTTTTTTAATTCCATCACAATGCGAATACCATCTTTATCAGACTCATCACGAAGAGCTTTAATCCCCTGAATTTTCTTATCTTTAACTAAAGTAGCAATTTTTTCTACTAAATCAGCTTTATTAACCTGATAGGGAATTTCCGAAATAATAATTTTAAAACCACCCGATTTTTCTTCTTCTACTATTGCTCGTCCGCGAACAACTACACCACCACGTCCCGTGGCATAAGCAGTTAGAATTTCTTTTTGATCATAAATAATTCCTCCAGTTGGAAAATCTGGTCCCTTTACAAATTTCATTAAATCTTCAACACTCGCTTCAGGATTACTAATCAAATAATCAATGGCGCCAGCTAATTCTCGCAAATTATGAGGGGGAATATTAGTAGACATCCCAACCGCAATCCCCATTGTACCATTTAATAATAGATTAGGAAGTTTTGCTGGTAACAAGCTTGGCTCTTGATGACTACCATCATAATTAGGAATAAAATCAACCGTTTCTTTATCAATATCAAATAACATCTCTTCAGCAATACTTGATAGTTTCGCTTCCGTATAACGCATCGCCGCAGCCCGATCACCATCCATTGAACCAAAATTTCCTTGACCATGAACTAAAGGATAACGCATTGAAAAATCTTGAGCGAGACGAACCATAGAATCATAAACAGCAGTATCTCCATGAGGATGATACTTACCCAGAACTTCTCCAACCACCGTAGCGGATTTACGAAATTTTGCACTAGCTTTTAAACCAATACTCCACATGGCATATAAAATACGGCGATGGACAGGCTTTAAGCCGTCCCGCACATCTGGTAAAGCGCGAGAGATAATAACACTCATGGCATACTCTAAATAAGATTTACTCATTTCTTCCACTACTGGTTGTTTTTCTACTAAACCATAGGCAGTTTTTTCACGAGAATTATGTGTTTTATTAAAACCAGAAGAAAAATCATCAGTTGCTGGTGTTTGTTCTTCGGAATTATCTTGATTATCTTTTTCTTGATTATCTGCTTTAGATTTAGAAATGGATTTAGACATATAAAATTTAATAAACAAGTTGAGTTATATTTTCACAACCAGTGGGGATTTGGCAAGAGCGAGCCGCTTGACCATAGGTCGGCATACAATTTATATATTGGGGGCAACGAATATTACCTCGAGAAGTTGATGTTGATGAGGAAATTATGGGGGGAGAATGCTTAGTAACAAGTTGAGCAGGAATATTTTTTAAAGTAGAACTGCTAACTATCTGTGAAACTGTTGACGAAGAAATCGTGGCATTAGAATTCTTACTCGGTACTATTGGTGTTAATAAAGTTGACGTGCTCGTCGTTGATAAATTATTTTGGATTTGTTTGTTCTTATTAAGTTGCCCTTGAATATTCTGAACGGCTTTATTGAAATTACTAGTAAAACTTTTTAAAGAGTTTTGTTGATTAGCCGTAGATTGTTGTTCACTGCGCCAATTATTTTTAAGATTAAAAATCCAAAAAAACAAGATAGCTACAGTTAAAACACTGACGCCAATTTTCATAATTAAAATCCTTTTTCGGCGGTCTTCTTCGGACATAAATTATTCTTTAATACCATCTAAATTAACATCATAAAGAATTTGTTCATTAATTAAACGATATTTTATAATTTCTTCACTAGTAAACCAAAGTGGTATTTCTCGCTTCGCATCGATAACTGGATCAGAACAATGAACTAAATTACGCACTGCACGACTATCAATGCTAGCCAAGGCATAAGAATCTAAAGTGTAATCACCACGAATGGTTCCGCCATCAGAAGATAATGGTTCTGTAGAGCCAACTAATTTTTTAACTATTCCGACTGCTTGATTACCTTCCCAAATCATAGGAACTACTGGCCCAGCAGTCATAAATTTAATTAAAGCCCGAATAATATCTTTACCATATTCCAAAGCTGATTTTTCTGTTGATAAGCCAGCAGATTTTCTTTCTTGAATAATTCGTTGCCCTTTTTTTAAAAACCAGTCATTGTCTTTGCTATAATGTTCCCAAAGTTGTTTCTCAGTTGCTAAAATAATTTTTAAGGCAACTAATTTTAGTCCTGTATTTTCAAAACGCTTGATTGTTTCTCCAATTAAACCTCGTTGAACAGCATCAGGTTTAAGAATAACTAAAGTTCTTTCTTTTGAAGGATGAATCATATACTTTTTATAAATCTAATTACTTAATATTACTAATTCTCGTTCTTCTTGCGGAAGATTCTTTTTGGAAATCTTTAATTTTTCTTCATAACTTGGAACAAGCCCTAATTCTTTAATAAATTTATCTACCCCCGCTAAATCCATTTTTAAATCTTTAGTTTGATAATGCATCGGAATAACAATCCGCGGTTCAATTTGAGCAATAAGTTCTACCGCTCGTTTAGCATCAAGAGTATGTTTCCCACCAACGGGAATTAGAAGAATATCAGTTCCCGCTAATTTTTCTAATTGGCTATCATCCAAAGTCTGTCCTAAATCACCAAGATGAACTAAAGAAATATCGTCAATTTCAAAGCGAAAAATAATATTATTTCCGCGCTCTGCTCCTTGCTGATCATCATGATAAGAATCAATCCCCTCAATAAGAATATCCCGAAAATCATATTCACCAGCACAATCAATAACAAAAGGCTGACCTCTCAAAGCTTTAACATTGTTATGATCCCCATGTTGATGAGAAACCGTGATGATATCTGCTTCAAAATTTGGTACCTTTAAACCAATCTCTTTGTGAAATGGATCGGTGGCAATCGTCACTCCCTCGGGTCCACTCTTGTCTTGAATTTTGAAACAAGAATGTCCCTGCCAAGTAATAATCATATATTTTGTCTGCCTTAAAACAATAAAAATAGGTCAAAAACCTTATCATTATCATAGCAAACTAAGAGTCACTGGTCAACTTAGAAGTAAATTAAAAAATTTAAAAATTTCTACTTTAATTATTCAAGCAGTACTAATTTGTTAATATTTTATGAGAATTATTAAGGAGAATTGGGAACAACAATTTGAATGCTTCCTGATTGATCGGTCCTCTTAAATTTAATATGAAGTCGGGAAAGACGTTCTAAAATAGCTGGGCTCGGATGTCCAAAGTGATTTTTAACTCCCACAGAGATAGAAACAAAACGGGGCTGAACAACTTGAAGAAATTCTTCACTGTTCGCTGTCCGTGAACCATGATGGGCAGCTTTCAAAACGTCCGCTGTTAAGTCCCAGCCAGAATTAACTAAAGCTTTTTCAACTGTAGCGCTATTATCACCGGTGAAGAGGAATTTGCGATGTTGGCAATTAAGTTTGACCACTAAAGAATTATTTTGCGCTTTTTTTACTTCAAGACTATCCACATTAAGAAAGCTTAATGAACAATTAGGAGAAAAATTGAGCTGAGCAGTAGAATTTATTAGCACTGTAGGAAT
Organism: Parcubacteria group bacterium M6-OD1-4; assembly: GCA_003056205.1. Taxonomy (GTDB): domain Bacteria; phylum Patescibacteriota; class Patescibacteriia; order Patescibacteriales; family UBA12465; genus UBA12465. The sequence continues at coordinate 35,020 of LSNS01000003.1, read as the reverse complement.
TTTTTGTTTTTTAACTGTGGCTAATAAAACCTGGAGAGTCAAAGAACTAAATTTGCTAGGAGCATAAATTATCTTTTCCACCTGATATCTTTTTAAAACTTCAATTAAACCAATAATATGATCTCGATGATAATGACTAAAAATCATTAGATCAATTTTCCGTCGATAAAAAGGCAAGATAGTTCCCAAACGATATAAAACTGAATTGTCGGGTCCACCATCAATTAAAATTACTTGATGATTAGGCATTGTAATCAGCGTTGAATCACCTTGACCAATATCTAAAAAATTAACAATGAGCGGCGCTGTTTGCCAAGTAAACTGATAAACGCTCAGCACAATTAATAAAATAACAACGGCACTCCACCCGAAGGTTTTTTTCTTTAAAAATTGTTTCAGAAATTTTTTAAACATTTTAATTTTATTCTTCCAAAAATTAAATTGGCGGGACAAACCCCGTTATTTCACCAATCAAGACAATAAATATTATTATATAAAATAAGAGCTGAAGAAAAGTTAAAGTTTTAAATATAAAAAAACCGCCCCGCCCTTTAAACTAAAGTTTAAAACTAACGTGACGATTTTTCAGCTAATTTTCAAATTAAAAACTTGCTTATTTTTTTCTTTTCTTAGCAATTCTTTTTTTAGCCACCCGCTTCACTGGTTTTTTAGCAAGCTTTTTCTTAACCACCTTTTTTTTAGCCACTTTCCTAATTACCTTTTTGGAAACTTTTTTAACAGGTTTTTTCTTAATGACTTTTTTAACGGGTTTTTTAGCAAGCCTTTTTTTAGCTACTTTTTTAACGGGTTTTTTTGTAATTTTTTTCTTCATAATTTCACCCCCTCTCTGTAATAAATTCTTAATTTAAATTTTGATAATTATTTTTTATTTTAAAAAATATTTTCTACTCTTAGTATATAACTAAGTAAAATAAGTAGCAATAGTTTTTACCAATTTTTTATAAAAAAATTCCCACCTGATTCCGAAGGTGAGAAATTTTTTATTTTTTCTAATTAATGAGATTGTCGAAAATTATTTCAAATTCTTTTTTGAAAAAAAATCTAACAATTTAACAATCTCGATTATCTCTTGTTTCATTGTATCACGATGACGAACAGTAACGCAAGCTTTTTCTAAAGAATCAAAGTCAATCGTCACGCAATAAGGAGTGCCAATCTCATCTTGGCGACGATAGCGTTTCCCAATATTTCCATTATCATCAAATTCACAACGCCAATTTAATTTTAAAAGATCATATACTTCGCGCGCCTTTTTCACTAGTTCTGGTTTATTTCTTAATAGTGGAAAAACGGCGATTTTAATTGGCGCTAATTGAGGATTTAATTTTAAAACCAATCTGGAGCCTTTCTCTAGTTCTTCTTCTTGATAGGCTTCATTTAGAACAGCTAAAAATATGCGTCCCGCTCCCGCCGAGGTTTCAACAACATGAGGAATAAATTTTTGATTAGTTAAGGGATCCAGATAACTTAAATCTTGCCCAGAAAACTTACTATGCTGAGTTAAATCATAATCACCGCGAGCATGCAAGCCTTCCACCTCTTTAAAACCAAAAGGAAAACGGTATTCAATGTCGTATGCTTCTTGAGCATAAAAAGCGAGATTTTGATGCTTGAACCATCTTAAATTATCTGGACTAATTCCTAAATCTAAATAGAATTGCCAACGAATTTTTTTCCATTCTTCATAATATTGATGATCATCTCCAGGTTTTACAAAATACTGCATTTCCATCTGCTCAAATTCTCGAGTGCGAAAAATAAATTGTCGAGCAGTAATTTCATTCCGAAAAGCTTTACCAATCTGGGCAATACCAAAAGGAATTTTCATTCGTGTCGAATCTAAAACATTTTTAAAATTAACATAAATTCCTTGGCAAGTTTCACCACGCAAATAAGTTGGGTCTTTAGTCCAGTCACTAGTAAAATTTCCCAAATTAGAATGCACCAATAAATTAAACTTTTTTCCGGGTGTTAGATCTTGAGCGCCACAAACCGGACATTTTATTTTTTCTTTATTATCCGTAAAAATTTGATTAATTTCTTCTTCGCTCATTTTTTCATCCGCAGTAATACCGGCTTCCTCTAATAAAGAATCTAAACGGAGACGAGTATGACACTTTTTACATTCAGTCAGGGGGTCTGAAAAATTCTTGACATGGCCAGAAGCCTCCCAAACCTTTGGACTCATAAAAATAGCCGAATCCAAACCAATAATATCATCACGCAATTGGGTCATACTTTTCCACCAATAGGCCTTAATATTATTAAGTAATTCCACTCCATAAGGACCGAAGTCATAAACTGCCGTCAAGCCAGAATAAATTTCTGATGAAGGAAAAACAAATCCCCGCCGTTTGCAAAGGGAAACAAGTTGTTCTAAAGAATGCTGATGAGTTGTTTTTTTCATAAATATTATTTACATTTTTTCTAAAACTTTTATTCCTAAAATATCTAGACCATTGACTAAAACTTGAGTAATGGTCCGGACTAAAATTAAACGCACTTTTTTAATCACCGGAGAAGACTTAAGAATATTAACTTCATGATAATAATCATTACTTAGTTGGGCTAATTCAAATAAATATTTAGTGAGTGCACTAGGATTATATTTTTGTGCCGCCTCACTAATAATTTCTGGATATTTCGCCATCTTCAGCAACAAAAGTTTTTCCTGTTTCGCTGTTAACTTTTGATAATCAGTTTTAATTAACAAATCAGTCCAAACACTTTTACGGAGAACACTTCGCCAGCGAGCATAAGTATATTGAATATAACAAGCGGTGTAACCGTCAAATTTAGTTGATTCTGTAATATCAAAAGTAATAATCTTATGAGCATTAACTTTCAACATCTCAAATTTAATGGTAGCTAAAGTTAGATTATTAACAACCTTTGTAATCTTCGCCGGGTTCCAGCCAGCATGACGCTGTTTCGTTTCTAAAAGTAGTTGAGCGGAAATTTTATCTTTTAACTCTTGATAAGTAATAATATTACCAGACCGGGAAGACATCATGCCGCTCGGTAAAGTAACAAAATCGTAAGTAAGATGTAAAAGTTTTTTATGATAGCCCATTAATTCTAAAATCTTAAACAATTGTTTAAAATAAAGGCTCTGACGAACGTCAACAATATAAATTGATTGCTTAAGATTATATTTTTGGAATTTTTCCGAAGCCAAAGCTAAATCTGCCACAACATATAAAGCTGTTCCATCGGTTCTAATTACTGGCAAAACGCCTAAATCATATTGCTCTAAATCAGCAATGATTGCTCCCTGACTTTTTTTTAATATTCCTTGAGCAAGTAAATTTTTAACAATTTTTAAGCCTTCGTTCACTACCTCACTTTCATAAAAAATATGCGCAAATTTGATATTTAATTCTTGATAAATGGCATTAAAATAATCAATGCTCCATTGACGCGAAGCCTGCCAGAACTGATAATTTTTTCCTTGACGACTTTCAATTTCCTTCATGAGCGCGGTAACCTCTAACTTGCCTGATGGATTATCTTTTAAAAGCTGGCTAGCTTGAGCATAACAACGTCCCAATAAATAACCTTTCGGTTCTGGTCGTTCATTATAAACTGGATGCCGTTGCCAATTCCAGATTGTTTTCGCGACATGAATTCCAAAATCATTAATATAAGAGACTGGTAAAACTTGATAACCACTTGCTGTTAATAAATGACTGATGGCATCGCCATAAGAAATATTACGCAAATGTCCAACATGATATTCTTTGTGTGTATTACCATTAGAATATTCAATCATTACTCGTTGATTTTGACCAGTCGGGCTAGTTCCATAATCATTTTTCTCACGCTGAATTGTTTTAATCAGTCTAGTCGCTAAATACTCCGAAGAAATGAAAAAATTTAAATAAGGTCCCACCGTCTTGATAGTTGAAAAATATTTTTTCAATTCTAAATTATTTTTAATTTTAACTAACAATTCTTGAGCAATTTTTTCAGGAGATTGATGACGAATTTTAGCGAGAGCGAAACAAGACAAACTAAGATCTCCTAAATTGCTTTGTGGCGGATAAGAAAAAGCAGCCAGTTCTGTTTCTAATTCTAAGGTTTGAATAATTTTTGATTTTAACTCAGATAAGAACACCATAAATATTTTAAAACATCATAATTCTAAATAACTATTTTTTAGAACTTGGAATTATTTTTATAAAATGTAACTTTCCACGAGAAATAATTAATTCGGATTTTACTATAATTATTTTTTTGATATCACGAATAGTAGAAGAATTATTAGTTGTCCAAAATTTAATTGCCCCTTGTTCAATTAAGCGTCGGGCCTCTGTTTTAGAACGCGTTAAGCCTGAGAGAAATAATAAATCACTGAGAAGATATTGATCTTGATCGGCCTGCCAAGACTTAATTTCAGTCGGTAATTCCTTTTTTTGGACAGTATTAATAAAATTTTCTTGAGCTTCTTGGGCAGCTTGTTCGCCACGATTAATCCTAGTAATCTCATGGGCTAATTTCATTTTTAAATCACGAGGGTTAACCGTAGAAGATATTAATTTCTGTTTCATTTCTAGCACTTCAGCAAAAGGTAAATTGGTACATAATTCTAAGGCCGAAGTAATTGCCCCATCCGGCCAAGACATAATTTGACCATAAATATTATCAGGAGTTTCATCTAAAAAAACAACATTCCCTTCGCTCTTACCCATTTTATGACCATCACCATCAGTTAATAATTTCATAGTTAAAACAAATTTTTCTTTGTTCTTCAAAGTTTTTAATAAATCACGTCCACACATCATGTTAAACATTTGATCGTTGCCACCAATCTCTAAATCAACATCCAGGGCTACACTATCATAAGCCTGTGTGAGGGGATATAAGAATTCATGCAAATAAATTGGCTTTTCGTCTGCTAGTCTTTTTTGAAACATATCACGCTGAATCATTCTTTGAACAGTAAAATTACTAGCCAGTTCAATTAAATCTGAAAAGGTTAATTTGCCGTTCCACTCACTATTATAACGAACCTGAGCGGGATTATCACCGCTAAATTTTAAATAAGCAGAAGCTTGCTGTTGATAATTTCGAGCATTATGTAAAACCTCTTCTTTGCTTAACTTTACTCGAGCCGCCTTTTTATCAGTAGGATCACCAATTAATCCTGTAAAATCACCAATCAAAAAAATAACTTCATGCCCCAGAGCTTGAAACTGCCCTAATTTATTAATCGAAATAGCATTTCCAACATGAAGAGCGGGGGCACTAGGATCATAACCACAATATAAACGTAAACGTTCACCGCTTAACAGTTTTTTTTCTAAAGCTTCATAACTCGGATAAATTTTTTCCACTCCGCGAGTTAATAATTCGGTAATTCGTTTTTTATCAGTGATTATTTTAGACATATAAATATTTGGTGCTAATTAAAAATTTATGCTATAATATTATCAGACTTTAACAGATTTTTCAATAAATTAAATAATAAAAAGTGATAACTATATGTTTTCTTATCGATCATTATTAACCGAGTCTTGGAAAATAACTTGGAAAAATAAATATTTGTGGTTTCTGGGTTTGTTTGCTTCTTTAGTTGGAGGCAGTGGCGCCTGGGGCTATCAAATTCTTAGCCAAAATATGAACCAGGGTTTAATCAATGGCTCTTATTATAAATTAACAACAGTTTTAGCAATTACTAACTTAGCTAGAAATTTTTTCTTCGGATTAGGAAATTTGCTTCATAATAATTTTTTGGTTCTTCTTAATGTCTTATCCGTTTTGTTGGTAGTAATAATTATTCTCATCGTTCTTATTTGGTTAGCAATCACCACCCAGGCGGGCTTGATTAATGATGTTAAAAAAATATTAAGAAATAAAAAGAAGGATTCTTATTTAAGTGTTCGTCAAAGTTTAATCGCGGGCAATAAACATTTTTGGTCTGTTTTATCTTTAAATCTGGCTATCAAAGTACTAAGTGCTACTATCTTTTTCATCGTTAGCTTACCACTTCTGCTGTTAGTGATTGAAAATACAACCATCTTGGCCATTAGTTATACAATATTATTTGTTATTTTTGTTCCAGTTTCAATTAGTTTATCTTTAATGATTAATTATGCTATTGCTTATCGAGTGTTAGATAATTATTCCTTTGTTAAATCTTTTGAGCAAGGAGTGATTCTCTTTATTAATAATTGGTTGGTCAGTCTAGAAACGGGAATAATCTTATTTATTATTGATTTTCTGGCTAGTGCAGTAATTTTAGTCTTTTTAGGAGTTTTCTTGGTACCACTGTTCTTATTAGGAATAATTCTAAGTCTAAACTGGTTAATATTCTTAGTAATTTTCTTCGCCTTCTTAATAGTAGTAGCTTGTGGCGCTGTGCTCACCGCTTTCCAAATTACTACCTGGACCAATTTATTTCTACAACTAAAGAACCCGGGGGTAGTAGCTAAATTGGAAAGGATTTTTAAGCGTTAAAATAATTGCTAGTGATAAATATGAGTGATTTCTCATCAATTGAAAACTTAATTAATCCGACCGATGACGACGAAAGTGTTACCGGTCGTTTTGCTAAAAAGCAATCGGAAATTAAGATTAAAGAAATAGAAAAACAAACTCAACAAGCAGCTCAACAAGCTGGCTTGGGTTATGTTAATCTTAGTGGCTTTCCGATTAGTCCCGAGGCCTTAGTTTTAGTCCAAGAAGACCGTGCTCGGGAATTAAATTTTATTTGTTTTTACTATGATGGAAAAAATATTCGTTTTGCTTGTTTAAACCCTAGTGCAAAAATTCAAGAAGAGGTGGATAATTTAGCCAAACAATATTTCGCTAACACACGTTTATATTTAATTTCCCAAGTTAGTTTAGATATTGCCTGGGAAGCTTATCAAGCTTTACCGAAGGTCAAAAAATATGAAAGTGGAGTAGAAATAAATCAAGAGACTTTGAAAAAATTTGAAGCTGATATTGAGAACTATAAGAGTCTGAATGATAAAATTAATAAAGTTAATGTCTCTGATATTATTACTTTAATGTTGGCCACTGCTCTCAAGGTTAAAGGAAGTGATATTCATATTGAAGCTGAAGAAAAGGGGGTAGTTGTTAGAATTAGGATTGATGGTGTTTTACAGGAAGCGGCATTAATTAGCCTCCAAAAATGGCATAAGATTATCTCCCGTTTAAAAATTCTGGCTCGAGTTAAAATTAATATTTCTAATAAGCCCCAAGACGGGCGCTATACGATTTATTTGCAAGATAAAAAGATTGACGTCCGTTGCTCTTTTTTACCAACTGCCTATGGAGAAAGCGTGGTCATGCGTCTTCTAGACTCTTCCACGGCTAGTTTAGAATTTGAAAAATTAGGAGTTCGATCAGAAATATTGCCAATTCTCACCAAAGAAATTTCTAAACCCAATGGTTTGATTTTAACTGTCGGACCCACTGGCTCTGGAAAAACTACCACTCTCTACGCTATTCTCAATAGATTAAACCAACCGGAAACTAAAATAATTACTTTAGAAGATCCAATAGAATATGAATTAAGCGGTATTAATCAAAGTCAAATAAACGAAAAGCAAGGTTATAACTTTTCAGATGGCTTACGCTCTATCTTAAGGCAAGATCCAAATATTATTATGGTCGGCGAAATTCGTGATTTAGAAACTGCTGAAATATCAGTCCAAGCGTCTTTAACCGGACATTTAGTTCTTTCTACTTTACACACGAATGATGCTGCGGGCACAATTCCCCGTTTAGTTGATATGGGGGTCAAGCCATATTTCCTAGTACCCTCAATTAATGTTGTTATTGGTCAGCGCTTAGTTCGTAAACTTTGTAACCATTGCCGAGAAAAACATTCTTTAATTGATGAAGAACAAGAACAAATTAATAAGATTTTAGCGGTTATTTCGCCAAAAGCAAAAATTGAGATTCCCACTAAGCTACCACAAATATACAAAGCTGGGGCGGGATGCGAATTCTGTAATTTTACTGGCTATCATGGACGAATTGGTATTTATGAAATTTTCACAATGGATGATAAAATCAAACAGCTAACTATTGATAAAGCACCTTCCTTTAAAATATTACAGCAAGCGATTGAAGACGGGATGATTACCATGCTCCAAGATGGAATTTTAAAAGCTTTAGATGGTATAACTTCTTTAGAAGAAGTTTATCGTGTCATCGGTGATTTTGATTATATCAATAATTTATATGATATCGTTATTTCACAAACTATTGGTCGTGGGCTCAAAGTTACCGCTCCTCAACTTGAATTAGCTAAAACCTTAAGCACTGATATTACTAAAATAGCTGCTGCTGCTCAAAAAACTCCGAGCGATGAATTACTGAATTTAGTTTTGTCTCTGGGAGTGGTGAGCGAAGCGGGGGATATTCATATTGAACCTACTGCAAAAGAAGTTAAAATACGTTTTCGGATTGATGGGATTTTGCATGATATTCTCAGTTTACCAAAAACAACTTATCTTCCATTATTATCAAAAATAAAAATTTTGGCTGGCGAAGCGACGAATATTAAACAAGCTACTTTTGATGGACGTTTTGTAATTTATCTGCCAGACAATAAAGTAGATTGTCGGTTATCAATTATTGCTGGTGGTTACGGAGAAACAATTGTTATTCGCCTTCTCTCATCTTCGGCAACTAATTTAGATATGAATAAACTAGGAATAGATTCGGTGGCTCTGAAAACTTTGCATCTCGCCATGAAAAAAACTAGCGGAATTATTGTTACCACTGGACCAACTGGCTCGGGTAAAACTACAACCCTTTACAGTATTTTAAATCAGCTAAACAAACCCGATGTTAAAATTATCACCATTGAAGATCCAATAGAATATGAACTTCCAGGAGTAATGCAAACTCAAATTGATGAAGAACATGGTTATACTTTTTCTTCAGCAATGCGTTCTCTTCTCCGTCAGAATCCAAACATTATGATGATTGGAGAAATCCGTGATAGTGAAACAGCAAAAATTGCCATTGAAGCCTCTTTAACTGGCCATTTAGTTTTATCTACCATTCATGCTAATAGTGCTGCGGGCGCAATTTCTCGTTTTGTTGGTTTGGGCTTAGATCGTCAAACCTTAGCTAACGCTATTGAATTTACCGTTGGTCAACGCTTAGTTCGGCGTATTTGTTCAAATTGTAAAACGACTGTAGAGCTTAGCCCAGAAAACTTACAACGGGTAAAAGATATTCTGGCTAGTATTAAAAATCCTCAGATAAAAATCCCCGAAAAACTAACATTTTATCAAGGGACAGGTTGTACGAAGTGTGGGCAAATTGGCTATAAGGGGCGCTTGGGATTATATGAAACAATCCCGATGACTCCGCAAATTAGAAAATTAATTCAGACTGAAAATATTACCGATTTTGATATTGAAACTGCCGCCGTGGAAGAAGGAATGGTTACTATGCTCCAAGATGGAATTCTCAAAGCTCTTCGCGGAGAAACCACTATTGATGAAGTTTTCCGAGTTATTGAATAAAACAGTTAATAATTAAATTAAAAAAATAATTCGCTCTTAACATTATAAAAATAAATTTTTCTATGATTAATGCTAAATTTTTAAATAATCTCCGACAAGATTATCAACGAAACGAATCGGAAAGACACCAAATTATCAATATTTCTAATCAAATCCTATTTGAAGCTAAAAAAACTATTTTTGCTTTACAACGTCAAGATTATAAAATTGCTGAAGAAAAATTTATTACCATAGAGAAGAATTTTAAAAAATTAGAAAAAGAGTTTGGTCAAAATCGTCTTCAACGAGAAGGTGCTTATCGTGCCGCTGCCGAAGAATATTTAGAAGGAAAAACTTTTTATTCCATAATTAAAAATAAAAAGATCTTAAAAGTTAAAGAATTATCTTTAAATTATGAGGCTTATCTAGGGGGCTTGTGCGACATGATTGGTGAACTTGTACGTTTTGCCACTAATCAAGCGGCTCAAGGGGATTTTACAGCCGTTGCTAAAATAAAAAAAATTGCCAATGAAATTATGGCCCAGCTAGTAGACTTTGACTTTACTGGCTATCTTCGGACTAAATATGACCAAGCTAGGAATCACCTTCGGAAATTAGAAGTAATGAGTTATGAAATAAAGTTACGAAATAAAGAATAAAATTAGAAATTTTCTATGTTAATTGTCATTGTTTCAGACATTCATGATAATCTTCCTAATTTAAAAAAATGTTTAAATTGGTGTCAAAATAATAAAATAGAAAAAATTATTTTTTGTGGTGACGCTACGACTATCGAAACTATAGACTATTTGGCCAGTGAATTCTCTGGTCAAATTTTTATAACTAATGGTAATGCCGAAATTTATTCTAATTCTGAGCTTCAAAGATATAAAAACATCGGCTATTACCAAGAAATTGGAATTATAAAAATAGCTAATCTGAATATTGGCTTTTGTCATCAACTAGAAAAAATAAATTTAATCTTAAAAGCTAAAAAAAATGACTTAGATTTTATTTTTTACGGACATACTCATCGTCCAACTTTAAAAAAAAATAAAAATACTATAATCGCTAATCCTGGGAATTTAGCAGGAAGTGGATACCAAGCTAGTTTTGCCACTTTAAATACTGATAATAAAAAACTAGAATTAAAAATTCTAGCTATTCTCAAATAAAATTATTACTATTAAAAACCCCTGCTTAAGGGGTTTTAATTTAGCTATAAAATTTTCTTTAAGTATTGCCCAGTATAACTACGTTTTACTTGCGCGACTGCTCGTGGAGTCCCAGCGGTAATTAAATATCCACCAGCTTCTCCCCCTTCTGGTCCAAGATCAATCACCCAATCAACAGATTTAATAAGATCCAGATTGTGTTCAATGATTAAAACAGTATTTCCTTGATCAACTAAAATATTAAGAACTTTTAGTAAACGTTCAATATCCGCAAAGTGTAAACCAGTTGTAGGTTCATCAAGAATATAAAGCGTTTTACCAGTTGCTCGCCGAGATAACTCCGTTGCTAATTTAATGCGTTGAGCTTCACCGCCAGAAAAAGTAGTTGCACTTTGCCCCAACTTAATATAACTTAGTCCCACTTCATCAAGAGTTTTTAATTTTTGGCTCAGAGGGGGTTGATCACTAAAAAAATCTTTTGCCTCCCCCACCGTCATTTCTAAAATTTCATAAATATTTTTACCATGATACAAAACATCGAGAATTTTTGGCTGAAATTTTTGTCCGCCACAAACTTCACAAGTTAAATAAACATCAGTTAAAAATTGCATTTCAACTTTAACCGCCCCTTCACCAGCGCAATTCTCACAACGACCACCAATAACATTAAAAGAAAAATGTCCAGCAGTTAGACCATGTAATTTAGCTTCAGGGGTTTGTGCAAATAAATCACGAATATAAGTAAAAAGACCAGTATAAGTTGCCGGATTAGAACGAGGAGTCCGCCCAATCGGCGATTGATCAATATTGATAACTTTATTAATATATTCTAAGCCTTTTAATTCTCGGTAAAGCCCCGGCTCATCTTTACTATGATAGAATTGACGATTTAAAGCTTTAACTAAAATGTCATTCAAAAGAGTAGATTTCCCCGAACCAGAAACACCGGTGAGAGCAATCAGTTCCCCTAAAGGAATTTGAACATCAATGTTTTTCAAATTATGTTCTCGGGCTCCCAGAATTTCTAAAAACTGACCATTACCCAGACGATAACTATCTTTTTCAGCAATTTTTTTTCTGCCAAATAAATAAGCACTAGTTAAAGACTCTTGACAATTTTTAATATCCAAAGGCTGTCCGGCAAATAAAACCCGACCACCAAGTTCTCCAGCTCCTAAACCAATATCTACTAAATAATCAGCGGCCAACATCATCGTCGCATCATGTTCCACAACAATAACCGTATTACCATTATCTCGTAGTTTTTTTAAAATCTTAATTAAGCGATCATTATCACGTTGATGTAAACCAATTGAGGGTTCGTCTAAAACATACAAGACTCCACTCAAGGTTGATCCCACCTGTGAAGCTAAACGAATTCGCTGGACTTCTCCTCCGGATAAAGTAGTAACACTACGATTAAGGGTTAAATAATCTAGACCAACATTAACTAAAAATTTTAAATTTTTAATTATTTCTTTAATTATTGGTTCCCGAATTTTTCCCATCGCACTTTCTGGGGAAAGTTTCTTTAACCAGTTATTAAACAATTGAAGTAATTCCTTAACATTTTTATTACTTAAATCACTAATAGAAATCTTGTTAATTTTTACTGCCAAAGAGCTATCCTGTAAGCGTGCCCCCTGGCAAGAAGAGCAAAGAGAAACGTGCATTACTTTTTCTAGCTCTTGTTTAACAAAACTAGATTTGGTTTCTTGATATTTATTATCCAAATAAGTTACCAAACCAGAAAACTGATTATCCCCAGTTAGTATAAAGTTCTGTTGCTCTAAACTTAAGTCTTTAATAGCTGAATTTAAATTAAAACTATGACGAGTAGCTAAGTCTTCTAACTCTAGGAATAAACTACTAGTTTGATTAAGTCGAGGAAGAGCTTTAATCGCTCCCTCCAGAATACTAAGTCTAGAATTAAAGATTAAACGCGGATCTATCTCTAATTTAGTCCCTAGTCCTCCACAAGTTGAACAAGCTCCATGTGCGGAATTAAAAGAAAAATCACGTGGTTCTAGAGTAGAACGAGTTGCTGAGCAGTGGGGGCAAACTAAAATTTTTTCTAATTTAGAAGTAGAACTTTTTTTATTGTTTTTAGTTTTAATAATCTTTTTTTCACGAACTTGTTTTTTAAAGGCTTGCTGACAATCTAAGCAATAAGCTGTTCCAGAACGGGCATATAATAATCTTAAATAATCATAAATTTTTGTAATAGTCCCCACGGTCGATCGAGGATTATGACCCATAGTTCGTTGGTCAATAGAAATAGCTGGTGAGAGTCCCTCAATTAAATCTACTTCCGCTCGATCCAGCAAACCAACAAATTGTTGGGCATAGGAAGATAGAGATTCAAGGTAACGGCGCTGCCCTTCAGCAAAAATTGTATCAAAAGCTAAAGACGACTTGCCCGAACCCGATAAACCAGTAATCACAATTAATTGATTACGGGGAAGATCTAAATCGATATTTTTTAAATTATGAGTTTTCGCTCCTCTAATTTTAATAGTCCGGTCAGGATTGTGCATAAAAATAAAAAAAATTAAAGCTCAAAGAAAAAGCTTAGTAATTAAAAGCGATTAAACATTTCCCGTATTATAGCGGAAAAGTTATAAAAAAACAAGCCTTAGAGGCTCTAGATTTTCTAATGATAAAGTAGGCTAATTGATTATCTTCAACCCGTTAAAAAATAGTATAAAATATTTTTAGAATAAACATTAGGAAACGATCAGTAATTTTAATTTTCCGATTAAAGATTTCCGTGACAATTGCTTCTGATTTCCAGCGTTCAATAATTTTTAACAAATCATGGACTAAATTCTTTTGTCGGAAAAACATCCCTAATTCAATATTCCAATTAAAGGATAAAACATCCATATTTTGTGAACCGAGCACACCTTCTAAGCCATCAATTAACATAATTTTAGCGTGGTTCATGGTGGGCATTAAATAAAATTTAATTCCCAGGTCAGTGAGATGACAAGCATTCAAATAATTCACTTTATTTAATGGTTTAACATCAGTATCGTTGGGAATTAAAATTTCTACTTTAACTCCTCGGCGACAGGCATTATCTAAGAGAGCAATTAGCCAGCGTGGTGGTAATAAATAAGGGGTAACAATAATAATAGAATGTTGAGCTTCAATTATTTTTTTCTTATAATAATTATTAAGATAATAGGCCTTAGAGGTCGTCGCAAAATTGTCGATTATCCAGGATTTAATCTTTTGAACCACTGGTTTACGACTAAATTTTAAGATTGATTCTTTCTGTCCACCAGCCATTTCATAGCTATAAGCAAAAGATTTTAAGAGCGGACTAATAATTTTTCCCTGAAGTTTAATTTGTAAATCTCGCCAACTCCGAGTCTTTTCCTCAATATTAACACCACCAATAAAAGCGACTCGTTGGTCAATAATCAAAATTTTACGATGGGTATGGCGAAACCAATGACTAAAATAAATAAATTCAATTCCAACAGCACGCATTTCTTTAATAGTTTTTCGATGTAAAGCGGAGCTCCCAAAAGAATCAGCAATAACAATTATTTCTCGTCCCGCTCGGGCTTGATCTTTTAATAATTTTAAAAAGTTATGAGTCCGCTGAGTATCATCTAAAAAAATATACATCTCCAAATAAATTGTCTGCTGGGCACGAGCCATCGCCCGAAACATTCCCTCCCAGGCACTTTGTGAGGTAGTGTATAATTTATATTTCATAAAAATTATGTTTTTAATTTAGCTTTAATAATTGGCATCATTTTATCAGTAGCTTGTTCACCAATTAAAATAATCTGGTCAGCAGCTTCTTTGGTAAAATATTTAATAAAACCACTTTTACCAGTATAACGAGAAATATCAGGATTAATAACTACATCACAATTTTGAAGGGAGGCTTGCGCTAAATTATAAAGAATTATTCTTTCCGCTCTTCTAAAAATATTAGACATCATTACCCGACCAGTTTTAAATTCTTTTTGATGATATAAATTAACACCAATAACTAAATCGGCGCCCATCTTTCTAACTAAATCACCTGGAACAGGGTTAGACAAACCGCCATCAATCAATAATTTACCTTGATAAGAAAAAGGTTTAAAGATGAGAGGAACGGAAATACTAGCGCGTACAGCTTGGGCTAAATTTCCATGATCAAAAACAAAGGCCTGACCAGTTGATAAATTTGTTGCCACAATTTGTAAAGGAATTTTTAAAGAAGAAAAATTACGACCTGGTAATCTTTTTTCTAAATAGCTGATTAATTTTTGTCCACTCACTAACCCTGCCGACCAATCAAAATCTAATAATAAAGAAACGCTTTCTTTCTTATTATTAATTAAATCTTTTTTTACTTGACGAAGATCTTTAAAGGCAGCATAATAAGCCGCAATCCAGGCTCCAGCGCTACAACCACTTAAATAATCAATGGGAATTTTATTCTTTTTTAACGATTTAATTACACCAATATGCGCAAATCCGCGATAAGCACCAGAACCTAAAGCTAAACCAACTTTTTTAGAACTAGACATATAAAATAATAACTATTAAAAATGATTAAAAACCCCTTAAGAATAAATAGAAATCTTATCTATGGACATCATAACACTTCAGTATAAAAATTGATATTAAAACTTAAAACTCTCCAGAAAATATGAGATTATTCATTTGGCTAAGAAATTATTAGCAATTAGTGTTATAATTAAAATACTAAAAACAATAATAAAGATTTTATAATTACTAATAGAACTTTTAATTTGTTTATTTCTATCTAACTAAAAAATAAAGTGAAAAAAATAAATTATCCAAAACTTAAAGAAGCTAACAATAAATCACTTCAAGGTTTGTGGGATATTCTTCCAATCCTTTTGGGAATTTTGATATTAATAAGTGTATTAATGACTTTAATTCCTAAATCTGTTTATGGACAAATATTCACTGGAAATTTATTCTTTGACCCTATTATTGGTAGCGTGCTAGGCAGTCTATTGACTGGCAATCCAATTACAGCTTATATTTTAGGAAACGGTTTTTTGAAAGCAGGAATCAGTTTAATAGCTGTTACCGCCTTTATGGTCTCTTGGACAACAGTAGGAATAATCCAATTTCCAGCCGAATCATTAATTATGGGAAAACGATTTGCTATTTTTAGAAATATAAGTGCTTTCTTAATAGCTATTATTGTTGCTATTTTTACTGTTTTTTTGCTTAGCATTATTTAATAAATATGGAAACTCTTAAAAAAACTAATTTAAAAAAGAAAAATAATTTTAAATGGTATTTTTTAATTATTATTATACTATTATTTTTCCCTTTATACTTTATCTTTCCTGATAAGGGAGCTTTAGTCTTGAACTCTTTTCTTAAATTATCACTTCAAATACTACCTGCTTTTTTAATAGTTTATATTATCATGCTTTTAATGAATTATTTTATAGACAACAAAACTTTAAAAAAATTAATGGGCGAAAAAGCTGGTTTAAAAGGATGGTTAATATCAATACTGGCGGGAATTATCTCTGCTGGACCAATTTATGTTTGGTATCCTTTAATGAAAGACTTGCAAAATCAAGGAGTTAAAAATAGGTTTTTAATAAGTTTTCTTTACAATCGAGGTATAAAATTACAATGGGCACCAGTTTTGATCTCTTATTTTGGTTGGATGTATTCTTTAATCCTATTATTAACTATGGCACTAGTTTCAATTCCTCAGGGAATAATCACGGAAAAATTAATTGATTATAAAATTTCTAAATAATAAACTAATATATTTTAAAATAAATAAAATCATATGAAAAGAATACTAGCCATTGGTTGTGGCGGAGCCGGAATGTTTAGTTTGATTGTCCCTGCTCAACTAAAAAAAGGAAAATTTAAAACTACTATTTTATCTGATGAGAAAAATATTTATTGTCGTTGTAGTGCCCCTTATATTATTACCGGCCAAGCTCGATTAAAGGATACGATTCAGCCTGAAAAAATGTTCACTAAATATGGTTTTAAAATTATTCACGAAAAAGCAATTAGCTTAGATACCAATCGTAAACAAGTTAAAACTAATACTGGCCGTTTATTGACTTATGATTATTTAGTAATTTCCACTGGCGCTTCCCCAGTTAAACCGAAAATTAAAGGGCTGGAGGCTAAAAATGTACTAACAGTTCGCACCAGCGCTGACATCGCCCAAATTCAAAAGTTTGCTAAGGCCGAAAGGAAAGTAGCTATTATTGGTGGCGGGGTAATTGGTATTGAAATGGCAGGGGCTTTAAAATCACAAGGACTTCAAGTTACTTTAGTCGAATATAATAGTGGTATTTCTGAACATCTTGCGGACCATGAATTTTCTAACATGATTATTGCTCATCTGAAAAAAAATGGTATTAAAACTATGTTTAGAAGTCAAGTTCTAGAAATTAAAAAAACAAAGACTAAACAATCCGAGTTAATAATTAAAAAGGGTTCACAAAAAACAAAAATTTTCGCTGATTTTGTAATTGTTGCTACCGGGGTTAAACCTAATTTAGATATTATTAAAGGTACTGAAATAAAATTTAATCGTAAAGGAATTTTAGTTGATAGAGAAATGAAAACTAATGTTAAAGATGTTTTTGCTTGTGGCGATTGTTGTGATCCAATTTCTGCAATTACTAAAGACAATCGTCCCAGTGAATTAGCTAGCTCTGCTATTCAACAAGCAAAAATTGTTGGTTTCCAAATTGCTGGCTATCCCATAAAATATGCTGGAGCTACTGGAGCTTTCGCTTTTCAAACGATGGGAAAAGAATATTCAGGCGTCGGTTTAACGGAAACTATAGCTCGTAAAAGATATCGCATTGTCGTTATTGGTCGAGCCCAAACCACTGATATTTACCGAGACATGCTAGATAAGAAGCCTCTAGAAATAAAGTTAATTTTTGCAGGATTGCGACTACGTTTAGTAGGTTATGAAGCTTTTGGTAAGGGATTAATATCTTCGGCGGAAGTAGCTAGTTTTGCTATTGGTTTACGTTTAAATATTCTGTCCTTATTAAAATTCAATTACATTGCTCATCCCAGTTTAACCCCTTGGCCCTTTATGAATCCCATTATCATGGCCACCGAAGATGCCCTAGGAACTGCTTTAAAAGAAGTAAAAGAATTGTTTAAATGGAAATTCTAACTTTGAATAAAAAAAATAATCCTGAAGATTTTTTTCAACCTAAATTTATTTAGGTTTTTTTATTAAAACTAAATAAAGTGTTTTAAAAACTTCAGGGAAAAAAGCGATAATAGTTTTTAAGCTATGTTTAATCTTTCGAGAAGTTGATATCCGAAACGGTAAACGACTAGATTTAATGTCTTTAATAAGTGGCTGTAATTGTTGAGCACAAATTCTTAAATCTTGCACATGATATAAATTGGGATATTTTTTTAAATTTGCTAAAATCTTCACTGGACTAATATAAGTATCTTCAGTTTCTGGGTAAGGCTTATTCTCCCGGAATTTAAATACAGCAATTCGTTCTAAAAACAAAAATTTTCCCGCCCCTCTTTTAATAACTCGCAAATCAGTCTCTCGCTCAATCTTTCGCACAAACTCTTTGCTAATCGCATATTTCATTGCAAACAGTAGAACACCGAGAGTAGACAAGCGAGAATAAGCGAGAGTATGAGATAATTCATGAGCAATCAGACCAATTTTCTGTTCTTCGGATAAAGTTTTTAAAAATGTTTTAATTTCCTGCCGTTTATTAATAACAATCGGGTAAATCCACCTAGATTTTAAATGGCCAGGAATAAGTAGTGGCGGGTAGGCCCGAGAAGCATGTTGAATCCCAAAAAAAGA
This sequence comes from Parcubacteria group bacterium M6-OD1-4, assembly GCA_003056205.1. Lineage (GTDB taxonomy): Bacteria > Patescibacteriota > Patescibacteriia > Patescibacteriales > UBA12465 > UBA12465. The sequence continues at coordinate 16,520 of LSNS01000003.1, read as the reverse complement.
AGTCTGATAAATAAAAACTTGTTTACTCGCTAGTTCTGGAAAATATTTAAGAGCTTGCTGAAAAGCAAATAAAAACTCATCGGACTTTTTTTTATCCTTTAAAACTGGACTATGATGCGGATGTAAAAGTCGACTCATAATTTATAATACTAGTGATTTACGTTTCTTATAAATAAATTCTAATACAAAACAAAAGAAGATTATTCCTCCAGCGACCAAAACTCCAATACGATTCGCTGAATATTGTTGGATGAGGAGCACGATGGCTGCAATTGAAGATAAGATAAAGCCCAAAAACGGAATTGATTTTCGACCTTGAATCTTTTTTGATAACTTCAAACCAACATAATTAACCATGGCAAAGATTAGGAGGAATCCGACGCTCCCCACCGTTGAGATACTTTCTAAATTGAGAGTATTAGCTAAAATAAGAGTCGCTAATGCAGTAAGAAATAAACCAATCGGTTGATTCCAAAGCTTGCTAGTCAATTCATGCGGCAACTCATCATCTTCGGAAATTTCATAGCTCACTCGGCTCCCGCCATATAAAGAAGCATTGATAGCTGAAAAAGTTGAGATGAGAGCGGCAATGGTGATGACTATAAAACCCGTTCTGCCTAGTAAGGGCCGTGCAGCTTCAGCTAAAACATAGTCTTTAGCAACTGCAATTTCACTAAAAGGAAGTGAACCAACGGTAATAAAAGCAATTACAATATAGAGAATAATAACAAAAATTACGGAATAATAATAAGCTTTGGCAACATTACGACGAGGATTGATAATATCGGGAACGGCATTAGCAATTAACTCAAATCCTTCATAAGCGACAAAAATTACCATTCCAGCCGTTAGAAGTTGCAAAGGTGATTCCCAATTACCAATTGCTAATTGACTGAGATTAGGATTACCAACTAAACCATAAATACCAATAAAGGCAAAAGAGACTAAGATAATTAACTTAATTAGAACCGCATAAGATTCTATTTGACCGACAACTTTAATACTATAATAATTAATAACTGAAGCAAAAATAACAATCGCACTCAAATAAATATGGAAATCTATAATCCGACTACCAGTCAATGGTAATAGATTGGGAGCATAATAACCAAATGCTGAAGCATACAGGGCCAACATAATAATATAACTCACCCATAATAGATTATTGATGCCCCCACTAAAAATTCCCCGTCCAAAACCTTTATTAATAAATTTCACTGTTCCGCCACGGTCTGGATAAGCTAAGGATAATTTAACATAACTATAAGAAGTAATTAAAGCAATAATACCGGCAATCAAAAAAGAGACCGGAGTTCCTCCTTTTCCTAAGGAAACCGCTAATCCGAGAACAGCAAAAATCCCGCCGCCAACCATTCCACCAATGCCAATGGAAATTGCTTCTTTTAAACCTATTTTTTGACTCATGTTAAATTTTATTTTTAATAATAATTAAGTATCACAAAATAAACCGTTTGATTAATAGTAAAAAACTACTAATAAGATAATGAAGGTCCTTCAACTTTCATGATTCAGATCCTAGAGATTAAATCTTTGCTAGACTATCACTAACTTGATATTAAAGTTCATCTTTAATTTTTTTCAGAAGTAAAGCAAATTTATTATAACGAGCTTCTTCGTTAAAATGCCCAGCATTCTTAACAATAATTACTTCTACCCCTAAAATCTTAGCCAATTGCTCAGCTTTTTCTAGAGGAACATAGGGGTCATTATCAGAATGGAAAATAAGAAATTTAGGACAATTTTGTTTAATCTTCTGCCAATGGAATTCTTTATCAACAAAAGTTTTATTAATTTTATCAAAATCTTTATTACCTAATAAACCCACAAAACCAGAAATGAAAAAGGCAGCTTTAATTGGTTGATTTAATTTTTCTAAAATACTTAACAAAAATGCTGGACCAAGACTATGGCCAATAATAATTGTATCTCGATTTAAATACTGTTGATACGGCTTAAAAATTTTAAACCAATTATCTAAAGTTTGTTTTTTAGGACTGGGAAACTGAGGAACAAAAACTCGACAATTCAATTTTTCAAGTTGAGATTTTAACCAGGGGAACCAGTTTTCTTCTGGATCGCCATAGGCTCCGTGGATAATAAAAACATTAGTCATAATTTTAAAAATTTAAATAAAACTTAAGATAATTAATATTAAATAGTATACAAAATATTTAGAAATAAAGAAATCTATTTTTTCCAAGTTCCTAAAATATAGGCTTCGGAACCAACTGATTTTCCTGGTCGCCCAAATAAAATTACTCGTTGACGATTTAATACAAGAAAAATCTAATATTCATAGCTAAATAAACAAAGACAACAATTAATTTTCTCTCTTTAATCTAACTACTATATTTTTCAAATAATTTAAACCATTAAAGTTAATTAATGATATATTTTGAAAAGACTGTCTTGTTCTTAGACAACAACATGGTCACGTAGCCTTGGTGAATAATTTGGTCTTCTGGGATATTTAATTTTTGCAAAAAATCTTTTAGAACATTCTTGTTGATATCTTTCTTTTGTAAAGATTCTATTTCAATAAACTCACCGAGACTTTCTAAATGATCTAGACAAATCGTTAAATCATTCAAACGATACTCTTTCCGATATTTATGAACGACGATAACTCTCTCAAGACCCATCGCCTGAAACATTTTAATTGCTTTTTCGGAATTATCTATCGCCAACTCATACTCCTCCCAAACTCCATCTTTTTTTAATTGAGCGCCTTTATAGGTTATAAATTTCTGGTCTCCTTCAGTCCGAACTCGCATTAAAAAAGAATACCCTAATTTTTTATATAAATTAATTTCTCCAAAATATTCATCAATCTGTTTCTTTTTTCCTAATAACTTCGCACCTAACTCGATAATCTTTTTTTCAATATCCTGAGAATTATTAATTTGGGCCCTAATTTCAATTTCCATATATTTATTTTAAAGCTTTCGTGGGGCAAACCGATACACAAGCTCCACAACTAATACATTTATTTTTGTTAATGACTATTTTATTATCTAAAAGACTAATAGCACCTTCTAAACAGATATTAACACAGGCTTGGCATTGAATACAAAGACGTTGATTATATTTTGGTATAATGGGACCCATGTGATGAGGGCGGGATAATAATGGCAATAGCATACCTTTTAAATCATTAATATCTTCATATTTGTATTTATCTAACCAGGTGTTAAAATCTAAAATAAACTTATTTAGAAATTTAATTCCTTGACGACCAGCTAAATGAACGGCTGAATATATTTGTACTGCGCTTGCCCCAGCCATAATCATCTTAATAGCATCTTCAGGTTTTGTGATGCCACCGCAGGCAATAATCGGTATATTTAAATTTTGGCTTAGATCAACTACATCAGTTAATGCAATATGAAAAATAGTTTTACCAGATAATCCACCTTTCCCGTTGCCGATGCCTAAAGTTAATTTAGGACAACCAGTACTTATATCAAAATCAATCACGGGGCCATAAGTATTAATAGCAACAATTGCATCTATCCCAGATTCTTCGGCAATTTTTGCCAAACTGACAATAAAGTCTGAATGACCAAGCTTTAAGGCAATTGGAGTTTTAATATTTTTCTTAAGAATTTTAACTAAAGTAGAAATGTGTTTAGAATTTCTTGTGATAAACCCATTAATTTCATTACTGTGAGCACAACTTATATTTATTTCTATAAATGGAAAATTATATTTATCAATTATTTTGCAAACTTTCAAACAATTGCTTATATCACGACCAGAAACCGACATAATAATCTTTTTTGATTTAGAGAGTTCTTTTAGATATGATTGCCAATAATTTATTAAATTTCCCGTCCATTCACAATTTCTGATCCATTTTTCATCTATATTAATATCCAGATGATATGAAGGGTGAGCTTTTCTGCCAGGTGCATATTTAAATCTAGTAGTCCGTGGTATTATAGCTCCCGCTTTTGATTTTAAAAGTTTATCAACCCTTTCTTTATTATCTGAAATAGTTCCCGATCCTAGCCAAATAGGATTTGAAAAGGTTGTTCCCAATATTTTACACGATAATTTAGACATAAAGTATCTATTTAAATTTTAATTTATTTTCTTGTTCAATCAACGGTCTAATCTCTTGCATCACTTCATTAACTACTAGCTCTGAAAGTTTATCTCTATTATTCCAATTAATCTCCAATAGACTATTAATTAATTTTTCTTTTTGCATTTTCCTAATACTTTCTATTTCCTGGGCTGCTCTATTTAATCTTAATGTCTTATCGGTCTCTTTTTCAGAATTTCTTAATTTTAAATTATATTTTAAATATTCATTTTTCGCTATTAAAGCAATAATAAAAACTTGGTCACTATATAATTTTTTAAATAAAGGGATGTTGTCTGGATGAATTTCTGTTAAAATTATTTTATTATTAATCAGCATTTCATCAATTTGTTTTTGAGAAAACCCATACCAATCACCTTGAGTTCCAAATGGCTGGTGAGTAGCAATGAGTTGACTATCTTTTTTCATTTTTAAAAAATCCTCAGTAGCAATATCGGTTTTCCTATCTAAGCCATCTGAGGGTCGTTTGGGTCTTGTAGTATAAACTGTTAACTCGAGCAATAGAGGAAATTGTTTTTTAATGGCTTGCTTAGCATAATTTTTTCCCACTCCAGAGGGCCCAACAAGTGCGATTATTTTTCCAGGCATAAACTGTTATTTAATTTTATAAAAATTTGTTTTATTAACATTGTTGCGTAACATCCTGTCGGAAGAAAAAAAGAAATTTCTACTTTGTATTTGTTATTATTTAAGTCATCTCGCTTAATGCTTGTCGGGAAAATAGTAGTGGTAATAAATAAATTACGCATAAATTCTTTAGGGGAAATTCGGTATGTATTTTTATTAATTTCATAACCCTTAATTGACAAAATATTATAAACTTTAAAAATATTACCTTTAACTAAAGGTAAGAGGCCAATCTTTGAAAATGAATATTGTGAGGTATTCACTGTCTTGCTTATGTAAGCGCTAGCTTCTTTATTCCATAAATAACTATTATAAGAAGAAATAAAAAAACGAACCTTGGCAAAATTTATTTGTGTAAAAAATTTTTTACAATGAGAATAATCCATTTTTATTGGTTTTTTGATATTACTTAGTCCACTATTCCGAGATTTACTAAATTCTTTATAAGCGGTAACCCATTGATTATTAATAATTGCTCTGCCGATTAAATGAGTATTATATGGACCACCGACAATACCGAATCTTTGATTATCATAATAATTAAAAAAACTAATAAACCGCTGGTTAATACAATAATTATAAAATGCTTCAGCGTGCTTTTTATTTAAATCTCTAATAATTAATTGGAAACTATTACCATGCAACGATCTAGGAACTAAAGAATTTAACCCATAACCAACAATATTTTTTATCTGCAATTTATAATTATTTAAAGTAAAGTTTTTATTAAATAACTTTAAATCTCTTTTAAAAATTATTTTTGGAACAGATATTAATTGACTGGTAACACCATCTTCATCTTTTAGCCCTTGAGCCACAGCATCACCTATATTTAAATTAAAAGCTTCCAGTATTTTATTTAAAGCATCGAAAGTAGTCATCCCTCTCTTTTCTATCCAAAGATAAGAAAAATTTGACTTACAACGAGGGTAAAAATTTGGTTGCAATGAAATCTCATTAACAATAAAATCTTCTTTTTTTTGTTTAATTTTATAAGAAATTTCCATAATTTTTAGTTTTAATAAAAATAATACGAGGGTAAGAAACTTTTTCTCTCCCCTCGCATTTACTGACCACAATGCCCCTTCACGATAACTTTACCATGAATAATTTTATGTGCAGGACGATTATGATATCTGGCCAATCTGGCAAATTGCTGATTACATTTAGGACATTTAAGATCTTTTCGCGTATAATCTTTTAAAATGCCGTCAACATAACATTTAACCAAAAAACCAGCTCCTTCTTTTTTGTACTTATACAATATAGTGCCACAATTAGCACAAAGTACCTTAATAACAAATTCTTTATTTTTTTTAGTCATGACGCCTCCTCCTTTTTAAAAGAACAACTTATTTTCTGCTAATAGTATATTATAATAAATATCATTTTCTGTCAAAAATAGAAATTATTTCTAATGGCATCTTAGCCCTACTTAAAAAGCACCTTATAGGTGCTTTTCAATTAAAGTATTTGTTTCTAACTTCATCAACTTAATCCATTAACATTCACAGTTCTAGATTATTATCATTGCGTCATTTTTTCAAATTTATGGTATCATCAGACCCTGATATCTTATAACTTTCTTAATTCCTTCATCAAATACTTTTTTAAAAATTAGCCATCTTTTACTGGTAGATTTTTTATTTTAATTTATTTGATTTCCAAATTAAGACCGTTACACAATAAAAGACGTATCGAACAATACGTCTTTTATGATTTGTAGTCCCTAGGGGAATCGAACCCCTGTTGCCAGGATGAAAACCTGGTGTCCTAACCACTAGACGAAGGGACCATTAATCATCTTACTTTTAAAAATAAAAAACCTAAAAACTAGATTCAAACTTATTCTATATATAAAGTCTCTTTCTGTCAAACAACCAACTAGTTATTTAATTAATATTAAAAAAAATTTGTTTTTTTTTAAAAATACTCTACAATACAGATAGATGTATATTTTAGGAATAGAAACTAGTTGCGACGAAACTGCCGCTTCTGTCATTAATTTTAATCCACGGACCGAAAAGATCCAGGTCTTGTCTAATATTGTTTCTTCGCAAATTGAAATTCATAAGAAATATGGTGGAGTCGTTCCAGAGGTCGCCGCTCGAGAACATGTTCTTAATATTTTACCAGTGATTAATGAGGCTTTAAGTGCTGCTCATCTTAAAGTAAAGCAATTGAATTGTATCGGGGTAACTAAAGGCCCAGGTTTAATTACTTCTTTAATAACTGGAGTAGAAACTGCCCGAACGCTAGCTTATGCTTGGCACAAGTCAATCGTTGAGGTTAATCATATTGATGGCCATATTTATTCTAATTTTATTGCCCCGCAGTCTCCAATCACTTTTCCGGCACTAATTTTAACTGTTTCCGGTGGACACACCATTCTCTTACGAATGACCAAAAAAAGAAATATTAGAATTATTGGAGAAACTCGTGATGATGCCGCTGGTGAAGCCTATGATAAAGCAGCTAAGATGTTAGGACTTGAATATCCAGGCGGACCAATTATTTCCAAGTATGCTGAACAATATCAAAAAAATTTGGATCAGAAAAAAAATAATAAATCGAATTCTTCCAAAACATCTCCAAAAAATCGAATCATTCTTCCCCGCCCGATGATTAATTCTAAAGATTTTGACTTCTCTTTTTCAGGATTAAAAACTGCTTTATTATATCAACTACAAAAAGACCATAATTGGCGAAAACGAATCCCGGAATATTGTTTTGAATATCAACAAGCAATTATTGAAATTCTAATTACTAAAACTATTAAAGCAGCACGAAAATTCAAAAGTAAAACAATTATGCTTTCTGGAGGGGTAAGCGCCAATACAGAATTACGAACTCAGATGGCCCAAGCAATTAAAAAAGAAATTCCGCAAGCAAATTTTTTGATTCCTGATAAAAAATATACTACTGACAATGCCGTGATGATTGCCACTGCCGCTGCTTACAAGGTCAAACAGGGTAAATTTACAGATTTTAAGCATCTTCAGGTTGATGCTAGTTTACAACTTAAGTAGAATAAGCTAATATCCAATATTGTAAGGCTCGATGGCGAAGTGGTTTAACGCTGCAGTTTGCAAAACTGTCATTCGCGGGTTCGAATCCCGCTCGAGCCTCAAAATCAAATAATTAAATTTATTGAACAAAAGCTGTTATTTACTATAAATACCCTAAATGGGTATTTTTATATAAAAACTGTGGATAACTTGTGTTTTTTGTGTATAAATATTATATTTAAGTCTAGGCTACTGTGGACTTAAATACATTAATATTGATAGTGGTGTTAATAATTCATTTAATATTAAGTAAATAATCATTATTATCAGACTTAAGTCTAGGGTACTTGACCCTTATATTTAGAAGTGCTATACTAATAATAAGTTCTTTAACTAACTCTGTGGAATATTTTGTCAACGCTAACGTGACAAAGAATATAAAAACAGATAAATATAAGAGTAAGTCAAAAACGGACTAACAAAAAATGATAAGATCTGATAAGAATCAAAAAGAATCTTTTTACTAGATTTCATCTAAAGTTAGTAAAAATTATTAAAAGAATACTTGATTTACTAAGAGTTGGTAAGAATACATGCTTTAAGTTAGCAAGGCTTCTATCAGAGTTTAACTCTGAAATGAGGCCCAATAGGTCTATAAACTATAAAAAAGGCCAGTTGGGCCTCTTTTTTAATTTCTAAATTTGGCAAAAGGAAGATTATCAGTTATACTCTCCAGTAGACATTTGCTCAATTATAAATAATTATATGCCCTTATCAATCGGGATTGTCGGTTTGCCAAACGTTGGTAAATCAACATTATTTAATGTTTTAACCAAAAATAAAGCCGAAACTGCTAATTATCCTTTTTGTACTATTGATCCTAACGTTGGAGTAGTTAAAGTGCCAGATTTTCGCTTAGATAAGCTAGCTGAAGTATCAAAACCAGCTAAAATTATTCCCACCACAATTGAATTTGTCGATATTGCTGGTTTAGTAGCCGGAGCTCATCAAGGAGAGGGTTTGGGTAATAAATTTTTGGCTCATATTAGAGAATGTGATGCTATTTGCGAAGTTATTCGTGATTTTCAAGATGAAAATGTTATTCATGTTTCCGGCAAAGTTAATCCCGAAGAAGATCGAGAAACAATAAATACTGAACTAATATTAGCTGATTTAGCTTCTATAGAAAAACGTTTAGACAAAATGAAACGAGAAGCAAAGAGTGGTAATCAAGAAATAATACATAATTCTGTAATATTAGACAAAATCTATCAACATCTAAACACTGGCAAAGCCGTTCGAGAATTAGACTTTGATGATGAAGAAGACATTTATGTTAAAACTCTCAATCTATTAACAATTAAACCTATTATTTACCTCTTAAATACTGGTGAAGATGATAATAACGACCATTTGCCAACAACTACAGACTTAATTATTAGAATCAATGCTAAATTAGAGGAAGAAATCTCCAACTTACCAGAAAATGAGCAAAAAGAGTTCCTTAAAGAACTAGGGTTAGAAGAAAGTGGTTTAAATAAATTAATTCGTAGTGCTTACGAAATATTGGGTTTAGAAACTTTCTTCACGAGCGGAGCTGATGAAACTCGTGCTTGGACTATTAAAAAAGGTACAAAAGCCCCTCAAGCTGCTGGTCGTATCCACACTGACTTTATTACTGGTTTTATTAGAGCAGAAGTAATAAACTGGGAAAAGTTTGTAGATTGCGGAGGAGAAATTAAAGCAAAAGAATTGGGATTAATCAGAACAGAGGGCAAAGATTATGTTTTTCAGGATGGAGATGTTGCCAATTTTTTGATAAATAAGTAAAATAGATAAATTTTAAAGTTTTTTAGAATTAAATAATTAAAAAAAGAGCAAAAAAGCTCTTTTTTGTTTTAATATAAGCAAAAATTTACTAAATATTAAATAATTTCGATATTAAGAATGAAACAAAGATTGATTTGGATGATTATATTCCTAAAAAACTGCTCTAATAACTCAATATTTGCTAAAAATAGCAAATTTTCTATATTTTTTCTAAAACAACTACCTCCCGAAAAACTTTTTGTCCAGGACGACCATAAATAATACTCGGACGTTGGTTCTTTTTAATAAATTTGCTAGTTTTCAAACTTTCAGGAATCATATCTAAAATTTTAAATCCTTGATAATTAGGAGTAATAGGTCGTTGTCCATAAAACATTGGCCAAATCATAACTACTCGTCCTTTATTTTTTAATACTTTCAGAAATTCCGCTAAAGCTTGCGAATATAACTTCTCTAAATTACTAGTTACTGTTGAAAAATCTATTCGTCCCCGTTGTGGCCCTAAATAGGGCTCAGTAATAATAGCCGATATTGATTCTTTCTTAATAAATTTAGACAAATAAATAGCGTTTTTTACTAATAATTTTAACTTACAATCAGTAATTTCATACAATTCTTTCAACCACTCTGTGTTTTTTCGAGTATTTTGAATAGCTTGAAAAGAAATATCGGATCCGAACAAACTTTTATAACCAGCCAGAATAGCTTCACTAAGAATTGTACCCGAACCACAAAAGGGATCAATAATGCTAGCGTCTTGATCGTTAATCTGCGCTAAATTAATCATAATCTGTGCTAATTTTGGTGGAATCATTCCCGAGAGATCATCACGGGCTGGACGACCATAATCACGCCGTGATAAGTCCTTAAAAGCTTGAACAGTTAAAGTTTCGCCAATAAAAGTTGTTGAACCTTGAACAGCTAAAACTATTTCCAGACCCTTTTTTAGTAGTTTATTTTGAGTAACAACAACACTGGAGAGATTTTTTTCTCGACTAACTACTAAGCGAGCACTGATTTTTTGATCTTTAAAATATCTTTTTAGTTTTAAACCTAAATCTTTCTTATCAAAAACTTGTGGTCCATAATCTGATAAACCAAATTTAAATTTACCTCCTTGAGCATTAAGTTGTTTATGGCAAGCCAGTTTGTTAATTTCTTTTTCCAACAACTGCTGCTTAGCAGTATTAATTTCGGAGATTATTCGACCAATTTTAATTACTCCACCGAGTTTTTTAATAAGATTATCAACGACAATTTCCTGTTCACTATCAATAATCAAAAAGTCTTTTGCTAATAAATTAGCTTTTTTAAAATGTAAGACAGCAAAAATCTCAGCCACGGATAATGTCGTATTAGTCCCTAGGACAAAGAAATATTTCATATATGCTTATTATATCTTTAATTAAATCAGAACAACAATTAAACAATTCCCAGCTTTCTAGCCCGAACTTCAATTATTAATAAATAATCAAATTTATAAACCGGCTGGTGCTGGTCCACAGCTAAACTTAGCATTAAGACTGTCAGCAACCGGAACAATTGCCGATTGAGCATTAATTTTCATTGCTCGATAACGAAAATTTAGAGAACAAATTAGATTATAATAACGATATCCTCGTAAGCCACCAGAAATACCATTAACTATATTGGCTTTATCAAGATTTGAAACAGAACTTAAATAATTTTCAATTTTTTTAATTTCAGCTAATTTAATATTATTAACCACATATTCGTCTCCAGTAATACTTTTATCTTGAACTGCTTGACCAGCTATTTTAATACTCCACGCAAAATTATGTTTACCCTGATTAACAAAATTAATCCCAGTGTTTTCACTAATATTAGAAACTAACTTAACGATAGCATCATTACAAAATTCAGTACTGGATTGAAGACATTTTTGTTCACTAAGACACCAAGTGTGCCCAGCCTGGCTGAGACATATTGATTGTGCATCTGCTGATTTTTGCTGCTGAATATTATTTGATTTCTGAGAAAAATTAATCCAAAAATAAAAAATACCAATAATAATTAAAAAGCTCACTAAAATAAGCCATAAAATTAAATGTTTTTTATTCTTAAAAATTTGAAAAATATTCTGATGTTTTTTAATTTTCAGGTTCTCAATAAACAACATTATTCTTTTTATATTAATAATAGAAAATTTGTTTTTAGATTTGGATTTAGTAATTTTCATATTTTCTATTTATAACGCAAAGCAACTAAAGGATTAAGTTTTGAAGCTTTAATAGAAGGAAATATTCCAGTTAACAGTCCAATTAAAGTGGAAAAAATAATAATAAAATAAATAAACCATGGTGGATAATAAAAGAGATTTAAAGCTTTTCCACCAAAACTCCGCGCTAATAAATTAATACCACCATTAACTAGAAAACCACCAATATAGCCTAAGATTACCCCACCAATACCACCTAAAAATCCCATAATTAGTGATTCAGCTAAAAACATCATTTTAATATCTTTCCGAGTAATTCCAATGGCCCGCATAATACCAATTTCATTAATTCTTTCCAATAAAGTAATGGTCATAGTGTTTACCATTCCAATTGAAGAAACAAATAAAGCAATAAAACCAAAAATTGCTAGGACTAATTGAATAACTTTAAATATTTTTTTAGTTTGGTTAATAATATCTGATAAAGAAGATACTAAGAAACCTTGATCAATAATTTTGTTGCGGACACTGTCAACATATTTAGCATCAGAAATTTTAATTTTCAATTGATCAAATTTATTAAGGTTAAGATCAATCACGCTTGAGGAAGGAAGATAAATGTAATTAGAATTATTATCATGAATAACCCCAATAATCCGGTACGGACCTTTTCTTTTAGAGACAATCACATTGTCAACACCTGCCCCAGATTGATTTTTATTAGAAATAAATAAAGAAATCTGTGCTTTTTGATTAATGACATTTTTAGAGTTGAGCCCAAACAAAGAAGCTCCAGCGGAAGAGATGACAACTCCAGAAGGATTATTATTCACTGGTAGTTTACCATTACTAGTCTTTAAACCACTAAGTTTAAAAAAGTTAGAATCGACAATGTTAGCTACCGTACTTCCCGTAAAACCATTCACTGTAATTTGGGAGCTAAAACTAACAATCGGACTCACTAACTCCACGTGAGGAATTTTAGAAATTTTCTGAATATCTTGGCGAGTAATTGGAATAACGCTGTTCGCTCCAGGAGTAACGTCCAGACTAAGCAAAGAATCAGCGGTAGTGATATTACCTAAAACTACCTTCTGTAAACCATAGCCCAGAGACACTAAAAATAAAACAGCACCAATGCCAACACTCAAACCTAAGACAGTTAAAAAAGTTCGCATCGGTCGCGTCCGAAACATTCTAGTTGATAATGATAAAATATCTAAGGCTTTCATAGCTTAAAATTTATTATTATATTTTCCTAAAAGCAAAAGTTCTAAACGATTGCTAATCTTCTTAGCTTTTCTAATATGAATACCAGCACCACCCTTAGAAACGGGAGTATTTATTAAGAGCTGTAAATCTTGACTACTAATTTTATCGTGGAGTCGATCAATAATTTTTTCGTGGAAAAACCGTCGAGCAACTTCATTTTTAAGCTTAACTTTAAATTCCTTTTCTAGATATAATCTCAATTGTAAAGCAGTATTATTAAACCAACTAGTATCTTGATTTTTGTTTTTCTTTTCTAAAAAACGAATTTTTTTAACGATGGCTTTAATCTTCTCACTGATATTGTGGGCTGTTCGACGGTCAAAGCCAAGACCGCCCAGTTTAATATTCTGATCTAAATAATGGAATATCTCTCCTTTAGTGTCGACCCCTGAAATTAATAATTTCTTAACATGTTTCTCAATAGTACTTAATTCATCGGAAGTTAATCCAGCTAAAACTTCAAGCAAAAGTTCTCGAGCCTTAAAATTAGTTAATTCTTCTGAAGACTCATTGGCAGATAATTCAGCGTAAGCTTTTTGAAGAACTGCTAAATCTCGGAGATGGGCTGGAACCCCGGCTTGAGAAGCGGGAATTTCCTTCTTTTTGCTAAAGTTTTGATTAAGCTCTCGGTTCCTTTTGACACTCACAATCTCTCCATCTTTCATAAAAAATATTCGATGAGCAATGTCTAAATTGGAGGGATTATGGGTAACAAGAATAATAGTTTTATTCTCCTGTTCATTTAATTCACTAAATAAATTTAAAACATCTTCTGATGATTTAGAATCTAAATTACCAGTCGGTTCATCAGCTAATAAGACATCAGGATTATTAATCAAGGCTCGACTAATCGCCACTCGCTGTTGTTGTCCACCCGACAACTCACTAGGAAAACGGTGGACTTCTTGATGTAAACCAAATTTCTGTAATAGTGCTAAAGCCTTTCGTTTCCTCTCCTTATTGCTAATACCACTACTAGCAATCTGCGGTAAAATAACATTTTTTAATACTGACAAAGAACCAATTAAATAATAAGCCTGAAAAATCATGCCAATCTTCTGTTGGTGAAAATGTTCTAGTTCTTTTGTCCCTAACTTACTAATATTCTTATCATCGATAAAAATTTCTCCATCAATATTGGTTTCTAGACCAGAAATAGAATATAGTAAGGTTGATTTACCACAACCAGAAGGTCCAAAAAAAATAACAAATTCACCAGGAAATATTTCCAAATTTATATTTTTAAGAGAATGGGTTTCATTGGGTTTACCTTTAAAATAGGTAACAGCCAGATTTTTAACTTTAATTATCGGTTTAGGATTCATATTTTTAGTGCATTTTATTAATCCAACCAAACATTCCTTGAAAATTCTTAACAATCACTTGAAAAACTGAATCTTCTTGACTGGGGGTTAAAATAGTATATATCTTGGAAAGGGATATTTTGCCATTATAATTAATACTCTCAGTTTGAAAACTATAGATTGAGCCAGGAGCAAATTTAGTAATCACCACGACATGTTTCTTGCTATAATTCTGATCTAATTCCGTCTTTTGTATTAGCTTATCACCTTTCTTGGCAACTCCTTTTTTATAGTAAACCCGAGTAGTCGCCGGCTCATTGGTTAACCAAGAAATAACAGTTTGAATCTTAATATTTTTACCAGGTGAAATAGCGGAAATGGTTTGTACCTGATTAATGGCTGGAGCAACTCCTATTTTATTGGTAAAAAAGTTATCAATAACTTGTTTGACTACTTTATCAGAGGTATCTTTACTGCTGAGAGTTACTCGATAAGCAACTCCTGGGATTAAATCATTAATTCCAATATCATGAATAGTGGTGAGAGTTTTATTATATTTCTCATGAGTTTGCGATAGATCTAATTTATTATTTCGATAAGGGGTATATTGCACCGTGGCATCAGTATTAACACTGGTCGTCCACTGAAAAGAGGCGGAACCAGAAGTAATATTTTTAATAGCATATTTTTGTATCCCTAAAGAAGCTCGTTTGGTTTGGAAGGTAAAATCATTAGATTTGGCAGCTGGACCAACCGCGGGTTTACTTTCCAATTGATAATGATAAAGAGTATCGGAGGTTAAACCACGAAGAGTAACTTGATGATCAGTAACTAATTCTGTAGAATTACCTGCAATCTGAAGATAGGGTTTAGTGACTGCCCGATTATAAAGATTGTTTGGAGAAAAGGCTACTAAAGAATTAGCAGCTTTATCTGTTTTCCAACCGATAGTCGCCGTTTGATCGGTAACCGTTACGGAGGGACTACCACTCATTATTGGTACTGGTAATAATTTTGCTAATTCATTAATGGACCGTTGTTGTCCGCCAAGAGAAGAAGCGATAAAATTAAGAGAAACTTTAGAAACATTATTTTTAATTACCCCGACCAATCTTTGAACGGCTTGATCGGCTAAATTGAAGATATGTTTAATACTAGTCACTTGTGAGGAGATAACACTAGAAGTCGTAGAAGTTGAGTTTGATTTAGACACCACTTTCAAAGCTTCTCGCAGAGAAAGAGTTGAAAAAGTGAGATCACCAGTCTCGGCATAATTACCACTCGCATCGACTGAACTGACATTGTAATGATAGCGTGATCCAGATTTTAAATTGTTCAGTTGAATTTGGTGATTAGTTGTTCTGGTTCGTGCTCCAGCTACTGAACCATAAGAACTATCTAACCCGAACTGAACATAGCCATCAGCATTTTCATTTGTCGACCAAGTCACAAGCGCCGAATTATTAGTAATATTAGAAATATTGACCTTGCTAATAACTGGTGGAATCCGATCGGTTTTGTTAATAATTAAGACGCCACCGCCACCACTGCTAACTGCAGCCGCCGCCGTAGCTAAGGCTAATTTTTGCTCCATAGCAGTAGTGCTAATAAGAGGTTGTAAAGTAGTAAAAGAGCCCTCACTACTAGTAGTGGCATGATTGGTATCCATGGCGGTAATCTTATAATAATATTCAGTACTCGCTAGTAAAGAAGAAATGGTAATGGAATGTGTTTTATTTAAGTTATTATCAATAATTTTTGATCCTAAAATAGTAGCATCAACGCCATATTCTAAAGTTGAAGTCGTTAATCGATTAGTATCCCAATTAACAACAGCAATTTTATCCAAGACGGGATCAGTAGAAGTCGCACTAATCACTGGCAAACTATAGTCCGTGCTATCAGTGGTCGTGAAAGTGTAGTCACTAGAAATCATTGTATTTCCACTAGCATCGGTGTTAGCTAACTGGAGATGATATTTAGTTCCTTTAGCCAGACCGGTTAAAGTATAGGTGTGATTAATATTAAGATTAGTATTTGTTTTGTCTGATCCATAACTAGTATTGAGACCATAGAATAAGGAAGAGGTCGCAAGTTCATCTGTTGTCCAGGAAATAGTGGCCGAGGTATCGGTGATATTAGTAACTCCCGTTGAAGTCGCAAAAGTAATC
>LSNS01000002.1 GCA_003056205.1 Parcubacteria group bacterium M6-OD1-4 | reverse complement strand
CCGACCACGCACACACTAAAGACCAAGGTCATCGAGGTAAATACAAAAAACAAGAAAATAAAGTTCAGATGATTGATAAAACTGGTAATTCAATTGGTATTCTTTTTGATACTACACCTGCCTATTTAACAGCCAAAGAAATGCAAGAACTTGTTGACTGGACAAAAGAAGCAATGGAAAATGAATCATATCATCCACTTTTAATAATTGGTAATTTTCTAGTTGAATTTTTAAATATTCATCCATTTGTTGATGGTAATGGTCGCTTAAGTCGTATTTTAACTAGCTTATTACTTTTAAAAAATGCTTATGAATATATATCTTATATATCTCACGAGAAATTGATTGAAGATAATAAAGCAGATTATTATGTAGCCCTTAGAAAAAGTCAAAAAACTCTTAGAACAAAAAAAGAAGATATTAGCCCTTGGCTTGATTTTTTTCTGAATACTTTATTTGAGCAATCTAAACAAGCCATTCAGCTTTTGTTTCAGGAAAATATTGAGAAATTATTATCTCCTAAACAGTTAGCGGTTTGGAAATATCTGGCTAAAGTGGATGAAGCGACGCCAAGAGAGATATCACGAAGGACAGGGGTAGCGAGACCGACTATTAATCAAATTATGAATAAATTATTACGCTTGAAAGAAGTTAAACGCCTTGGCCTGGGTCGAAGTACTCGGTATAAAAGAGTATGAGCTTGATTTTGTTTTATCGACAAATTAAGATTAATTCGCTATAATAGGGGAGTGATTTAAATAAGGTTTTTTTAGAAAGCTTTATTTTTATTAAGAATACTAATTAGTATTCTTAGCTTGTATTTTAATTTAATTTTAAATAAATATGTCTGCTAAAACTTATTTACGAATTTTACGAGGAGGAATTATTGCCTCACTGTTGGTCGTCTTTTTTGTTTTTTCTAATTTATTATTTCCTTATATTACCTCTAAACAGCTACCTTTTAATATTTTAATGGAATTTTTATTGGTAATTTGGGTGGTATTTATTTGGCGTTATCCCCAATATCGTCCTAAAAAGAGCTATCTCACTTGGGGTTTAATTGCTTATTTCCTGGCTATTCTGGTTACTTCTTTCACGGGGGTTAATTTCACTCTTAGTTTCTGGGGAAATGCGGAGCGGATGTTGGGCTTCTTCTCTCTGATTCACTATTTAATTTTTTATTTGGTGTTAATTACCGCTTTTCGTTCTTGGAAAGAGTGGCGAATTTTATTTATGTCTTCGGTCATTATTGCCGTAATTGTCAGTTTACGATTTTTGACTTTAGGGACTATTCCGATGTTTAAGCATTTAGATGTTTATAGTACGATTGGTAATACTGCTTATGTGAGTGGTTATTTAATCTTTAATATTTTCTTCAGTTTCATTTTATGGCTGCGTAGTGAACAAAAACTTTGGCGTTGGTTGTATGCAATCGGGGTTTTAATAATGTTGTCTGAATTTTGGGCAGCTCATACTTCAGGAGCAATTATTGGTTTGTTTTTAAGTATTCTCTTATTATTTTTGTTATTGGGCTTCAAGCACAAAAGAAAGCTTATTCGGCGTTGGTCGGTGACGGTTTTGCTATTAGCTATTATTACGGTGGTGGCGGTTTTTTCACAATATCAAGCAGTTTGGTTTCAGCATAGTTTTCTTAAAAACTTAACTCCTGAGAAAACGACTTTCCAAACCCGATTAATTTCTTGGCGGAGTGCTGCGGACGATTTTCAATATCATCCTTGGCTAGGGGTTGGTTTAGGGAATTATGCTATTATTTTTGATAAACATTTTAATTCTAGTTTTTATAACTATGCTACTTCTGGTACTTATTTTGATCGGGCTCACAATAATCTAATTGATATTGTTTCTACCACTGGTTTATTGGGTTTAATAACCTATCTTAGTATTTTTGTCGCAGTTTTATATTATTTGTTTAAAAGGTTTAAAGATAATGGTGCTTATGCTGGAACTGAGGATTATCAGGGGCGAAAGAATCTAGAAATCATCATCATCATCGCTTTATTAACAGCTTATTTTATCCAGAATTTAGCGGTTTTTGATTCCTTGGTAACCTATGTTGGCTTAATGCTGACTTTCGGTTTTATCTATTATTTAGTTAATGAAGGAACTTTGAAGAGTGAGGGCAATGAAATTATTGAACAAAAAATATCTAGCTCTGATTCTTTAGAAGAAATTTCTGAAAAAAAGTATTTTTGTACTTTACAAGCTAAGTGGGAATGGCCAGTGTTAATTATCTTAATTCTCGCAACTTATCTCTTTGCCAGTCAGTATAATGTCAAACCTTGGCGAATGTTTACTGGATCTATTCAAGGTTATGGCGATATTATTAATGGTAATTTTGCTGGTGGTTTAGAAGCTTATCAGCAGGCTCTAATAGGCACTCCTTTAGATCATGATGCCCGAGTAACTTTAATTAATCTCGTTGATTCTAATGCTCGTATTCTTAAATCATTGCCCAAAAAACAAGCTGGGCAAGATTTAGACTATGTTATTTCTTTAGCTGAAAAAAATGTCGATTTGGCTCCTCGAGATAGCCTATCACAAATGCAGTTGGCGCAAACCCTGGAGGCTGCTGCTCGTTTTAATTACCAAAATCCTGCTAAATTTAAAGCTTATTCCGACCGTGCCCTGCAAGCCATTGACCGTTCCATTGCGGCGAGTCCTGGTCGGGCAACGGTTTATTTAGCTAAAGCTCAAATATTATTATTGGGGAATAAGAAGGATAAAGCGATTCAAACTGCGGAATATGCTGTTAGTCTTAATCCTCATTATTATGCTGGTTATTGTCGTTTGGCACAATTCTACGCTTTTTGGAAAGATCAAGTAAATATGGGACGAGAGTTAAGTTCCTGTTTTGATCGGGGTGGAGCTTCTAGTATTCGCTCTAATTTATTTTTAGCAAATGCTGTTAGTTATTTCGCTAGCCAAGGAAATTACGAGCAAGCTTTAATTGCGGGAAAAAGACTTCAGGCTCTAAATCCTCGTAATGCTCAAGTTTTAATTAATCTGGCTCGTTTATATTTAATTACTGGTCATCAAAATCAAGCCGAGTTAAAAGCTCAAGAAGCTATTATAATTAATCCAAAATTAAAAACTTCTTGGTCCAGTTTCCAAAAATCTTTTACTAATTTAAACAAGAGTTTGAAGGCTAGTTCTCGTCCTGCTCATTCTTCAACAACTACCAATACTAGCTCAAGTTCAACTTCTCCCGCATCTTAGTTTTCTGGAAATAAAAAAATAAAATAAATCTAAAGAAAAATCAGATTTTATAATCTGGTTTTTTTGTTATTCTTAAAATCCTTTAAAAATAGGATTTTTTTTAAATTTTCAAGGTACTAAGTTTTTAAAAAAAGTTTACCGAGAGCTTAAAGCTGGTTTGCTATAGTGAGAATATTATTAATTTTAAATCAATTCTATGTTTAACTCTCACCAACGTTTTATTCAATGCAAGACATTCTTTCATAAACAATTTTTAGGGATGAAGCATCTTTTAAAGAAAAGAAAAAAATACTTTTTGCAAAGTTCTGGTTGGGAAAAGATTTTTTTAGCTAGTAGTTTAGCAATTATAATTGCTGTTAGTTATTTAGTTATTGCTTTTTTGCATGTTGATGCCGGTAATTTGGCTTTAGAAGAGCTTCGGGATTCTTGGACCGGAGAAATTATTTGTCATGAGGATTGTGCTTTACATCGTCAAGAATGGGAAAATATTATTGTGCAATCTTTACAGCAGAAATATTCCTCTAAAAATCTAAAATTTGTTAAGGATTCTTCTGTCGCTCAACATTTAAAAAAATATTTTTTCTTAAGTTCCAGCCCAAGTGGTTTTCAGGGAGAACTTGTGAGAATTTATTCTCGCGCTTTTGGTTTAACTAATCCACCTGATTATTTAAAAGATTATCTTAATCAAGCACAAGCTCGCCCCGAAGTCCAGGCGGTGATTTTGGCTAGTTTTCAGCCCCAAGCTTTAACGGATTTTTCTTCGGGATCCGCTTCACCCTTGGCTTATTATTTTCAAGTTCTCACCAGTAATCGTGATTTAGGTTTAAAACAAACAGCGATTCAAGCTTTGAGTTCTTTTTCGGAACAAGCTAAATATTTTTCTCGTTCCCAATTAACAATTATTAGAAATTTGATTTTATCTCCGAATACTAAGTCACAACTTCGCCAATCTTTAGTTTTATTATTGAGTAATTATTATCCTCTTTTCTCTTCAGAAACCAGTACTCTTTTATTGAAAGTATATCATCAGCAATTTAATCAAGACCCAATTAGTCCTTTGTTTGCAGCAGATATTTTAAATCGTCAAGCTCATCAGCATTTGATTTTACCAGTTGTGAGCCAAGGAGACTGGCAGAAATATTATAATAATTAATTTTTAATACTATGAAAAAAATAAAACTAAGCATTATTTTAACAATTTTAATTTTCTTATTATTTACCCCCGCTTTATGTCGAGCGATGCCTCCTGGCACTTTACTGTATCGCACTTCTAGTAATAACAAAATATTTGGGCAGGGAAGCGATCCTTTAATTTATGCTGAGCGGGGAATTATTAAAGATGTTAATTCCGGACATGTTGGGATTTATATCGGTCAAGAACATGGTGAAGATTATATTGTGGAAGCTCTGAGTAATGGAATTGTCAAAACTCCGGCGAAGTATTTTGTTAATTTAGCCCAAGGCGAAGTATTTTTAGGAGCAAAAATCCCGCGCCAGGTGAGCGCGCTACAAATTGCTAAAGTGGTGGCGATTGCCAAAAGTTTAGTAGGAAAGAAATTAGCTTACGATCTAGATTTTAAAAATCAGAAAGGTCCGGGCAGTGGAGATTGGACTTGCGTTGGCCTGAGTGAGAAATTATATGAGAGTGCTAATATTTTTAACCCTAATAATTTAGGGGCCTTAGAATATGATCCCGATTATTATGCGGTGAATATTACTCCTGATGGTTTTGATAACTATAGTATTGTTAATGCCCAAGGTGATGCTTTTTCTCGTGACAAAGAATTTTCTAAAATTGCTCGTCGGCCTAATTTACTATTACCGGCGCCAGAACTAATTGGTTTTGATTTGGGTTTAGAATATAATGGTGAGCGTTATATTTTTTTACCCTATACACAGTTTTTGCAAACTAGTCTGAAGGAGGTGCTTGTCGATATCCCACTTTCTTCTTCTTTTCCAGATCAAGAAGTGCGGGGAGCGATTAATACGACAAAATTGATTTTACGTTGGAGCTTGATTAATAATCCACTTTCCAGTGTTAAAAACTTAGCACAGCGAACTTTTCAGACTGTTCAAAAAATTGCTTCCGCCGCCACAACGGGAATCAAAAAATTTACTCAAAATTTATTTGTTTCTGATTCATTGGCGGAGGTTATTTTAGATGATAAATCAATTAGGGCTCCGGCGGTAAATAAATTAGCAAAAAATAAGAAAAAAAATAGCAAAAAAAGTCGAAAAAGTTCCACCATATCTAAAAAAAATCGTTCCAGTCAAGCTACTAAAAATCATCAAGGTCCGGGAGGATTAAATCCTTGGCCCGCAATTAAAGTTAATTATTCTATCAATCCTTCACACTCGTCTAAAACTAATTTAGCACTGCTTTCTTTAAAATCTCCACAGCAAACAAAATCAGAAACTTCTTCCGTTTCCAACCCAGCTTCAATTTCTGGTTCAAGCCCAAAAGAAACCCTGGTTTCTCCCCCACCTCCGACAATTAAGGTTAATTCTGCAAATGGGGATGATTCTACAATAGTTAGTGGATCAGCGGTGGCTAGTCCGCCGTCAATTATTTATTATCTCCCCGCTAGTAATTCCACTTCAGTTTCTGGAAACAGTTCGGTGGAAACTGGAAACTCTGATTCTCCAAGTGATAATTGGCCTAAATTAGCTAAGATAAATAAAATATCAGCAACAGCTAATAATGATTTTGTTGAATTAATTAATTTAACTGATCATGATTTTGATTTAGCTGCTGCTCATTATCGTTTAGAAAAAACTAAAAATGCTGAGAACCCCAGTATTATGATGCGGATTGGTAATCCTGCTGATGGTGCTTATCCCGGCGGAACAATAATTAAAGCCCATGGTCGTTATTTAATTGTTCGAGTAGGGGCTAGTGATTATTATCAAGATCAGGCTGATGCTTTAGCTACCCGAAAAGAATTTTCTTGGACCGGCTCAGCTTATACAATTTATTTAGGCGTGGGAGCTATTAGTTCTAGTGCTGATGTTGATATTGTTGATGCGCTTGGTTTTGGTGGAGCGCATTATTTTCAAGGAACGGAGCCGGCTTTGAAAATCACTGATAATTATCTTTTAAGTCGAATAACAGATACGGGAAATAATTATCAAGATTTTAGTTTGATTGTGGCTCCCGATCCCGAGGCAGTAGCGGCTCGTTTAGCTTTAGAAATAGCTAATAGTGCAGAAGAATTAGCGACAAGTACTGATGAACTAGCAACAACTACTGAGCAGGTGGCAACTAATACCGCTGAAGTCGCTAGTTCTAGTGATGTCGTTGCAACCAGCACTGACGAGCTAATAAATGGCACTGATGACGAATTAGCGACGACTAGTACTGATTTAGCAACGACGACCAATGAAGTAGCTAGCACCAGCATTGAAATAGCGACGAGTACTGATGAAATTGCTAGTTCTAGTGACCTTGTGGCGACGAGTACTGATGAAATTGCTAGTTCTAGTGACCTTGTGGCGACGAGTACCAATGAATTGGCGACGAGTAGTGAAACTGTTTTGTTTAATGTTCCAATTCTTATTAATCAAATTTATAGTACCTTTAGTAATGATTATTTAGAATTATTTAATCCTACTGATCAAGACTTTGATTTAGCTTCTTCATCTTATCGTTTGGTAAAGACTAAAACTGCTTTGGCTCCTAGTTTGTTAATGCGTTTTGGTAATCCAGATGATGGAATTTATCCCGGAGGAACAGTGATTAAGGCTCATAGTAAATACCTGATTGTCCGTAATGATGCGGATAATTATTATCAGAATCAGGCCGATGCTTTAGCTCTGCGGGAAGAATTTACCTGGGCGGATTCTGGCTATACATTCTATCTTGGTAATGGACCGATTAGTTCTAGTACCGATAATAATATTATTGATGTCGTGGGTTTTGGTCCCGAAGCTAGTTATTGGCGGGGAAGTGCTCCTGCCCCAGCCATTCCTGATGGTCAGATTTTAAATCGGGTGGCTAATAATCAGGACAATGCTTCAGATTTTAATTTAATTTTAAGTGCTGGTCCAGACATTTTACCGCTTCCGACAACTACTAGTAACTTAGATTTGTTTGTTCCTTTACCACCGTTAGTATCTTCAGGTTTAACTCAGGTTTGGCATTTTGATCAATGTTCAGGGCCAGGCCATTGGGTGGTCGGAAAATGGGATTGTGCCCAAGAACTTAGTTATAATTATGATTCTTTAAATTTTCCTTTAACACCCCCAGTTAATGCTAATAATTTTTCCGTCAGTTTCTATTATCGAGGGCCTTCGCAATTTTCTCGTATTCGTCTTAGTTTGAGTAATAGCGCCGATGATCATTTAACACTTATTTTAGAATCTGGTTTAATTACTATTGAAGGTTTGCCAAATTCTGAATGGCGTTATTATCTTCCTGAAGTTCCTTTTGATAATGTTTGGCATCGGGCGACTTTGGTGGTGAATCAAGCTGCTGATTATTGGGCGGTTTATATTGATGGTCAAGAGACAATTCGTCAAATCTTTTTTGCTGGCTTGCCAATCTTTTCCGATTTAGAACTAAGTGATGATAATGGGCCAGCCTTAATTGATGAATTAGCGATTTGGAATCGCGCTCTTCATTCTGATGAAATCTTAAATAATTATTTAGTTGCCAGTCCTTATAATCCGATTGATTTGCGTCCAGCTCAAATTCCTGCTCAATTATTATATTCTTGGAATTTTGAAGAAGATTACGGTCCGCTTGCTGTTGATAGTCTCGCATCCACTACTTTAGAGGTTGATCCAAATCTTTGGACTGGTCGTCAGCATGATAATTATGCTTTAGGTCTTAATCTCGGAAAAAATTATACAGTTGATTTTGGATCAGAGCTGGTTTCTCAAGACCTATCTTTAACTTTTTGGTGGCGCAATTTGTCTTATCCTAATGGTGGTCGCACTAATATTTATTTACAAGGTGGTGATAATTCTGATACTAATATCTTAGCTTTATTAGTTGATTATTATCGGCTCGGTTATTGGTTTAATGGTCAATATGGGATATTAGCGGAAGGGGTTAATAAAGCTCTTCCTAATGATGACGCTTGGCATCATTTGGCTTTGGTCTATGATTCTTATCGCTATCAATTAAATTTTTATGTTGACGGAGAACTTCAAGTTAGTATGCCCCTTGTTCGTTTATCTGAGGGAGAGGGTGTTAAGCGCTTGGTAATTAATGATGATAATTTTGAGACTGCAATTGATGATTTAAATATCTATGCTGGTGCTCTATCTCCCGCTCAAGTTCAGCGGCTTTACTTAGATAGCCAGTAGTTATTTATAATAGTAATTATAATTAAATTTAATAAAAACACTCTTTAATGGTTCTAAAAAGAGTGTTTTTATATAACGTTA
Organism: Parcubacteria group bacterium M6-OD1-4; assembly: GCA_003056205.1. Classification (GTDB taxonomy): domain Bacteria; phylum Patescibacteriota; class Patescibacteriia; order Patescibacteriales; family UBA12465; genus UBA12465. The sequence goes on along the minus strand of LSNS01000002.1, from coordinate 9,057 downwards.
AACATTAAATATTTAATATTTATAGGTAAATTATTATTATTAATTTTCTTGCCTTTTTTGTTTTTTTATTGTATTATAGAGACGTTATTAGGGTCAGTGGGCGATCGCTTTATTCATAAAATATTCTTATTTTATGAATACAGAGGAAAGTCCGGGCTTCGCTTTAACATTTTCAATGTTAATAAAATGATAATGGGTAATGCCCACCGGTTCACTACGGTGAATTAGGGAAAGTGCCACAGAGACAATACTAATTCTGAATATTTATTGACAGAATAAAAGGTGAAAAGTAATCGGGTGTCTTGGTTATTTTTATTCTTAAAAATAGTCCAGAACTACCGATTTCGGCCTTTGGTGACAAAGTGCCGTGGTAAACCCTATCAGAAGCAAGAGCAAACTGATATTTATATCAGAAAAAGTGGCTCGCTTGAGCTCATTAGTAATAATGGGCCTAGATAAATGATCGCTAAAACAGAACCCGGCTTACGGCTACCCTAATAGCAATAGTTTATAATTACTTAAAATATGAAAAAGATTGAATCATTTCTTTCGGTTTTGTTGATTCCGCTTGATTTTATTTTTTTAGTTTTGGCCGGGATTTCTGCTTATTATTTAAGATTTTCTAACTGGTCAGCGAGTCGTTGGCCAATAGTTTTTAATTTACATTTTCCGGCTTATTTTCACTTATTAATTATTATTTCTGCTCTTTGGATAATAATTTTTTTTATCAGCGGTTTATATGAAATTCGAAATTCTCGTCGTTTAGCTCAGGAAATACAAAAAATATTTTTAGCTTGCTCAACTGGCTTTGCTTTAGTGGCTGTCATTATTTTCTTTCAGCGAGAATTTTTTGATTCCCGATTTATTATTTTAGTTGGTTGGGCTTTTGCGGTTATTTATATTAGTCTTTTACATACTTTTATTCGCTTTTTACAACGTATTTTATTTTCTTACGGCATTGGCGTTCACCAAGTTATTCTAATTGGTAACTCTCAGACTACTGATAATTTGATGGCCGAATTTGCTAAAAACAAAAGATCTGGTTTTCGAGTTTTGAAACGTTTACGTGATTTTTCACTAGAAACTTCTCAAGAATTAGCAGAGTTTATTCATGAACATCAAGTTGATGAATTAATTCAGAGCGATCCTAATTTAACTAAAGCTGAGACCCTGCGTCTTTATGATTTTACCAATGAAAATCAAATTACTTTTAAATATGTTGCGGATCTCTTAGAAGTGAAAGTTTTGCGGACGGAAGTGAGCGAGATTATTGGCATCCCTATTGTTGAGGTCAAACGGACAACCTTAGAAGGTTGGGGGCGAATTGTTAAGCGTCTTTTTGATATTGTGGTTTCTGGAGTTTTAATTATTATTTTTTCACCTTTGATTCTTTTAACTGTCTTAGCAATTAAATTAGATTCTCGTGGCCCCCTATTCTTTTCTCGGCGGGACGATGGTTCTTATTTAACCCGAATTGGTGTCGGTGGTCAACCGTTTAAATATTTTAAATTTCGCTCCATGATTCCCAATTCTGATAGTATGCGCTATCATGAATTAGCTAATCAGAATTTGAGAACTGATGGACCGATGGTGAAGATTAAGGATGATCCGCGGATTACTCGTGTGGGCCGAATTATTCGTCGTTGGTCAATTGATGAATTACCAGAATTGTTTTTAGTCTTTATCGGACGAATGAGTCTTGTCGGTCCTCGTCCACATTTACCAGAAGAAGTTGCTAAATATGAGAATTACCATAAAAGAACTTTGACGATTAAACCCGGGATTAGTGGTTTAGCACAAGTTTCTGGACGGAGTGATTTGCTTTTTGAAGAAGAAGTTAAATTGGATATTTATTATATAGAAAACTGGTCTCTATTATTAGATATTTCTATTTTGTTTAAAACTCCTTTAGCAGTTTTCAAACATCGTGAAGCCGAATAAATAGTTTGGCGAATAACATTATTTAATTTTACTAATATTTATGAAGGTTGCTTTAATTCATGACCATTTAGCACAAGATGGTGGAGCTGAAAAAGTTCTGCAAGTTTTGGCGGAGATGTTTCCTCAAGCCCCAATTTATACTCTACTATATGAGAAAAATAATGTTGATAAATATTTTAAAAATCGTCAAATTGAAACTTCTATTATTCAGAAATTACCAGGCGGGGTAAAACACTATCAATGGTATTTATATTTTATGCCGATTGCCGTAGAATTTTTTGATTTACGAGGTTTTGACTTAGTAATTTCAGATAGCAGTTCTTTCGCTAAAGGGGTAATTACCCGACCAGATTGTTTACATATTTCTTATTGTCATACCCCAACTCGTTATTTATGGAGTGATACGCATCAGTATATTAATGAGTTAAAATATAATAAGTGGTTTAAAAAGATTATTTCTTTAGTGTTAAATCGTTTACGAATTTGGGATCGTCTGGCCGCTGATCGCGTTGATCTCTTTCTGGCTAATTCGCGAACTGTTCAGCAACGAATTAAGAAATATTATCGTCGAGAATCAACGGTAATTTATCCGCCCGTGGAAACCCATAAATTTTTCCTTAGTGATTTAAGTTTGCAAAAAGTGTCTGAACATTATTTCTTAGCCGGTTGTCGTTTAGCACCATATAAAAGAATTGATTTAGTAATTCGGGCTTTTCAACAGTTAGGCTCTGATTATCAATTAAAAATTTTTGGTGATGGTGTGGATTTAAAGCGCTTACGAAAAATAGCGGGCACCAGTACTAATATTACTTTTTTAGGACGAGTGAGTGAAAAAGAAAAAGCTCAATTATTTAGCCAAGCACAAGCTTTTATTAATCCCCAAGAAGAAGATTTTGGAATTACCATGGTGGAATCCTTAGCCAGCGGACGACCCGTGATTGCTTATCGTCGGGGGGGAGCAACGGAAATAGTTACTGAACATCAGAATGGTTTATTTTTTAATGAAGCGCAAGCCGAATCTTTGGCGACGGTCATTCGTTCTTTCCGTTCTGAAGATTTTCAACCCGAAGAGATTCGGCAATCTGCTCAAATTTTTTCGGTAGAAAATTATAAAAATAATTTAACCAATTTTATTAAAGAACATTATCAACAAGTATGAAAATTGGGGTCGATATCCGGGTTTTAATGGATGAGTATTATAGCGGGGTAGCAGAATACACCGCTAATTTATTATCCGCCATTCTAAAACAAGATACAGATAATGAGTATCGCTTGTTTTATAATTCTTGGCGAAATTTGGATTATAAATTACAATCCTGGCAGCGCAGCAATGCTCAAATTATTGCTCGTCATTTTCCAAATAAGATTTTTAATTATTTTTTACAAAAAATATTACACTGGCCCAAATTGGATCAAGTTTTAGGAGGCATAGATATTTTTTGGTCACCTCATTTTAATTTTAGTAGTTTTTCTTCGGTTGCTGACGGTTTAAAAAAAGTAATTACTGTTCATGATTTATCATTTTTACGTTATCCCGAGTTTTTTAACTATCGTCAAAATTTTTGGCATTGGGCGTTGAAAGTTAAAAAAATTATTTTATCAGCTGATTTAATTATTGCGGTATCGGAAAGTACCAAAGATGATCTACAAGAATTATTAGGAGTAGCAGAAGAAAAAATTAAAGTTATTTATCCTGGTAATAATATAGTTAAGAGGGAAGTGAGCACTGAAGAAAAACAAGAGTTTCTAAAGCGAAAACATCTTTCCCAATCTTTTATTCTATATTTAGGGAATATTGAACCTCGTAAAAATATTGATGGCTTAATTATGGCTTTTAATGATTTGCGAATTCAAGATGCTCAAGGAGAAAAGATTTTTTCTAAATTACAATTAGTGTTGGCTGGAGCTCGAGCCTGGAAAAATAAAAGAATTTATCGTCTTTGGAAAAAATCTCCTTATCAATCTGATATAATATTTTTAGGTTACGTTAGCAAAAAAAGTCAAGAAATTCTATATAGTTCGGCTCAAGTTTTAGCTTACCCTTCTTATTATGAAGGCTTTGGTTTTCCCCCTCTGGAGGCTTTGACTTATGGTTTGCCAGTAGTTTGCTCTAATAATTCTAGTTTGCCAGAGGTCGTCGGTGAAGCAGCAATTACAATCAACCCTCTCAAAACCAGTGAAATTACTAATGCTTTACAATTAATTTTAACTGACCAAGACCTGAGGGAGCAGTTGATTACTAAAGGTTACCAACGTTCTAAAAAGTTTTCTTGGGGACAAAGCGCTCAAGAATATTTAACAGTGTTTCAAGAACTTTATGAAGAAGGGAAAAGAAATAAAAAAAGTTAAAAAGAATCAGAAAGGAAAAATTTTGGTGGCGATGTCTGGTGGGGTTGATTCTAGTGTAGCGGCACAATTATTGAAAAACCAGGGCTATCAGGTTGCGGGAGTTTTTTTACATTTTTGGCAAGACCCCGCCACCCCGAGTAGAGAAAATTCTTGTTGTTCTCTGAGCTCTTTTTTAGATGCCCAAGCCGTCGCTACACAAATTGGTATTCCACTCTATACTTTTAATTTTTCTGATATTTTTAAAAAAACAGTAGTTGATAATTTTCTTCAAGAATATGCTGCTGGTCGCACACCGAATCCTTGTGTCGTTTGTAATAAGCAAGTCAAAATGGGCCATTTATTAAAGCAAGCTCGTGATTTAGGTTTTGATTATGTGGCGACGGGTCATTATGTGCGTTTAAAGAAAGTTGGTTCAGAAATTCAATTATTCCAAGCCCGGGATCAACAGAAAGATCAGTCTTATTTTTTATATACTTTTAATCAAGAAGAATTACAACACCTTAAATTTCCTTTAGGAATCTATACTAAAACTACCGTTCGGCAATTAGCTAAAAAGTTTGCCTTTAAAGTTGCTACTAAAACTGAGAGTCAAGATTTGTGTTTCGTGGCTAATTCTTATCATGATTTTTTAAAAAGATATTTAGCGCTTCGGGGTGGGGAAATTCGTTTGTTGGATACTGACCAGAAAATTGGTGAACATCAAGGTTTAGCTCTGTATACTATTGGTCAACGACGAGGCTTAATTTCCGGAACTGGTCCTTATTACGTTGCTAAATTTGACCGCGCGAGAAATATTCTCTATGTTGTCCAAAAATTAAATCAAGAAGCTCTTCATCATCGTCAACTTCTTGCTCAAGAAGTTACTTTTTTAAGTGGTCGGCCTTTAGCACAGACTTTAAAATGTCAGGCCATGATTCGTTATGGACATCAGACAGCAGATTGCCTTTTGACTCTACAAAATAAAAAAGATTATCTTGTTAAATTTTCTACTGCCCAGCGAGCAATTAGTCCTGGGCAGAGTGTTGTCTTTTATCAGGGGAAACGATTATTAGGTGGCGGAATTATCGCTAAAGTGCTTTAATACCTTTTTAAACTGTCTTATCTTTTTAGACTTCAATTAAAATTGTTATTTATGAAAGAAACCAATATTTTAACAGAAGGGTCAATTTCCAAATCTTTAATAACTTTGGCTATCCCCATTATTTTAGCTAATATTTTACAAACCGCTTATCAATTGACTGATGCTTTTTGGGTTGGACGTCTTGGTAATGCTGCGGTCGCTGCGATTTCTATTAGTTTCCCCTTTTTATTTTTTATCATTGCTTTAGGCGGCGGCTTAGCAATGGCCGGGACAATTTTAGTTGCTCAGTATCGCGGTCAGGGTAATCGGAAAAAAATTGATCATATTAGTTCTCAGACGGTGTTAGTTGTCTTTATTATTTCTTTAATTTTAACTGCTGTCGGTTATTATTTAACACCTTATTTTGTTTCTTTGATGCACGTTGCTCCGGAGGTTGCTCAGAAAGCTATTTCTTATTTACAAATATCTTTTTTGGGCACCATTTTTCTTTTTACCTTTATGGTTTTTCAATCTCTATTACGAGGAGTCGGTGAGGTTAAAATTCCAATGTATATAGTTTTGGGAACAGTTTTACTTAATCTTCTTCTCGATCCCATATTTATATTTGGTTATCATTCTATTCCAGCCTTTGGAGTGGCGGGCGCAGCTTTAGCGACCGTTGGTACTCAAGGTTTAGCCGCTTTAATTGGAACTATTCTCTTATTACGGGGACGTCATCAACTTCGAGTTTATTTTAAAGATTTAAAACCAGATTTAAACTTAATCAAAAAAATGTTTAAAATTGGTTTTCCGGCCTCTATTCAACAATCTAGCCGGGCTTTGGGAATAGCTTTAATCACATTTTTAGTAGCTTCTTTCGGGACAGTAATTACTGCTGCCTATGGTATTGGCGTTCGAGTTTTGAGTTTTGTTATTATTCCTGCTGTCGGTTTATCCATGGCCACTTCAACTTTAGTTGGTCAAAATATTGGAGCGAAGAAGATTGACCGTGCCGAAAAAATAGCCAAATTGAGTACTCTAATTGCTTTTATAACCCTGACTTTAGTAGGTATTATTATTTTTATATTTGCCAAACCGATTGCGGCTTTCTTTATCCCTGGAGAAATAGTTACTATTCAAATTAGTACTTTATTTATTAAGATTATGGCTTTAACTTTTGGTTTTTTGGGAATTCAACAAGTTTTAAATGGAGTTTTCAGGGGCTCAGGAAATACTTTAGTTTCAATGGGTCTTTCTCTTATTTCTTTATGGTTATTACGACTGCCAATTGCTTATTTTTTATCTAAATTTACCTTTTTGCATGAAGAAGGAATTTGGTTGGCTTTTGCTATTGCTAATATCGTCGGTGCTATAATTTCAATTATCTGGTTTAGAAGAGGAAAATGGAAGGATAAGAAAATAATTGATCTAGCTAGTAAATTTTCAGTCGATCAAAAAATTAAACAAACCATTGAGGAAGAAGTAATTGAAGAGCCTTCTAATTAAGAAGTTTTTTGTTATTAAAATTTTAATAAAATATCAAATTTCTTTTTAATTTTTATGTTTTTTGTTATAATTCATAATTAGGTGATGAGGTTCGCCACAATTGTCTTCAAGACTGATAACCTCTATTGTTAATGGAGGTTTTTTTATTAGTAATAGGTTTAAATTTTCAAAAAATAAAATGAGAGGTAATTTTGATTGATTATTTTTAAGGATATGTTTGATTTATATTCAAAAAACAAAAAAGAAATTAGCGATAATCTTCTTAAGTTAAGAAAAATAGTAAGTAGTCAACATCTTCAAGATGCTTGTGAATTACTTCAAGACAAATTAGCAGAAGAGATTTTTTCTTTGGTCGTGGTTGGGCAGTTTAAACGAGGAAAAACTACTTTTATTAATGCTCTCTTAGCCAAGGATCTTTTGCCGACGGCAATCGTGCCTTTAACTTCCATTATTACTATTTTACGCTATGGTCCAAAGTTAAAAATTATTACTTTTTTTCAGAATAAGACTCAACAAGAAATCAGCCTGGATGATTTGCCACGCTATGTTACTGAAAAATATAATCCCCAAAATGAAAAAAAAGTCCAGCGGGTAGAAATTGATTATCCCTCCGACTATTTGAAAAATGGTGTACAAATCATTGATACCCCAGGGATTGCTTCAGTTTATGAGCATAACACTAAAACTACCTATGATTATTTACCGCGAGCAGATGTCGCCATTTTTTTAGTTGGCGTTGATCCGCCCTTAACTCAAGCGGAACTCCATTTTTTACATGATTTAAAATCTTTAGTAGCCAAAACATTTTTTGTTCAAAACAAAATTGATATGGTTAATATCCCTGAACGAGAGGAATCTTTAGCTTTTAGTAAAAAAATTATTAGTGAAAAATCTGGCTATTCTGATATTAAAATTTATCCTTTATCAGCAAAGCTCGCCCTTGAAGGGAAGAGTACTAAAAATCGACAAAAATTAGAAGCGAGTGGTTTGGTAGAATTTGAACAAGCTTTAGAACAGTTTTTAATAACTGAAAAAGGAGAAATTCTTTTTAAATCTACTCTTCATAAATTACAAGGTTTTTTAAATGAAGAAACTTTATTAGCTGAGTTAGCAGAAAAATCTTTTGATTTGCCACTTCATGAGTTAGAAAATAAGATTAATATCTTAAAGAAATTTATTCAAGATAGTGAACAAGAAAAAACTGATAGTGCTCGTTTATTGTCGGGGGAAATTAAGGACTTAGAGCAAGAGATTTTAGGGGAAGATATTGAAAGACTTAAAAAAGAACAAACGCAATTATTAACTCAACAAATTAATCAACTGGCCATTGAACATCACTCTGATAACAATATTCAATTTATCAAACTATTAAATACTTTTATTGATAGCCAAATTCGTCAAACTTTTAATGATTGGCGTTTCCGGGAAGAAAAGATTTTAAAAGAGCATCTCCAAAAAATATTAACTAGATTTGGCGGACGCATGAATCAGATTGTTGACCAAATTACTAATTTTTCAGCAGAATTGTTAGGGGTTACTAAACAAAAATTTTATCAATCAGAACTTTTACCACCAGAAATTGAGTTTCGTTTTCAAACCAGTGATGAATCGGATATGCTGGGGATGATTATTAGTCTCGCTCGGAAAGCTTTACCAAAAATATTAGCTCATCGTTTAATTTTAAAAGAAGCTCGACAAAAAGTAGAAATGATGGTTGATCGCCATTGTGGTAAGTCACGCTATGATTTTTCGAGACGTATGAAGCAGTTAGTTAATGATTATCGGCAACGTGTTAGCCGCGCTGTAGAAACTACCCAGAAAGATGTTTTACAGTCTCTAGAAACTGCTTTTTCTAATAAACAAGAAACCGTTACTGAAATGACGTCACAAAAAGTTTTGTTGAGCCAAAAAATACAAACTTTACAAGAAATTAAAGATAATCTTCAAAAAATAAAGCTTAATTGAAAGAGTTAGTTTTATTAATTAAAATAGTTTACTAGTAATAGATTAATTTTGTCAGTTTTTTTAAAATTATTTTTCATTATTGGAGAATAAAGAGGGTTTGTATAACATTCTGTATTTTGCTATTATAGTAGTATAAAGCTTGTATAATAAGCAGTTATTCAAAATTCCGCTTCACTCCATTTTGAATAACGCGCGCGCATACCTCCGCCGTTATACTTCATTCCGCTCCGCGGAAC
>LSNS01000020.1 GCA_003056205.1 Parcubacteria group bacterium M6-OD1-4 | reverse complement strand
ATACCCACCAGCGACGTCAAACGCATATTTTTTCCTACCATTAAACCCCTCATAGTCCTGAGTCAATTGTGTCTCCTCGCCAGAAAAAACCGCTCCAGCAATCCAAGCCTCAAGAACTTCAAAAGAAAAACGCCCAGGCAAAAGCAAAGCATAGATATAGTTCCCAACGAAATTACCAGAAAGTAAAGTTATTTGATTAATCTCCTGATAATATCTTATTTTCTCTAATTGCTGTTTTGAAATCGTGTCATCCGTCGCCGTAATAGCCCACCTCGTCGGAACCATTTTTCTCTTCATCTTCGTCCCCAAAAGCCCGACAGACAAAAGTTTCTGCAGCTGGTCAATTTTAACGTTCGCAGAATAAAGCTCATTAATCGCATCCACTGATTTTACATCACTATCATTCGCAAGATAATCTACTTTTTTGGAAACTCGGGTATTCTCCTCTAAAATAGCACGACGAAGAGGAGCTGGATTTGTCATAGGCTGAAAGACCTTATCAATACTAAAATGAAAAGTTGGCTTCTTTTTTAGAAATATCTCCGTCGACACTGGCTTAGATGCAAGTGCAAGTTCCTGCGTAACCTGCTTCAAACGATTAGAAATTTTAACATTCATTTGGGTTTTCCCATAAATCAATTGACCTCGAAGTCTCAAGACATTGGCAATAGAAAAATTATTTTTCGCCCATTCCTCTGCAGACGGAAAATTTGCAATATTATCATTTTCGGAAGGAACCAAAATCCCAGAATTAATATTAGGATAGCCAACCCTCCCCACAAAAAGTTCAGGTGCAGATTTCCCAGAAAAATGCAACCTCGGTTTTGGCGCACTCTGCCTAAATCTAGCAAGAATTTTACATGGCTTACCACAAAGCCCCTTCCCCTTACATCGAACACATAAATCTTCCATCCAAGACAAGACTTCTTATGTTTAAATTAATTATTGTGCTATTCTCTCAACCCAGCTAAGCCCATCATAACTAAAATAAGACCAACTCCGAGGATAACCCACATCATTACCCCCTGCAAAACCAGAACAGCAGCTCTTCCAAAATCCGCCAAATTAGTAGCCCAGGCATAAACAGCAATGGACAAAAGAAACAAACCAATCAAAATTTCTAAATATTTACTCATACAAAAACAAACAAATCTTCTTTTATAATATTTTTGGGCTAAACCCATGAACCATAACTCCGCCTTCAAGAACCTCAGTATTATCAATTCCATTTTGCCGAAAAAAAGACTGCACTACATGAGCCCTAGCACCAGAATGACAAATTATAACAATACGCTCCCTAATCCCTCGAATCTTTTCCAAATTATCTGGTATATCATCCATTGGGATATTCACAGACCCAGCTACATTTCCCTGATTAAACTCTTCAGGCGTCCTCACATCCAATAAAAACGGTTTCATAGTCTTAAGAAAAAAGAAGGTTTTATAAATAATTGTAAACTCTGTTTATTATGAAAAAAATAATTGGCTACGCTATTTCTATCATAGGAATTGCCATAATGACTATCGGCTTTAATAAAATTCAATTCGGATGGAAACTTTTAGCTACAATAAACCCAAATTATATTTCCGGCATCGGAATTACGGCAATAATTATAGGAATTATAATTTCACTACGCTCCGAAACAAGTGGAAAAAGAAAAAATGAAGATGGGAAGAAAGAGGTCCCAATTTACGAGGGCGTCGGGGGGAAAAGAAAAATTATTGGATATCGAAAGGTTTAGAACATCTAGTTAGATAACGCCTTCATAGATTCTTTTAATTCATGCGCCTCTCTATTATATGTTTCTCTATTGATTATCCCCTTTGCAAAATCTTCATCAAGCACCCTAAAATCTCTCATAATATTTCGCTTCATCTTCTCACGATGCTTATCCTGAAATTTCTTAAAATCTGAGAGTCCAAAATACTTATGAATACTCTTATCAAACATTATTGAAAAAAGAATAAAACCTATCGCTACCCAATATATATAGTTAGCACTACCAAGCTCGCTAGACCTAAAAGACCAAAGCGCGAAGAACGCAGTCGCGAAGACAATCCACCCGATTCGCCTTCCAAATGGACCAACTCCAGACTGATGAATAAAAAAGAAATAAATCGCTAACGGAAGAAAAACCGTTAGTCCAATCGCTAACGCCCCATACTGTATCAATATCGCCTGTATAAAATTGTTAGGCAAATATTTCACGGCCAATATTGAAACAGAAATAGAGATTATCCAATGAATCGGTTTATTATTTCTTCCTCCAAAAACTCCATTTTTCTTTATTACAGTATAAACAATAAGCAGAATTAGAATAAACAATAATATTTTAGCGAAAAGAAATTGGTTTATAGAGTTTATATTTAGAACCACACTTCCAAGGAACCGCAGAATCAGCATAATAATTTGCCCCAACCCAGTCAAAAGTTGCTGAGCCCCCTGAACAGGACCAGCCAAAACTAACGACATAGAAAAAATAACATTCGCCATAAAAATACTTTTCTTCATCCAAAAAACAAAGACATCGACTTTATATAATTTAGCATAGGAATATTTATAAACAAATAAGACCTTTTCTCGACATGAATACAAAAAAGATTTTTACGTTCTCCGCATTCAGCATATTTTTTATATCAACGATGAGCTGGGTTTTGGGAGCAACAACAATAGATCCGCAACAAGCAGGGGAAATCGCTGGAACAGGACTACATAATCTAGGACAAGGCATTGGAGCATTTTTTGGAGCATTTTTTGGGGATACAATAATTGGAACATTATCCATTACTAAAATTTTCATGACGATTCTTATAGGAATGGTAGTCTATTCATCAATAGAATCTTTCTTTGGGAAAGAAAAAGGTTGGATTCGATGGACGACGACGATAATTATAACATTATTAGCGATAATGGGCATACCCAACGGAATGATAGAAGGCATCAGAGCCCAATATGGAGCAATGGGAGCAACCATCTTAACAATTATACCTATCATTATTATATTCTGGTTTTCTATAAGAACCCCAAGCCTCTTCTTCGCAAGACTAACATGGGTAGTATACGCAATTTATTATGCTATAGCAGTAGTCTCCGAATTTTTCAAACTCGGAATGCCAACTGGATTATCTATAATAATTTTGATATTCGCAATAACCATGTTTATATTTATAGGAGCAATAAGAGGAAAGATTTTTTTAGAAACATTAGATGGAGAAATAGAGAAAGGAATGGAAAAAGTAAAAAAGAGAAAAACCGCAACAGACATCAACGATGCAAACCTATCAGCCCAGACAGGAGTTAAAATTTAATAGAACATGGAAAAAGACATTGGAAAAATAAAAAAGAATGATGAGACCGACATAATCATAAGACTCGACGACTTCGGCGGACAAGCAGGACTAACAATAAGAGAATTCGTCCACTCCGAACGATACACTGGATTTACAAAGGCAGGAGTAAGAATCAAGGCAGATAAATTTCAAGAATTTAAAGAGATGATAAACTCAATAGATTCAAAAGATCTTTCTAAACAAGAGACAACAAAACAACCAGAGACCGACGACGAAGAAGCAGGAATAGATGAAGAAGGGATGATGTAAATTTTTCAGAAATATTTATAAAGATAAGCAAACAAAAAGAAGAAGGTGACGACGCAAGTCGAAAAAGATGAAAAAAAAAGGTATAAAATACGTAATAAAAAAAGGTAACGAATTCTACCCCAGCGACGAAATGAAAAAGATTGCTAACATCACCGACGCTAAAATATATGAAAAAGCGAATAAAGACCCTGTAAAATTTTGGGGAGATTTAGCAAAGAAAGGATTGACATGGGAAAAAGACTGGAACGAAACATACACGGAAAAGCTCCCATATTTCCAATGGTTTAAGGGAGGAAAATTAAACTTTTCAGTAAATTGTGTAGATCGTCATTTAGCAAACCCAAACAAAACCGCATTAATTTGGATACCAGAACCAAAAGACGAGAAGCCAATTAAAATATCATACGGAGAACTCTACGACAAAATAAATAAATTTGCAAACGTATTAAAATCATACGGAATAAAAAAGGGAGACATAGTTTCCATCTACCTCCCAATGATTCCAGAAGCACTTATCTCAATGTTAGCCTGCACAAGAATAGGTGCGATACACTCTGTAGTTTTTTCAGCATTCTCGGCAGAAGCACTTAAAGCCAGAATAGAAGATGGAAAAGCTAAAATATTAATCACTTCCGACGGATATTACCGACGAGGAAAACCAGAAAATCTCTTCAAAAAAGCAAAACAAGCAGCGAAAAAAACAACCATACAAAAAATAATAGTAGCAAAAAGAACAGGCACTAAAACCAGAGGAAGAAATGTTCTTGATTTCAACGAAGAAATAGAAAAAGCATCCTCTTATTGCAAACCAGAAATAATGAATTCCGAAGATACAATGTTCTTACTTTACACATCAGGCACGACCGGAAAACCAAAGGGGATAATTCACGATACAGGAGGATATGCGGCACAAGCATACTGGACATCAAAATGGAACTTCGACTTACATCCAGAAGATACAATGTGGTGCACAGCAGACATAGGATGGGTAACTGGACACACCTATGGAATGTATGGGCCCCTTCTTGTTGGAGCAACTTCTTTAATTTATGAAGGTGGGCCAAATTTCCCAAACCCAGGACGATGGTGGAAAATAATACAAGACCACAAAGTAAATGTATTCTATACAGCCCCAACAGCAATAAGAATGTTTATGAAAGCTCCACAGAAATGGATAACTAAATATGACTTATCCTCGTTAAAAGTCTTAGGAAGTGTAGGAGAACCAATAGATAAAGAATCATGGATGTGGTATTTTAGAACAGTTGGAGGATCTCGTTGCCCAATAATTGATACATGGTGGCAAACCGAAACAGGAGGGACGCTCATCAATACAATACCTGGAATCGGACCATTTGTCCCAACCGTTTCAGGTAAGAGCTTCCCAGGAACTAGACATTCAATTGTCGACGACGAAGGACGCCCAACACCAAAAGGGAAGCCAGGCTTCTTAGTTCAAAAAAGCCCATTCGCACCAGGGATGTTGCACGGAGTCTTTAACAATCACAAAAAATACGTGGATACTTACTGGAAAAAATTTAAGACCATGTATGACACTTCAGACGGAGCATATCTACAAAATGGATTAATTCGAATTACAGGCAGAACTGACGACGTAATGAAAGTGGCTGGACATCGCCTTGCAACCGCAGAAGTAGAAAACGCAATTCATGATAATAAAAAAGTAGATGACGTTGCAGTAGTCCCAATGCCAGACGAAATACGAGGACAAGTCCCAATGGCATTTGTAGTTCTCAAAAAAGGTAAACCATCAAAAAAACTTGAGCAAGAACTAAGAAAATATGTAGATATAAAAATAGGACCAACCGCAAGACCGAAAAGAATATTCTTCGTTTCCGACATCCCAAAAACAAGATCTGGAAAAATTATGAGAAGGATTTTAAAGGCATTATTGATAAATGAAAAACCAAAGGGATTGATGACACTAGTAAATCCAGAATCTGTCGATGAAGTCAAGAGAATAATAAATAGTAATTCATAACATTAATATGAAAAAAAATATAACCATCGGCGGACAAGCAGGACAGGGAATCAACAAAGTCTCACAAATCTTCTCTAACGTACTCGGTAAATATGGATACTTTACATTTAATTATCGGGACTACGCATCACTTATTAGAGGAGGACATAATTTTAACACATTAGCATTTTCTGACGAAGCAATAGAATCACATGATTCAAAAATAGATGTTCTAATCGCCCTAGACAACAGAAGCATAAAAACCCACAAACAAGCATTGAAAAAAAACGGCATTCTTGTAACCGGGGAGCAGTTTAAAGACATGGGCAGAAATCTTAACATAGCCCTCGCAGGAACCCTAACAAAAATCTTTGGAATTCCTTTTTCCTTCTTAGAAAACGAAATAAAGTTCCAATTCAAAAACTCGACAGAATCCATTAAAGCCGGGAGGATTGGGTATAACTCAACAAATACATCAGAGAAATTGCCCAAACTAAAAAACTCTCCAACAATCCTTTCTGGCTCACAAGCAATATCCATAGGTGCGATTAACTCTGGGCTTCAACTTTACGTTGCCTACCCAATGACACCAGCAACAAACGCGATGCACGAGCTCGCAAAAAATCAAATTAAAAATAACTTAATGGTGTTCCAAGCCGAAAACGAAATATCCGCAATATCGATGGCTATCGGGGCATCATTTGCAGGAACAAAAACAATGACAGGAACTTCTGGCGGCGGATTCGACTTAATGGGAGAAACACTCTCACTTCAAGGAATAGCAGAAATACCCCTAACTGTATATTTATCCTCACGAGCAGGACCAGGAACAGGAGTCCCAACATATACTGCACAATCAGATTTAGACATCGCACTACGAGCAGGACACGGCGAGGCACCTCGAGTTGTAGTAGCACCAGGAAACCCAACAGAATTAATTGAAAAAACATCGGAAGCCCTACTATTAGCAGAAAAATTTCGAACACTCTCGATTATACTTTCCGACAAACACCTTGCAGAATCAGAATTCTCATCTACGCAAAAACCAAAAAAAACTCCAATATTCAAAATAAATAGATTACTCCCAGGTAAAAATCTTGTAAAAAATTCATCCTACGAGAGCGATGTATTCGGGAACTCTACAGAATCATACACCATAACAGAAAAGAACGCAGACGCAAGAATAAAAAAATATAACGATATTAAAAAATACATTCAAAAGAATTTTGAGATGATAAAAATCCATGGAAACAAAAAATCCAAAAATCTAATTATAGGATGGGGCTCAACTTCAGGAGCAATTAAGGACGCAATTAAAAACCTCGACGCTAAATTCTTGCAAGTCATATATATGAAACCACTATCCCAGGAAATAAAAAAAGAAATTAGCAAAGCTGATAACATAATCTTAGTTGAATGTAATGTCACTGGACAACTTGGAAGATTAATTAGAGAAAAAACAGGGATAAAAATTGATAACAGGTTGCTAAAATATAACGGTCGCCCATTCCACACAAACGAATTAAAAAATTTAATAGGGGAGATTTTATGAAACCCAACCTATCAACAAAATCGGAAATCACATGGTGCCCAGGCTGTCCAAACCACATGATATTAGCCTCGGTAAAGCAAACAATTACCAACTTAATCGAATCTAAAAAAGCAAAACAAACCGACTTCGCAATCACAACAGACATCGGGTGCCACGCAAAAATTTTCGACTACATAAATCTCTCTGGAATATATTGTCTGCACGGACGAGCGATACCGACGGCAATTGGAATGAAACTCGGAAACCCAAACTTAAAGGTTTTGGCGTTTGCAGGAGATGGGGGAGCTTATGCAGAAGGGATGGCGCATTTCATTCACGCATTCAAATACAATGCAGATATGACGCTGATACTCCATGACAATCAGTCCTTCTCGCTGACAACAGGACAACCAACCCCAACATCACAACAAGGATATGTCTCAAAATCTGAACCTCTCGGGGTTTTTGATAAGCCTTTCAACCCAATAAAACTCGCACTTGCAAGCAACGCAACATTTATAGCAAGAACAAACGCCAAAGACATCCAGCACATGACAGAAACTTTTACAAAGGCAATAGCTCATCGTGGATTCTCGTTCGTAGAAGTAATCCAAGATTGTCTCGTATTTAATAAAGACATCAACAACAAAGACGAACTAATGTATAAAATTCAAGACAACAGAAATAAACAAGTTGCAGAAAAATTAGCGGAAGAATTCGATTATAATTCAAAATCTGGGGCAATCCCAATCGGAATAATTTATCACAGCGACGAGAAATCCCTAGAGGAAAAGTGGCCACAACTAAAAAAACAACTCAAGAAGAAAAGGAATACAGTTAAAAAGCCAAATGCATTAGATAACTTAATTACAAACCAAAAAGATAATGGCAAAGAAAAAAAATAAAACTACCCCTATTACAAATCAAGACTCATGCTGCACAGAACGAGGATGCAGACATAAAGGCATTTTAGCAATTTTAATTTTAATTTTAATCTGGGTAAATCCAAGTGCAATGTGGTCTAAAATAGCAATCACAATTGCCGCACTAATTATTTTAATATCAGAAAGCCCACTCGCACCGAAACACTAGTTTAAAAAAATAGAACCAAACAAATTCTGCACATTACTCGCAATACAATCATTAACAACTTCAATATCCAGCCCCTTAATCTCCGCAATAATCCCTAAAGTTATATTAACATTCGCAGGTTCGTTTCTCTCTCCAGCTACGGGAGATAAATATGGAGAATCCGTCTCCGTTAATAGATTACCCAAAGGAACCATTTCAACCAACATCTTGAAATGCTCCAATCGTGTAATCACGGGCGGCACCGACAAACTCCAACCATTCTCAACACACCTTCTAATCAAAGATTTCTTCCCATTAAAACAATGCATCACAACCCGCTCCATTTTCATCTCCTCCAATATTTCAATCGCATCCAACTCCGCTTTTCTGGAATGCACGACGACAACCCTATCAATTTTTTTCGCAACCTCTAAAATCTTCCTAAAATTTGCCTTTTGTTTCCTCATCATCTCCTCAGTCCGAAACTCATCCTGATTATAATCAAGCCCAATCTCACCGACGGCAACACAATCATTCTTATGTTCTTCAATCCAAGAAAGCTCCTCGTCAACTTTAAATTTTTCAATATTTCTTGAAGAATTCTTACTCTCCACCCCCTCCATCAAAGCATCAATAGGATAAATCCCAAAAGAAGTCTTTACGCAATCATACTTTTTAGAAATCTCCAACGCCTCCCGATTTGTCGTAGGATTCACCCCAGACGTAATAATAAGCTTACCTCCTGTCTTTTTAAATCTCGAAACTACCTCGTCCAAATCTTTCTCAAATCTGGAACTTTCCAAATGTGCGTGAACGTCAATGAGAGCCATCTCATCCTACGTAAGAACATTATTAAAAATCTATCGAACAATTTCCCTACCATCCCTTATTAAAACCGACGGCCTCCCATCCAGCACCCCAGAATCAACAACAACATCAACGCCATCCAAAATACTTTTATCAATATCCTTTATACTAACCACAAAAGGCTCTCCCGATAAATTCACCGACGTTGTAATAAACGGCACACCAGCCTCGGCAACCAATTTCATAAATTCACAATCTGGAATTCTTACCCCGATAAATTCATTCTTTGAAACATAAAATAAAAACTTTGGATTTTTCTTTTTTAAAATTAAAGTATATTTCCCGGGCAGATATTTAGCTATCACCCAATCCTCAACAAAACAACTCCGAAAACTTTAAATATAGGAAAGCCAATAATACTATTGGAGAGACAATAGATGTTAAAAGAAACCGAACTAAAAATATTAAGCAGTTTCTTTCCAGATGGGGAAGAAAAAACAATAAAAACAATAATGAGGAAAAGTCATTTATCATATGAGCCAGTTTATAGAACCACGAAACAGCTTGAAAAAAAGGACATCTTGATGAAAAAACGATTTGGAAATACCATTGTTTATTCCGCAAATTTTGAAAAAGAAGAATTGAAAGCAACCTTCTTCCTTTATGCAAAAGATAATCTAAATAAATTTTCCAAAAAACATAGAACAATTTTTAACACACTCTCAAACTACGACGACGATATTGACTTTTTAGCTGTCTTCGGAAGTTATGCCAAAGGTGGGCAACTAAAAGAAAGCGATATAGATGTCTTGTGTGTAAGCCCAAATAAAAAAAAGTACGAAAGAGAAATAACAGGTTTAAAATATGAAACTGGCTTAAACTTCGCCCCAGTAATAATTTCTAAATCAGAATTTAAAAAGATAAAAAGAGAAAATATAATTTTTTGGAAAGACTTAGTTAAATTTGGAATAATTTTTAGAGGATATGAATTGTTTTATTCAAGAGCATATCTAAAATGAATAGCACACTAAAGTTTTATTTCAGAAAAAACCAAATTGCCAAAGACAAAAACGTCATCCCCCTATCCACTGAATACTTAAAAAAGGCCAAAAATAATTTAGTCACAATGAGCTTGCTCTCAGAAATCCAAAACAATCCAGAAGTAAGAAACCTATTAAAAATCCCAAATAAATATGATTCCTCAGAATGGGTTGTAATAACTGCATATTATGCGATGTATTCATCCGCCTTAGCCCTGCTCGTCAAAATAGGACTTAGAAGCAAAAATCACACAGCGACAATTTTAATCCTCGAAGAATATTTTGTAAAAAGAAACTATTTAGAAAAAAAAGACTTATTATTAATAAAAAACACACAGCTCCGAAAAGAAGAAATAGAAAAAATTTCTGGAGCCAGACAAAAAAGAGAAATCGCACAATACAGCATAACGAAACAGACAACAAAAAATCTCGCGGATGAAATTAAAAAAGACGCTTACGATTTTGTAAATAAGATAGACAGCCTATTTCATGAACATTTTAGAATATGATGAACTGCGATATATATTAAAAGACACCCAACTTAAAAATATTATGATAGAATACTTGACACTAATCTTAGCAATCCCACTAGGGTTTCTCTTAGCCCACACGACAAAAGACGAAAAAGGGATTTACTCGCAACCTCCCTACTTCCCAATCCTACTTTGGGTATTGGCGATTTCAGCGTCGGTATTTTATACTCTCGATAAACAAATTGCACTAACCCTGACATTTGTTTTTATCACGACCTTTGTTTGGAACAGTGCATAATTTTAAACTGCTAAATTTCAATTCCAGTTTTCACAGCTTCTCTCACGATCGTAATTCTGTTTTTCAAATTATCAAACTCTTTCGGAGTATAACACAAAAAATCTACGGGGTAATCCAACTGCCATTCCAGATATAAATTTGGTGACCTCTTCAAGCTACTCACACCCTCGAACCTCTTGCTAACAAT
Organism: Parcubacteria group bacterium M6-OD1-4; assembly: GCA_003056205.1. GTDB lineage: Bacteria > Patescibacteriota > Patescibacteriia > Patescibacteriales > UBA12465 > UBA12465. Next base: position 7,438 of record LSNS01000020.1, on the reverse strand, counting down.
CATTAAATCCACGTCGCTGTCTTTGTGCGTTTTGCCACTCACCATACTACCAAAAAGGATAACCTTCTCAGGGAAATATCCCAAAGTAATCTTTTTCTTAAATTTTCTTAAATTTTCTATCAAAGTTTTTTTCTTATCCATTTTAAAACCTCCCCCGCAGCCTTAATTATATATTCTCTACCCCTAGATAACTCACGGAATACATCTTTTTAAAATTGCCCATTTCGGCATGATACCGCTAAACAATTCACAAATACGAAGAGAAGCGAATCAAAACAGGTAGAACAATTTTGGGATTTACAGAGAAAATAGAATTTTTCAGGTTGAAGAAAAAAGATGGGGGAACTAATATATTGGGAAAGTAAGTCTATCTTGCATTCTCTTCTGAAGTTTATTAACTTTATAGTAACTACAAAATAGAAGGATTTAAATAGTCTAATATCTTAATAAAGGTATCAAATTTAAATAAACCATAAGGAAATAAATCATAAAATGAAAGACCTAAAAAGAATATTAATAGCAGATGATGATGCAGGACATAGAAAATTACTAAAAGGTATGCTCGGTGGGTGTGAAATAGATGAAGTTTCTACCGTAAGAACTTTGATTGAAAAAGCCAAAACTACAAAGTATGATTTAATTGTAACTGACTATGATATGCAGGAAGATAGGTCAGATACACTCATACAACATGGTAGAATAATCTATCCTGAACAAACTGGCACATATGCAATAGGAAAAATACGAGAGTTTGATAAGGAAACCCCGATAATTATGAATAGTTCTTCCAATGATTTTCCAGTGGTAGTGAATGCATTCTTGAAAGGGGCAGATTATTTTTTAGAGAAAAAATCATTAAACACTAGTGAAGTTAGAAAAGTCTTTGGAAAATATATCTAAATACATTCAAGCATAAGCAGTCAATTGTCAGGGCACAGCCAAACTGCCATCTAAAAAATTGAAAAACCCACCAATGAAAATCCTACATTTAACAAAAAACTACGAATCGCCCCTCGGTATTTTTTAGAGAAAAATCAAAACTCAAACAAAATTAGATAACGATAAACGCCACAAAGCTTAAAAATATTGGTCAATTAATTCAAATATGGCAGTACTAACTGACAAAGAAATTGAAAGAATGATTGACAATGGATTAATTGATTTGGGGAACAAAGAAAGGATAACTTCAAATGGCTACGATTTATCGCTTGAGGATTTTAAAATATCTCCTGGAGAAACAAAACTTGTTTTATCAAAAGAAAAAATCAAGATGCCAAACAATTTAATTTCTATTCCATTCCTACGAACTACCTACGCGTTTAAGGGATTGTATCTTTCTGCGGGAATAATAGATGCGGGATATTCTGGACACTTAAAATTCTGTTTGACAAATCCAACGAAAAAGATAATCGAATTAGAAAAAGAAGACCACTTAAGGGCACCAATTCACTTAATATTCTTGGAAACAAAAGGTCCTGTAAATCTTCAATTTGGGGAAAGGGCAGATGAGAAGAATGATATAATTTAACTCCCATCCCAAACTTTAAAACCCCAAACCCCCAAAAACACCCATGGCATTCTACCTAATCGGAACAGGCATGAACAAAAACTCAATCTCAGCCGACGCACTATCCACACTAAAATCCTGCGACAAAATTTACCTAGAAAATTACACCGTAAATTTCCCCTACCCAATAGAAAAATTAGAAAAAACCCTAAACCTAAAAATCACAGAAATAGCAAGAGCAAACGTCGAGGACGAATCCATCATAACCGAAGCAAAAAACTCCGACATCGCACTTTTAGTTTATGGAGACGCACTTTCAGCAACGACACACATTCAACTAATCTTAGAATGCAAAAAGGAAAAAATCCCCTACAATGTTTTTCACAACGCATCAATCATGACGACGATAGCAGAAACAGGACTTTCTCTTTACAAATTCGGAAAGACGGCGAGTATGCCAAACTGGGCAGAACACACGAACAAACCAACCTCGTTCATGAATTATGTAAAAGGCAACCAATCAATTCAAGCCCACACTTTAATCTTAACAGACATAGGATTAAAAATCAGCGACGCTATCTCCCAACTTAAAGAAGCAGGCAAAAAAGAAAACTTAAATTTACCAGAAAAAATAATCGCAATTTCAAACGCAGGAACACCAAAACAAAAAGTTTTCTACGATGGTTTAGATGAGATAGAAGGGCAAGAAATTGAAATGCCATTTTGTTTGATAATCCCGACGGAGCTTCATTTTTTAGAAGAAGAAAGTTTGAATGTTGTTAGGGAATAATTTTAAATAATCAAATACCCAAGAAACACAATGGCAGACATCAAAGACATAGAAAAACAAATCCTAAACTTCTGGAAGAAGGATAAAACATTCGAAAAATCCCTAAAACAAACCGAGAAAAATAAACCCTACATTTTCTACGACGGTCCGCCCTTCGCAACAGGACTCCCGCATTACGGCTCGCTACTACCTTCAATCCTAAAAGACGTCTTCCCAAGATTCTGGACGATGCACGGAAGATACGTTGAGCGAAAATGGGGATGGGATTGCCACGGACTACCAATTGAGAACATTGCAGAAAAGGAACTTAAAATAAATTCAAAAGATGAAATTGAAAAACTCGGCGTCGCTAAATTCAACAATTTTTGCAGAAACAAGGTCTTAACTTATGCCGACGATTGGAGAACATACATAGACAAAGTGGGAAGATGGGTAGATTTTGACAACGGCTACAAAACCATGGACACAGATTACATCGAGTCTGTTTGGTGGGCATTCAAGCAACTTTACGAAAAAGGATATTTATACGAAGGGGAAAAAATTCTAATGTATTGTCCGAGATGTTCAACTCCTTTGGCAAAATCCGAGATTGCAATGGACAACTCTTACAAAATAATAAAAGATCTAACAGTAACCGTAAAATTCAAACTCAGCGACGAGGACGCATACATTTTAGCTTGGACAACAACCCCATGGACGCTCCCTTCAAACTTAGCCCTTGCCATAAACCCAAAACTAAAATACGCATTCATAAAAGACAAATCCGACGGCAACACCTACATACTTGCAAAAGACTTAATCAAAAACTTCTACAAATCCGACGACGAATATTCAATTATAAAAGAAGTCCAAGGGAAGGAACTCGAAGGGGAAAAATACGAACCTCTATTCCCATACTTTAAAGACAACCCAAATTCATTTCAAATCTTATCAGGCGATTTCGTAACCGCAGAAGAAGGAACGGGAATTGTCCACATTGCCCCCGCTTTTGGTGAAGACGACAACGCAATTGCAAGAAAATACAAAATACCAATGGTCCAACCAGTTGATGAAAACGGAAAATTCACCGACGCTGTAAAAGAATATGCAGGACAGTTTATCCACGACACAAACGAAAAAATAGTAATTAGTTTGAAAAAATCTGGAAAGGCAATCATGTCAAGAAAAATGGAACACGAATATCCCTTCTGTTATAGATGCAATACGAAACTAATGTATCGAGCACTTCCCGCTTGGTTCGTAGATATCCAAAAAGTAAAAGAAAAACTTCTGAAATTGAATCTCGAAATAAATTGGATTCCTGAATACCTAAAAGAGGGACGAATGCAACACAATATTTCTACCGCACCCGACTGGAATATCACAAGAAACAGATACTGGGCGACGGCAATTCCAATTTGGAAATCTAAATCAGGAAAAACAAAAGTCCTCGGCTCAATTGAAGAATTAAAAAAATACGCACAGGAATTACCAGAAAAAATAGACTTACATAAAGACTTTTTAGACAAAATCAAACTAAACGTCGACGGAGAAGAATACATAAGAATCCCCGAAGTATTAGATTGCTGGTTTGAGTCGGGAGCGATGACATTCGCACAATTCCACTACCCATTTGAGAACAAAGAATATTTTGATAAAAACTTTCCAGCACAATTCGTAACAGAATACATCGGGCAAACACGAGCATGGTTTTATTATATGATGACGCTCTCCGCAATCCTCTTCAACAAAATCCCATTTGAAAACGTTTTAACGACAGGGACAATCCAAGCAGAAGACGGAAGAAAAATGTCAAAGTCCCTAAACAACTACCCAGACCCATTAGGCGTTATGGATAAATATGGGGCGGACAGCTTGCGGTTTTATCTTCTCGCATCCCCAGTCGTAATGGGAGATAATTTCAATTTTTCAGAAAGAGGACTAAAAGAAATTTACAAAAAAGTTACAGTGATATTATACAATATTTCAAACTTCTATCAAGATTACCAAAAAGACAGCGACGAGAAATACGAAGCTTCAACTAATATCATGGACAAGTGGATAATTTCATTAACAGAAAAATTAAATAAAGAAGTAGAAACCCATCTCAAAAAATATGACACAGCAAGGGCTTGTGCATCTGTAAAAAAATATATTGACGATTTATCAACATGGTATGTTAGAAATTCGCGAGACAGATTTAACGCAGATGACAAAAACGCACGAAAAACATTAAGATATGTTCTCGAAAAAACCACAAAAATCTTAGCCCCCTTAATCCCATTTGTTAGCGAGAAGATTTATCAAGATATAAATGGAAATAAAAAATCTGTTCATTTAGAAAATTACCCAACGGCAAAAGAAGAATTAATTAATGAAAAACTTGAAGCACAAATGACAGCGACGAGAAATATTGTTTCGGTTGCATTGAGAGAAAGGGACGTCGCCAGAGTAAGTTTAAAATGGCCACTCGCCAAGGCAACAATATTATCTCCAATAGAACCCGACAACGAATTAAATGAAGTCATAAAAAATGAGCTTAATATTAAAAGACTCGTCTATAAAAGGTCAGATGAACTCAGCATCCAACTCGATACAAATATCACACCAGAATTAGAAGCAGAAGGTTTCGCACGAGAAATCTCAAGAAAGATTCAATCAGCGAGGAAGAAAGCGGGATTAGTAAAATCGGACTTTATTGAATTAGAAATTTCTTCCGAGTTTAATGATAAGTTGAAATCACAAATAGATTTTATCAAAGAAAGAGTTGGAGCAAAAAGAGTCTCCTTAGATAAATCAGGCAAGAATTTTAATTACTCCGAAGAGGGGATTATCAAAGGAAAAACTTTTGCCCTCAAATTAGATAAGTTGTGATTGTCTTCGATAAAATTCACTCCTCAACACCGAAACAAAACAAAGAAACATTTAAATACCAGATAGAATTAATAAAATTATGATAGTCAAAGAGGAATTTCTTAGCAGATTAAGAAAAATATTCGACCTTAACATGTACGAAGTAAAAGTTTGGACTGCCTTACTTTCCAGGGGAACATCAACAGCTGGAGAACTATCTACAATCTCAGACGTCCCACGTTCACGAACATACGATATCTTGGAATCCCTAGAAAAAAAGGGATTTATAGTAATGAAACTAGGAAAACCCATACAGTTCATAGCTCTAAAGCCAGAAGAAGTAATAGAAAGGGTAAAGAAAAATTTGATAGTTAATGCGAAAGAGAAATCTAAACGATTAGAAAAATTAAAGGGCGACGATGTTTTAGAAGAATTGTCAGGATTATTTTCTAATGGTATAAAATATGTAGAACCAAGTGATTTGTCTGGGTCATTAAAATCAAGACAAAACATATACAACCACTTAGATATGTTAGTTCGAGAGGCCCAATCTACAATCACTCTCGTGACAACCAAGGATGGATTAGGAAGAAAATTAGAAACGCTATTGCCTTCTTTGGAAACTGCAAAAAAAAGGGGAGTGAAAATTAGAATAGCTGCACCGATAACAGAAAAGAATAAAAAATTTGCGAAAGACCTCTTAAAAGTCGCAGAGGTCCGAGACGTAGAAGGACTAAATGCAAGATTCACAATAATAGACGGAGAACAAATACTTTTTATGCTATTAGATGACAAAGATGTGCATCCAAGTTACGATGTTGGAGTATGGCTGAATACAGAATTTTTTGCTCACGCACTGGAAAGTTTATTCGAAGTAGCGTGGAAAAACTTCAAGTCCGTGAAATAATTTTAACCGAAAGCCTTAAAAAGACAATCCATTTATAAACTTTACTATGGCTGTAAAAAGATGCCCGGAATGCAATAGTTCTAAGCTAATCACCGACGAAACAAGAGGAGAAATCATCTGTGGATCATGTGGACTTCTGGTAGAAGAAAATATGGTAGATACCTCGCACGAACTCAGAAGTTTTGACAAATCAGAAAAAAAATCCCGAGGAGGAGCACCAATGTCTTTACAAAAATTCGATAAGGGATTAACCACAAATGTTGGAGAAATTTCAGATATATACAAACTTAACTCCGCACAACAAACAAGAAAATACCTACGTCTTAAAAAATGGCAAGAAAGAGTTTCCACATCAATTGAAAGAAACCTAAGATTAGCAATGTCCGAACTAAGAAGAATCGCATCATACCTAGATCTTCCGTCCGTAGTTCGAGACGAATCAGCAAGAATTTACAACTTCGTATTGCAAAGAGGATTAGTCCGAGGTCGTTCGATGGAATCCGTAATCGCAGCTTGTGTTTATGCCGCCTGCCGTTCATATAATATCCCAAGAACATTAGACGAAATTTCAAACGCATCCGAAGTAGAACGGAAAGAAATAGGAAGAACATACAGATTCATAATTAGAAAAATAAATCTAAAAGTCCTTCCTTCCTCGCCGAAAGATTACATTTCAAGATTTTCATCAACGCTTCATCTATCACCCCAAGCTCAAAACGAAGCCCTAAAAATTTTACGAAGAGCGGAAGTATCGGAACTAACAAGTGGAAGAGGGCCAGCAGGAATAGCAGCCGCCGCACTCTACGTAGCAGCCCTAATTAACGACGAGAAAAAAACACAACGAGAAGTCGCCGACGTTGCAGGAATCACAGAAGTAACAATCAGAAACCGATACAAAGAGCTCCTAGAAAGATTAGACATAGAAGACAAACTTAAAATAAAAGAAAATGAAAGAAAGAAAAAGAAACCCGTCGAACAATCCTAAACCATTACTTATAGCAATCCAATTCCGATAATTTTATAACCTCTTTTTATTAATCAATTCTACGAAGATTTCAATGGAAATAAACTTTACCTCCATAAATCTTCCCAACGAGGGAATGCCGGAGTGGTCAAACGGGCTACGTTTAGGCCGTAGTGGTCTATTCCTACGGGGGTTCGAATCCTCCTTCCCTCATGGTTAGAAGTATTCGAACTCGATGGTTCGACCTTCGCTTCAGAGAAGCTCGGACACGAAAAATTTGAATTTTTCTGTCAATTTATTTCTTTGAAAAAATTGCCAATCCTCCTTCCCTCATGGTTAGAAGTATTCGAACCCGATGGTTCGACCTTCGCTTCAGAGAAGCTCGGACACGAAAAATTTGAATTTTTCTGTCAATTTATTTCTTTGAAAAAATTGCCA
>LSNS01000019.1 GCA_003056205.1 Parcubacteria group bacterium M6-OD1-4 | reverse complement strand
CCGACCACGCACACACTCCTGCCAGTGCTGTTAATTTAAGGTAACCCGTTAAGTATCCCGCCTGGGGAGTACGAGCGCAAGCTTAAAACTCAAAGGAATAGACGGGGACCCGCACAAGCGGTGGAGCATGTGGTTTAATTCGATATTAATCGAGGAACCTCACCAAGGCTTGACATCTAGCTGCAAGGTCTGGAAACAGACTCGCCTTCGAGGGTGCTAGACAGATGCTGCATGGTTGTCGTCAGCTCGTGTCGTGAGATGTACCGTTAAGTCGGGAAACGAGCGCAACCCTGATCCTATGTTTTACATGTCATGGGAGACTGCCCGTTTTAAATGGGAGGAAGGTGGGATGACGTCAAATCAGCATGGTTCTTACGCCTTGGGCAACACACGTGCTACAATGGGAGGTACAAAGGGTAGCCAAACCGCGAGGTGGAGCCAATCCCTAAAAACCTCTCTCAGTTCGGATTGAAGGCTGAAATTCGCCTTCATGAAGTTGGAATCGCTAGTAATCGTGGATCAGAATGCCACGGTGAATACGTTCTCGGGTCTTGTACTCACCGCCCGTCACGTCAAGGGAGTTGGTAGTGCCCGAAGGCTCACATTAAGTGGGACGAAGGTAAGACTGGCGACAGGGACGAAGTCGTAACAAGGCATCCGTAGCGGAAGCTGTGGATGGATCACCTCCTTTCTAGGGAGAAATTTCTTATTCAACATGAATAAGAAATAGTCGCCTTCGGCATTGGGCCGAAGTGGTTGTTTTTTACTTCGTAAGAAATAACAAAAGAATTGATGCTAATCAGACTCAAAATTTATATCACACCCAACCCTAAAAAAAACCACTCTGAGAGTGGCTTTTTTTGTATATCTAAATTTTAAACAATAAAACTATCGAACCCCAATCAATTTTCTAACTTCACTCAATTTCTGGCTAGCCAAAGCTTCAGCCTTGATTCGTCCTTCTTCTAAAATTTGACGAACATCATTATCGGAAATATTATTATATTTCTCTTGAAAGTTATGTAAAAACTTTTCGACTACTTTTGCTAAATCTTTTTTAAATTTTCCATAACCTTGACCGCGATAGTCTTTAACCAACCGAGGAATTTCTCGATTACCGAGAATAGCATAAATTGTTAAGAGATTAGAAAGAGCAGGCTTATTTTCTAAATCATATTCAATTTCTGAACCAGAATCAGTAACCGCTTTCATAATTTTTTTCTGGGCTAATTCTAAAGAATCTAATAAAGCAATAGCGTTATTTTGATTATCATCACTTTTGCTCATTTTCTTAGTAGGATCGAGCAGTGACATAATACGCGCACCATCTTTTCGAACTACCGGTTGAGGAATTTTAAAAATTTCTCCAAATTCATTATTGAAGCGTCGGGCAATGTCTCGAGCTAATTCCACGTGCTGTTTTTGATCTTCTCCGACAGGAACTAAATCAGTATTATACAATAGAATATCAGCAGCCATTAAAACAGGATAATCATATAAACCAACACTAACCGTTTCTTGATGCTCACCAGCTTTAGTTTTAAATTGCGTCATCTTATTTAAATCAGCAATATGCGCACCATAACAATTAAGAATCCAAGCTAGTTCGGTATGGGCGGGAATTGTAGATTGTTGGAAAATAATTGATTGTTGAGAATCAATGCCAGCAGCAAGATAAATTTTAGTGACTTCTATAATACGTTGTCGCAGGAGATTAGGATCTTGTTTAATAGTAATGGCATGATAATCAACTATTGAAAAAATACAATGATATTTATCTTGCATTTTAACCCATTGTGAAATAGCACCAATATAGTTGCCAATATTTAAATTACCACTTGGTTGAATACCAGAAAAGATAATTTGTTCTTTTTTTTCTTTATTTTCTCTTCTCATAATTTTTAATCAAAAAGATCGATTTGTTTTACTTCGGGATTTTTTTTAGGAAGTCGAGAAGAATATTTTTCTTCTAAAATTTTAATATCCTCTGGGGAAACATCTTTAAAAACTCTTTCAGGTAATTCTTCGGTTTTTTGTCCGCGATAATAGCGCTCAAACCATTCTTCGGGAGTAAAAAATTTATTTTTGGGTTTTTCTTGTTCAGGTGTTTCTTTATTTTGTTTTTGCCTAGTTATTAAATCTTTAAAGAAATTACCTGATTTAACATGTTCACTCATATAATTGAAATTAAATTAACTTATTTTAATATTCTACAAGAAATATTAATTTAAAGCAAAAAATAAAAAGAAATTTATCAGAATCAACTATTGAAAAATTAATTTTTTATGATAAACTGAGAAACAGGATTCCTGTCCATTTTTTATTATCTGAAATATTTTTCAACTAATCTAATACATAACATAATCTTTCTTAAAAAATTTATTGCGACAGTGAATTATTTTAAAAAATAAGTAAAAACACTGGGCTTGTAGCTCAACTGGTAGAGCGCCGCATTCGCATTGCGGAGGTAAGGGGTTCGACCCCCCTCAAGTCCACCAATCTCAAGTCCAACAATAAATTGGAGATATGCTATAATAATCGTATCAGTAATTCAAGGATATTATAAGCTTTTAATTTTCAGTAAACGAGATAATTTATGATTGATTTCAAAAAGAAAATAGAAGAAGATGAGCAACAAGGAGAACAAGTAGCCCCTTCCAACAATCAGAATAATTTGTTACTAAATCGAAGAAATAAGCGAATTAGTACTTATACCATCGTTATTATTGTTCTAGTTATAATTTTTGCCGGACGAGTTTTAATGTCTAGTATTAGTGCCAATGATTGGTTTAATAATGAAATATTTAATAATTTTAAACATTTAATTCCCAGCACTGACCGTAGTTTAGCTGGAGAAAAGAATGATCGAATTAATGTTTTATTATTGGGAATTGGTGGTCCAGGACATGATGGATCTTATTTAACTGATACAATTATCTTGCTTAGTTTAAAACCATCCAGCAGACAGGTTGCTTTAATTTCTATTCCTCGTGATTTAGTTACTCCAGTTAATAACTGGGAAAAAATCAATACTATTGATGCCTATGCTGAAGTAAAATATCCGGGACAAGGAGGAAAAATAACTGCTCAGACTATTGGTAAATTATTACATATTCCTATTCAATACTATGCCCGTGTTGATTTTGGTGGCTTTGTTAAGATTATTAATCAATTAGGAGGGATTAGAGTAAATGTTGTTAATACTCTAGATGATTATCAATATCCTATTATTGGTCAAGAAAAAAATCCCGATTATGCCGCCCGTTATGAGCATTTACATATTAGTAAAGGACCACAAAGTATGGATGGTTCTGTCGCCTTGGAATATGTTCGTAGTCGCCACGCCGCCGGTATTGAAGGTTCTGATTTCGCCCGAGCTCGTCGGCAACAATTAATTTTAGAGGCCGTGCGAAATAAATTATTCTCAGCACAAACCTTGTTAAACCCAATAATTATTACTAAAGTAATTAAAGAATTAAATAAAAATGTTTCGACAAATCTCAATGTCTGGGAAATATTAAAAATTTGGAATTTATTTAAAAATGTTAATCATAAACAAATTATTACTAAAGTTCTAAGCAATGCTCCAAATAATTTTTTAGTTGCTGGGGTGGGACAAAATGGTGCCTATATTTTAACTCCACGTTCTGGAAATTTTAAAAATATTGTTAATTTTGTGCAAAATATTTTTTCAACAAATTTAAATACCTCCTCATTGACTGGCCCGACAATCAGCGATCAGGCCAGTGTTGTGGTTTTGAACGGAACCTGGATTAGTGGTCTAGCCAGTAAAAATGCTGTACTCTTAGAACAGGCAAAATTTAAAGTGTTAAACATTACCAATGCTCTTAGTCGGGATAATAGACAAACAACAGTTTATGATTTAACTTATGGAAAGCGAAAAAAATCATTAGCAATTCTAGAAAAAATTACCGGAGCAAGAGAATCTTTCCAACAGCCAGCGTGGTTGTCTAAATACAAAAAAGAAGCCACCACCACTAATATAATAAATATAAATTCAAGTACTCCTCAAAAAATAAACTCACAACAAGTTAATATTTATCCAAACTTTGTAGTTGTTTTAGGAACATCTGCTGATCAAGCCAAATAATATGAATAAAATTATTGAAAAAAAAACACCCCTCGTGGTTATTTGTGGACGAACTAATGTGGGAAAATCCACCCTTTTTAATTGTCTTATTGAAAAGAAACAAGCCCTAGTCTCAACTATTAGTGGAACGACTCGTGACAGCAATTTATCCCAAGTAGAATGGGCTAATAGTTTGTTTAGCCTGGTAGACACGGCCGGGATAATTAATTCTTCAACCTTAAGTAATAAAAAAATATTAAGTAATGATATTGATAGCCAAGCCCAAAAACAAGCTCGTTCTTATTTAAAACAAGCCGATTTAATTTTGTTTTTAGTAGATGCTAAAAGTGGTTTACTGGCCGAAGATAAAAAATTAGTGAAAGCCTTAAAACAAAATGATTCTTATCGTTCAAAAACTCTAGTAGTTGCTAATAAAATAGACAATTTTAAGTCTGCTGCCGAGGCCGCACAATTTTACAAACTGGGATTAGGAGAACCATTAATAATTTCCGCAGCCAATGGTTTAGGGACTGGTGATTTATTAGATGTTATTGCCGAAAGAATAACCAAACAAAAAAATAATAAAAAGTCGGCAAAACTCCTGGATGAAGCTCTGGAAAAAACAATCACCGCCTGTATTATTGGTCAACCCAATGTGGGGAAATCATCACTGTTAAATTCAATTTTAGGCTATCAGCGAGTAATTGTTAGTGAACTTCCGCACACCACTCGAGAACCTCAAAATATGGAAATTACTTATCAACAAGAAAAGATTATTTTAGTAGATACCGCGGGGATTACTCGCTATCGACAAAAAACTGTTGGTTTAGAAAAATATGGAATTCTAAAATCATTAAAATCATTAGAAAAAGCTGATGTTGCCTTACTAGTGTTAGATATCAGCAAGCCCCTAAGACATCAAGACGCTAAACTGGTCCAAGAAGTTGTTGATCGTCATAAAAGTTTAATTTTTGTTGCCAATAAATGGGATGCCGTCGAAAACCGCGAGACTAAACAATGGACTAATATTATTTATGATAAATTCCCCTTCGCCCATTGGGCACCAATTCAATTTATCTCTGCTAAAACTGGAGAAAAAGTAAATAAGATTTTAGATTTAGTTATTAAAGTTTCCGCCCAGAGAGGTTTAATATTAAGTGATTCTCAGTGCGAAAAATTCATGAAAGCCGTGGTTAAAATTCACAAACCTGCCAAGGGTAAGGGAACTCGAGCACCGCATATTTACGAATTTAAACAGATTAAAAATAGTCCGCCACTATTTACCGTGCGTATTGGGCCTGATGATAATCTTCATTTTTCCTATGTTCGTTTTATGGAAAATCGCTTACGAGAACGACATGGTTTTTTAGGAACTCCAATTCATATTAAAGTTACTAAAAACAAAAAATCTCATACCACCTATAATACTTAGGAATTTTGTTTTATAATATTAAAGAGAGTTAAGCTAAAAAATATCTATGAAAATTGTGGTTGGATTAGGAAATCCTGGGGAACAATATAAATATACTCGTCATAACACTGGCTATTTAGCTTTGGATTATTGGTTGGGAAATATTAAGTGGTCAATGAATAAGAAATGGCCAGCTTTGAGTTATAAAGACGGCGGGTTATTATTTATCAAACCTCTAACTTTCATGAATAACTCTGGTCAAGCAGTACAAAATGTTTTGAGTTATTATCAATTATTACCTAAAAAATTAGGATTCATTATTAAAAAAGATGTTGATTTAACTGACCAACTCATTGTCGTCCAAGACGATTTAGATATAAATTTTGGTGATTATAAAATAGCAACGGATTCTGGCAGTGCGGGACATCGCGGAATCCAATCAATTATCAATCAACTTAAAACTAAAAAATTTATTCGCTTACGTCTCGGAATAAAAAATAAATTATTACGAACCCCTATTCCTCCGGATAAATTTGTCCTTCAAGCCTTCAGCCTTGAAGAGCGAAAGAAATTAAAAGATTTATTAGCGACAATAAATATCAGAGATCTAAAATAAACTTAAAATCCTTCTAAAAAACTTAGAAGGATTTTATTTTTTATAATTTTATGAATAACAACAACGACCGTGAATATCATTTGGGTTTCAGTTATTTCAATAAAATCGGCCCGACAAGACTAAAAAGATTAGAGAATTATTTTCCTAATCTAAAGGAAGCTTTTCATGCTCAACATTCCGATTTATTATTAGCTGGACTGCCCACCAAATTAATTAGTGAATTTATAGCTTGGCGATCAAGTTTTAGCTTAAATCATGTTCTTCAAGAATTAAACGAAAAAAAAATTAAATTTGTTACTTGGCAAGATAAAAACTATCCATCAATACTAAGAGAAATTCCCGCATCTCCACCTATTTTATATTTTAAAGGACAATTATTAGAAAGGAAAAGACCACGTCTAGCAGTTGTGGGGTCTAGGAAACCTAGTATTTATGCGAAAAGAATTATACAAAAGTTATTGCCAAAGATAATTAATCGAGGAATAGAAATTGTTAGTGGTTTAGCCTTAGGAGTTGATTCTTGGGCACATCAAGTAGTTATCGCCCAACAGGGAATTACTCTAGCGATTTTAGGTTCGGGTTTAGATGCAAATCGTCTTTATCCTTCTAGCAATCGTTCCTTGGCGGAAAATATTATCAATTGTGGCGGAGCAATAATTTCGGAATTTTCTCCTAATACTCCACCAGCTAAACAAAATTTTCCTCAACGCAATCGTCTGATATCGGGATTATCTCAAGCCACTTTAGTGATTGAAGCCAAAGCCCGCTCGGGAGCTTTAATTACCGCTAATTACGCTTTGGAGCAAAACAGAGAAGTCCTGGCTGTTCCGGGTAGTATTTTTTCTGAACTTTCCGAAGGGCCTAATAATTTAATTAGTCAGGGAGCCCAGAGTGTTAGTACCGCAGAAGATATTTTAGAAATCTTGGCGGTAGAAAATATTCCCCTGACAACTACCGAACTCAATAATAAGAAAGCTAAAAAATTAAGACTGATCTAATTATTAAAGCTTTAAACTTGACAGAGCAATAATAAATAGTAAACTAAATATATTAGAGTTGAAAAATTACTGAAGAATGTTGAATTAATTTACCATTTAAATTAAATAAATTAAATTTTGTTTATATGAATTTAATTATTGTGGAGTCCCCTACCAAAGCTAAAACTATTAGCAAATTTTTAGATAAAAACTATCGGGTTGAATCATCTTTTGGTCATATTCGTGATTTACCGAAAAGCAAAATGGGCATTGATATTGAACACGGCTTTATCCCTGAATATATTATTCCAATTAAAGCTAAAAAAACCGTTGCTAATTTAAAAAAAGTTGCTAAAAAAGCTCAAGAAATTATCCTAGCCTCTGATGAAGATCGTGAAGGAGAGGCTATTGCTTGGCATCTAGCACAAGCTCTCGGACTTAAAGAAAGCACAAGTAAAAGAATTGTTTTCCATGAAATTACTAAACCGGCTATTTTGGAAGCTCTTAAGAATCCCCGACAAATTGATTTGAATATGGTAGATGCTCAACAAGCTCGCCGCATTTTAGATCGTTTAGTTGGTTATGAATTATCACCTTTTCTCTGGAAAAAAGTAGCCCGAGGTTTATCTGCTGGAAGAGTACAGAGTGTCGCCACAAAATTAATTGTTACCCGAGAACGAGAAATACAAGCTTTTAAAATAGAGGAATACTGGACCCTAACAGCCGAGTTTAGTGGAAAAGATCCGGCAAATAAATTTAGTGCTGATTTATATAAAATTGATAATAAAACTTTTAATAAACTAGATATTAAACAAAGCGAAGCTGAGAAATTAAAGGAAATATTAACAAGTTCTAAATATGCGGTAGATAAAATTAAAAAAAGGGAAATCAAAAAAAACCCCAATCCACCCTTCACCACTTCAACTTTACAACAATCTGCTAATCGTCAATTAGGTTTTAGTGCCAAACAAACTATGTTGTTGGCACAAAAATTATATGAACAGGGCTATATTACCTATATGCGTACTGATTCCTTGAATCTGGCTCCTAAGTTTATTAACGAAACTCAAGACTGGTTAAAAAATAATCTCGGAGAAAAATATTTAGTAAATAACGGACGATTTTTCAAAAATAAAAGTAAAAACGCTCAAGAAGCCCATGAAGCTATCCGTCCTAGCGAGGTCAAAACTACTCCCGAAATATTAACTTCTAAATTAGACAATAGTCAACAACGCTTATATCGTCTAATTTGGCAACGAGCAGTAGCCAGTCAAATGCCTTCTGCCCAGCTCGCCTCCACAACGATTGAAGTCAGAACGGAAGTAACAGAAAAAATTTATATCTTCCGGGCTAACGGACAAACTTTGATTTTTCCAGGTTATTTAAAAATTTGGCCAGAAAAAACCAAAGAACAAAAACTACCATCTTTAGTACTTGAAGAAATATTGATTTTATTAAAATTAAACGCTGACCAGCATTCTACTAATCCGCCTGCCCGCTATTCTGATGCTGGTTTGGTGAAAGAATTAGAAAAACATGGAATTGGACGACCTTCAACCTATGCGCCGACAATTAACACGATTATCACTCGTAACTATGTGGAACGTGATGAAAATAAAAAACTAAAACCCACCACCATTGCTTTTGTCGTTATTGATTTATTAACTAAACACTTCTCCGAAATAGTAGATTATGAATTTACCGCCAAAATGGAAAATGATTTAGATGCGATCGCCGAAGGAGAAAAAAAATGGCAACCAATTATTAGTAATTTTTATAAAAGCTTTCATGCTAATTTAGAAAAAAAATATCAAGAAATTAATAAAAATGACATTATGCCTGAAGAAAAATCAAACGAAGTTTGCGATAAATGTGGAGCACCAATGATTATTAAGACAGGACGTTATGGTAAATTCTTAGCTTGTAGCGCTTATCCAGATTGTCGAAATATCAAAAAATTAAATTCCGCAGATGGTCCTGAAAAGAAAGAGCCTGATGCTAAAATTTTAGAGTTAGAAAAAAAATACGCTACCGAAGTTTGCGATAAATGCTCTTCTCCAATGAAAGTTAAGGTGGGAAAATATGGACCATTCTTGGCTTGTAGTGCTTTTCCAAAATGTAAAAATATTAAAAATATTGATGATGATGAAGAATCTGGACCAGCGGTTACTTGTCCAGTTTGCCATGATGGTCAAATTGTTAAAAAATTTAGTAAGCGCGGAGTATTTTATGCTTGTAATAATTATCCGAAATGTAAAAATGCTTATTGGGGAAAACCAACGGGAGAAAAATGTCCAGAATGTGAAGCTCTATTAGTGAGAGATAAAAATCAAGAAATAAAATGTAGTAATCGCTCTTGTCATTATAAAAAATAAATTTTTAAAGCAATATTTAAAAATAAACTGCCACAACAGTTTATTTTTTATTAACAAAATATTAAATTCTATTTTTTCTGGTTTGTGCTTCGTGTCCGCCGCCTAACCTTCTTTTCCTCCACAAAAGATAAGGCCTTTTTAGCAATTTCCCCTAAAATCATGAAGTACGCACTACTATGTTTTAGCTTATCACGAGCAATATCTAGTATTTCTTCGGTTTTACCAACTCCAGCCTCAATTCTTTTAACTAACTTATATATTTTATGAGCGCTAATAATAAAATAATAAATACCCCAACTAAGAAAGATAGTTAGAATTACTAAGCAAATCGCTAAAACAATATTTAAGATGTCATAAGAAGTAGCTAGCATATAATTAAATTTAAAAAATATTAAAAATCTCGTAATTTAATAGAAAACTTTTGGTTTAAGTGCTGAATTAAATTCTTTTGAACTTGATCAACTTCAACGGCTCGGAGGGTCCGATCTGACGATTGATAACTCAAATGAAATGCTAAGCTTTTTTTCCCAAGCTCTAATTTATCACCCTGATAAACATCAAACAATTCAACATTAACTAATAAGGGGTGAAAATCAATAATTTCCCCTCTCAAATCATTATATAATATTTCACTGTTAACTACAAAAGAAATATCTCTCCTCACTGCTGGATATTTAGGAATTCCCCGATAATCGCTGCCTGGTAAGCTAAAAACTAACTGTGCTAATAAATCAAAATTAATTTCTGCAATGGCTACTGGTTTTTTAAGATTAAAATTCTTGTTAATTTCAGGAAGGACCAGCGCTAACAAACCAATTTCTTTCCCCCGGACAACAATTTTAACAGCCAAATCTTTTTGCGCCCAGTTAGGAATATTTGTGGCTGGTAGAAATTCGCAATTTGTCTGTGGCGTCATAATATTTTTTAAAAGATTATCCACTATACCCTTCAAACGAAAAAACAAATCATCAGTGCCAGTGAGAATAATTCCTAAGTGTTTTTCTTGATACGGCAAGGTAGCTGTACTTTCTAAATTTTTAAGCTGATTCCCAGGAGCTCTAAAAAAAACACTTTCTAATTCAAAAAAACCAAAATTAGTTTCTTGAAATTGATTTATTTTAATATTATTAATTAGTCCTGGCACTAAAGATTGGCGTAAAAGGTTATGGATGCTAGAAAGAGGATTAACAAGTTTGAGATACTGAGAAAAATCTATCTTCAATTTCTTTAATTGTGTCTCACCAACAAATGAATAATTATAGGCTTCATTTAAAGCAGAGCTCCAAACTAAAATATTTTTAATTTTTCGTTCCAACAAACGCTTCTGGTTTATTTCTGGTAATTTAAGCTCCAACACTGGTAATTGTGATTTTATTTGTCCATAGCCGTAAAGTCGTAAGACCTCTTCAACTAAATCTTCTGGAATATGAACGTCTTTCGTCGCTCGCCAACTAGGAACGGTAACTTTTAAAATATTTTCTTGTTCACTATTAATTATAAAACCCAATCTCTGTAAATTATTAATAACAGTTTTTCGAGGTATTTCTTGACCAATTTTATCTTGTAACCATTGAAGGTCTAAGTCAATATTAATCGCTTGAGGCGGCTGCGGATAATAATCAAAAAGGGTACTTGCTATTTTAACTTGAGGAGATACTTTTTTTAATAGTGTCAAAAATCTTTTTAAAGCGATGAGAGTTAATTCCGGATCTAAAGATTTTTCAAAACGAACCGAAGCTTCAGTTCGAAGACCTAAACGCTGAGAAGTTTGACGAATATTGCTTGCTAAAAAATTAGCGGCTTCTAAAATAATAGTTTGAGTAGTATTTGTGATTTCACTATCTTGACCGCCAATCAATCCGGCAATAGCGAGAGGGGCAAGATCAGAAGAAATTACTAAATCTTTATTAGTTAGGACTCGCTCCTGGTCATCTAAGGTTTTAATAGTTTCTTGATGATGAGC
Source organism: Parcubacteria group bacterium M6-OD1-4 (assembly GCA_003056205.1). Lineage (GTDB taxonomy): Bacteria > Patescibacteriota > Patescibacteriia > Patescibacteriales > UBA12465 > UBA12465. Next base: position 75,607 of record LSNS01000019.1, on the reverse strand, counting down.
ACGGCGAACAATTATTTTTTTTATTTTCTGAGCATCAAAAGCGTGGAGGGGTTGTCCGCATTCCAGCATGACATAATTAGTTAGGTCCACTATATTATTAACTGGTCGTTGATTAACAGCAATTAAACTATTTTTTAACCAGTCGGGAGACTCTTTAATTTCAATATTATCAATCTTAATTGCGGAATATCGCAAACAAAGATCTGAAGCCTCTATTTTAACTGCTAATTTATTAGAAGCAGAAGATAAAACTCCTTCATCTAGTTTAAGAAAATCATCATAAGTTTTTAAGGGTAAATCAAAAATGGCAGATATTTCTCGTGCTAAACCATAATGGTTTAATAAATCGGGGCGATTCGATAAAGATTTGTTATCTATTTCTAAAATTATATCATTAGCTTCTAAATAGTGGGCAAAAGTTTCGCCAACTCGAGCCCGATCATTTAAAACTAAAATACCCTGATGATCTCTTCCGAGTCCTAATTCATCTTCCGCACAAATCATTCCTTGAGATTTTTCACCACGAATTATTGATTCTTGAATCTCTAAACCGGTTGGCAAGTGAGCGCCAATTAAAGAAACTGGTACTTTTTGTCCTAGTTTTAGATTGTTTGCTCCACAAACGATTTTTAATTTAGTATCTTTAACATCAACGACAACTAGGTGTAAGCGGTCGGCATTAGGGTGTTTCTCAAGTTCTAAAACCTGCCCCACAACAATTTTATCAAACTGTGCTGATTGCTTAATTAAATTTTCCACCTCCACGGTATGAGTACTTAATTCCTCAGCAATAGTCGTCGGTTTAATTTTGGCTGGAATTTTAACAAAATTCTTTAACCAGTTAAGAGAAATATACATATAATTAAAATTGTTCTAAAAACCTAAGGTCTCCACTATTAAATAAACGCACATCATCAATATTATATTTTAACATTGCTAAACGATTTAAACCAAAACCAAAAGCTAGTCCAGAATAAATTTTAGGATCAATACCTCCGGCTTCTAAAACTCGCGGATGAACTAAACCAGCCCCCACAATTTCTAACCAACCAGTATATTTACAAACTCGGCAACCCTTTCCCTGGCATAAAAAACAAGTATATTCTCCGTTATTACCGGGTTCGACAAAAGGAAAAAATTTAGGACGCATTCTTAATTTTGTTTTTGCTCCAAACATTTCTTGGCCAACAATTTCTAAAAAACTTTTGAGGTGAGCAAAATTTATTTTCTTGTCAATGACAATCCCTTCTAATTGATAAAAAGTGTGTTCATGCCGGGAATCAGTCGCTTCATTTCGAAAACAACGACCAGGAATAATTGCTCGAAGAGGTGCTCCGTATTTTTGCATTGCCCGAATTTGCATTGGCGAGGTTTGGGTCCTCATTAGCAAATCATATTCCTGATGCTCATTAGGATAATCAATATAGAAAGTGTCTTGCATGTCACGAGCAGGATGACTGGCGGGTATATTTAAAGCGGTAAAATTAAAATACTCACTTTCTAATTCTGGACCATCTAAAACCATAAAACCTAAAGAAGTAAAAAGATCTTCTAATTTGTTTTGCATTAAAGTAATCGGATTAAAATGCCCTTGAGGAAAATTAAAACCAGGTAAAGTCGGGTCAATATTTTGACTGTGAGTTTGATTAATATTCAGCGTTGCCTCTTTTTCTGTAAATTTATTTTGTAATTCAATTTTAAGATTATTAGCTAATTTACCAAATTGTTGCCGAGCGCTTAAATCCAGCTCTTTTAAACTATGCAACATTTTACTAAGTGCTCCCTTGCGAGATAGAAATTTTAATTCTAATTCATGTAAAGTTGTTTGATTATGAACCTGTTGCAAATCTTGCAAAAACTCCTGGCGTAATTGATCTAATTTATCTTTCATATAATTAACGATTTTTTTTATAACTAATTAAGAACAATTCTAAAATACTAAAAATTATAATTAACAATAACAAATTTAACCAATTAAATAAATGTTGAGAGGTTAAAATTAAAATAATAATAATAAATAAAGAAAACAGAAATGATTGACGAAAGGCTAGTTTAACTGAATTAAAAGCTAATTCTTTTTTTAAAGCAATGAAGCGAATGATAAAACCAATTAGAGCGCTAGTGCCAATTAAAGAAATAAATAATACTAAATAAAATAGAACAAAACCCAGCCAATTAGTGCTAGTTGGATTAATTAATCTCATCACAAAAATAAAAAGACTCCAACATAAGAAACTAAGAATAGCCATTGCCCATAAATATTTTTTTAAAGTCATAATTAATTAATTAACTTAATTATTTTTTCTACTTCCAAGCGATAGTGCTTTAATTTATCTCGCTCCAAAAGAACAATATCTTGAGGGGCACGCTCTACAAAATTAGAATTAGCTAATTTCTGTTCTTGATTAATAATTAGTTTTTCTAATTTATTTTTTTCTGTTATTAACTGCTGAGCATCGCTATGTTGTTGAAGGTCTCCTAATAAATAAATTTCCACCTCCCCAACAATTGTTACTAAAGAATCAGGTGGTTTCTGACCAGTTTTTTGAACTTGGATAGAGACTAAACCAGTTTTTAAATTTTGAATTAAATTTTGTTGTTCTTTTAAAATACTAGTTTGTTGATGACCATAAATAACTGCTTTTAATTTATTGGCTGGAGAAATTTTATTGCTATTCCGTAAATTTCTAATCGCCACAACGATCTCCTGAACTAATTCAATGTTTTGAGTTGCTACTTTTTTATTACTTTGTGAAAAAGTGCTGGGCCAATTTGCTACTAATAATAAAGAATCATTGAAACTAGACCAAATACTCTCAGTGACATAAGGAATAAAGGGGTGCCAAAGAATTAATAAATTTTTTAACAAAAAAATCAAAATCTTTTCCTTATTCTTTTCTATTTTAGCAATTTCTAAATACCAATCAGCTAATTTATTCCAGGTAAATTCCTGTAAACTCTCAGCCGCTAAAGAAAAATTAAAAGCTTCAAGGTTCTTTGTCGTCTTACTTATTAAAATGTTTAATTCTTCTAAAATCCAATAATCCGCCAGCGTTTCAGCATTAGGCTTATTTAACTTTTCTAAATTAGAAGTATCAACTGAACTTAATATAAACCGTGAAATATTCCAAAGTTTATTAATAAAATTACGCTTGGCTTCGACCCGTTCCTCTTGATAACGTAAATTATTGCCGGGGGTATTTCCCGACAGTAAAGCAAGCCGTAAGGCATCGGCACCATATTTATCAATTACTTCTAAAGGATCAATACCGTTTCCTGTAGATTTAGACATTTTTTTACCGTGAGAATCGAGAACTGTGCCATGAAGATAAACTTTTTCAAAAGGGATTTCTCCTAAAGCAAACAAAGACATCATCACCATCCGCGAAACCCAGAGAGTAACAATTTCGTAACCGGTTTCTAAAACTTGCGTGGGATGATATTTGGCTAAATCACCAGTTTTTTTGCCTCCCAGAAAATTATTAGGCCAACCTAAAGTAGAAAAAGTCCACATTCCTGAAGAAAACCAAGTATCTAAAGTGTCAGGATCTTGAATAAATTCTTGACCACCACAAACTGAACATTTCTCTGGTTTTTTTTCAGAAACAATAAAATCTGTTGCTGAAGACTGAGATTTTTGATGATGAGGATTCTGACAATACCAAACTGGGATTGGGTGTCCATACCAAATTTGTCGAGAAATACACCAGTCGTGTAAATTTTTCATCCAATCAGAATAGGTTTTAGTAAAACGTTTAGGAATAAATTCAATTTCCTGTTTTTGGACAACTTCTAGTGCTTTCTCTCTTAAAGATTGCTGACCAAGACGAGCTAATTTTTTATTAACATTAATAAACCACTGTCGAGAAGGTAAAGGCTCAACGGGGGTTTGACAACGATAACAAACTGATAAATTATTAGTAATTTCTTCTTCCTTTTCTAAAAGTTTCTGTTTTTTTAAATCAGCAACAATTGCTAAACGAGCAGCTTGAACATTTAAACCAGAATATTTGCCAAAACCAGTGCGAATAATTCCTTGTTCATCAATAACTTTAATAACTGGTAAATGATATTTTTCACCAATTTGCCAATCAACCAAGGAGTGTGCCGGAGTTACCCCTAGGGCTCCCGTCCCAAAATTTTGTTCAACTTGACGATCAGAAATTATTTTAATAGTTAATTTCTGACCACAAAAATTAACTTGATATTCTCGATTAAGATATTTTTTGTATCGTTGATCTTGAGGATTAACAGCAACTGCCACATCTCCTAATTTAGTTTCAGGGCGAGTAGTAGAAATGGTAATTGGAAAATCATGATCATATTTAAAAGTATATAACTTAGCCTGTTGTTCTTGATATTCTAGTTCATCGTCTGCTAAGGTTGATTGACAACGCGGACACCAATTAACCACCCGCTCGCCACGATAAATTACCCCCTCTTGATACATCTCTAAAAACATAGTATTGACCGCGTGTTGTCGAGTCTCGTCTAAAGTAAAAGCTAATCGTGACCAATCTAAGGAAGCACCCATTTTTTTAATTTGGTGTAATATAGTGTTTTGGGTCTCTGTAACAAATTGATAAACTTTTTTCAAAAATTCAGTTCGACCGAGATCATGACGAGTTTGACCAGTTTTTTGTAAAAGTTGTTTTTCAACAACATTTTGAGTAGCAATAGCGGCATGATCAGTCCCTGGTAACCACAGAGTTCGATCACCACGTAAACGATGAAAACGTATTAATAAGTCTTCAATCGCTAACATTGAGCTATGCCCAGCGTGTAGCTTGGCAGTAATATTTGGTGGTGGTAAAATAATAGTATAGTTTGGAGCGTCAGCAGTTAATTCAAGATTATCTGGATTAAAAAATCCTGAAGCCAGCCATTTTTTATAGATGATATCTTCCTGCTGATTAGGAAGGTAAATTTTATCTAATTCTTGTTTCATAGTTTAAAATTACCAAAAAAACACCTCAGAGTCAACTATTAAAATTAATGATTTCTCTTGACTTTAAGCTGAAATAATTATATATTTAAAAATCAAACTTTAAATGCCTGGTGGTGTTTTAAAATCGATAAATGTTAAATTTAGAACAACAAATTGTTAAACAACTAGAAAAATCACGGCAAATTTTAATTGTTTTGCCCGCTGATGATGATTCTGATTCTCAAGCCTCGGCTTTAGCGCTTTTTTTGTTCCTAAAAAAAATGAATAAAAAGGTAGAGATTGCTCAGTCTAAGACTTCTTCAGATAACAAATCCTTGAGTTTTTTACCAGCTTTTTCAGAAATTAAGAATAGTTTAAGCAATTTACGGAAATTTATAGTGGCGATTGATATTCACCAAGCAAAAATTAATCAAATTAAATATACTATTGATAAAAATATCTTGAATTTTATTATTTCTCCAACTCAAGGCTGGTTTGAACAAAAAGATATTAATTTACAAAGCGGTGAATTTAAATATGATTTAATTATCAGCATTGGACTTAGCGATCTAGAATCATTGGGAACTCTTTATGATACAAATATTGAATTTTTTTATAAAACCACTCTCATTAATATTGATTATCGAGCCAGCAATGAAGATTTTGGCCAAATTAACTTAGTTGATCTTAGTGCCAGCTCTAACTCTGAGATTTTATTTTATTTCTTAAAAAATTATCAAGAAAAACTTATTGATGAAGATTTAGCTACTTGTTTATTAGCGGGTATAATTCAGCAAACTAAAAATTTTAAAACTACAAATTTAAGTCCTCGCATTTTATTAACAACTTCTGAATTAATTTCTCTGGGAGCACGACGAGAAGAAATTGTTAATCATCTTTATCGTTCCCGTAGCCTTTCTTCTTTGAAATTATGGGGGAAAATTTTAAATAATCTACAGACTATAAATAATAATGAATTATTGTGGTCACAATTAACCACTCAGGATTTTGAAGAAAATCAAAATAATTCCCAGTCCTTACAAGCCGTTATTGATGAATTAATTGCCAATATTCCTCAGACTAAGATTATTGTTATTTTTTATGAACAAGCTCCTGAACAAATTAAAGTAATCGTGCGGGCCTTAAAAAACCAAAATGCCTTAGAACTACTGAAGGACTACTCGCCAAAGGGAACTACCAAAACGGCCGAAATAATTGTTAAACAAAATTTAGAACAAACCCAAAAACAAATTATTTCAGACTTAAGAAAAAACTTGCCCAATTAATCTGATAATGATATAAAATAATTGTTTCTTTAAAGTTAAAAAATCTTTTAGAAATTTCACCAATTGTCATCATCTTCACAATTGGGCATATAGCTCAGCTGGTTAGAGCGCCGCTCTTATAAAGCGGAGGTCGATGGTTCAAGTCCATCTATGCCCACCAGAAACTCGGTGATTAGAATTTAGGGCTCGTAGCTCAGCTGGTTAGAGTGTTACGTTGACATCGTAAAGGTCGCCCGTTCGAATCGGGCCGAGCCCACTAGAAAAAGAATATTAATTATAATATTCTTTTTTTAATATTTACTTTTTAGGCAATTACTGATAAATTATAAAGAGAATAAAAAATATGCTTTTTAAGAAAAAAAACAAAAAAATTAAATTAGCCAAGCTTGGTAATTCTAGTCCAGAAATAAATTGGTTTAATGATGAAGAATCGGGAATTGAAGGACAACTAGCTATTGATGTTTATCAAACTGCTAAAAATATTTTTATTAAATCAACTATTGCTGGAGTAAATCCTGAAGATTTAAAAATTTCTTTACATAATGACCTATTAACTATTAGCGGAACCCGTTCATCTGAAATAGAAAATAAAGAAGGAAAATATTTATATCAAGAATGTTATTGGGGCTCTTTTTCGCGCTCAATTATTCTTCCTTCTGAAGTTGACTCTAAACAAGTTAAAGCGGAATTAGAAAATGGTATTCTAACCATCACTCTTAATAAAAAGAGTTCTCAACAAATCAAAGTAAAGTCTAAAAATTAAACCAGAACCGAAAATTAATAATTTATCGTATGAAAGTCGGTCAGAAAATAATTACAGTTATTAGCTTAATACTTTTAATATTAAGCGTTTTTTTTGTTAGTAATTTTTTAATTTGGAAAGTTAATTATCAAAACAAAATATTCCCTCAAACGAAAATTGGTAATTTAGATTTAAGCAATCAAACTACGCTACAAGCCAAAAGTTTAATTCAAAACAGAATTAAAGAGATTAAAAAGGCGGGCTTAAGCTTTAAATACAAAACCAAGGTTATTACTATTCCTAGCGAAGTAGCTTCTTTTGATGTTGATTTATCTTATTCTTTATTAGCTTTTAACACTCAAAAAACTTTGGCAGTTGCGCTAGGTAATAGAAACCAACGAACTTTCACTTATTATTTATTAGCTAAATTCAAGTTGATCTTCCCACGCCTTGTCCCTGCTCAATATACCCTTGATCAAAAGAAAATCAAGAAGATTGTTGGACAAGAATTTTCCACTTTAAATGTTCCAGCAAATAATGCTTATTTTTCGGTATCTAAAAACAAACCAGGACTTAATCTACAAATTAATTCTGAAACTCTAGGCCGAAAAATTAATTATTCACTTCTTTTTGAAAAACTTAATGCTTCTTTAGTAAAATTAAATAACAAACAAATTATAATTAATACTCAAGCGATATACCCTAACTTGAAAAAGAGTGATTTAGAAAATTTAAAACCTCAAGTTAAAAAAATTATTAATCGCGGAGATCTCAGTCTGCAATTAATAACTACTACTAGTAAATATTGGGAAATAAGTCCACAAGAAATAATCACTTGGATTAGTCTGCAAAAATCTAATAATCAATCAACCTTATCTTTAAATTTAAAAAAAATTGAAGAATATCTAAAAATTCATATTGCCCCCTCGGTTGATCGGGTAGCCATTAAGCCCAGCTTTAAAGTTATTAATAAACACATCTCCAACTGGCAAAATGGTAAAAATGGTCAAAAATTAGATTTAATAGCCAGCGCACTACAAATTAACAAGGCTTTTCTTGCCGGGAAAAATAGCAGTAAACTAATTGTTAAACAGTTACCCGATGAAAGTTTAATAAAAAATAATACCGCTGATATCCAAAACGTTTTAGGCATTGGTAAATCAAATTTTACTGGGTCACCAGCTAACCGGGTTTATAATATTGAAGTTGGAGCATCTAGTCTTCAGGGCTTGTTAATCAAACCCGGGGCAGAATTTTCTTTAGTGAAAGCCTTAGGAGCAGTTAATGCTCAAAGTGGTTATTTAAAAGAATTAGTAATTAAAGGAGATAAGACTATTCCTGAATACGGTGGTGGACTCTGTCAAATCGCCACCACTCTTTTTCGAACCGCCTTAGCTAGTGGATTGCCAATAACTATGCGAGAAAATCATTCTTACCAGGTTGCCTATTATAATCCTCCAGGAACTGACGCCACGATGTATGATCCCCTCCCAGATTTTCGTTTTATGAATAATACTAAACATTATATTTTAATCCAAGCTAAAATTGTGAAGGGGCAACTTTCTTTCATTTTTTGGGGGACTAGTGATGGCCGAATTGCAACTACCAGTGCTCCAGTAATTTACAATATTGTTAAACCCGAACCGACAAAAATAATAAAAACTGATACCCTAAAACCAGGAGTAGAAAAATGTACCGAAGGATCCCATAATGGTTTAGATGCCTACTTTAATTATACTGTTACCTATCCTCCAGATTCAACTACAACCCCAATTCATAAAAGGCGTTTCTATTCTCATTATGTGCCCTGGCAAGGAGTTTGTTTGGTGGGAGCAACAGCAAGCTCTACAAAAAGTTTAAAAACTAATTTAAAATCGGGATTATAAAAAAAGCATTCTAAATTAGAATGCTTTTTAAAATAAAGTTTTGAATTGTTATTAATTAACTATTTCACCCTCAATGGTGTGATGCTTATTTTTCTTTTTAAAGGTAAGCAATTGCTGAATAGCAGTTAAAGCGGTTAAAACAAACCAATATAAAGTTAAACCACTGGGAAGAGAAATACCAATAAAAACAGTAATGGCTGGCATAAAATATAACATCTGCTTATTCATAATAGCCGCCATCCCTTCATCCTTAGAGCCTGGAGTTTTTACTGCAGGCTTATCAGTAATCATCATTTTAGCTTGCCAAAATTGAGCTGCTCCAGCTAAGAGCGCTAAAACAATATTAGGTGTTGCTAAATTTAAAAATCCAAAAGATATAGTATTAATGGCTTCGGGACGTTTAATAAAAGAATAAACAAAATCTAATTTACTATTTAAACCATCTCTAAAAACTTGATAAACTGCAAATAAAAATGGTAATTGAATTAAAAGTGGCAAACAAGAAGAAAAAGGATTAACCTTATTATTCTTGTATAATTCCATCGTCGCTTTGCTTAAACCGGCTTTATCTTTTTTATATTTAGTTTTTAGTTCTTCAATCTCTGGTTGTAAATCTTGAAGAGCTTTTTGTGATTTAATAGCCGATCGTCCTAAAGGCCAAAAAACTAATTTAATGATTATGGTTAACAAGACAATAGCAATTCCTAAGTCCTGAAAAGCAATTGTGTTATATAAAAAAACCAAAAGGTTTAAGACGGGTTGATAAAAAATTATTGTAAACAAGTGAATCATAAAGATTGAATCTTAAAAATTAAAATTATTTATTATTTTATTGGATCATATCCTCCTTTGTTCCAAGGATTGCAACGAATAATTCTCCAAATAGTTTTTATTCCGCCCTTAATTATACCATACTTACTAACTGCTTCCACGCCATATTGTGAACAAGTTGGCGTAAAACGACAAAAACCATAAGGATGAAAAAATTTCAAGGGTCCATGATCAAAAGAAAGGGTTTTTTGATATATTTTTATTAAATAAACAGCGATTCTTCTTGGTAAATATCGAAATTCGTTATTCATAGATATAATTTAAATTTATTGATATAAATTCAAATTTTTTAAAGCTTGTCTAATTAAAACTTCTAACTGTTGAAAGTTTTTATTTAATATCTTCGGAAAAACAATAATTACTAAATCATGTCCAGTACTTAATTTAGGAAATTCGGCGCGAATAATTTCTCTAATTTGTCGTTTAAAGTGGTTCCTAATAACCGCTTTTTTACTAACCTTAGTGCTAATTAGAATCCCCAAGCGATTTATTCCTAAATCATTATTAACTACCTTAAATCCTAAATTCTCTCCATAAAAAGATTGTCCGAGCTTAAAAGCTCGGTCAAAATCTTTATCATGTCTTATTCTGTTGTCTTTTTTTAACATTTTATAAAATCTCCACCAATTTTTACTTTGATATTTTTTTTCGCCCTTTTTGACGTCGTTTCTTTAAAACCTGACGACCATCTTTAGTTTCCATCCGATGAATAAAACCATGTTTTTTTTTGGCACGGCGCTTGTTCGGTTGATAGGTCCTTTTCGGCATATAAACAAAATTTAATTTATTATTATTTTATAAGATATCATCTTTGCTTGTTCAAGTCAATAAATAAAAATTAAAAATGTCTGAAAGTTTTCCCCTAATTATTAACACTTTTTAAACAAAATAAAAGCTTGTGGTAAACCTATTTATCTAATATAATAAAACTAGTAAAACTTGAATACATAAACACTAAATATAATTCTATTTTTTAATTATTATGACTAACGAACAAATCTGGCAAGCGGTTTTAGGAGAAATAGAAATCAGTCTTTCTCGAGCTAATTTTGTAACTTGGTTTAAAGATACTTTTATTTCCTCTTTAGAAAATGAAAAAGTAATTATTTGTGTTCCCAACGCTTTTGTTAAAAAATGGTTAGAAGAAAAATATCATAAAAATATTATTAGTGCGCTAGAAAATACTACTAAACAAAAAATTAAGGAAATTATTTATAAAGTTGAACTTCGTCATAATAATGGAAATGTTTTTTCTAATAATTCAATAAACACTAATAAACAAGAAAATGATAAAACCGCTTTTGCTGAAAAAATAAAAACTGTTAATATTGTTGCTAGAACCAACACCTCTAATCGACACGGTCTAAACCCCCGTTACGTTTTTGAAAATTTTGTTGTTGGTCGTGGTAACGAATTAGCCCATGCGGCTTGTTTGGCGGTTGTTGAGAATCTAGGAAAATCTTATAATCCTTTATTTATTTATGGTGGTGTCGGTTTAGGTAAAACCCATCTCTTACAAGCTATTGGTAACGCAGTGGCTAAAAAAACCGATAAAATTCTATACGCTACAAGTGAAAAATTTACCAATAATTATATTCAATCTGTAAAGAGTGGTAAAGCTAAAGAATTTAAAAACCTATATCGTAATGTTGATCTTCTCCTAGTAGATGATGTGCAATTTATGGGTGGAAAAGATGGAACTCAAGAAGAATTTTTCCACACTTTTAATGAATTACAACAAAATGATAGGCAAATTGTTCTCACTTCTGATCGTCCACCAAAATCAATTCCAGCAATAGAAAATCGTTTAATTTCTCGATTTGAATCAGGAATGGTCGCTGATGTTGGTAAACCAGACTTAGAAACAAAAATTGCTATTTTAGAAAAAAAAGCTTTAGAAAAAAATTATCCTTTAAGTAAGGAAATTCTAAATTATGTTGCCGAACGGGTACAAAACAATATTCGTGAATTAGAGGGTGCTTTAACTAAAATTATTGTTTCTCATCAATTTAAAGGCTTAACCCCAGATCTTAAGAGCGTTAAAGAGGTTTTAAGTGATTATATTTCTAGTGTTCAAACCCGATCATTAAACCCGAAAGAAATCATTGAAGCAACGGCTAAATTTTATAATTTAAGTTATAAAGATTTAATTAGTAAGGGGCGGAAAAAAGAATTAGTTTGGCCCAGACAAATTGCCGTTTATTTAATTCGTGAAGAAATTGGCACCTCTTATCCCTCAATTGGAATAGAATTAGGAGGTCGAGATCACACTACCGCCATGCATTCTTATAATAAAATTAAACAAGAAATAACGGGTGATAAAAATGAAAAAATTAAACAAGAAATTAATTCAATTCGTCAAATTTTTAATACTGGGTATTAGAAATTTTTTATTATTATCCTGTTAATTAGTTGTTTATTTTTTGGTGAAGAAAGTTTGAAAACTTGTGAATAATTTAAACTGCTTAAGACTTATTAACAAGTTTTAAAAAATAATTAACACCTTTTCTTAGTAACTGTTAACAGCCAAAAACGCCATTAAGCCCAATTAATAATTAAGAAAATATAAAAACATAAAAATTATCCACTCCCTTATTGTTATTATTGTTTTATATATATTAATTAATAGTATAATAAGCAATCAACTATATGAATTTTATTAGTCTACAAGAAAACTTAAAAAGAGGTTTAAATATTGTTGGACATATTACTACTAAAAATATTAATTTACCAATTCTTAATAATATTTTAATAAAGGTTGATAAGGGAAATATTGAACTGATTAGTACTAATTTAGAAATTGGAATGGTTTATAAATTAAGGGGCAAAATTAATCATGACGGAGAGTTTGCGGTTGATTCTAAATTAATTACGGAATATGTTAATTTATTAAGTGAGGGCGGGAAGGTTAGTTTAGAAAAAAAAGAGGAACAACTTTTAGTAGAAAGTGGAAAATATAAAACAAAAATTAAAGGAGAGTCTGCTAAAGAATTTCCCTTAATTCCAGTTATTTCTCAAGAACATTATTATACTTGTGATCTTGAGAATTTAAAAAAAGCCTTGAACAGTGTTGTTTTTTCTGTTTCCTCTAGTGAAAACAGGGTAGAGTTAACTGGAGTTTTATTTTCTTTTAATGAAAATAAACTTAGTTTGGCGGCCACTGATAGTTATCGTTTGGCAGAAAAACAGGTTGAAATTAAAGGTGTTAATATTGAAAATCAAGAAACAAATGACGAGCAATCTATTATTGTTCCCGCTAAAACAGTTCAAGAATTGTTAAGAGTTTTTAGTAATCTTAATGAAACTATATTGGATGGTGATTATCAGGTTAAAATTTGTTTAGCGGAAAACCAAATTTTATTTATTGTTGATTCTGTTCAATTAATTTCTCGGCTTATTAATGGACATTATCCAGATTATAAACAAATTATACCGGTTAAGAATGAAACTAAAATAAAGGTTAAGCGCTTAGAATTGTTACGGGCAGTAAAGGCTGCGGCTCTTTTTTCCAAAACAGGAATTAATGATGTTAATTTACAATTCTTAAAAGACAAAATTATTGTTTCAGCATTTTCTGGGGCGAGTGGAGAAAGTAGAATAGAGTTAGAAGCTAAAATTGATGGGCATGATAATGAAATTACAATTAACTATCGTTATTTAATTGATGGTTTAAATAATATTAGTGGCGACTTAATTAATATTGAAATTTTAAACAACAACACCCCCTGCCTTTTAAAACCAGAGCAAGATGATAGTTATTTATATATTATTATGCCAATTAGACAATAAAAATTATTTATTAACTAATATTTGTGAGTTATTACTCTTAATTAAATTACCATTCCAAGCATGTAATTCGGCATAGAGTACATAGCTTCCTGGTTCTGGAGCCTTTAACCAAACACTTTGAATAGTGTTTTTTGTTAGGTAGCTAATAGTATCTAAGACCGTTGAAGTATTAGTCTTGGTATTTTTACTAATAATATTAATAGTTGCAATACGTGTTGGATTACTAACTTGTAATTTAATATTTAAGGGGAAATCAATTGTTCGAGCAGATAAACCAGAAGAAGGGCTAATAAGACGAATAGTGTTTTTTTGAGGAAGCTGGGGGTTGTTTTTTATTAGTAAATTAAAATTAACCGTTGCCCAAGAACAATTTTCAACATCATCACAAGTTTTTACACTAAGAGTTTGATAGCCATTACTTAAAAAATTAATTGGTGATGTGAAGGAAACGGGAACCCCCCAACGAGTTTGCCATAAATTATTATTAATAAAATATTCAGTACGATTAATACCACGAGGAGCGGTTGCTATTATTTGTACTTCTAAATTGGCAGTATTTAAGTTTTGTTTAGAAAGAGGAGAAATAATTTTAATCAGAGGTTTGTTTTTTTGATTATGTAATTTATCATAAGTTGTAGGCAGACTAGAACTAGCTAATAATGGAGAGGAACTAGCATTTTTAATAACCCAGGTTTGTACTGCTTTTTCCCAAGAATTATATTGAGGATCAATTGCCGGATCCTTTGGCGCTGGGCCCAAGGGGTTATTTCTATTAACATAATATAAAATAGAATGATAAATTGGTATCTTTTTTTCAACAATTAATGAAGGTGGCGTAGAGCTTGTTGCTAATAAGCCGGAGCTACGATCTATTTTTATTATTTTTGGTGGTAATTTCCCATCAATAATTGCCTTACCGGTTTTGTAATCCTTGGGGGCTGGAAAAGTTTGAATTGGTGTATTTTTTAAAACATTTTTCATAAAATAATGCCAAATAGGAGCAGCCACAGTTGCCCCCTCAGCTCCACGATACATTGGTTTGTTATTGCTATTTCCCACCCAAACTCCAGCAACTAAAGAGGGGGTAAAACCAACCGTCCAGGCGTCACGAAAGTCATTAGTAGTTCCAGTTTTAGCAGCAACTGGACGTTTTCCAAGATTAAGAAAATTGTGTATTCCAAAAATAAAAGCTCGAGCATTATTATCTATTAAAATACTATCAACCATTCTCACAACTTGTGAATCAAGAACTTTTTTATTAGAAGGATGATACTGTTCAATGATTTTTCCTTGGCTGTTTTCTATTTTCAAAATACTAACAATTGGGCTAATTAATCCATCATTAGCTAAAGCGCTGTAAGCATTAACGTGTTGTAATAATTCAACTTCAGCACCTCCCAAAACAAAAGACAAGCCAAAACGACTACGAGGACGAAGAGTAGTGTAACCCAAGCTATCAGCTAAATTTAACACGTTATTTATACCTGCTAAATACATTGTTTTCACCGCTGGAATATTAAGAGAACCAGCTAGGGCTTGGCGAATAGTAACTGGACCACGTTGTTTTAAATCGTAGTCGGTCGGTTTGTAGGGTTTTTTAGGATTAGTTGAAAAATTAGTATTTACATCATAGAGAATTGTATTAGGAGTATAACCTTTTTCAAATAAAGCCGCATAAACAATTGGTTTAATTGATGATCCGGGTTGACGAGGACTAGTAGCGACATTAAATTGACCATCAATAGCATCATTAAAATAATCACGTGAACCAATCATGGCCAGTATTTGTCCATTTTTAGGATTAATAGCTACTAACGCTGCATTGTTAGCGTTAAAATCTTTTGGATAGTTTTTTGTCACTGTGGTAATAGCTTCTTGAGCAATTTTTTGCATTTTAAAATCTAAAGTAGTATAGATTTTTAATCCTCCTTGTTCAATCATTTGTTCACCATATTTTTTTGCTAGTAAACTTTTAACATACATTACAAAATGTGGCGCAACGATATTTGTACCTGGTTTTTTAAATTTAATCTTTTCTTTTTGAGCAGCATCTCGTTCAGCTTTAGAAATATAACCCTGTTGAGCCATTAAATCTAAAACATAATTTTTCCGTTCTAGTAATAAATCTTTATGAGGACCATAAGGGGAATAATAGCTAGGCATCTGAACAATAGCGGCCAAAATTGCTGATTCTGGTAAATTAAGATCTTTTACTGATTTTCCAAAGTAGTTTTGGCTTGCCGCCTCAACTCCGTAAGCATTAGAACCATAAGGAATTTCATTTAAATACATTTGTAAAATATCATTCTTAGAAAATTTTTGTTCTAAGCGATAGGCCAAAATGATTTCGCGTACCTTACGAGAGATTGTCTTCTGGGGGCTGAGAATGGCGTTTTTAACGAACTGTTGAGTGAGAGTTGAACCGCCAGCACTACGATGAAAAATAACGTCAGTAATCGCCGTTCGGAATATTGACCAAAAACTAAAACCACCATGTTTATAAAAATTTTTATCTTCAATAGCAATCGTGGCTTCTTTTAAATAAGTTGGAATATCCTTCAATTTAACCAGAGTTCTTCTTTGATTTCCGCTTATCTCATACAGGAGATGTTTACCAGTTCGATCATATATTTTTGTACTTTGGGCAATATTACGTTTAATTAATTGATTGGGATTAGGAAGTCCTTGCGAAACCTGAGCAATATAAACAAGAACAGAAAGTGCCCCCGCTATTCCTAAAAATATAATAAACAAAACCAATTTTCTTTTGAAGAAATTCTTTTTTTTGGATTTTGAGTTTTTTTTCTTTATTATTGGTCGAGAGGATCGTGTCGTTTGATAATTACGCCAAGAGCTAGAAGATTTTTTTTGTAAACCAGGAATAGTCATAAAATAATTATTTAGATATTCATTATTATAACATAATTAAAATTATTCTTGAATTTTAATATTTTGCTTAATTAGTATATAATAAAGTTGTTTAGATTCAAAAATATGATAAAAAATATTAGTAGTTTTAATAACCCAATTATTAAAAATTTATTAAAACTAACTAAAGCACGCTATCGAAAAGAACAAAATTTAATTATTATTGATGGTTATCGTGAAATCCAGTTGGCCCTCCAAAATAATTATCAACTTGTTCAGTTGTTTTATTGTCCAGATTTGGATAATAAAAATAAAATTAAAGAACTCCCAGAATTAGCTCCAGACAAAATTATTAAACTTTCTAAAGCAGTTTTTAATAAAGTTTGCTACAAACAAAAAGCCGACGGATTGTTAGCAACTGTTCATCCCCGATATTATTCTTTAACTGACATTAAGCTTAATAGCAATCTTATAATTCTAGTTTTAGAAAACGTTGAAAAACCCGGTAATTTAGGAGCAATTATTCGCACCGCGGTTGCTGGTGGTGTCTCAGCAATTATTATTAATGACCATCAAACTGATATTTATAATCCTAACACTATTCGCGCCAGCGAAGGATATATTTTTAAACAAACCTTAATTAGCGCTTCGGTAACCGAGACCATAGCTTGGTTGAAAGAAAATAAAATTAAAAGTTTTGGAGCAAGCACGAGCCAAGCTAAAAACTATACCCAAGTTGATTTAAGAGGGAAAATAGCCTTAGTTTTAGGTTCCGAAGCTCAAGGGCTTAGCCTTCAGTGGCTTAAAAGTGCTGATCAATTAATTAAGATTCCGATGTTGTCCCAGATGGATTCTTTAAATGTTTCAGTGGCCGCAGCAATTATTCTATTTGAAGCTTTAAGGCAGAAAAATATTGAAAAATAGTAGAAAATAATTTTTTGTTAAGTTTGACAATTATTATTCTTTTTATTAATATTAAGCTAAAATTATTACTAAATTAGTATAATTTATTTTGCGCCCGTAGTTCAACGGATAGAACGAGAGCCTTCTAAGCTCCAGACGAGGGTTCGACTCCCCCCGGGCGTACGTTTCTAAATAGAAACCAATATGGTGCCTATAGTTTAATGGTAGAACGGTGGGTTGTGGTCCCGTTAGCCTGGGTTCGATTCCCAGTAGGCACCCTAATATTAAAAACTATGTTAAATAAAAATAAGTTTTTAGTAGCTTATTTTAGCATGGAAATTGCGTTGGAAAACGACTTAGAAACTTATGCGGGCGGTCTAGGGGTTCTTGCTGGAGATTTATTAAAATCAGCTGCTAATTTAGATTTTCCAATTTTAGGAATTACCCTTCTCAATCGTCAGGGGTATTTTAAGCAAAGCATTAGCTCCGATGGTGAAGAAATTATTCAACCGGAAACCACTTTTAATTTTTCCAAGTTAGAAAAACTTTCTACACAAGTTACGGTAAATATTAATGATGAAGAAATTTTGGTTGGTGTTTGGAAATATATAATTAAAGGTCAGCAGGGATTTTCTATTCCTATCTATTTATTAGATACTGATTTATCAGAGAATAGTCGTCAAATTCGTGATTTAAGTGGTCAACTTTATGGTGGTAATTTAGAATATCGTCTGCAACAAGAAATAGTTTTAGGGCGCGCTGGGGTTAAAATGGTGAAAGCCTTAGGCTATCATAATATTAAAAAATTTCACCTTAATGAAGGGCACGGTGCTTTAGCGGCGATTGAATTATTTTTAAATTCTAAAAAATTAACGACTAAAGAAAAAACAGCAGAAGTTCGTCAGCAGATTGTCTTTACTACCCATACCCCACTTAAAAAAGAACAAGATGTTTTTCCACTTGATTATTTGAAGAAATATCAACGAGATTTTCCTGATTATTTAGAGGGAATTATTGACGAGGGGCAAGTTAATTTAACTATTGTTGGTTTATATTTTAGTTCCTATACTAATGCCGTTTCTAAATTACATCAACAAGTTACCCAAAAGACTTTTCCGATTTATCAAATTGGGGCTATTACCAATGGAGTTAATTCTCTGACTTGGACCAGCCCAGAATTTAAAAAACTATATGACAAATATTTACCGAAATGGCGACTTGATAATTCTCAACTAGCCCAGGCCGATTGTTTACCGACGATAGAAATTTGGACTGCTCATCGTGAAGCCAAACGGCGCTTAATTGAAACCGTTAATCAACGCTCTTCAACTAAGTTTAGCAATGATGTTTTTACTATTGGTTTTGCTCGTCGTTTTTCTTCCTATAAAAGACCGGACTTTTTATTTTATAATATTAAACGCCTTTTAGCTGTGCAAAAACATAGTGGTCCGTTTCAGATTATTTATGCTGGGAAAGCTCATTCTCACGATCTAAAGGGAAAAGGATTAATTAAAAAGATTTATCAATTTAAGGAAGAACTGCAAGATAAAATAAAAATAGTTTTTTTAGAAAATTATGATTTAGATTTAGCGCAACTATTAATTCCCGGAGTAGACCTTTGGTTAAACACTCCGCTCCCCCCCAATGAAGCTTCAGGAACAAGTGGCATGAAAGCTGCTCATAATGGTGTTCCCCAATTAAGCACCCTAGATGGTTGGTGGCCCGAAGCCTATCATAAACATAAAACTGGTTGGGCAATTATTGAAAAAAATATTAAAAATGATAAAGCAACATCTAGTAATATTTACGATTTATTAGAAACAGAAATTTTACCAACTTATTATCAAGATCAAGAAACTTGGCGAAAATTTATGCGTTTTGCTATTAGTTTAAATGCTTCCTATTTTAATACTGATCGGGCCTTAAAAGAATATATTAAAAAAGCTTATCATCTAAAATTAAATAGTTAAATTATTTAGTAATAAATGGTATACTAAGAAAGTAATAAATTAATTTTAAATTTATGTCTCCAACAACAAAAACTACTTCCTCAAAAAAGTTTAAGCAAGAACAATTTAAAGTTTATGGTCATGAAGTTTTAAAGAAAGTTACAGAATTAATTAAAGAGGGCAATGTCCGTCGGATTATTATTAAGAATGAAAAAGGAAAGGTAATGTTGGAAATTCCTGTTACTTTTGTGGTCGTCGGAACGGTTTTTGCCCCAATTTTAGCAGCAGTTGGCGCCTTAGCCGCCCTAATAAGTAAATGTACTATTGTCGTTGAACGAAAATAACTGAGGTTTTAAAATATTATTGATTTTATTCTTTATTTTGCTTATCTAAAAAAGACTTTCAAGGTTGAAAGTCTTTTTAAGTTTCTAAATTTTTTATTTCATTAAAGCCAGAACCTCATCCCTTTTTTCAGCCATTATTTTTTCACTGGTGGCTTCTAAATTTAAACGAATTAGTGGTTCGGTATTGGAGGCTCGAACATTAAACCAAAAATCAGGATAATTAACAGAAATTCCATCTAATTCTGTGATTTTACCATTAGCATATTTTGTTTTAATTTTTTGAAAAATAGTTTCGGTATCATTAACTGGTCGGTTAATTTCTCCCGAAGAAAAATATTTATTATCAGGTTTAATATAGTCCGCAATAGTTCCCGGGGCGGTAGAAAACAAACTTAATAATTTTAGAATCATTATTCCCGGATATTCAAAGCAACCCGCTGTCCCTTGTAAATAAAAATGCCCCGAAGATTCACCAGCAAAATAAATATTTTCTTTTAACATTTGTTCCTTAATTAAAGAGTGTCCGACACGAGTCATTACTGCTTGACCGCCATTTTCCAGAATTAAATCGGTGGTAATTTTTCCTGGACGAACATCATAACCAATTTTTGACCCTGGTCGATCCTTGAGAAAAACTTTTGCCAAAAGGCCACGAATAATAGCGGGATTAATTGTTTGGCCATTATTGTCTATAAAAAAGATGCGATCACCATCGCCATCAGTGGTAATACCGAGATCAGCTCCTTGTTTTTGAACTTCCTTTTTTATTTCTTGAAGATTTTCTTCTTTTGAAGGATTGGCCTCATGAACAGGAAATGAGCCATCTAGGTTAAAATTTACAGGAATAAATTTTCCTGGTAACTTGGATAATAAGGGACTTAAATAAGTTGATCCCATGCCATTAGCAGCATCTGCCACAATTTTAAAATTTTTTATTTGTTGGAGATTAACTGCTTGTAAAGTGTTGGCGAGTTCATCTTCTAGGGCTTGTTCGTTTTTAATTATTTTTCCAGGGTGAGCAGCGGGTGTAAGAGAATTTTTAAGAATTTTTTCTTTAAGAAAATCTATTCCAGTTTCTCCACTAATAGGCACTCCGCGAGGACGAACTAATTTAAATCCATTCCACTCTTTAGGATTATGTGAGGCAGAAATCATAATTCCCCCACCATAATTATAATGACCGATAGCAAAATAAAAAGTAGGGGTAGAAATAATTCCTAAATCAATAGCTTCTACGCCTGCTGCAGTTAAACCTTGAAGAAGCTTAGCTTTTAACTGTGGTGAAGAAAGTCGCATATCGCTAGCGACACCAATTTGTAATTTATTATTAATTTGATAATCAGCATCAGTCTTTCGTAGTTCCACGTAAGCGAGTCCTAATAAGTAGGCGAATTCATCATCAAAATCTTGATTATAAACCCCTCGGATATCATAGGCTTTAAAAATCTTCTTATTTATTGTTAACATATGTCCAAATATTACCCCAGACTAAACAAACAGCAATTAAAGCTAATATCCAACCGATAATTGTAATGGAGAATAATAAGTAGCTAATAATTACCCCGACAACTAATGGCCAGAATAGTGAGGGGTTAGGTTTTTTAATTAAATTTTTAATTATAATTTGTCCAATTAAAATCGCAATTAATATTTTTGCCAAATAAACAGCTATCAACCAAAAAGCAACAATAATTAAAGCGAGTGGAATACCAATTAAAGTAATTGTTAAAATTAAAGCGGTTATCGGCAAAGCAATTAGTAGAACTAATCCTGACAGGCTCTTTTTAACAGGATTTTTTTGGATTTCATTAAAAATTTTGGGAATAAAATCTTTAGCTACAAAAATTAATACTAAGCCAACAATTAAAGCGGAGAAAATGGCCAGAATTTCTGTCCATAACCAAATGAGCCAAAAATTACCTTTTTCTTTAGTTGGTATTTTTTTTTGTATTTCACCTAAAATAGTTGCTTGTTTAGAAATATTGGCAGTTTTTCGTGAAGTATAGATAACATTACCTTTAATAATCGCTTGCGGACTAATTATTAAGTTGTTTTGATTTTCTTCAGTGTCTAATTTTAACTTAAGATTTTTACCAATTTTCCCAGAAATTATTGCTTGTTGAAAACGACCAGTTAAATTTCCTTTCAATATTCCTTGCATGTCTAAGTCTTGCCCAAGCAGATAGGCGTCCCAACCAATATGAGTATTAGAGTTAAAGGTTATTTTATTGGCGAGAGCATCAACATTACGAGCAACGATATTATTAATCGTTAGATTATCGCTAATAACCCGCACATTTCCTCGTATTGGAGCATTAATATTAATCTTTTGAGCTAGAGCAATCAGATCGCCACCAACCGAGTTATTAATTGTTAAACTTTTAGCAATTACTACTAAATCACCGCTAACCCTTCCATTAATAACAACGTTTTGTCCGCTGACGTAATAACTTCCAGCAATAATTTGATTTTTTTTCAAAACAACTGAATTGGCGGTTGCAAAAGAACTAGCGTGAACAGCGAGTAAAGGGGAAAAAGCGATAATTAAAAATAAAAAAATTTTGATAATTTTGTTATTCATTCTCATATTGTTTAATTAAAAAAAATGTTATATTGTTAGATGGCAGTTAAAATATTACCATTGTTATTATAACTTAAAAGTATGTCTGAAGCAATAAAAAAATTATTAGAAAATTATGCCCCCCAGATTAAAAATCGTCATGATTTAGAAAATGTTAAACGGCTTATTTGTAAAAAATATCATTTATCAACCATTTTAAATTCTGATATTTTCCAAGAATATCAAGTCTTATTATCTGCTGGGCAAAAACCTTTAAAATTATTAGAAAATAGTTTACGGAAACGATCAATCCGAACTTTATCAGGAGTGGCTCCAGTTGCGGTTTTAACTAAACCCTATCCCTGTCCAGGAAAATGTGTCTATTGTCCTCATGAAGACAATGTTCCCACCAGCTATTTGTCTAACGAACCGGCAGTAATGAGAGCTATTCGTTGTCAGTATAATCCCTATCAACAAGTTAGCTCACGTTTGAAATCTTTAGAGAATAACGGTCATCAACCAACTAAGATTGAGCTAATTGTTATTGGAGGAACTTGGAGTTATTTACCAACTCGTTATCAATATTGGTATATTTTAAGTTGTTTTCGGGCCGCTAATAATTATCCCAAAAATAGAAACAATATTTTTCAACAGACATTTTCAGAAAAAAAGGCTCAGATTAAATTAATTACTCCGGATAAACAAAATTTAAGTTTAGTAGTATTAAAAAAACTTTTAAAAAAAGAACAAAAAAAGAATGAGACGGCTCATTATCAAATTATTGGCATCACTTTAGAAACACGTCCGGACTATATTAGTCGTCAGGAGTTGTTAAAGATGAGGGAATTGGGTTGTACTCGAGTGGAAATTGGAGTTCAAGTTATCGACGATGATATTTTAAAATTAAATCAGCGTGGACACGGTGTTGCTGAAATTACTAGTGCTACCAAACTTCTAAAGCAATTTGGTTTTAAAATTACCTATCATGTGATGCCAGCACTTCCAGGCTCAAACCCGGTCAAAGATTTAGCTTTATTTAAACAATTGTTTAGTGATGAGAGGTTTCAGCCCGATCAAATTAAATTTTATCCTACAGTTGTTACTCATGGTAGTCTTTTATACCGCTGGTATTTAACTGGAAAATATCAGCCATATTCTGATTCAGTCTTACAAAAATTAATTATTGCCTGTAAATCTGCAGTTCCTCGCTATGTCAGAATTATGCGATTAATTAGAGATATTCCCGGAGAATCAATTGTGGCGGGCAATAAAATTACTAATTTAAGACAAATTCTTAAAGACCAGGGGGTAAAATGTCAATGTATTCGTTGTCGAGAAGCTCGGGGACTAAAAATCCTTAAGTATCAAATTAATTTTATTAAATATCCCGCTTCACACGGAATAGAATATTTTATTAGTGCTGACAGTTTGGATGGACAAATCCTATACGGTTTTTGTCGCCTTCGTCTTGATCAAAATAGTCCTGTGGCTCCTGCTATTATTAGAGAATTACATGTTTATGGTGAACTGGTTCCAATTGGTAATGATCATCAGATTCAGCACAGTGGACTGGGAAAAGAATTATTAAAAATTGCTGAAAAGTTAGTAGTGAAAAATAAGATTAATCGTTTGGCAATTATTTCAGGTGTGGGGGTTCGACAATATTATCGTCATCTTGGCTATCACTTACAAAAGACATATTTAGTAAAAAGGTTAAAATAATCTTATTTTTGACAAAAACATTTTACTAACTTAAAATTAAACCATCGTCTCCTTATTTAATTCAGAGTAATAATTATATGAAATATCAACATCTATCACAACAAGATTCAGCAGTTTGGGAAATAATTAAAAAGGAAGAACAACGTCAAAATGAAGAATTGGAGCTTATTGCTTCAGAAAATTATGTTAGCCCCGCAGTTTTAGAAGCCATGGCTACTGTTTTAACTAATAAATACAGCGAAGGTTATGTTGGCCGACGATATTATGGAGGTAATTATAATATTGATGATATTGAAAGTTTAGCAATTGAACGTGCTAAAAAATTATTTGGAGCAGAGCATGTTAATGTTCAACCGTTATCTGGTTCTCCGGCTAATGCCGCGGTTTATATGGCATTTTTGAATCCGGGCGATAAAGTTTTGGGTCTAAAACTAGATCATGGCGGTCATTTATCCCATGGTCATCGGGTAAATTTTTCAGGGCGTTTATATAATTTTGTTCAGTATGGGGTTAATCTTCAAACTGGAATTATTGATATGGCTGAAGTTCGAGAAATTGCTCTTCGTGAAAAACCTAAAATGATTGTCGCTGGCTTTAGTGCTTATTCTCGCGAAATTGATTGGCAAAAATTTAAAGATATTGCTGATGAAGTCGGAGCTTATACTTTTGCCGACATTGCTCATATTGCTGGTTTAATTGCGGCGAAACAATTGACTAATCCAGTGCCGATTTTTGATGTTGTTTCTACAACAACTCACAAAACCTTGCGTGGACCACGAGGTGCAATTATTATGTGTCGTGAAAAATTTGCCAAACAAGTTGATAGTGCGGTTTTTCCGGGAATGCAAGGTGGTCCCCATGATCATATTACGGCGGCTAAAGCCGTGGCTTTCGGTGAAGCCCTGCAAGCAGAATTTGTTGATTATTCTCGGCAAATAATTAGTAATGCCCAAGCGATGGCTGAAGAATTTATTAAGTTTGGCTATCAAATAATTTCTGGAGGAACTGATAATCATTTAATGGTTCTAAATTTAACTAATAAAAATTTGGTTGGTAAAGAGGCTGAAAAGATTTTAGAGAAAATTGGTATTTCCATTTCTCGTTCAACCATTCCTAATGATCCTAATTCACCACTAAATCCTTCAGGTATTAGACTTGGGACCCCAGCTCTGACAACCAGGGGAATGAAAGAAAAGGAGATGAAGATTATTGTTAATTTTATTAATCAAGCTTTTCAGAATAAGGACCAGGAAAATAAATTATCTTCTTTAAAACAAGAAGTTAAAGAATTATGTAATAATTTTCCGATTCCTACCAAAGAAAAATAATATGGTTCAAAAAATTGATGGGCGAGCGATTGCGGAAAGAATTAAAGGAAAAATTGCTGGCGAAATTTTTAAATTTAAAAAACTTCGACCTAATTTAGCTATTATTTTGGTTGGCGAACGGGCCGATTCCAAATTGTATGTTTCTCTTAAAGAAAGAGAAGGAAAAAAAGTGGGAATTGACACTCACCTTTATCAACTAACTAGCGATGTTTCCGAGAAAGAATTATTAGCAGTAATTAATTTCTTAAACCATGATCAAACAATTGACGGTATTTTAGTTCAGTTGCCATTACCTAAAAAATTTAATACCAACCAAATTATTCACCAACTCAATCCCCAAAAAGATGTTGACGGCTTTCACCCCGATCACCCTGATTATTTATTATCGCCTGTTTTAGCTTCGATTAATGCTTCTCTGGAAAGAATAAAATTTATTTCTCAGGGGAAAAAAGCTTGTTTACTTTATAATTCAGACATCTTTGGTTTGAGTGTTAAAAAACTATTAGAACAAAAGAATATGGAAGTATTTCTGCAGCATAATTCTCAAAATAGCGATTTATTAATTACTTCTCAAGGAAAACCACAAATTATTAAAAAAGAAATGATTAAAGAACAAGCGGTTATTATTGATATTGGAATTACTAGTGTTGGCAAAAAAGTTCTGGGAGATGTTGATTATGAAAGTATTAAAGATAAAGCTTCTTTTATCACTCCCGTCCCTGGAGGGATTGGCCCACTAACTATCGCTTTTTTATTTAAAAATACTTTAGAGATTTTTAAACGGCGTTCTTCTTTAAATCCTGAGAGAGATTAAGTATTTTACAGTTTATTTATTTTTAATTATTGAATGATTTCCCAACAAAAACAACAATTAATAGAACTGCTCAAGATTCATTTTTCTTATGAATCTTTTTTACCAGGGCAAGAACCAGCGATTGATAATATTTTAGCAAAACGTAATACGGTGGTTGTTTTACCAACGGGTGGTGGAAAATCTTTAATTTTTCAATTAACCGCCTTAGTCTTAGAAGGTCTTACTCTTGTGGTTTCTCCTTTAATTTCCCTGATGAAAGATCAGGTTGATTCTTTAGAAAAAATTGGTATTCCCTCTACTTTTATTAATTCTTCTGTTAGTCCTTCGGAATTAGCACAGCGTTTACAAAAAATTCAAAACGGTGTTTATAAAATTATTTATGTCACCCCAGAACGGTTTTATAATCAAAATTTTATTCAAGAATTGAAACGTCTTCAGATTTCCTTATTTGCGATTGATGAAGCTCACTGTATTAGTCAGTGGGGACATGATTTTCGCCCTAGTTATTTACGTTTAAAAACGGTCATTAAATTACTTGGTTCACCGACAGTTGTTGCCCTAACGGCCACCGCTACCCCAGAAGTTCGAGACGATATTATTAAACAATTACAAATTGAACAGGCTGATTTAGTTGTCACTGGATTTGCTCGGCCGAATTTACAATTTGCCGCCTCTTTAGCAACTAATGGTCAAAAAACAGAAAACATTGTTAATTTATTAACGACCAATCCTGATTTAGGGTCAGGGATTATCTATGTTGGGACCCGAGCGAAGGCCAATGAACTTCTTGAGGTTTTAATGGATAACAATGTCAAAGCAGTGGCTTATCATGCGGGTCTAGATATTAATAGTCGAAACTGGGTACAGGAACAATTTATGACTGGCCAAGCACAAGTTGTGGTCGCCACTAATGCTTTTGGTTTGGGAATTAATAAAAAAGATATTCGTTTTGTAATTCACTATGATTTACCGGGAACTATTGAAGCTTATTATCAAGAAGCAGGACGAGCAGGACGTGATGGGCAAAGTAGTTTTTGTTTGTTATTTTATAACCAACAAGATCGCTATTTACGAGAGTTTTTTATTAAAGGGGATAATCCTCGGCCCGAAACAATTATTGAAATTTATCAGTTTCTCTTAGATTTAAATGAAGAACAAGCTAAGCCCCAAGATTCTATTTTAATTACTTATGCTGAGATAGCAAAAAATATTTCGGATTCTGTTCCCGAGATGGCCATTGGAACCGCTTTAAAAATTTTAGAAAGAGAATCTTATTTAGCTCGACTCAAAGAAAAAAGCTCTAGTTCCTATTTAAAATTAGAAAAAGATTGGTCAGAAGTTATTGCTTCTTTGGGGTCACGAGCTAAAAAGCAATTGGAAGTGGTTAATAAATTACAAGAAAAATATTCCGCAGAATTACAGGCGGGTTGGGAATTTAATCTTGATGAAGTAGCGATTGTTCTGCAAGTCAAAAAAGCTTCTTTATTACGAACAATTAAAAAATTAGCTGAAAACAATTTAGTAGATTATCACCCTCCTTTTCGGGGCACAGAAATAAAAATTCTAAAAATTGTTGAACCCACAGATTTAAATTTAGATTTTTCTGCTCTGCAAGCAAAGTCGGATCGGGCTTATGAAAAATTAAATGAAATGGAAAACTATGTTCACCAAGTTTCTTGTCGTCAAAAGTATATTTTAAAATATTTTGGTGATCCCGGAACTGATCCTTGTGGGCATTGTGATAATTGTTTAAAATTACAAAAGTTCAAAAATAAAAATGGTCAAGATTATGAACATCGTGAATATTTAAATTAACTTTTGTTTATTTTAAATTTTTTCGGAATACTATAAATAATATGAAGCCAGAAATTAGTAATAAATTATTGAATTTAGTTAAAGATAATTATCAAAAAATTGCTCAGGAATTTGATGCGACTCGTAAAAAAGAAATTTGGCCAGAACTAAAGAATTTAGCGCAAAGCATTCCTAATGGAGCACGAATTTTAGACGTTGGTTGTGGCAATGGTCGTTTATTAGACTTATTTCAAAATAAAAAAATTAATTATTTAGGAGTAGATAATAGTGAAGAATTAATAAAAATTGCTCGTTTAAATTATCCGACACATAAATTTATTACTGGTGATTTATTAAATTTGGAAACTATTTCTGGTCATTTTGATTATATTTTTTGTGTCGCCGTTTTACCACATATTCCTGGTCAAAAATTACGGCTTAAAGCTTTTGAAGAATTACGAGAGAAGCTCGCTTCATCTGGAAAGATTATTCTTAGTGTTTGGAATTTATGGAATCGGGCAGCGAACAAGAAAAAATATCGAAGTTTAATTTTTAAAAATAGTCTCTTGAAAATCATTGGTCGGAACAAATTAGATTTTGGAGATTTAGTTTTTCCTTGGAAAAATTCTCGTGGGGAAGAGATTAGTCAACGTTATTATCATGTTTTTACCAAACTAGAATTAAAAGATTTGGCAAAAAAAACTGGTTTAAATATTGAAAGGATTACTTGT
The DNA here is from genome assembly GCA_003056205.1 of Parcubacteria group bacterium M6-OD1-4. Classification (GTDB taxonomy): domain Bacteria; phylum Patescibacteriota; class Patescibacteriia; order Patescibacteriales; family UBA12465; genus UBA12465. The sequence goes on along the minus strand of LSNS01000019.1, from coordinate 47,133 downwards.
GATCCTTTCAATTATTGGTTAATTTTAAAATAATTAAATCTATCATTCTTAATTGCTTGACACCCCCAAGGGGTGTGTTATAGTTAAAATTATGAAAACCATTGAACAACGCATTAATAATATTATTGGTCAATTAGAGGGTAGTAAAAAGATGCTTGCTGATGAACAGTGGGATTGTTTATCGATTCTGATGCAGTTTAAGGCTACTAAATCAGCGATTTCTTCTGTGATGAATAAAATTGTCCATGAGGAATTTGATCGTTGTTTATCAAATTCTTCACCTGGAAATAAAGAAAAAATTGAAAAAATATTTAAAGAAATAATTAAAAAATAAAAAGCTAATTAAATAATTAAAAAAAACTATGTCTAACGTTTTAAACGTCAATAAGGCTGATTTTTCAGCGCAAGTCTTAAAAAGCGAGTTACCAATTTTAGTAGATTTTTGGGCACCATGGTGTATGCCGTGTCGGATGATGGCCCCCACTCTTGATGAACTATCTGTAGATATGGCTGACAAGATTAAGGTTGCTAAGGTCAACACTGAAGATGGTGAGAATCAAGAATTAGCCATTCAATACCAGATTCAAAGCATCCCTAATATGAAATTATTTAAAGACGGTAAAATAATTGCTGAGTTTATTGGTTTACGCAATAAAGAAACTTTAAAGGGTGAGATTGAAGCTTTTCTAAAATAAAAAAGCTTCGTTCGTATCGAAACTAAGAATTTTTAATGCTATGAGTATTTTTGATGACAATTTAATAAGATTAAGAGAGATTCAGACTCTCGAGAATATTAAAGATGAAGAGTTGGCGGTTCTCTTAGAACCAGCCCAAACAAATTATACAGAATTAGATATTGCTGGACATAAATTTCCGGCTTGGCGTATTGTTTATAATCGGGCTTTAGGTCCCGGTAAAGGGGGAATCAGATTTCACCCAGAAGTTAGCGAAGATGAAGTTAAGTCTTTGGCTTTTTGGATGTCTCTAAAAAACTCTTTGGCCAATATTCCTTATGGTGGGGCTAAAGGAGGAATAAAATTTAATCCTAAAGAAGTTAGTCTAGAAGAATTAGAAGTGATTAGTCGGAAATATATTGATTATTTTTATAATTTTATTGGACAAGACAAAGATATCCCCGCTCCTGATGTCTATACTAATAGCCAGGTTATGTCTTGGATGCTTGATGAGTTTGAACAGCGGGCTGGTCATCACGAACCAGGAATGATTACTGGTAAGCCAGTAGAATTAGGGGGCTTAACAATGCGAGCTGATGCCACTGCCGAAGGAGGCTATTTACTTACTCAAGAATTAGCCAAGAAAATAATCAATAAGAAAGAACTAAAAGTAGCAATTCAGGGCTTTGGCAATGCGGGCTTAGTAATGGCTGAGAAATTATTTAAAGCTCATTATCAGGTTGTCGCTGTTTCTGATAGTCAAGGAGGAATTTATCAAGAGACTGGTTTAGATATTCCCAGCTTAATAACTTTCAAAGCTCAGAAACAGAGTGTCCATAATTGGACTAGTGGAGAAAAAATATCCAATGCTGAATTATTAGAATTAGATGTTGATATTTTAGTCTTAGCTGCTTTGGAAAATCAAATTACCAAGGATAATGCTCAACAAATCAAAGCTCCTTATTTAATAGAGTTAGCTAATGGTCCCATTGACAATGAAGCTGATCAAATTCTAATTGCTAATCACAAAACGATTGTCCCCGATATTTTAGCAAATTCTGGTGGAGTGATTGTCAGTTATTTTGAATGGGCACAAAATCGCACGGGTCAAATTTTAGCTGAAGAATATCTACGTAATTTATTACAGAAAAAAATGATTAATTCTTGGCAAAGAGTTTATGATAAATATTCTGGACAAGAAGCGGTTAGGAGTTTACGACAAGCGGCCTATAGTTTGGCGGTTCAGAAAATTTTAGTTGCTGAGAAGTGGCGAGGAAAAATTTAATTAGCAGCCAGCTTTCTAAAAATTGGAAAATATCTTAATAAAAAACCTCTCTAAAACTGAGAGGTTTTTTATATCTTTAAATTTGCTTATATTAAATTATCCTCCACAACTTGCGCTGCCAGAAGAAGCTGGCGCCTGATTAGCTGTTGTTGGAGTAGCGGCTGGAGCAGTTCCTAAACCAGGCGCTGGAGAAACACTAGACAAAACTGTTTGACATTCTTTTGGTTGTGATTTAAAAGCACTACAAATTGTTTTCAAGAGCGAAGCGGAATCACGGTTACTACTAACCTGTTGACCATTGATAATTAAGGTCGGTGAACCAAGAACGCCATATTTTACATTGTCAGCTTGATCAATTGGAAAACTAGGGTAATTACCGCGGTAGTTAATATGATTCTTAGCGTTACTAGTTATTTTATACTTTTGATTGGTGCTTGATACACAACTAGCTAATTGAACCTTATTAATTCCCGTAGAACCAATACAAGAGCTAGAATCACCTGCTTGCAAGAAACAGCTTAAGTAGTTGTCTAACTTTTGTGGTTCATTTTTTTGAATACAATATTGTCTAATATTTTCTGTTAACTCTTTTGGTCCATGCATAGAATAATTTACGAATTGTAAACGGAAATTAATTGTTTTACCGAGAGTTGATAGAACGGGTAAAATACCTTTTTCAATTTGTGTGCCATAAGGGCAATAACTCATTACAAATAAATCAACATTAGGTTTATCATTTTTAAGTTTCACTGTCGCCGATACCGCTTTGGGAGCAGAAGGTTGAGCCTTACTGGCTTTTGCAGTAATTTGATCAATATTTAAAGCTTGTGGGAAAAATAATTTTCCATCTTTTGTTAAATAAGAATTAACATCACTACTAGCTAATTTAATGTTTAATTTGTAGAGACCATATTCTGTACTCACACTTTTAATAGTTGCCGTATTACCGCTCCGCATAAGAAATTTGTTGATAAAGTTTTCAGTCCGGGTCTTTGCTTGATTAGGAGTTAAAGTAGTCGTCCTGGGTTTTTGAAAAGAAAAGAGTCCAATAATTATTAAAGCGATAATTAATAAAATTGGTAAACTAATCTTCAAAAAGTTTTTACGACCAAAGATTGTTTCGACGATATTTTTCATATTTTTTGAAATTACAGTTTTATTAGATTTTTATTTAGAATTAATTTTTAGTGACGAGGAAGGACTTTTTGTAATTCATCTGGTAAGTCTATTATAAAGCTTTCTGTTTTTTTTGACAAGGTTTTAAAACTTAAATAATCTGCCACTAGAAAAATCCGTTTCAGTTGTAGTTTTTCATTTTTCATCTTAGTTTTTCGAGTATGATATAGAGGATCGCCAACCAGGGGGTGTCCATAAGCAAAAAAATGAACGCGAATTTGATGTGTTCGTCCGGTTTTAATTCTCACTTTTAACAAAGTGTAATTAACAAATCTCTGCAGAACATCAAATTCAGTATAAGCTTCACGAGATTTGAACCAACTACTAATATTCCCTTGATCTCGTCCTCGAGGATGACGTCGTCGCAACAGCTCACTAGTATTTGTTGGCAAAGCCGCCATGCGATAACCTAATTTTGACCGGGTAATTGGCCAATTAATTATTCCTTCATCTTGAGCAACCCGGCCATAAACCAGCGCAGTATATTTTTTAACAATAGTTCTATTTTTAAATTGATTTTTTAAATTTAAGAAGCTTTGATTATTAAGAGCAATAACCATTAAACCGCTAACATCTTTATCAAGGCGGTGGACTAGTCCTGGGCGACTAGGGTCATCACCAACAGTTTTAATTTGTGGATAAGTCGCTAATAGCCAATCCGCTAATGTTGGACCCTTTAAATTTCCTCCGCCGTGGACAGCCAGGCCAGCGGGTTTATTAATGACAATATAGTCTTTAGTCTTTGCAATTATTTTTGGTTTTAAAATTGGATTTAAATTCATATTTTAGAGTTGAGGACCATGATAGCTTGGTCCAATATTTTTATCTTGATGTTTTAAAACGGTTGCCAAATCTTGGCGCTTAATTCCTTTTAGCAGGAAGAGGGCAAGAAAATAAATTAAACTGGATACGATAATTAATAAACTTAAACCTCCTAAGGTAGTTTGATAGGTTTTTGTAAAAAAGTACAGGAAAGCACCCATCACCAAACCACTAATTATTGATTTAAACATTATTTTTAGTTGTGGCAAGAATTTACTATATTTCCAAACACAATAAGCGGAAAAGATAGCAATTAAAACTTCGCTATAAATTGTTACGGCGGCGGCTCCTAAATAAGAGAAACGAGGGATAAGAATTAGATAGGCGATTAAAGAGGTAACGCTTGTGAAAACATAAAAACCAATCATAGTTTTTTGTTTGTTTAAAGCAATTATGGCGTGAGAAAAAATTGTTCCCAAGAAAACTGCCCCGACTGCAAAAATTAGAACTTGGAGAATTATTCCTGAAGCGGCAAAAGCTGCTCCACCCACAAAAGACATTACCGACCGACTTAAAAATTGTGCACCAACGAGCAAGGGAATGGTTAAAATAGCCATAAAATCAAAAGATTTTTGCAAGACATGACGAAAATATTTTTGGTTATTTTTAGACCAAGCTTTACTCAAAATTGGTAAAATTAAACCAGCAAACATGAAGGGAATAGCGGTTAAGACGTCCACTATTTTGTAAGTTGCTCCATACAAACCAACCTCCGCTTCACTACGAAATAAAGATAAGAGCAAAATATCTGCTCGTAAATAAATTAAATTCAAAACAATAGTAATTGCTAGTGGCCAAGATTTAGTAATAATTTTTTTCCAGATGAGCCAGTCAAAGGCTGGTTTAATGGTGGTAAATTTTAGAGAAAAAAGATAATTAAAAATAAAGCTTGTTAGAGTGGAGGCGACGGTACTTAATAAAATACCAGTTAAACCAAATTGAAATTTTTCAGTTGCAATTACCCCTAACAGCAACACGATGCGACTCGCTACTTCCGCAACGGCATTTCTTTCCATGCTCAGTTTTTTTTGAAAAAGGCCAATAATAATTTGATTCAGTGCTGGAAACAAGAAGGCAATAAAAGTAATTATGACACCTAATTTTATTGTTAAGCTATAGGGAAAGAAAAAAACTGTTAAGGGGGCGAGGATTAGAAAGAACAATCCAGAAGTTAAACGAAAGCCAAAAAGATTATTCAAAATCTTATTTTCAGCGATTCGTTCGCCACTAATCATTTGGACCGTGACTAAGGTTAAGCCAAAGTCAGCCATGATCGCAAAGAAACCTAGAAAAGTGATAATGGTTGTATATTGTCCAAAACCGGTTCGTCCTAAATAACGAGTAATAAAAGCAATAACAAAAAGACCGAGGATGGTGGAAATGATTTTACCAATAATTTGGATGAGAGTATTGTGAGCAACTTTTTTTGTTAAGCTCATTTTCTTGTATTTTTAAGGGGATTTTTATATAATATTAAAGTCTAATATAATTATATCATATATATGGTAATCTCTAAAAAATATTCTGTTATTGTTCTTACTCTGTTGCTTGGAGCTTTCTTGTTATTCACCCCGTTCTCTGTTCTCCGAGCTGACAGTAGTTTGTTAAGCGGTCAAACTGGAATTAATGAAATTAGCGCTGTTTATGGTGGGAATTCTCAACCCGATATTCGCACGACGATTGCTAAAATAATTAATATTGCTTTAAGTTTCATGGGGATTATTTTCATCGTTTTAATAATTTTTGCTGGTTTTAAGTATATGACAGCTGCTGGCAATGAAGAAAAAACCTCCGAAGCTTTAAAATTATTACGAAATGCTGTTATTGGTCTAATAATTATTTTGATGGCCTGGGGAATTACCCGTTATTCTTTCTGTTCGTTAAGTCGGGCCGCTAATGGAGCAATTGTTTCCAGTTGGTGCCCGATGGGTAGATAAAATTATTAAATAATTATAGGATAAATTAGTTTTGACAAAAAATATTAAGATGCTATACTAAACATAGAAAGCTAATTGTTCTTACGGTTAGCTTTTTGTCTTAATTTTTAAGAAATAAAAATATGTCGGAAATTAGTGCTGCTATTAAGCAACTCTGTGAAGAAAAAAATCTTGATTATCAATCAGTTATTTCTGCGGTCGAGTTAGCCTTGGCCGCTGCCTATCGTAAAGATTATGGTGAACGTAATCAAAATATTCAAGTTAAATTTGACCCTGAAACTGGGAGTTCACAGATTTTTGATTTAAAAACAGTTGTTGAAGATTTACCCGCAGAAGAAGAGCAAGAGATGTTAGAAAATCTATATCACCCAGACTCTAAAGAATTTAAGCGCCAGGAAGTTTCCGCTGTTTCCTCTAAGCCCGTTCCTGCTGATAATTCAGATTCATCCAAAGAAACAGTCAATGAAGACGAAGAAGAAGTAGAAGTAAAAAAGAGATTTAACCCGAAAACTGATATTCAAGTTAAAGAAGCTCAAATTTTAAAATTTGGAGCAAAAATTGGCGATGAATTAATGACTGAATTACCAATTCCCGAAAGTTATGGACGAATGGCCGCTCAAACTGCTAAACAAGTTATTATTCAAAAACTTCGAGAAATGGAACGAGATATGATTTTTAGTGAATTTAAGAGCAAGGAAAAAGAAGTGGTTTCTGGAGTAGTTCAACGACGGGAGGGTCGTTATGTTTTTGTTGATCTCGGCAAAGCCATTGGTTTATTACCCGCCGAAGAACAAATTCGTACTGAGGCCTATAATCCTAATGATCGCATTAAAGTTTTTGTGAAAGAAGTTCGTGAAGGACATCGTGGTCCAGAAATTATTTTGTCACGAAGGAGTGATGAAATTTTACGAAAAATATTTTATTTAGAAATACCAGAAATCGCTAGTGGTTTGGTAGAAATTAAAGCTGTTGCTCGTGAAGCTGGCTCTCGTTCTAAGGTGGCGATTTGGACTGACGCCGAAAATGTTGATCCAGTTGGTTCTTGCGTCGGACAACGAGGATCACGAGTACAGACCATTATTAGTGAATTAGGAGGAGAAAAAATAGATATTATTGAATATAATGAAGATCCTGTTAAATTCATTACCAATGCTTTAGCTCCTGCTAAAGTAATTTCTATTGAACTAGATGAGGCCGAACACAAAGCTTTAGTTAAAGTTGATTCTGATAAATTGTCTTTAGCAATTGGTAAAGCCGGACAAAATGTTCGCTTAGCGGCACGTCTAACTGATTGGAAAATTGATATTATTGAGGCTTCTCCAATTGGAGATAAAAAAGTTTTGGAAATTAACGAAGAAACTTTAGAATTAACTGCTGAAAATAAAATTCTTCAAGAAGCGAAACTTAGCGAACAGGAGGAAGCGAAAAATAATGACGACCAAGCAGAAGATCAGGAACAAATAGAAAAAAAGAAAGGGAAAAAGGATCAAAAGTTAAAAAAAGAGAAAAAAATTGACACTGATTCAAAAGAAAAAGACGAGAAGGTTAAAACTAGTTCAAAAGAGAAAAATAAAGAATTAGAAGAAGGTCCGTCTGAAGATGAAAAATAAAAATAGTTTAAATTTAAAAATATTTAATAATTTTTATAGATTTCGGGTTCGTTAAATTATTATTTAAAAATTTATAGAATCCCAAATTTTAATTAAAACCTATGCTTATAAATTTGTTTATCTTTGGTAGTGTCTTGGTGGCGTTAATCTATGGAGCAATTGTGATTAGGATGATTATGCGCTTACCTGCTGGTAATGACAAAATGAAAGAAATTGCCGTTGCGATCCAAGCTGGAGCAAAAGCTTTTTTAAATCGTCAATATAAATCAGTGGCAATTGTGGCGGTTGTTTTATTTTTATTAATTGGTTTTGTTTTAGGCTGGTTAACGGCCGTCGCATTTTTAACCGGGGCAATCCTTTCAGCTTTGACGGGATATATTGGCATGAACGTTAGTGTCCGAGCGAATGTCCGGACTACTGAAGCTGCCCATCATGGTCTTGCTAAAGCTCTCGATGTTGCTGTTAAGGGTGGTAGTGTTACTGGTATGCTGGTTGTTGGTTTAGCTCTATTAGGAACAACTGGTTTTTATTTGTTAACCCATGATTTACACGCTTTAATTGGTTTTGCTTTTGGAGCTTCATTAATTTCTATTTTTGCTCGTTTAGGAGGAGGAATTTATACCAAAGCGGCTGATGTTGGAGCTGATTTAGTTGGTAAAGTTGAAGCTGATATTCCCGAAGATGATCCTCGTAATCCAGCAGTGATTGCCGACAATGTTGGTGATAATGTTGGAGATTGTGCTGGAATGGCAGCAGATTTATTTGAAACTTATGCCGTTACCTCAGTAGCAGCGATGGTTCTGGGTGCTTTAACTTTTACTAATAATCCAACGATTATTATTTATCCTTTAGTTTTGGGTGCGGTTTCAATCATCTCCTCGGTTATCGGAATTTTCTTCATTCGTCTCGGGAAAAATAAAAATATTATGCAAGCCTTATACAAAGGTTTGATTGTTGCTGGAGTCTTGGCTGGTATAGCTTTTTATCCGATTACTAAATATTTAATTAGTGGTGGCTTAAGTTTAAGAATCTATTTTGCTAGTTTAATTGGATTAGTAGTGACTGGTTTATTGGTAGTAATTACCGAATACTATACTTCTACTGCTTATAATCCTGTGAAAAGTATTTCACGAGCTTCGAAAACTGGGCATGGTACTAACGTTATTGCGGGCTTGGCGGTTTCTATGGAAGCAACCGCTTTACCAGTTATTGCAATTTCTTTAGCAATTCTGGGTGCTTATTCTTTGGCGGGATTATATGGAATTGCCGTGGCGGCGATGTCCATGTTATCGATGGCGGGAATTATTGTCACGATTGATGCTTATGGACCAATTACTGATAATGCTGGAGGAATTGCTGAAATGGCCGAGTTAGGTGATGACATCCGCGATATTACGGATCCTTTAGATGCTGTTGGTAATACTACTAAAGCAGTTACGAAAGGCTATGCTATTGGTTCAGCTGCTTTAGCGGCCTTAGTCTTATTTGCGGATTTTACTTCTAAGATTAAAGGTTTTGGTGGTAATGCTAAATTTTTGATTAATGATCCTTATGTTTTAGTTGGTTTATTTATTGGTGCTTTACTCCCTTATTTATTTGGAGCATTGGCGATGAAAGCGGTGGGGCGAACAGCTGGTTCAGTGGTGGAAGATGTTCGAGCACAATTTAAAGAAAAAAAAGGAATTATGGATGGTACTGAAAAACCAAATTATAAACGGACTGTTGATATTGTTACTAAAGCCGCTATTAAAGAAATGATTATTCCAGCTCTAATTCCCGTCGTGGTCCCAATTTTAGTTGGTTTTGGTTTTAATTTATTAGGTCCTGGCTTGGGCTTGAAAGTCTTAGCTGGCGTATTAGTTGGTTCCATTGTCACTGGTTTATTTGTCGCAATCTCCATGACTTCTGGTGGTGGAGCTTGGGATAACGCTAAAAAATATATTGAAGCTGGAAATTTTGGAGGTAAGGGTTCAGAAGCTCATAAAGCGGCGGTCACTGGTGATACTGTTGGTGATCCTTATAAAGATACCGCTGGCCCTGCCATTAATCCGATGATTAAAGTTCTTAATATTGTTGCTTTACTAATTGTTGCCCTGTTAATGTAAAGTAGTAAGAGCCAACAAAATTATTAAGTAAGGAAACATTTTGAATTAAATTTATTAATAGTAAATAGCTTATCGTCTATGAAGTTTACAACAAAAGATTTAGAAAAATCGCAGTTAGAGTTAACCGTTGAATTAAGTGTTGAAGAATTTACTCCTTATATTTCTAAGGGAGCTGAGAAAGCTTCTCAGCAGGTTAAGATTGAGGGTTTTCGTCCTGGGAAAGTGCCACTTGATATCTTGAAACAAAAAATTGGTGAGATGACTATTTTAGAGGAAGCGGCTAATATTGCTATTCGTAAAACCATTGATGAGGCCATCATGAAAAATACTATGGATCGTCAAGCGATTGGCCAACCACAGGTCAGCATTTCTAAACTCGCTCCTAATAATCCTTTAGAGTATAAAGTAACTATTTCTCTCTTACCAGCAGTTAGTTTAGGAAAATATAAAGATTTAGGGTTACAAGAAGAGGAAGCAAAAATAGCTGATTCTGAAGTTGAGCAAGCTTTAACTCGTTTACAGGAAACACGAGCGACAGAAGTCCTGATTGATCGAGCTGTTCAAATGGGTGATAAAGTAATTGTGGATATTAAAATGTTTTTAGATAAAGTACCTTTAGAAGATGGTCAACATCAAGGTTTAGCGGTGTTGGTTGGTAAAGATTATTTTGTCCCCGGCTTTGATAAGAAAATTATCGGCGCTCGAAAAACAGAACTAAAGAAATTTAATTTAGCTTATCCCGACAATCACCATCAAAAAAATTTAGCAGGAAAACTTGTTGAATTTGAAGTTAAAATTAAAGAAGTTTATCAACGAACTCTTCCCAAGTTAGATGATAGTTTTGCTAAAGTTTTTCAATTTAAAGATTTAACTGAATTGAAAAAAAATTTAAAAGAAAGCCTTTTACATGAAAAAAGCCATCAAGTCGCTAATAAAAACGAGGCCAAGCTCTTGGATAAAATAATTCAAGATACTAAGTTTGGAGATTTACCAGAAATATTAATTGAAGGTGAATTGAAGAATATGTTTAGCGAATTAGAACAAAGTGTTACTCAGCAAGGTGGTAAATTTGAAGATTATTTAAAACACCTTAAAAAAGATCGGGCAGGATTGACTTTAGAGTTAACCCCCAACGCGATTAAACGTGTTAAATCTGCTTTAGTAATTCGTGAAATAGCGACGATTGAGAAAATTTCTCCGAGTGAAAAAGAAATTCAAGAGAAAACTGAACAATTAAAAAAACAGTATGCTGGCAACCAGGATGTTTTGAAAATGTTTACGGAGCCTGGCTATCATAATTATTTGGCTAATATTCTAACTAATGAGAAAGTTATTACTAAGCTAAAAGAGTGGAATTATGCCCCAATTAGCCCAAAACAGAAAAGCTAATTTTGATTATGAACTCTTAGAAAAATATGAGGCCGGTTTAGTTTTGTATGGACATGAAGTTAAGGCAATCCGTGATGGACGGGCTAGTCTGAAAGGAAGCTTCATTTCTTTGCGAACTATTAATGGTAAAACAGAATTATATTTAATTTCTTGCCAAATTGCTCCCTACAAACATGCCGGTTTACTACCAAACTATAATCAAAAACGAGACCGAAAATTACTTTTAAAACAAGCGGAAATTAAACATTTATTAGGTAAAATAAAAACCGAGGGCTTGACATTAATCCCTCTCAAAATATATACTAAGCATAGTTTTTTAAAGCTAGAATTTGCCGTAGCTCGTGGAAAAAAGAAATATGATAAACGAGACAGTATTAGAAAACGAGAAGTTGAACGTCGTTTGCGATCTTTAACAAAAAGAAGCTAGGGGATGTCAGGTATCGACAGCCGGATTTTAGCTAAATATTCAAAACGTGCTAATTATCACGCTAAACTGATTAAAAAATACAACTGCCAAAACGGCACGAGCATTCACTTGGTTAACTCCGAGCTATGCTCCAGTTATGGCTTAATACATAAAGCCTTAACCATCAGCAACGCCAAGTCTTCATAAGCGTTTTACTGGTGTCATAAAGATGAAGATAAATGTTTTTTGTTCTTTCCGAAAAACATGGAAATAATAGAGAGATCGCTTTAATTGCTTTTCGTTCAGTTTTGATGATTAAAGTTAAAACCCTAAATTGAACTATTTTTGTAAATGTATTTAGATAAACCAGTTGGACATGGGTTCAAGTCCCATCATCTCCACTAAGTTTGAATTATTGATAATAAAATTAGCCGCGGTGGCGGAACTGGTAGACGCGCTGGACTTAAAATCCAGTTGTAGTAATACAGTGCGGGTTCGATTCCCGCCCGCGGCACTTAAAGTAGAATAATCGCGGGTATCGTATAGTGGCTATTATGCGACCTTGCCAAGGTCGAGAGACGGGTTCGATTCCCGTTACCCGCTCATAACAGGAAAAGCAGTCCCAATAGGGGCTGTTTTTTGGAGAACTTGCAATTATTTATATCTAATGATACAATATAATTAGCATAAATGTTAACTATACTACATCTATGAATTTAGAACAATTAGAACAATATAAGAGAGATTTAAAAATTTCCATTGATAAAATTATTCGTGAAGAAATTGAAATGATTTTTTTAAATGAATTAGCTCAAAATGATTTGAGTTCTAAAGTTGTCTTCTATGGAGGAACGGCGCTTCGCTTAGTCTATGATTCTCCTAGATTTTCAGAAGATATAGACCTAATTGAAATAAAAAGAGTTAGTTTTACTGAATTTAAGGAATTTATTGAGGATTTAAGCGAACAACAAGGTTGGAAATTAAGTGATATAAAAGACAAAAGACAGACAATTTTTGCTTTATTAAAAATAAATGATGAAAAGTTGAAGCACCCTTTTTCTTTGAAGATAGAGATACATAAACCAGCTAAAAAAGTTAATTTAAATATTAATTTAAATTTAATTAAAAGTCCGGTTAGTATTTTAAGCCCCTTGCTCTTAGTTCCAACCCTTGAAAATTTGAAAACATTAAAAGAAGATGCTATTGCTCAAAGAAAAAAAGCTAGAGATATTTTTGATCTTTGGTATATATCACAATCTCTTCGTGTTAATTTTAGTTTACCCTTAGCAACTCCAAATTTTAAAGAAAGAGCCTTCAAGAATGAATTGCAAGTTTTTCTTCCACCCAAGTATTATCCAATAATTAAACAATTATATGAGCAAGTTATTGAAAGAAATAAATAATATTCCTAAAACATATTTTTCCCTAAAAGATTTGTCTAAAATTAGTAGTTTAGAGAAGGCTAGTCTTAAGGTCGCCATAAGTCGAGCTGTAAAAACTGGAGAAATTATTAAGCTTGTTAATGGTTTATATACTAAGAATATTAATAATATTTCTTGGGAGAATTTAGCTGTTAATATTTATAGTCCTAGTTATGTGTCTTTTGAATCAGTTCTTAATTATTACAATATTCTTAGTCAGCAAACAGTTAGCCTTACTTTAGCAACGAATAAAAGAAAAAAAGATATTAACATTCATAATTACCCCATTGTTTATAGACATATTAAAAGTGATCTTTTTTGGGGATATATAAGAAAAGATGATTATTTGATAGCGGAACCAGAAAAAGCCTTTTTAGATTTAGCATACCTATCTCTAAATGGATATGGACATTTTGACCCAAAAGAGATGAATCTAGGTTTGTTGGACAAAGAAAAAGTAAAAAGATATTTAAAAAAGTTTAATAACAAAAAATTAGATAAGTTAATTAATTCAACTCTATTTTAATGGACTGAGCCACTTCTTTCAATAATCTAATCTTAAAAGAGCTTTGACTACTATCTACTTTGTGGCTCAAATCGGAAGAATTCCATTTTTTTTCTTTTTTAACAATTTTTAATTTGTTGCTTAAAGCTAATTTCTTTAAATAAACAAGATTTTATTTTAGAATTTTGTAATTCCTTTGTTGGCGCTCTATTGGAGCGAGTGGACTGTTCCCTTTATTGTTTTGCGTTATACAATCTAGCAAGTTGTTTTTGTGTTATAATATAAAAATGAAATTAGCTGTTTTATTTTGGTTTTATAAAGAACCAGAGGTTTGTTTAAATCACTTGAAATTGATTAAGAAACATAATCCCCATATTAAAATATTTGGTCTTTATGGTGGCGACCAGAAGCAAGCCAAATTATATCGAACTAAACTAAATAAATATTTAGATAAATTTTATCTTAGTTCGCTTTCTGGACAAGCACGTTCTTGGAAGTGGATAAATGGTGATCTGCTTATCTTGGATTGGTATCAGAATCAAGGTCGTCAATTATCAGGATGGGATAGTGTTGTCGTTATTCAGTGGGATGTTTTGGTGCTTGGAAATATTAAGAAGCAATTTCCTAAACTTCAGAAGAATGAACTCTTTATTTCTGGACTTCGTCTTCTTGATAAAAATATTGAACAGCAATGGCATTGGACTAAAGCTCGGGGAAAAGAACGGCGACATTATTTATCTTTTTCTAAATACATTCTGGAAAAATATAATTATCGTCAGAAGCTTCTCTGTAGTCTATTTATTGTTCAGATATTTCCGAGACTATTCTTTGGCCAGTGGTTGTTGATTGAAAATAAAGAGCTGGGCATGTTAGTATATAAAATACCAACGTATGCTAAAATCTTTAAAGTTCCTATCTACAAAAGAAATTTGGGGGTCTGGTGATTTAACAAAAAAGCTCGTCAAGGACGCACTGCACTTAATGCTCTCGAAATTGAAATTCAACAAGAATTTATTCAAGCGGAATTAAATAAAAAGGATGGTTACCGTTTATTCCATCCATATTTTAAAACTTGGCCGAATTAATTATAGATTTTTTGCCAATCATTACTTGTTAATTTATTAAGTTAAACATAAATATATGAAACATATTTGGTCAATCATTTGTGAGAAGTCGTCAATAGATTTTGAAACTAATCTTCTTAGTATTTTTAGTTGTTTGGAAGAATTAAAATTAGTTATTGATGAAACACAAGTATCTAAAACTGAAAAATTGATAATTCCGGTTAATTTTCAGATAGTTAGTTTTTGGTCTATTGAGAATTTTAGCCAAGACACTTCTTTAGAGATTAAAGGAGAATTACTTGATCCTCAAGGGACGGTTCTTAATGAGTTTCAGAACACTCTTCAGATTAAAGCGGGTGTTAAAAGATTCCGCAATCGCACGAATGTTCAAGGCTTGCCGGTTACCAAAAGTGGACGCTATTATTTTAGAATATCTCAAAAAGATAAGAACAAATTTATCGTTGTCGCCAATCTGCCTTTAGATATCGATTTGTCTTATAAATTGTTAGAAAATAAAGTAGTTCAAAATTAATTTTTATGAATAAAAAGAAAACTTCTGTCACGTTTAATATTTGGCGTTATTTAATAAACTCTTGGACGATTGTTTTTTTTCTTATTATTATTTATGATTTTTTGACCAATAATTCAGCGATTAATCTTTTGAATATTGTCGCCATGATTTATATCGGAGTCTTAACGGTTTATGTCAGCGATAAAGAATTTGAGCGTTGGTATAACAATCATCATCGGCAACATCCTGGGGAAATATTTGTTATTATTTGGACTATTTTGATAATTTCTTTAGTCGTTATTGATTATGCTCTCCAGATGTCTTATCATCTACCAGCAGCTGTAGTTTCTTCTTATATTGCAGTTTTAACTTTATTAGCAATTACCAGAAAATCAAAGCAAATCTATCAGGTCCACCGTCATAAAAAATAATTTACTATATTTTTAAATAAATTCTAAATTCACTATTAGTAAAAGTGTTTTTGTACTTTTTAAAAACATGACAACAAAAACTAGTTAATTTAATAGTTAGAAAAAATTTAATTGACATAATTTGTTAATGGAGTATTATTATTAGTAACATGTTAAATAAATTATTTTATTATTTCAAATTTAAAGAGATATGTTGGAGAATAATCTCATATTTAGGAGGTTATTTTTTTAAAAAATTATATTTATTAATCCGTCCACTTGGACGGTTTTTTTTTAATTATTAACTAAATAAATTATGGAAAACAACAAATGTACTTTGGTCGTATCCGAGATTTTAAAGGCGGGTCGGGCCAGCTTAGAAAAACGTGGTTATACCGAAGTGGTAGTACCTCGCATTGTTCGTGCTACTGGTGCTTGTGAAAATGTCAATACTTTATTTGAGGTTGGTGTTGATGGAAACACTAAATGGTTTGGTCACCAAGCTTATTTAGCCCAGACTGGTCAACTTTATTTGGAAGCTCTAGTGCCAGATTTAAAAAAAGTATATTGTGCTGGCCCTTCTTTTCGGGCAGAAAATGAAGTAGACGATCGGCATTTAATTGAGTTTTATATGATGGAAATAGAATTTGCTGGTAATTTTAGTGATCTACTCAAAGAGATAGAAATTTATATTAGCGACATTGCTCACCAGTTAGCGTTAGTTGGAGTTAATAAAGATTTAGGTATCAGCCCCAAGCGTTTAAAGCAATTAGCAACTTGTCCAGCAGTTTTTCCAAAAGTTACTTATGACGAGGCCCTTGATATTTTAAAAGGTAAAAATGAAGATATAAATTGGGGAGACGATATTAATTCTAAACAAGAAACAATTTTGGTTAAATATTTTGGTGAGCAACCCCTATTTATTACTCATTATCCCGATCCAATGTATAAGCATGATCAGGAAATTGAAATAGAAAAATTTTTTAATATGTTACCAGATCCCGAACATCCTGGTCGAGTTTTATCCAGTGATTTAATTCTTCCTTTAGCGGGCGAGGCTGTGGGCTCAGCCGCTAGAGTGCATTCAGCAGAAGAAATGAAAAAAAGATTATTGAATTCGCGAATGTTCAAACGTTTAGAAAAAATGGGCGGTTCTTTAGAAGATTTTGCTTGGTATATTAATCAATTGGAAAAGGGCAGTATCCCTCATGCTGGTTGTGGTTTTGGAATTTCCCGAATAACTCAATGGATTTTGGGTACTACTGACATTAAACAGGCGGTTACCTTTGTTTCTAATAAAAAAAATATCATTTAAAAATAATCATTCTCTAAGAATTTTTCATTATGACTCTAGAAATTTTAGTTAATTAAATAAATTTAGTATTTATACTGCAAAATTAGCAAGGAGGACATTTCTATTTCACCTTTACAAGCCAAGATATTAACTTGACGAAATTGCTTAAATTTATTAAGATAAACATTCTGTATTTGGTTCTTTAAAAAATAAGGGATTAATTTGCTTAGTATTAAACCTATCTATTTACACTTTCTGTCATTCAAGGGGGGGGGATAGTTTTAGTCCTAAGTAAATTAAAATTAACCTTTAAAAAAAACGAAAATGGAAAAAAAACAAAGCAAAAAATTCATCACCGACTACAAAGAGTATCTTGAGCTCTTTATGGAGAGAAACAACCTAAAAATCCAAAATTGGTTGGCGAACAATAAGAAATATGTTCAATCACAGCTGAACTATTTTTTAAACAAGAAAATTGAACATGCCGAACAGCAATTGCTCGCTGATCAAGCTAGAATAGTTAAGGAATTCCGGATTTCTATGGAGGATGTTCTGGAACTAAAAAAGCACCATCCGCAGCAATCGTTTCGTGTCTGGGAAACCAGTTTGCGAGATGATTTCGAGAGAAGGATGGCTTTCACGCAAAAAATTTGGAATAATTATATAAATGAATGTAAAAAAAACCAAAAATAGAAATATTTTTAGGTTTTTGAGAGATAAGGGAAGGACTATAATTAGTCCCTCCCTTTTTTAAAACTTTTAATTTCTTAGTTACTTAATCTCATATTGTAGAGTGACGCTAACATTAATTTCTTGAGAACCAGGTTGGATTATTGGGCTAGGGTTAGAAGGTGTCGCTCCAGCAGACCTGGCGGTGAGTAATGAGGAATTGTAGATTGGGTAAGGAGACCCCTCACGAATAGTTATTAATCTTCCTAATTTAAAGCCACTAGCTTGAGCAATAGATTCGGCTTTAATTTTAGCTTTAGCAATAGCTTGGTTACGGGCTTCAGTTTGGACTTTGCTTAAATCATTAATACTGAAAGAAAGAGAACTAATTTTATTAGCGCCATTTTTACTAAGACCGCTCATAATATTTCCAATTTTATTGAAATTATGGATTTTTACCGCAATAGTCTGTGTTACTGTATAGCCGACAATGCTTGGTGGTGGGCAAGTTTGTTTAATAAAGTTGATTTTAGAATCCAAATAACGACTGGGAGTATTAGAAATCTGACAATTAGAGTTTTGATAACGAGGACGAAGATTATAAGACTGAGTTTTAATATTGTTGCTTAATATTCCCTGATCCTTTAAAAAAGTAATAACCTTATTAGTTATTTCCGTGTTTTTGCTTTGTAAGGCGACGAGGTTTTTATTCCCTTCAGTAATTACTTGAAAATTAAATTGAGCAATATCTGGGAGACTATTAACTTTCGCATTACTCGTTACTAAAAAGCTGCGGAAAGAAGAAGGTTGAATCATTTTGCTGTAGAAATTAGCATATTTTAAACCCGCATAGGCTAAAATTAATACGGAAATCATTAAGGCTAAACCTAATAAATTTTTGATGATTTTTGTCATAAATCTAGTAATTATTTTTTATCTTATCATTAGTATAACATATAATTCTTAGTTTGACAGTTCTGATTTTTTTATTTATACTATAATTGTTATAAATTAATAACACCTTTAATAAAACTTGCGGATTAGATAGTCTACTAAAATAGACTAGAGGTGGTCGCAGGGCTTGATGTTTAATCAAGTTAAAGAACTTTTTTTTATTGTACGCAATAAAAAACTTAAATATATGGAAGATAAAAAAACTGAAGAAACTAGTGAGTTTGAAAAATTATTAAACAAGGACGATATTAAAATTCCCCAGGTTGGTGATATTGTGAAAGGGACGGTGGTTGCCGCCTCTAAATCGGAAGTTAAATTGGATGTTGCTGGAGTTTTAATGGGTATTATCCGTGGTCCAGAACTTTATAATGAAGTTGAAGAATTTTCTAGCTTGAAACCAGGCGATGAAATTGAAGCAGCAGTGATTGACGCTGATAATGAAAAAGGTGAATTAGAATTATCTTTTCGTTTGGTCGGTCAGGAAAAAGCTTGGGATGAATTACAACAGGCCTTTAAAGATAAAACAACTATTAAAGTTAAAATTGTTGATGCTAATAAGGGTGGTTTATTGAGTCGTTATTGCCAAATTGATGGTTTTTTACCAGTTTCGCAATTGGCGCCAGAAAACTATCCCCGAATTTCTGGGGGTGATAAAAGCAAAATTTTAGAAAAATTAAAATCTTTTGTTGGCCAGGAATTTGAAGTTGCTGTTATTACTTTAAATGAAGAAGATAACAAAATAATTTTTAGTGAAAAAGATGTTTGGAGTAAAAAACAAAAGCCTGCTCTTGATAAATATCAGACCGGCATGGAAGTTGAGGGGCATATTACAGCAATTACCAATTTTGGTGTTTTTGTTTCTTTTGGAGAAAATATCGAAGGTTTGATTCATATTTCTGAATTAGCTTGGCAAAGGATTGATTCTCCGAGCGATATGTATCAAGTAAATGATGTAATTAAAGCCGTAATTATTTCTATTGATGGCGCTAAAGTATTCTTGAGTGCTAAGAAATTATTAAAAGATCCTTGGATGGAAGCTAGCGCTAAATACCATATTGGGCAAATAATTAATGGTCAGATTTTAAAAATCAATCCCTTTGGTTTGTTTGTTAAATTAGATGAAGAAATTCATGGCTTAGCTCATATTAGTCAATTAAATTTGGGGGTTAAAGATAAGATTATTGATTTATTCCAAGTTGGTGAATTACATAATTTTGAGATTGTCAGTATTTCACCGAGTGAACACCGTTTAGGATTGAAACTTTCAACCGCCAAAGTCTCTGCCAAGAAAAAAGATCTTCCCGAAACTGATTCCTCAAAAGTTAAGGTTAAGTCGTCAGCTAAAAAAAGTAAAAAGGCGGAACCTCCAATTACAGAAACTAAGGAAATCAAGACTTCTTCGGAAGAAAAAAAATCTAAAACTTCAAAAATATCAAAAGTCGCTGAAACTAAAAGTACTACCGCCGAAAAGACGGTTGTGAGTGAAAAAGGTGATCAACAGAGTTCGCAAGATACTAAAACTTCAGATAAAGTTAAAACTACTTCAAAAAAATAAACTTTCAATATTATTCCCCGAGCGCTTGTTTTAGGAATTTTTTCCCGAATCTTTAATTAACTTGGTTTAGAATCGTCAGTTATTGAATTTTGATAATTGCTAAGACCTTTATTCTGTTTTATAATAAAGATGTTTTCTTAGAGTTTAATTGTTATTTAATTGCATGAAAAAATTAATTAGAAATGTTTTATTGTTTTTCACTATTTTCTTATTGATAGCGGCGGTTTTTAGTTCCTTTTCAGCAACAAATAAAAAAAGTAAAACCGTTGGTTTAGAGGCTTTAATTAATCAAATTAATTCCGAACAAATAAATCAACTAGTAGTTGTAGACAATAAAATTCACGTTACTCTGAAAAATGGTCAAAGTGAGATTGTCCAAAAGGAAACCACTGATTCCCTTTCAGATCTTTTAAATAACTTTAAAGTTTCTCCAACTAAAATTGCTAAAATAAAAATTTCAGTTAAAGATAATAGCGGTTGGAATTATTGGTTAAGTAATGTTATTCCTTTTGTTTTGCCATTTCTTTTAATTGGAGTATTTTTATATTTTATGATGCGTGGTTTGCAAGGCGCAAACTCCAAAGCAATGAGTTTTGGACAGTCAATTGCTAAAGATTTTAATCCTGAAGAAAAAAATAAAACTAGTTTTAAGGATGTTGCTGGAGCAAAAGAAGCCAAAGAAGAATTACAAGAAATTGTTGAGTTTTTAAAGTTTCCTAAAAAGTTTCATAATCTTGGGGCCCGTATTCCACGTGGTGTATTATTATTAGGGGCTCCGGGGACTGGGAAAACTTTATTAGCTCGGTCAGTAGCCGGGGAAGCTCAGGTACCATTTTTCCATATGTCGGGTTCTGAATTTGTGGAAATGTTTGTAGGCGTCGGCGCCAGTCGAGTGCGTTCTCTTTTCCAAAAAGCGAAGAAAAGTGCTCCTTGTATTTTATTTATTGACGAGATTGATGCTGTCGGACGTCGACGAGGAGCTGGTCTGGGCGGTTCACACGATGAACGTGAACAAACTCTTAATCAAATTTTAGTAGAAATGGACGGATTTGAACCAACAGAAAACATTATTGTTATTGCCGCTACTAATCGCCCCGATGTTTTAGATCCAGCATTATTACGTCCTGGACGTTTTGATCGTCGGGTTACTATTGATTTACCAGATCTGAAAGATCGGGAAGCAATTTTAAAAGTTCATAGTCGTCATAAACCACTTGCCAAAGAAGTTAATTTAAAAATTGTTGCTGAAAGAACCTCTGGTTTTTCCGGAGCTGATTTGGCTAATATTCTTAATGAAGCTGCTATTTTAGCAGCACGTAGTGATCGCCATGAAATTATTAATCCTGATTTATTCGAAGCTATTGAGAAAGTGATGATTGGACCAGAACGTAAAAGTCGGGTAATTACTAATCAAGAAAAAAAGATTACCGCCTATCATGAAGCAGGGCACGCTCTCGTGGCTCACTTTTCACCAAGTGTTGACCCCGTTCATAAGATTTCGATTATTTCTCGAGGAGCCGCTGGTGGTTATACTTTAAAAGTTCCGTCTGAAGATCATCACATGCATACTAAATCAGAGTTTATTTCTGAGATTGCTGTTTTATTAGGCGGGCATCTAGTAGAAAAAGTTATTTTTGGAGAAGTCACCACTGGAGCAACTTCTGATTTACGACGAGCGACAGCTTTAGCTCGTAGTTTAGTCACTGATTATGGAATGAGTGATCACCTTGGTCCCAGGACTTATGGTGAAAAAGAAGAGATGATTTTCTTGGGTCGAGAAATCCATGAACAACGAAATTATAGTGAAAAGATTGCCGAAAAGATTGATGAAGAAATTTTTAACTTTATTCAACAAGCTAAAGATAAGGCTAATTTAATTATTACTGATCATCGAGAAGCTTTGGAAAAAATTGTAGCCGTTCTCTTGAAGCAAGAAACTATTGAAAAAACTGAATTTGAAAGTATCGTTGGGCCCAAACCTACAAAATAATTTTTTGAGAACGAGAGTTTGACTAAAGTTCACTTTAAGTTATACTAAAATTATAAATTATAAAAAGAAGCTTTAGAATTTATTAAGAGTTCAACGTCAATAGTGTTAAGAAATTTTAATAATTTTTAGAACTTCATTGCTCAGACTTATATGGCTAATCCTAAAAAACAGAAAACTCACAGCTCTACTCATCAGGGTCGTTCACATTTGGCTCTTAAAAAAGTTGTTTTAAATAAATGTCCGAAGTGTGGTCAAGCCTTAAAACCACATACCGTTTGTGCTGTTTGTGGACACTACCAAGGGAAGGAAGTTATTAAGGTTAAATTGAAATCCACATCAAAGAAAAATAAGTAAAATAAATTATGTCCAATCGTCATCTAGCTCGGACTATTGCGCTACAAACCCTGTTTGCTTGGGATTTTAATGGTCAAAAAACCGAAGATCTGCAAGCTTTAATTGTGAATAATTTTGCTAATTTTGCTCCTAATTTTGATGATGGTGGTTTTGTCGAAAAATTAGTTAAAGGTGTTCATGATAATTTGAAAATTATTGATCGTTATATTGTTCAATATGCCACCGAATGGCCTTTAGACCAAATTAATACTATTGATCGTAATATTTTACGCCTTGGTATTTATGAATTGTTAAAAACAGATATTCCTCCCCGGGTCGCTATCAATGAAGCGATTGAAGTTGCTAAAGCTTTTGGTGGCGATGCTTCGGGCAAATTTGTTAACGGTGTTCTTGGGGCCTTATATAATGATCAACCAGAAATTAAAGTTCGCGATAATAAAAAAGAGATCAAAACTACCCAAAATCAGGCTGATGAAACGGAATCAAAAAACACTAAGCCAAAAACTACTTCTCCTGCAGTAGAAAAAGTTGCTAAAGAAAATAATAAATAATTTAACATCACCTTAGTGATGTTGTAGTTCATAATATGGACAATAAAGCTTTAACAAAATTACAACAACGCTTAGATATTAAGTTTAAAAATGAACAGCTTTTAAAACAAGCCTTAGTTCATCGTTCTTATCTTAATGAACATCCCGAGTTCAAGCTTGGTCATAATGAACGCTTAGAATTTCTTGGTGATGCCGTGTTAGAGATTATTGTTACTGAATTCTTATATTTAAGTTTTCCTGATACTCCAGAAGGTGACATGACTAATTGGCGAGCTTCGCTAGTCAATTCTAAGATGCTTTATGAAGTTGCCCGAGAACTAGAAGTTGAAAGTTGTTTATATTTATCAAAAGGAGAGGCTCGTGATAAAAATAAAAAATCACGGCAATTTATTTTAGCGGATTCAGTAGAAGCGATTATTGGTGCCATGTATCTTGATCAGGGTATCGGCCCAGTGAAAAAGTTTATTTTAAAACATGTTGTGTCTAAGCTTGATGATATTTTACGTAGTCAATCTTATCTTGATCCTAAATCTCATTTTCAAGAGAAAGCTCAGGAAGTGCGGGGGATTACGCCCCACTACCAAATTTTAGATGAACGTGGTCCAGATCATGCCAAAATTTTTACCGTTGGACTGTACTTAGATGAAGAATTAATTACTACTGGCGAAGGCTCTTCTAAACAAGAAGCTCAAGTAGCGGCCGCTGCTCAAGGAATTAAAAAAATGTCTTGGTAAATAAATAATTAAATTTATGGATATTAACAATCTTTTAAAATTAGCCGCCGATAATCAAGCTTCGGATATTCATCTCTTATCTGGCCAACCTCCCATCTTACGAATTGATGGCGAGTTGGTAGATTTAAATCAAGTTGTTAGTCATGAAAAGTTTGCCGCTTTGACTAATACCAATTTGGAAATTTTTATTGATCGTTTATTAACGGAAAAACAAAAAACACGATTTTTAGAAGAACGTGATTTAGATCTTGGTTATCAAATAGACACTTATCGTTACCGTCTTAATTTTGCTTATGAAAAAAATAATATTAGCATTGTGGCACGAATAATTTCCGACCAGAAGCAAACCCTAGAAGAGATTGGTATGCCACCTATTGTTGAAGAACTATTAAAGTTAACTCAAGGTTTTATTCTTGTTACTGGACCGACTGGCTGTGGGAAATCCACAAGTTTAGCAGCAATGATTAATCATCTGAATAGCCACTATAGTTATAATATTGTCACCCTAGAAGATCCTATTGAATATATTTTTTCTCCTGAGAAAAGTATTATTTCTCAGCGTCAACTCGGAACGGACATGCTTACTTTTAATAGTGGTTTAAAACATGTTTTACGACAGGATCCGAATATTATTATGTTGGGAGAGATGCGTGATTTAGAAACTATTTCAGCCGCAGTTACTTTAGCAGAAACTGGCCATTTGGTTTTAGCCACTTTGCACACTTATAGTGCGGCGCAAACGATTGATCGAATTATCGATAGTTTTCCGCCTTATCAACAAAATCAAATTAAGTCACAATTATCTAACGTCTTAAGTGCCGTTATTTCTCAACGTCTATTACCTCGTCAACAAGGAGGAAGAATTGCCACTCGGGAAATTTTAATTAATAATAAAGCGGTGGCCAATCTCATTCGTGAAGGGAAACTAGAACAAATTGAAAGTATAATTGAAACTGGATCATCACAGGGGATGATTACCATGGATAAACATCTTAAAGAATTATATCAAGCGGGAGAAATTAGTCGGGAGGTTGCTGAAAGAAATATTGAAAATATTAATATTTTAAATAGCTAAAGTAGCTAAAAAAATTATTTTTTATTTAAGCCAATCTGGCTTATTTTTTTTATCTTTCCCCATTTTTTATTAATTAATATTAGAATTTTAAAAGTTAATAATTCGCATTTTTCTCCACACCTTATCCCCCCTTGACATTATTTTTCTTAAAGTTTATAATTGTTAACAGTTTTAACAGGGCTGCAAAAGCCAGAAATATATGAAAAAACATTTAAGTTTCCGACTCCATAAGCGATTCTAATAATTGGCTATTTTGCGATTACTTAGAACCGCCTCACAGCGGTTTTTTTGCGCCCTCGTCCTTTAACAATCTAATTAGAGTAAAGACATCAAAAATATAAGTAAAGAATCTAATGTTTTATTCCTTAATATCTTTTTTTTTCGTCAAGATTTAAGGAGCTGTATTGAAACATTAAAAAGCACGCTTTTTGTAGCTTTAAAAATAAAAGCGTGGGAAAATCACGTTAAGAGTGTATGGTGGATGCCTTGACATAAGAAGACGATGAAGGACGTAGCAGCCTGCGATAAGCTGCGGTCAGGTGGCAAGCAACCTTTGACCCGCAGATTTCCGAATGGGGAAACCCCCTCTATGGAAGATAGAGGAAGCCCAACCTTTAAGGTGGGCTGGAAGACCCGGCGAACTGAAACATCTTAGTAGCTGGAGGAAAAGAGAATAATAATCATTCCCTAAGTAGTGGCGAGCGAAAGGGGAGAAGTCTAAACCAAAATAACTGAGGAACAAACTTGGTTCGCCAAGTTTATTTCAGAAGGTTCTGGAACCATATGTTTTTTTGGGGTTGCAAGACCTAAGGCCTGTTGCCAGATCAACGGGGCGAAGTCAAAAAAGATATTTCTTAGTTGAACAAGCTGGAAAGCTTGGCCAGAGACGGTGATAGCCCGGTAAGCGAAAAGAAATAACTCTTCGTTTTAGTGTTCTTAAGTAGGGCGGGACTCGTGAAACCCCGTCTGAAGCCAGGTCGACTATGACCTAAGACTAAATACTTCTTATGATCGATAGTGAACAAGTACCGTGAGGGAAAGGTGAAAAGCATCCCGTTGAGGGAGGTGAAATAGTACCTGAAACCATATACTTACAAAGAGTCGGAGCTTCTGTTTACAGGAGTGACGGCGTGCCTATTGAAGAATGAGCCAACGAGTTTGTTCTAGGTGGCTGGCATAATCTCCTCTGGAGAGTATGCATAGTGAAAGCGAGGGTTAATAGCCCGTATTGTGCTTCACTTTTACGCATTAGTATTTGATTAGTGCGTTAAAAGTGAAGTACACGTCGCCTGGACAAGACCCGAAGCCGGGTGATCTAACCATGAGCAGGTTGAAGTTCGTCGAAAGACGAATGGAGGACCGAACCCAATAGCCGTGCAACACTATGGGATGACTTGTGGTTAGCGCAGAAATTGTAATCGAACTCGGCAATAGCTGGTTCTCCTCGAAATAGCTTTAGGGCTAGCGTCGGATGTTGACCTCAGGGGGTAGAGCACTGGATGAGGGCGGGTCGTAAGATACCGTCTTCAATCAAACTCCGAATACTTGGGGGTATAGTCCGGCAGTCAGACTATGGGCGCTAAGGTCCATCAGTCGAAAGGGAAACAGCCCAGATCACAATCTAAGGTCCCTAAATTTATGCTAAGTGTGAAAGGTGGTGTTGTGACTACGACAGTTAGGAGGTTGGCTTAGAAGCAGCCATCCTTTAAAGATAGCGTAATAGCTCACTAATCAAGTTGTTTCGCGCCGAAAATTTACCGGGGCTTAAGCATAGTACCGAAGATGTGAACTTCCTAATTTATTTTAGGGAGTGGTAGAGGAGCATTCTCTTCAGCGTTGAAGTCACGTTGTGAGGCGTGGTGGAGCGGAGAGAAGGGAGAATGTTGGCATGAGTAGCAAGAAGGCGGGTTAAAACCCCGCCCATCGAAAACCTAAGGTTTCCTGGGCAACGAAAATCGACCCAGGGTTAGTCGATCCTAAGGCGCAACCCGTGTAGTGCGGGTGCCAGCCGATGGATAAGACGGTTAATATTCCGTCACTACTGTTGTTTTCCGATGGGGGGACGCAGCTTTAAAGTTTAAGCGTGCTATGGTATGTGCGTTTGCAATTTTGAGGAATGGTCTAGGTAAATCCGGGCCAATGATTCCCAAGGATTGTGAAAAGACGAAGCCGCAAGGTGAAATCAATTTAAGTGGATGAGCTGACTAGAAAAACCTCTAGGGCTAAGACAATAGTAATCGTACCGCAAACCAACACAGGTAGGTGAGGCGAGAAGCCTCAGATGTACGAGAGAAACTTCGTTAAGGAACTCGGCAAAACAGCGGCCGTAATTTAGAGATAAGGCCTGCCCTCGCAAGAGGGCCGCAGCTAAAGAGCCCAAGGGACTGTTTACCAAAAACATAGCTCTCTGCTAACTCGTAAGAGGATGTATAGAGGGTGATGCCTGGCCAGTGTCCGAACGTTAAGAGGAGAGGTTAGCACTTCGGTGCAAAGCTTTGAATTCAAGCGCGGATGAACGCCGGCGATAACTATAATCGTCCTAAGGTAGCGAAATTCCTTGTCGGGTAAGTTCCGACCTGCACGAATGGCTTAACCACTTGGGCACTGTCTCAACGAAGTACTCGGCGAAATTGCAATACGAGTAAAGATGCTCGTTAACCACAGTTGGACGAAAAGACCCCGTGAAGCTTTACTACAACTTGATATTGAATTAGAGTCACACATGTTCAGAATAGGTGGGAGCCTTCGGGCGCCAGTGAGATACCACCCTTGTCTGTTTTTAATTCTCACCTCGCAATAGCGGGGGACAGTGTCTGGCGGGTAGTTTGTCTGGGGCGGATGCCTCCCAAAAAGTAACGGAGGCGTTTACAAAGGTCAGCTATCTCGGAATGGAAACCCGAGAGATAGTGTAAAGGCACAAGCTGGCTTTACTGCGAGACCTACAAGTCAAGCAGTCGCGAAAGCGGAACTTAGTGATCCGACCATTCAATATAGGATGGTGGAAGCTCATCGGATAAAAGCTACTCCGGGGATAACAGGCTAGTCAGGTCCAAGAGTCCATATCGACGACCTGGTTCGGCACCTCGATGTCGGCTCGTCGCATCCTGGGGGTGAAGAAGCTCCCAAGGGTTGGGCTGTTCGCCCATTAAAGCGGCACGCGAGCTGGGTTCAGACCGTTTAGAAGCTAAAATTTTGGCTTTTAAACACTCTGAATCCGGTGATGACATCAAATTTATTTACGGCGGCGTTTAGCAGTAATGTTAAATGAGAAGTTGACTCATATCGGTGAAACCCTAGTATATTTCGGAATGATTCGTTATATGTTAGGATAATACCGAGGGAAGTTTATTATGATTAATCGTTTAACCACAAATCAAAGAGCGTATTTAGCAGGGTTTTTAGATGGAGATGGAAGTATTTATGTCCGATTAAAACCTAATACAGATTATAGATTTAATTACCAGATTGCTCCATTTGTTGTTTTCTTCCAGGCTAAAAAAGAGGAAGACAAATTTAGAAAATTAATCGCTTTGATTGGTGGTGGTGTTTGGCGCGAGAGAAAAGATGGTATTTTAGAATATACCTTAAATCGTCAAGCAGATATTAAAGATTTTTTACAGCAAATTAAAAAATATTTAATTCTTAAACAAACCCAGGCTAATTTAATGCTCCAGATTCTTGATCGCAAGAAAAAGATGAAGGACAGACAAAATTTTATTGAATTAGCAGAATTAATTGAGAAATTTAGAACACTTAATTATTCTAAAAAACGAATTAAACATAATTTAACCCCTTAGAGACTTATCCAAAATAAGGATAGAGTGTTCGTTAGAACGCTAACACGTCAACCCCCTGTTGTCTGCAGGGTGAAGGTATAGTCCATACACTTAGTAATAAGTGATTAATATGCGTAAGACAGGTCGGTCTCCTATCCACTGTGGTCGTGGAAACTTGAAGAGGCCCTTCCTTAGTACGAGAGGACCGGGAAGGACGAAGCTCTAGTGTACCTGCTGTTCTCCCAAGAGCACTGCAGGGTAGCTACCTTCGGTTTAGATAAGCGCTGAAAGCATATAAGCGCGAAGCTGTCTCTGAGATTAGGTTTCATAGACTGGTTAGAGAATATAACCTTGATAGGCCGTACGTGTAAGTCCAGTAATGGATTGAGCGGAGCGGTACTAATAAGTCATTTGATTTTCCCACACTTTTATTTTTAAACATTCTTTATTTTTTTGATACTTTCTCTAAAATAAAATTATTATTTTCATTATTTATAATTCTTCTTTTTTATTGTTAAATAATGAATCCGAAAGACACCATTGTTCTGGTGGTTTTGAGCGGAGGGGTCACACCTGATTCCATTCCGAACTCAGAAGTTAAGTCCTCCAGCGCCGATGATACTTGGGCCTGAGCCCTGGGAAAGTAGGTCGCCGCCAGAACAATGGTGTTTTTTTGTTGGGAAAAATTTTAATTTTTAGTAATAAAAGTTATTAAGGAAATTAGCAATTAACATGTTATAATAGAGTTAGAGCTTTAAGTATTAATTATTTTTAAAATTTATGCCTTTAATAAAATCTATCTCTGGCATTCGGGGGACAGTTGGCGGGCAGGAAGGAACAAATTTAAGTTTGTTAGATATTGTAAAATTTACTGCGGCCTACGCTTCCCTTATTAAGCCATCTTGTCTAAAATGTAAAAATATTAAAATAGTTATTGGGCGTGATGCCCGTCCTTCAGGTCTCATGATTAAGAAATTGGTTATCGGAACCCTTTTAAATCAAGGAATCAGTGTTATTGATTTAGATTTAGCCACCACCCCGACCGTGGAAATGTTAGTGATTAAGCATCAAGCTCAGGGAGGAATTATTATTACTGCTTCCCACAATCCTCAAGGCTGGAATGCTTTGAAATTTTTAAATCAACAGGGAGAATTTTTAACAGTTCAGGCGGGTCAGACTATTTTAAAATTAGCAGAAGCCTCTCAATTTGATTCTGCGCCAGAAAATAAGCTCGGGATTTATAGCTCAGATCTTAAAGCTCAGGATTTTCATCTTCAAGAGATTTTGAAACTTAAGTTGGTTAAGCCACAACCAATCCGTAAGAAAAAGTTTAAGATTGTCGTGGATGGTATCAATTCGGTTGGTGGTCTAGTTATCCCTCAACTTTTAGGAGCTCTCGGGGTGACTAATATTATTAAATTAAATTGTTCGGCAACTGGTCAGTTTGCTCATTCTCCAGAGCCTCTGGATAAGAACTTAACAGCTATTAAAAAATTAGTTCTTCAAGAAAAAGCTGATCTTGGCATTGTTGTTGATCCGGACGTGGATCGCTTAGCTTTTATTGATGAACAGGGAAACATGTTTGGCGAGGAATATACTTTAGTAGCCGTTGCTGACTATATTTTAAAGAACAAAATTCCACAGCCCTATCATAAAAAAACTGTTTCCAATCTTTCTTCTTCTCGAGCTTTGAGCGATATCGCTCAGCGTCATGGCGGGAGTTATCAAGCATCCGCGGTTGGTGAATTACATGTTGTGCAAAAAATGAAAGATATCAAAGCGGTTATTGGTGGTGAAGGAAATGGCGGGGTAATTTATCCTCAACTTCATTATGGACGAGATGCCTTAGTTGGTGTTGCTTTGTTCTTGAGCTATTTAGCCACTACAAAAAGAACAATGTCTCAACTCAAACAAGATCTTCCGCAATATTTTATGGTGAAAGATAAGATGATTTTACCAACACAAATTAATTTAAAGCAATTATTTAATAAAATTCAGCAAGATTATCCTCAGGAAAAAATTAATCGACTTGATGGTTTAAAAATAGATTGGTCAGATTCCTGGGTCCATTTACGAGCCTCAAACACTGAAGCTATTTTACGTATTTATTCGGAAGCTTCTAGTCAAAATTTGGCTCGAAAAAAAATTAGAGAAATTAAGAAGAAAATTTTGGCTTATATTAAGTAAAATATAAGTTATTATATTCTTGCTCTCCAGTTTAGAAAATGTTAAAATATAAAAGAGTTTAATCTTTTCTCGGTTTATTAATGAAATTATCAGTTTTATATTAAGAATAATTTAATATCTAAAAACTAATTATTAAAAAATAATTTAAAATTTATGACTCGTATTATTGTTTTAGCAGCCGGAAAAGGGACGCGAATGAATTCTGAATTACCAAAAGTATTAGTTCCTTTAAAAAATCGTCCGATGATTTCCTATCTCATGGAAGCTATTAAATCTTCTCAGGTTGATCCTCGTCCCTTAGTGGTTGTTTCTCCAGATAACTATGATATTATTAGCCAGGCTTTAAAGGAATATGATTTAGAATATGTTTTACAGCAGAAGCAGCTAGGGACAGGACATGCGGTCTCTTGTGCTTGTGAACAGTTTAGTCAGACCAGTTCGGCAATTGATAATGTTATGGTGTTATATGGTGATCATCCTTTTTTACAAGCCAAATCAATTCAAAAATTTGCTGTTGCCGAAACCCCCGCGTTAACAATTATGCCTACTCAATTACCAAATTTTTCTACTTGGTATCAAAATTTTTATCACTGGGGACGAATTATTAGAAATTCTCAGCAAGAGGTAGAAGCGGTGGTAGAATTTAAAGATGCAACTGCTGAACAAAAATTAATTACTGAAGTCAATCCTGGCTTCATGAGTTTTAATCGTTCTTGGTTGTTGGAAAATATTAATAATTTGCAGGCGAAAAATCAAGCTCAAGAATATTATTTAACTGATTTAGTTAAGGTTGCTTTTTTACAAAAAAAATCAGTACAGACTATTAATATTACACCGGAGGAGGCTATTGGGATTAATAGCCAAGAAGAATTAAAAATAGCTGAAAATTTATTATAAATTTATGTCTCAATCTCATAATTCGGTTCTTAGTTTATTAGCAATTATTATCCTTTTAGGCTTAACTGTGCTTGCGACGGTGCTCTATAGTGGCGACAAAGCTCAACAAAATAAATTAGATCATAATATCTTTTGGCGAACAACCCGTTTGGTTTTTAATAGCACTTTAGGTTTTTTGCAAGGAGCAACAGAAATCAATACTCCACAAAAAAATGTTTCATCACCCACTAATTCTAATCACTCACAAAACTTAGAGAGTAAGAAACATTTTCAGAATTCCACTACTTGGATGTCAAAAACTATGGAGAAAATTAAAAAAGCTTGGACAGAAAGCGATCAGAATAATTCCCCACAATCTTCTCAGACCAATAATCAAAAGATTTTTAACTGGCAAAAATTAAATAATGGAGCGGAAATAATTTTTCGACCCGAAAAAGGAAGCGAATATAAATTGCTTCTCCCCTTTAAATTTTTAGGGTCCTAGAAAAGAATTTTCTGATAATAAGCTATTTTTATTAGCTTTCAGCTCGGAGGATTTTTCCAAAATTCTTTAATTTTAATTTATTGAAAGTTTATAAATATTTAGCAGTTTCTTAGAGAGACTTATGCTATAATAAAAATATTAATAAGAGTTAAGATATAAATTTATGAAACAGCAAAAAGAAAAAAAAATAATTTCTGAACAAGAAACAGATAAGGTGAAGCGTGCAGAAGCAGCAGCTAATGCTATTGCGCAAATTAAAACTCGTTTTGGTGAAGGAGCTATAATGAAATTTGGTGATGTTCCCAAAACCAATGTTGCTGTCGTTTCCACAGGCTGCTTATCTTTAGATTTAGCAACCGGAATTGGTGGTATTCCCCGTGGAAGAGTTATTGAAATTTTTGGTCCAGAATCATCTGGAAAAACAACTTTAGCGCAACACATTGTTGCTGAGGTTCAGCGGGCTGGTGGAATTGCTGCTTTCGTTGATGCTGAACATGCTTTAGATCCAGAATATGCCGTTAAAATTGGTGTTAATATTAAGGAAATGCTTCTCTCTCAACCAGATAGTGGTGAACAAGCCTTAGAAATCGTGGAAACCTTAGTTCGTTCTAATGCTGTTGATGTTATTGTCGTTGATAGCGTAGCAGCTTTAGTTCCTCAGAGAGAAATTGAGGGCGAGATGGGTGATCAACAAATGGGATTACAAGCGCGTTTGATGAGCCAGGCTTTGCGTAAATTAACGGCGATTATCGCCAAAACTAAAACAATTGTTATTTTTATCAATCAAATTCGTAATAAGATTGGCGTTTTCTTTGGTAGTCCAGAAACAACTACTGGTGGCAATGCTTTAAAGTTCTATTGTTCAATGCGAATTGAGGTTCGTCGGGCGGCACAAATTAAACAGGGAGATCGAATTCTAGGTAACCGAGTGCGAGCAAAAATTGTTAAGAATAAGGTAGCCGCTCCTTTTCGAACTTGTGAATTTGATATTATGTATAATGAAGGGATTTCTATTTCTGGAGATTTATTAGATTTAGGAGTTGAAAATAACGTGATTAAGAAAAATGGTAATACCTATTCTTTGGCTGATTTGAAATTAGGGATTGGACGTGAAACAGCTAAAAAAACTATTAAAAATGATAAAAAATTGTTAACTGAAATTCGGAAGAAGATTTTAACAGAAATTAAAAACAAAAAAGACCAAGAAGATGAATAATTAAGTTATTTAATTTATGTCTAAAGTCTTGGTATTGTCTGTCGGTGGTTCTTTGATTGTCACTAAAGAAGGAATAAATTTACGATTTTTAAAGAAATTTCGTCAGTTTATTTTAGAACAGGTTAAACTCGGTTATAAATTTTATTTAGTAGTGGGCGGCGGGATAACTGCTCGCCAATATATTACCGCTGCTTTAGCTACTGTGGCCGTTAATAATCACGATCGAGATTTAGTGGGCATTCGAGCCACCCGTCTCAATGCAGAGTTGCTAAAAGTTATTTTCGGATCTCAAGCTTATCAAACAATTGTCACTAATCCTCATAAATTGTTAAAAACTAATAAAGCGATTATTTTAGCTGGTGGCTTTAAACCAGGTTGGTCAACAGATTATGTCGCTGTTTTAATTGCTATTCAGAATAAAGTTCAAACGGTTATTAATCTCTCTAATATTGATTATGTTTATGATTGTGATCCTCGTAAATTCTCAACTGCTAAAAAACTTAAATCAATTTCTTGGTTAGATTTTCGTCGATTGGTTGGTACTAAGTGGCAACCTGGTCTTAATGTGCCTTTTGATCCAATTGCTTCTACCACTGCCGCTCATCATCAGCTAGAAGTGATTGTCCTGAATGGTGAGAAATTAGAGAATCTTCGGCATTGCTTGTATCAAGAAAAATTTAAAGGAACGATTATAAAATAGCACTTAATAAATAATAAGTGCTATTTTAAAGTAGATATTTTTATAGATAGTTTTTTAAAGCAATTTTTTGATTGCTTCTTTTATTTCTTTAAAAACAATTTCAATTCCTGGCCGATCGTCAATATTTATTACTTTTCTTTGTAAGCGATAGTATTTTAAGAGCGGACTAGTTTTTGTATGATAAATTTGGAAACGATTTTCAATTATTTTTAGGTTATCATCGGAGCGTCCCGATGTTTTCGCTCGAAGCATTATTCTACGCACGGCTTCTTTTTCGCTGAGTTTAATATTTAAGACCAAATCAATGGTTTTTTTTTGTTTCTCAAAAAGATTGTCCAAGGCTTTCGCTTGTGCTAAATTACGCGGATAGCCATCTAAAATAAACCCTGATTTATTGAATTTTGTTAAAATAACATCTTCTACTATTTTAATGGTTAATTTATTAGGCACTAATTTTCCAGTAGATTGATATCTTTTGATTTGTTTGCCAATTTTATCATTTTTTTCTGCTTCTTGTCGCAGAATCGCTCCGCTAGAGAGATGAATTAATTTGTATTCTTTAGCAATTAACCTTGCTTGCGTGCCCTTGCCTGCTCCCGGAGGACCAAAAATAATAAGATTTAACATGGTTTCAATTTTTAAATTATTAATTATTTAGATTGAAAATTTAGAATTTTATTTTCTCGAAAAAATAACTGATGACAATGTGAGCAAGTAATTGTGGACTGATCTATCTGAAGATGATGATGGCAGAGTGGGCAAGCGATTAAATCCAAGAATTTTTTATCCTTTGCTTGTTGATGAGAAGAATTCTTTTTACTTAATTTTAAGATAATACTAGGAGTGGTATTCCAGAACCAATGATTTTGAAAATTAGTTTCTAAAGCTTTTAGAATTGGTAAAGGGATGGTCTTCTTAAACCAACGATGACGGAAAAAGGATAGTCGGGTTATTTTTTTTATTTCAAAAGAAGTATTTTCTTTAATTACCTTTTTTAAATATGGGAAAGTAAAATTAAAAAAAGAACCATTAACCTGCTCGGGTTTTCGGCTGAAAATATTTGTTTCTCGATTACCAAAAAAATAACGTCCGATACGTACCAGATTTCTCTTATTGGCAAATTCTAAGTAGACTGTCGAACTTATTACTCGCTCTAATTCTTGAAGAGTTTGTAAGAGATTTTCTTCATCAAGACAATGCAAAACTCGGAAAATTAAGGTTGAATCAATAGCTTGGTCACGAAAGGGCAGATGAGTGGATTCGGCACAAACAAAATGAACATTGGAAAGATTCTGATATTCTTGTTCGGCTTCACGTAATAATTCAATTGAACCATCCATCAAAATGATATTTTTCATTTCTTTCTGATAGCTGGGTATTAAGCGTCCAAAACCACCACCAAGATCTAAAAACCAAGTCGCAGGAGTTATTAAATTTTTAATCGCATTTTTATCAGCGAAATCTTCATAGTCTCTTTGATGGTTACCCCAGAATAATTGACGATAGTCAAAACCATTGTAGTCAGAATAATTTTTCATAATCTTTAATCTGTTAATACTCTTAGGTGCGCCCAGCAGGATTCGAACCTGCGACCATTTGCTTAAGAGGCAACTGCTCTACCAACTGAGCTATAGGCGCTCATTTATATTGTTCTGTGGCGGGGGCGGGGATCGAACCCGCGACCTTAGCGTTATGAGTGCTACGCTCTAACCAACTGAGCTACCCAGCCTATTTGAAAAAAAGTGCGCCCGGCAGGATTTGAACCTGCAACCCCTTGGTCCGAAGCCAAGTACTCTATCCAGTTGAGCTACGGGCGCGAATAATAAAACCTCTGCTGTTAATCAGAATTTATTAATTTTACTAAAAACAGTTTTTATCTTTTACCTTTTAAAACTTGTTTAAGATGATAACCAGTTTTAAATTTAGCAACTTTGACAGCGGGAATCGTGATACGTTCACTAGGTCGTTGGGGATTAACACCACCTCGAGCATAACGAACTCGAGATAAGAAAGTGCCAAAACCAGCAATACTTACCTGACGGTCAGCCTTTAATTCTTCAATAATTGTATTTGTTAAAACCTCTAACATTTTTTCAGCTTGTTTTTTATTCAAGCCCTCGACTTGATGATAAATCTTGTCGATAAGTTGTGCTTTATTCATATAATTATCGCTTATAAATTAATAAAAATAATTATTTTAAATAATAAATAACCTAACGGGCATACTCTGTAACGCGCAGTTCTCGAATAACATTAATTTTAATCTCTCCTGGGTATTTTAACTCATTTTCTATCTTTTTTGCAATATCTCGTGCTAGATTATGAGTTTGGAAATCATTAATTTCTTCGGATTGGACAAAGACCCGCACCTCTCTTCCGGCTTGAATAGCATAGACTTTTTCGATTCCTTCAAAGGTCAAGGCAATTCTTTCCAACTCTTCTAAACGGTGAACATAATTTTCGTAGTTATCACTACGAGCTCCTGGACGAGCAGAAGAAATAGCATCCGCCACTTTAACAATAACTGAAATTAAAGTAATCGGGTGATCGTCGTGATGGGTTTCAATAGGAGCAATAAGTTCTGGCGACAGACCAAATTTTTTAGCAATATCACGACCAATTTCAGTATGATTTCCTTGAACTTCATGATCAACGGCTTTACCAATATCATGTAATAAACCACCCTTTTTAGCTAAAGTGACATCGGCTCCGAGTTCTTCGGCAAGCATCCCTGCTAAGTGAGCGACTTCTACTGAATGTCGCAAAGCGTTTTGGCCGTAACTTGTTCGATATTTTAAACGTCCTAATATCTGTACTAATTTAGGGTCAAAACCAGTTACCCCAACTTCATACAAAGCTTCTTCGCCAGCTTTTTTAATATCAATAGAAATATCTTTTTTAGCATTTTCTACTGCCTCTTCAATCTTAGTGGGGTGGATACGCCCATCTTTTATTAAATAATCTAAAACTTTTTTAGCAATATGTCGACGAATTAAAGAAAATCCTGAAACGGTAATGGCGTTAGGAGTGTCATCGACAATAATTTCTACACCCGTCATTTTTTCAATCGCTTTAATATTTCGTCCTTCGCGACCAATAATTCTTCCTTTCATTTCATCATTAGGTAGGTCAATTGTCGTTGTTGTCAATTCCACTGTATAGGATGAAACCATCCGTTGCATCGCTAAGGCTAATAAATCACGAGCTTTTTCATCAATGGTATCTTCCGAATTATTTTCTAACTTATTAACTCTCACCATTAAATCTTCGCTGTTTTTTTCCTCAACATCTTTTAAGATCAGATTTTTAGCATCTTCTCGGCTTAAATTAGATAGTTTTTCTAATTTTATTTCTTGTTCTTCTTTAATTTCTTTAATTTTTTCTTTAATTTCTTGAACTTCCGTTACTTTATCATAAAGTTTTTGTTGTTTTTCTTGAAGATCTAATAGTTTTTGTGAGAAAGAATTTTCTCGCTCTTCTAATCTTTTTTGCAAACTATTTATTTCTAGGCGACGACTGGCTTCCTCTTTTTTGGACTCTTCAATAATTTTTAAAGCCTTATCTTGAGCTTTCAACAGCAACTCTTTTTCTTTCAGACGGGCTTCGCTCAAGAGTCTATTAGCTTTTTCAGAGGCATTGTTTATTTTAGAACCTGCTGATTTTTTATAGAAAATATAGCCAATAAAAAAACCACCAATTGCTAAAACAAGGTACAAAACATAATTCAGATATTCCATACAACAAAGGACTGTTTTTAGAAATTAAGATGGTCAATGATATTGTTAAATTTTGAAATTAAATTTTGAAAAATTATAAATATTTTTCAATAAGAGAGCCTATCTTGAAAACAATAGGGTGCTATTAATTTTTTTGGCTAATTTTAAGTTAAAAATTAAAGAAGGCATGGATAATTAATCAAAATAAAATAAATTTATCAGATCAGCTATAAACAGTTAATGAGTTTTTTAATAACTTCTAAAAACAAGTTTTAATTAGTAAATTAAAGGTACGAGTGTATGTTAGCACTTAAATTCAGCTTTGTAAAGCTAAAGATTGTGGAGATTTTATTAGTAAATAAGAGCTTATAAATAATTGACTAAAGACAAAAAATAACGTAATATTAAGAAATAAATAAAATTTTTCTTATTTTCTTATTTTTTTTCTGTATAAATTATTACTATGAATTTAACTGAATTAGCGCGAATTTTAAGAATACCGCCACAAGAATTACGGGACTTATTACCGGAATTAGGTTTTTCTATTGGTCAGAAAGCGATTAAAGTAGATAATAATACTGCTAAAAAAATCATTAAAACTTGGCCTTATTTACGTCGTCAATGGGCTCAGAAGAAAATGGCCGCTGAGATTAAGAAACAAGATGAAGTTTTACCGAAAGAGAAAAAAACTATTTTCATTCCAGCCATTATTACTGTTCGAGAATATGCGGGAGTAGCGGGCATCCCTGTTAATCGGGTTTTAACAGAATTAATTAAGAATGGAATTTTTACCTCTATTAATGAAAAAATTGATTTTGATACAGCCGTAATTATTGGCGAGAATCTTAATCTCGATGTGCAGTTAGCGAAAGAAAATTTAGAAGAAGACTTAGAAGAAGAAGATAAATTATCTAAAATATTAGCGCAGGAAAATCAGAAAGATTTACAACCTCGTTCACCAGTAATTGTTGTGATGGGCCATGTTGATCATGGAAAAACTAAACTATTAGATTCTATTCGGAAAACCAATGTCATTGCCGGTGAAGCGGGTGGTATTACTCAACATATTGGTGCCTATCAGATTAATCGTCAAAATCGTATTCTCACTTTTATTGATACCCCTGGGCACGAAGCTTTTACCGCGATGCGTAGTCGTGGAGCAAAAATAGCGGATATTGCTATTTTAGTTGTGGCCGCCGATGATGGTGTTAAACCACAAACCGTTGAAGCTTACCGAATTATTGAAGCAGCTAAAATTCCTTATTTGGTTGCTATTAATAAGATTGATAAGCCCGCTGCCGATATTAATAAAACTAAACAAGAATTATCCACTAAATTAAATATTACTCCCGAAGATTGGGGCGGAAAAACTATTTGTGCTCCCATCTCTGCTAAGGAAGGGACGGGCATTGAAGAATTATTAGATTTGGTTTTATTAATTGCTGATACCGAAGAAGAGAATCTCCAAGCTAATTTACATAGTGCCGCCGTTGGCACTGTTATTGAATCTAATGTTGATAAAAATATTGGTCCTTTAGCAACCCTATTGGTCCAAAATGGCACTCTCCATATTGGTGATCAACTTTGTTTGAATCATATTATTTATGGTAAGGTCAAAACTCTCAAAAACTATCAAGGGGAGAAAATAAGTTCCGCTGGTCCCTCTACCCCAGTGAAAATTTTGGGTTTAAAGATATCTCCTGAGGTCGGTGATGTCTTGGAAGTTGGCGATGGAGAAAAAATTAAAATTAAAAAAATAAAAGGGCGAATTGAAAAAAAGGCTCATCAGCTTTCTCAGGTTAGTACTGACAATGATTCCTCGGATGAAATTCCGCAAGTTAAAGTAATTATTAAATCTGATTTTTTAGGATCAGCAGAAGCGATTGAAGAATCATTGTTAAAACTTAATAATGAAAAGGTGAAAGTTAAAATTATTAGTAAAGGCTTGGGTTATATTACCGAGGGTGATATTAAACGTGCGGAGGATGCCGAGGCAAAAATTTTAGGATTTAATGTTAAAATATCTTCCAATTTAGAAGTTCTTGTTCGTGAACGGCAAGTGGTAGTAAAGATTTATTCAATTATCTATGACTTAATAGAATTTGTGAAGAATGAAATGCAGTTGCTTGTTCGGCCAGAAATTAATCGTCTCGCCTTAGGACGTCTTAAAGTGTTAGCGATTTTTAGAACTGAGAATAATAACCAAATTATTGGTGGCAAGGTTTTAGATGGTGTTTTGAAAAATAATAGTTTGATTGATGTTAAACGGAATGACGATTTTATTATTTCTGGTAAGTTAACTCAGCTTCAGTCTGGTAAACAGAACGTTGAGGAGGTTGATCAAGATACTGAGGTTGGTTTAAAATATGAAGGGCATCCGGTAGTGGAAATCGGTGATATTTTGGAAGTTTATCGCGAAGAAAGGATTATTGATAAAATTTAATTTATGTCTAAAGTTGATTCTTACAATAGTCTAATTTTGGAAGAACTAGCCCGAGCTGTTAACCGTGAACTCCCTCTGGAAAATGCCTTAGTGACCATTACTTATGTAGATTGTGCTCCAGATTTAAAACAAGCGAAAATTGGTTTTTCAGTTTTACCCGATCATTTGGCGGGGACAATATTACGTAAATTAAGCACGACGACTCCGCGTTTAGTAGCAATTTTAAAAACTAAGCTAAGATTACGTAAAATTCCCCGTTTAATTTGGGAATTTGATTCTACTGAAAAAGAAGCTCAGAAGATTGAACAATTATTAGCTAGCTAATTACTATTTTAAATAAAAAAATATTTTAATAAAATCCAGTTTAACTGGACTTTTTTTTAATTTTCTCTTAGAATAAGTGGTTATGAATTATTTGAAAAAATTACAACAAGCTTATCATAAACTTCAACAAGCCAAGAAGGTTTTAATTATTAGCCACACTTCGCCAGATGCTGACGCCTTATCTTCTCTAGGGGCTATTTTAGAAATTTCTCATGACTTGGGTTTAGAAACTTATGCTTATGCGGATCAGAAAGTTTCCTCGCCTCATAGTTTTATTCCTCATGAAGAATTAATTACTAATGAGCCTCCAGTCAATCTTTTAGATTTTGATCTTATTTTTATTCTAGATTGTGGCTCTCTTTCACGAACGGGTTTAGAAGCCCGAATTAGAACGATGCTGAAGGCGACACAGGAAGGACGAACTCTCCAACGTCCCTATTTAATAGAATTTGATCATCATCAAGCTCAAGAAACTTATGCTGATTTAGAGATTCGTTTAGCTGATAAAGCTTCCACCACTGAAATTATTTATTATTTTTTAAAAACTAATAACTTAGCAATTACTAAATCATTAGCTAATTGTATTTTAATTGGTTTGTTGTCGGATACTGGGCATTTCTTACACGCTAATTCCTCTCAAAAGGCAATTGCTATTTCGTCTGAGATGCTTTTACGTGGGGCCTCTTTACCAAAAATTGTAAATTATACGATTCGTAATAAAAGTTTTTCAGCGCTTAAAGTTTGGGGACAGGCCTTGGAAAATATGCAATTTAACGCTCAAACTGGATTAATTTCTTCTGCTTTACAAGCTGAAGAATTAAAAAAACTTCTTCCTTCAGGAGAAGAAGTCCTTAATCCTGATTTATTCGGAGAAATTGTTTCTTTCTTAAGCACTTTAGAAGGAGTAAAAGTGGCCTTGTTTTTACGTGAAGAAGGTCAAAGGGTTAAAGGTAGTTTACGCTCTACTAGTAAAAAATATGATGTTGCTAAAATTGCTCAAAATTGGGGCGGGGGAGGGCATCAACAAGCGGCAGGTTTTTCACTACCTGGACATTTAGTTCGGATTAAAAATGGTTGGAAAATTGTTAAGACTTAGTTTTAATAATTTTTTGATGTTTTTTCTTCCAGTCTTGAATCTTTTGGTGATTACCTGAGAGTAAGACTTTCGGAACCCGATATTTTTTTTGAGGAGTAATAAATATTTCTGGTCGAGTGTATTGTGGATATTCTAATAAGCCTGGTTCTGAGTGTGACTCTTCAATGATACTTTTCTTATTTCCTAAGACTCCAGTTAATAAACGGCTAATGGAATCAATTATTACTAAAGCTGGTAGTTCACCACCCGTTAAAACATAATCACCAATTGATATTTCTTCATCAATAAAATTCTTAATTCGAGCATCAACTCCTTCATAGTGTCCACAAATTAGGATAATCTCGTCTAATTTAGAGTATTTTTTTGCTAAACTTTGACTCCATTTCTGACCCGCAGCTGATAGTAAAATTATTTTTTTCTTGTGATTTTTCTTTTTTTTATTTAATTTTTGAATATCTTGTAAGGCGTGGTAAAGTGGTTCAATTTTCATCAGCATTCCTGCTCCACCACTATAAGGAGTGTCATCAACACTATGGTGTTTATCTTTAGTCCAGTCTCGTAAATTATGGATCTTAATCTTAATAATTTTTTTTTCTTGAGCGCGTTTTAAAATACTTTCGTCTAAGTAAGAAGCAAAAATATCAGGGAAAATACTTAAAATATTAAATTTCATATCTTTTACAATTTAGGATTTTATTTCTTTCTTTATTATAACAAAAACCCCCGTTTTTAACAGGGGTTTTTGCTTCTTTTTTCTAATTTTAAATCTTTAGGTCATCAATAGCTGAGGTATCAATTTCCTCATGATTTTCTTGACTACTCTCAGAACTATTCTCTCGATGATCTTCATCGCGACTTTCATGACGAACATGATTGCCACCTTCAGGATCATAAATTTTAAGATTAACTCGAGAGTTATTCTTAGCACCAATGATTTTTAATAAAGTGCGAATTGATTGCGCAGTTTGTCCTTTACGGCCAATCACATAACCCATATCTGCTGGATTAGTCTTCAAGGTCAAAAGAACACCTCTTTCATCAATGGTACGGTCAACCACAACATCATTGGGATTGCCAACAATGCTTTTAACGACCATTTCTAGGAACTCTTTGTCTTGTTCTACCATAATTTTTATTTGTCTTTCTGACTTTAATCAATTTTAACATTGGTGATCAAAATAGAAAGAAATTTATTAAATAACTGCTAAATTGGCAGCTTTATGTTAATAATTGTAATACTTAATGGAAATTTGTCAATGTTAATAAGTTTTTTAAGCCTTTTCTGTTGAGGTTTCTGCCGAATCATCTTTCTGGGGAGTGACTACTTCTGCCACCTTTTCTTTGTTATTGTCTTTATCTTCAGTTATTTCTGGAGTAGTTGCTTTTTCTGTTTCCACTTTTTCTTCTGAACTATCCGACACTTGATCTGCTTTTTTTTCGCTTGGAGATGATTTTTGATTATCGGCAGTAGCTTTCTTTCCCTCCTTGGTCTTAATTTGTTCTAATTTCTTTTTATTCTTTTTACCAGGCTTAGAGGCTACTACTTTTTCACCTTCAATTATTTTATTTTCTAATAGCAGGTTGTTAACCGTTTTTGTCATCTGGGCTCCTTGTGATAACCAATATTTTACTCTTTCTCCCTTAGCCTGTAATTCTTTGGAATGGGGATTATAAGACCCGAGAATTTCCAAGACTCGACCGTAAGGATCGCGACTTTTTTCCGAAATAATTAATCGGAACATTCTTTTATTAGTTTTCCCAGTTTTAGCGAGTTTAATTGCTAACATAGTTTTAATTTATCAGTATTATTTATATGAAGAGATAATAACTTAATCTTAAATAAAAGTCAATAGAAATAGGAGATTAAGAGTGCTTCTTAAAGCGACTTGGTCGACTTGGTCCTTGATTATTATTATGTCCGTTGGATCCAGAATTAAATCGTCCTCCTCCACCAAAAGAATTTCCAGCTGATTTGCCTTTATTATCTTTCCATAAATCTTCATTTTCTTTTAAGCCTTTCATGGTAAGATTAACTCGACCCTGATCATCAATTTCTTTAATTTTGACGGTTACTAAATCGCCAACAGTTAAAAAGTCGCTTGGTTTTTCAATGCGATAGGGGGCTAGTTCACTAACATGAACCAAGCCATCTTGACTAGCATTGAGAGCAACAAAAGCTCCGAAATCTAGCAAACGAACTACTTTACCAGGAAGTATTTCTCCAGCAACAAAAACATGAACAATTTCTTTTACCTGTTCAACAGCTTTATCTACTAAAGCCGAATCTGTACCACAAATTGTCACCAAGCCATTATCTTCAATATCAATACTAGCACCAGTTTCTTCAATGATTTTATTAATAATTTTTCCTCCGGGACCAATAATTGCTCCAATTTTTTCTGGATCAACCATAAAGCTTACTAAGCGCGGAGCATATTTTGATATTTCTGTCCGTGGTTCAGAAATGGCTTTTTTGAGAACCTCTAAGATTTGTTTCAAAGCTGCTCGTCCTTGGCTTAAGGTTTTAGAAATAATCTCTTCGCTTAAACCGTCGCTTTTAGTATCAAGTTGAATAGCTGTTAAGCCTTGATCGGTACCCGTAATTTTGAAATCCATACCGCCTTCACCATCTTCTAAATCTTGTAAGTCTGTTAAAACTTCCCAGCGACTCATATCTGTATTAGAAGCGAGGCCCATGGCAATTCCCACTACTGCTTTTTTAATTGGTACACCAGCATCCATCAAGGACAGAGTTGAGGCACAAGTTGAAGCCATAGAAGATGAGCCATTAGATCCGAGAGTTTCACTCACAACTCGGATGGTATAAGGAAATTTCTCTTGGTCGGGAATCATTGGGAATAATGCTTTTTCTGCTAAAGCGCCATGACCAATTTCCCGTCGTCCCGTTCCCCGAAGAGGTTTTGCTTCGCCGACAGAATATGGTGGGAAATTATAGTGGTGCATATAACGTTTTTTGCTTTGGCCATCTAAACCATCTAAGGATTGCTCC
This sequence comes from Parcubacteria group bacterium M6-OD1-4, assembly GCA_003056205.1. Taxonomy (GTDB): domain Bacteria; phylum Patescibacteriota; class Patescibacteriia; order Patescibacteriales; family UBA12465; genus UBA12465. Next base: position 2,793 of record LSNS01000019.1, on the reverse strand, counting down.
ATTCCAGGGGCACCCAAAGTAACAATAGACATTACTTGAGTTTCGCCACGAGAAAATAAAGCACTACCATGATCTCGTGGTAAGATAGCAACTTCCGCGGATAAAGACCTAATTTCATCTAAGGCCCGACCATCAACTCGTCGTTTATTATTAAGAATGGCTTCCGTTACTTCTTTTTCAACCATTTTTTCTACTAATTCATTGCTAATAAAATGACGTTGATCACTATTTAATCCACTCGTTGCCAAATATTCTTCTAATTGATCTTTAATGGCATAGAGAGCGGCTTTTCGTTCTCCTTTAGTATAATAGATCTTATCAAACAGGATGTTTTTAATATTTTTTTCTAACCATTCTTGACCAATCTTTAACAATTTAGTTTTTTCTTCTTGATTTTTCTTTTCTTCTGCGCTTTGAATTTTCTGCGGTTTTTCAGAAGATTTTTTAGGAGTAATATTCTTTTTTAATTCCTGAATTAATTCTAAGGCACCTTGCATTTTTTCTTGTCCCTCCTTCAGAGCTTGACGAATAGTTTCATCGGGAACTTCGTTAGCACCAGCCTCAATCATAATGATTTTCTGAGCTGTTCCAGCGACGATTAAATCTAAAGAACTTTTTGCCTGTTCTTCATAGGTGGGATTGAAAATAAATTTTTCAGCAACTAAGCCTACCCGGATACCACTAATTGGACCATTCCAGGCTAAACCAGAAATAGCTAAAGCTGCAGAAGCGGCAATTAAGGCGACAATATCATGATTGTTTTCTTTGTCAATTGCCAAGGTTGTTAAGATTACTTGAATATCACGATTATCACCGGGAACAAATAAAGGACGAATAGCCCGATCAATCATCCGACCAGTTAAAATTGCTTGGTCACTAGGACGACCTTCACGTTTTATCCAGCGGGAACCTTTAATTAGCCCCGCAGCATATAATTTTTCTTCTAATTCTACCATTAGAGGAAAAAAACTTACCCCTTCTCGTTCGGTTTTAGATTGAACGACTGTGGCTTGAATCACGGTTTCACCATATTGGACCCAAACGGCAGCATCTGCTTGTAAAGCTACTTTGCCAGTTTTAATAGTAAGAGTACGGCCTAACCACTCTTTGCTAAATACTTTTTCCATAATTTTTTTTGAGTTTTAGGCCATTAAATTACAGAACTGTATACCCATACAGCGCTATCTATTTAATGGTCAAAACTTTATTAATTTTTTATCTTAATTTAAATTTAAATTTTTGGACTACTCAGTCTGTTTTTAATTATTTACTATGAATTAAAAACCTTTTGTTTGATCCTAAATCAGTAAAATCATCAGCTTCTTCAACTAAGCGTGAGGAACAGGTTTTGCGGAAAGCCATTATTTCTACTAAACAACCTTTATTGTTTTGTAGATAAGATACTAAGGGGAGATAATCTCCATCACCAGAAACAATAATTAAAACATCTAATTTATCAGCCAGTTTAATAGCATCAATGGCAATCCCCACATCCCAATCCGCTTTTTTTGCTCCACCAGCAAAAATCTGTAAGTCTTTCATTTTAACTTCAAAGCCTTGTTGTTCCAAGGCTTCAATAAATGGTGCTTCTTCTTTATTTTCAGTTCGGATGGCATAGGCTGTTGCTCTAATTAGTTTGCGACCCGCTATCCCTTTCAGCAAAATTTCTTGAAAGTTGGTTTTCTTGTTGTATAAGTTTTTGGCGGAGTGATACATATTAGAAACATCAACCAACATGCCCACTCGTTGTTCTTTATGTTTGATCATAATTATTATTTTTTATCTTTTCCTTCCACATCGTCATTACTTCCTGTCGATTTATCAGAGGCTTCAATATAGTCTTTTTCTTGTCTTCTTCTTTCTTCCTCTTCTTCTTGTAATTTTTTAGCAATTTTTAGTTTTAATTTTTCTGCTAATATTTTAAATTGTTCAGCATTTTCTCTTTGTAGATATTTTAACAATTTTCGTCTTTCACTAACCTTTTTCAATAATCCGCGACGAGAAGAGAAGTCATGTTTATGTATTTTTAGATGTTCGGTTAATTCTTTAATCTCTTCGGTGAGAATAGCAATTTGTACTTGTGAAGAACCAGTATCGGTCTCATGGACCCGATATTTTTTAATAATTCTTTCTTTTGCTTTTTTGTCTAACATAATTTTAGCGCTCAATCCGAGAAGCGGTTAAGCAATCCGCAACCAAGGTGAGTACATTAATATAAATAATTTATTTAAGAGTATTAACTTTTTTAGCTAAACGAGACTTTTTACGAGAAGCAGTATTCTTTTTCATGATCCCCTTTTTAACGGCTTTATCTAAAGCTTGAACGGTTTTTTTAAAATCTTCCCGAACTTGCTGATCGCCAGCCTTTATCTTTTTTAAATTGTCTTTGATAAGCACTTTAAACTTTTTAGAAACTTGTTTATTGGCAGCAGTTCTTTTTACGGTCTTACGTAATTCTTTAGCGGCCGATTTCTTGTTAGGCATAGGTAATTATCTTTTTATATTAAATTAAAAGTATTTTGAGTCTAACATAATAGTATATAAAAATCAAGCTTGAACTCTAAATCAATAATTGCTATAATTAAAACTAGAAAAGAAAAGCATAATAATTTGATCATTTTCTGTTTTAGTTTGAATTCCAACGATATTTAATTTTAAATTTTAGCTTATAATCTATGAAAAAAGGAATTTTAAAAACAATTCTCAAAGACTTTTTCAAACTCCGTTATGTTATCATTTGGATACTTGTAGTAGTTTTGGTAGGAATAGGAGTGGTAGTGTGTGCGTGGTCGG
>LSNS01000018.1 GCA_003056205.1 Parcubacteria group bacterium M6-OD1-4 | reverse complement strand
CCGACCACGCACATAGCCTTTTTCGGCAATTAATTTTTCCTGTCCTGGCATAATATGAATTACAGGATTAGTAGTCTGAGGATTAATTTCCGCTGAAGCCGCATCTGTTAATTTAGCAACATGACGGGCAAATTCAATAACAGCCATTTGCATTCCATAGCATAGACCAAAATACGGGACACCCTGTTCACGACAATATTTAATAGTTTGGATTTTTCCTTCTGAACCACGTTTACCCCAGCCCTGCGGAACAATAATGCCATCTAAACCACGTAAAATTCGCGTCCCCTTTTTCTCCACTTCTTCAGAATTCAACCAAACAATCTCTACTCGACATTTATTAGCAACCGCGGCATGTTTAATCGCTTCAATCACCGAGATATAAGAATCACCCAAAGAAAAATTACCACTGGCAAAATATTTTCCGACGATACCAACCTTCACCACTGGTTTTTTGATTTTTGAAGCTCGAACCATTTTCTTCCAATCTTGATTATTATTCTGGTGACCAAGCGGTAAAGAAAATTTCTGTAAAATATGATCGCCAAGATGGTCTTTTTCAAAATTCAAAGGAACATCATAAATAGAGTCAGCATCAGGAGCCGAGATAACAGCTTCTGGAGCAATATTACAATTAATAGAAAGTTTCTCACGACGAGTAGCATCAATCGGTTTTTCGCTACGAGCAATTAGAAAATCTGGTTGAATCCCCGCGGCTTGTAAGCTTCGCACGGCATGTTGAGTGGGCTTAGTCTTCATTTCCCCAATTTTATGAGGAATTGGTAGATAAGAAACCATCACAAATAAAACATCTTGTGGCTGATATAATTTCATTACTCGTGCTGCTTCTAAAAATAATAAATTTTCATATTCTCCAACAGTGCCACCAATTTCAATAATCATAATTTCCGCCTTGGTTTTTTTAACTGCCCGTTCAATTCTTTCGCGAATCTCCTGAGGAATATGTGGAACAACTTGAACGCATTTTCCGTGGTATTCCAGATTACGTTCTCGAGCAATAACAGTTTGATAAATCCGCCCCGTCGTCATGTAGTTCTCCCGATAAATATTTTTATTGAGAAAACGTTCATAATTACCAATATCTTGATCCGTTTCATCACCATCAGCAGTAACAAAAACTTCACCATGCTCAATCGGGTTCATTGTCCCCGCATCAATATTAATATAGGGATCCATTTTAATCGCACTAATGCGATAACCACGAGATTGAAGGATCTGCCCAATAGAAGCGGTGGTTACCCCTTTTCCAACACCCGACATTACTCCACCAACAACAAAAATGAATTTAGACATAATTTATGAATTTAACATTATTTATTATTTTGTTTATTTTATTATTTTGCTTTCTGAGCCATTAAAATCTGAATCGCTTTTGTAAATTGGGGATCACGATTATTATTAACATCAGCTTGAGTCATTTTCACGACAATATTTGGTTTCAATCCTTTTTTATTAATAAAGTCACCAGCAGGAGTCAACCAGTGGGCGACAGTTACCTTTAACTCCGCGCCATTCGGCAAATTATCTAAAACTTGAACCGAGCCTTTGCCATAAGTTGTTTCACCAACTAAAGTTGCTTTTTTGTAGTCCCGTAGAGCTCCAGCTAAAATTTCTGATGCGGAAGCACTACCACCGTTAACTAAGACAACAGTGGGAAAATTTTGTAAACGAGCCCGCCCATTAGAGGGATATTCATTGCGACGATTATTATTAAACTCTTCCGCTACAATCGGACCAGCTTTAATCCATTCGCTAGCCATATCCACGGCAGTTTGTAAATAACCACCGGGATTATTACGTAAATCTAAAATAATACCTTTGGGTTGTTTCTGGACAGCTAAATTAACCGCTTGTTCGAAAAGTCCCTCAGTATCATTATTGAAATTACTAACTCTGATTACTAAAATACCATCGGGTCGTAAAGTAGTTTTAACACTTTTTACTTGAATCACCGAACGAGTAATTACAATTTTTTGAGGCTTCTCATCCTGACGAATAATTGTCAAAGTAACCTTAGTTCCCTTCGGACCCCGAATTTTATTAACTAAAGCATCAATTGTCATCCCCAGAGTAGGCTGACCATTAACGGCATAAATTTTATCTCCAGCTTGAAGACCAGCACGTTTAGCTGGCGTACCATCTAAAGGAGCAATAATAGTTGTAATTCCGTTCCGAATACCAACTTCAGCACCAATACCCTGGAAAGTCCCCGCTAAATCATCGGAGAAACGTTGCGCTTCTTTAGGAGTCATAAAAACGGTATAGGGATCTCCGGTCGATTGAGCCATCCCCTTCAAAGAACCATAAAATAATTTCTGATTAGTAACTTGATTCTTATTAACATAATTTGTTTTCAAGGTATTCCAAACTTGCCAATAAAGATTAAAATTAATTGTTGGGCTGCTACTAGTGCCCAAGGCTTGACTGGCTACTTCTGGTGAATAAGCTAAGAGCCTATTTAAAGAATTACTGGCTTGATTTCTATTTTTTCCAAAATAAAAACCACCAGCAAAAATAGCTACCAGCAAGACACTAATCAATACACTAATCTTAAATCTCTTCACTCCCCTCTTCGTAATTTTCATATAATTAAAAAGTATGTGATATATATAATAAATATTTTAAATAAATATTTTGAAATAACATTATTTTCTTAAAACTAAAGGTTGCTGAGGATGACGGATATCAATTAACCGAGAAGCCTTTAACTCTGATGGTGGACCACAGTCCACAACTAAATCAGGGTAGTCTTGAGGGCGTGAGAAATAAGAAGATAAATTTTGTAAATCATGGATTGGCTTTTGACCGCTCAAGTTAAGACTGGTGGAAACTAAGGGTTCTTGAACTTTCTTTATTATTTTAATCAAAAATTTACTTTTAGGCAAACGCACCGCAATGCTTTCCAATCCGGCCGTTAATTCTAGGGGTAAAAGACCACGTTGGCGAAAAATAAAAGTTGTCGGACGGGTTTCTGTGGAAGAAATTTTTTTTAATAATGAAGCTTGTGCCGAAGAAACAAAAACATATTTCCTAAGCATTGTTAAATTACTAACTAAAATAAGAAAGGGTTTTGGGGGTTGACGTTTTTTTAAACGAGAAAGACGTTGTAAAGCAGAAACTTGACTGGCAAGACAACTTAGACCATAAATCGTATCCGTGGGCAAAACTAAAACTTGACCAGCTCGGAGACGAGCCACTAGTAAATCTAAAACTTCTGATTTTATCGCTGACGATGGCAAACGAAGATAAATCATGGAAAATTAAATAATTGATTTGAGAGTAACTAAGGCTTTCGGAAGAAGTGGCAAAATAACATTAACTATTTTTAATAAAAATGGGGCTACCCGTGAACTAGCTAAAGCTCCTCCGAGAAGATGATTAATCAGAGCATAATTAGAAATAACATAAATAATCAAACCCAAAAATAAAGCTCCTTCTAAGAATCCCAAAACCGCTCCGAAAAGATTATTAAGATACCGACTACCAGGAATAACAGCAATAAATTTAAAGATTTTCTCTAACAAGACAAAAAAGAGATCAATTAATCTAACTAAAACAACAAATAAAAGAATAAAAGCTAAAACTTTAGCTAAAGATTCATGACTGGTAATCCAGGGTTTGAGCCAAAATAAACTTTTAGACCATTCAAAAAAGATTAAATAAAAATTAACTGTTAAATAAATTCCCAAGAAAAGACCAACTAAATGACCAATCAGTCTAATTATTCCTTTAAATAAACCGTTAATAGCAAAACCTGCTAAAATAACCAATAGGCTAATATCTAACATTGACATACGTTTTTATATTATAAAAAATAAAAATCATAAACGAGGAAATAAAGCTTCTTCTTTTTTAACTTGTTCTTGACTAAACTGGAGTTGAATTTTTTTAGCAGTTGCTGGTAAAAAAGGTTCTAAGAAGTAACTTAGATTTAAAATATCTTGAGCCAGTGGTTCTAAAATTTTCTTAATATCTTTTAAGTCTGTCATTTTCCAGGGCTTAGTGGCACTCAATTCTTCATCCATTTCTTTAATTCTTTCCCAAATTAACTGTAAAACTTCATTAAAACGATAGCTAACCATTTTAGGTTTTAACTCTTGAAGAAGTTTTTGCGCCTTTTGATCTGCCAATTTAATTTTTAAATTAGTGGAAATTGAATTTTTCTCTAATAAATTTGAAACCCGAGCAACAAGATTACCTAAACCATTAGCTAAATCAGCATTATAACGTTCTTTAAATTTATCTTCAGAATAATCACCATCTTTAAACGGACTAATCTCTGCTAACAAATAATAACGCACTGCTTCTGGACCATAATCTGCCACTAAATCATAGGGATTAATAACATTACCTGAGCTTTTGCTAATTTTTTGACCATTGATTGTCAAAAAACCAAAAACTAAAATCTGTCGTGAAGGGGCTAAACCTGCTGACATTAACATGGCCTGCCACATCGCCGCTTGCGGACGAAGATTATCCTTACCACAAACTTGGACACCCGGCCAATAATTTTTAAAATCAGAAGAATTTTCTGGCCAACCCAAAGTTGAAATATAATTAACTAAAGCATCGAACCAAACATACATCACCTGTTCATCATCATCGGGAACTGGGACACCGTGGGGCATTTTGCTTTTAAGACGGGAGATACTAAAATCTCGTAAACCACCTTGGACAAAATGTTTAATTTCCTTTAACTTCCCTGCTGGCCACACAAACTCGGGGTTTTCGTTATAGAGTGCTAAAAGCTGTTGTTGATATTTAGAAAAACGAAAAAAATAGTTTTCTTCTTCAATAGTTTCTAAGTCTTGATGAGGGTGGAAGGGACAATGACCATCAACTAATTCTGAATCAGTCTTCTCTAATTCACAACCAACACAATATTTAATTTTATAGAATTTCTTATAAATATCACCCGCGGCTAAACAACGACGCCAAAATTCTTGAGCAGCTCGTTGATGTTTTGGGTTGGTCGTACGAATAAAATGATTATAAGATAAATTTAATTTTTCTTTTAGAGGTAAAAATTTAGAAGAATATTGATCACAAAAATCTTGTATCTCTAAACCCTTTTTTTGTGCTTGTTGATAAATTTTCAAACCATGCTCATCGGTGCCAGTGTTAAAAAAAACCTTTGCTCCCTGTTGACGCTGATAACGGGCTAAAACATCCGCCCGAATTACTTCGGCAGCAAAACCAATGTGAGGTTCCGAATTAATGTAAGCCAGAGTAGTGGTAATATAAAAATATTTATCAGTAACAGACATAAAAATAAATTATTATAATTAATAAAATAAACTGGGATTATTAACTATTTTCTGTTTATTTATTAAGTTTTTTAATTAAAACAACAAACTCACCTTTTAAATTATTAGCATTTTCCGATAATTGTTTCAAGAGATCATTAATTTCTCCCTGGTAGAAACTTTCATGAAGTTTGGTGAGTTCACGAGCAATTCGCAATTCCAAGGGAGAAGATAAATTAACGCTTAACAACTGTAATTCTTCCAAAAGTTTCAGAAGACGATGTTTAGATTCATAAAGAATAACTGGATACTTACTATCAAAAATATCTTTTAATTTAGTCTGCCGACCCTTTTTGTGTGGTAAAAATCCTAAAAATAAAAAAGAATCAAAACCAGTGCCCGCGATAGCGAGGGCGGTAGTTAGCGCTGCTGGCCCCGGAATACTCTCAATAACTAATTGTGAGCCAAACTCTTGGCGAACTCGAGAAACAAGCCAGGAACCAGGATCAGACACGGCTGGCGTTCCGGCATCACTGACTAAAGCTAAATTTTGACCGCTCCGTAACAACTTAATAATTTTTTCCAATTTTGAATCTTGAGAATATTTATGATAGGAAATAGTTTTAGTTCTAATCTGATAATGCTGGAGTAAATGTTGCGTGGTTCTAGTGTCTTCACAGAGAATTAAATCGGCTTCTCGCAAAACTCGTAAAGCTCGTAAACTAATATCCTCTAAATTACCAATCGGCGTGGCGACAATACTTAAAATACTCATAAATTAAATTTCAATTAAATATTTTCTCGTCGTTCTCGAACATATTTTGTCCAATCATCAGCAATTTCAATCAAGACTTTGAAGGGAGATTCAATAATAAAATCGAAAAAGAAAACAAAAACATTAATTTTGGAAAAATTAGTGGATAACCAGCGTCCCACTAAAATAATTGGCATATAGAATAAATCAAGTAAGAAAGTAATAATATTTTCACGACGATCAATAACTATTAATTCCTTGACTCCTGCAGTTGTTCGCACGCTAAAGAAACTAACTAGAGCGAGGAAGAATAAGAAAATAAGAATACTCACCCAAGTAAAGTTGATTTTGCTTAAAACCAGCACAATATAATAAATAGAAACTAAAAAAGCCGCCACATAAATCAAATTATATAAAGTATCTATAAACCAGTTACGACGAATTGTTTGGTGAATAATTATCTGCCGTTCCTCTTGTTCAGAAACAAAAACTATCTCTTTAATGCCCTGAATAATTTTAGTCGTATTTTTCTTGCTTGGTCCCCGAGTCAATAAGACAATAATAAATAATAAGAAAACTGGAAAAGCAATATTAATTCCTAAAGTTAGATAATTGAGAGGTTCATTAAGAAATTTAATAGCAGGAACTTCAATCAAAACAACGAAAATAGATTTAGTTAAGAAAATGTAAATTAAACTACGAATTGCTACGCGCCATAAACGTTTTTTAGCTTTTTGATATTTTTGGGTACAAATCTTACGAATTCGAGAGACAAAATCATTTCCTCCTTTTTGTAATTCATTATAAACATGAACCGGATCAGTCTCAATTGTTTCCGCTAAAATACTCACGTAAAGAGAATACACTCGAGTGATTTTATCTATTTTCCGAGCAATTGGGAGTTTGATTTGTTGATAAATAATTTTTTTTAATTTCTCAAAGTCTTGCGCAATCGTCTTAATTTTCTGTAAATCAGTAGTTGTTAAAGTCTCTTGGGAACTAAGAGTTGTCCAATAACTATTGTAATACTTAAAAAGAACAAAACTCAACATATCGGCATCAAACTTCAAAAAATTACGACTAATACTGAGGTAAATCTGAATTTCAAAATCGGATTGGTTAAGTAGGCCGGCAGGAAGTTTAATATTCTTAGATAACAAATCAAAAAGATTCTTCACAATTACTTCTTTAACTTGATGTGGAGCAAGATTTTCTTCAATTTCACAAGCTGCTAAACTTAATAGCCAATGAATTAATTTAGTTTTTTGATTAATAAGATCTTTAGCACGATTAAGATCAATTTTTAAATTTAATTGAGCATTAATATTAGAAGATAGTTCATTTTTTAGAACAATATATTTTTCCAACATCAAAGCAATTTCTTTAATTTTTGCTTCAGGGACAGAGTTGTTAGACAGATAACTTCCCCGGATTAACTCCACTAAAAGATGTTCAGAAATTTTAAAGTTATCCGTTTCTTTAACTACCCCTTCAATTAAAATTTGTCGCCTCAGAATACGAGCAATAGCATTTTTGCGTAACAAATGCTCTTCATCATAATCAACAGCATTCCGAACTTTTTCATAAAAAAAAGACAATCCCGAAACTAAGCTCGAAACCTTAATACGCGGGATGTTTTCTGAGTTTTCTGAAGTTTTAGTACTTTCGTGATAAATCACTTGAAACAATCTTTTGGTATTTTCATTAATTTCCGGAGCCTTATCTTGTTCTAAGCGTCTATTGAGATTAGGACTAACCATAAATATTAATTAAAAATTTAATTAGAAAACAAGTTCTAATGTTGTTATTGTAGCCTGTTTATCTAGAAAAAGCAATAAGTACATATTTTAAAAGAATTGACAAAAAATAGAAAAAATTATATTATACGAATCTAACAATAAGTTCTTTAAAAAATAAGTTTAATTTAATTGACCATTAAGTCTATCTAAATCTAGGTAGCTTTAATAGTCAATTAAAATATAAACTAAAAAACAAAAAAATCATGAAAAAAATATTATCAGAAAAAGAGTGGATAATTACTGTAGACTACAGCCAAACTTTAAAAAGAATGATTACTAATGGTAATTACGATTGGATACATAGCGACATCACGAAAGAACATTTTCCTTTGCCAACCAAATTAATTGGATGGAAATTGGGAGTATCCATTAAATTATTCCATTTCAGCTGGCAAATGAGTAATAAAGATGTTATTGCTGAAATGAATAAGGGTGGTTATCGCCCAGCCATATTAGCAGAACTATTGGTTCTCGGTGAAACCAACCCAAAACTACAATCTCAGTTTCCAATAATTGCTCTTGGCTCAGTTTGGCAAGATACTGATGACGATTGTAATATGCCTTTTTTATATGTTCGCTTTAACGAACGTGAACTTAATCTGAATCAGTTTGATAATGATTTATCCATTGATTATCGTTTTTTAGCCGTACATAAAAGCTCTGACCAAGGGTTTAAAAGACTCATTTCTTTTAGTCCTAATCATTAAAGAAAAAAAATCCAAACCTCGTTTTATGAAAATAAAACGAGGTTTTTCATTGCCTTACTTTTATTTAAAAATACTTATCAAGACTAAAATTAAATTATTCGGTGTTTAGACTTTAACATCTTGACAAAGCATCGTAGTTTTTGTATTATTCTAATAGATAAAAACTTAGCCGGAAAGGCTTTTTTTTAAATATTATTATATGAATAAAATTAGTGAATACATTAAAGGGTCCATTGAGGAAATGAAAAAAGTTACTTGGCCAACAAAAAAGGAAACCTACAATTATACTTGGCTAGTAATCGGAATTAGTATCGGGGTTGCTATTTTTATTGGCGTCTTAGACTACTTTTTTACTCAAGGTTTTCAATTCCTTATCTATAAATAATAAATATTTGTTTTTAAAATTCTATGGCTAAACAACTTTTAAATCAGGGTCGCCGTTGGTATGTGATCCATACTTATTCTGGTTATGAAGAAAATGTTACTCAAAATTTAAAACAACGAGTAGAGTCTTTAGATATGGAGGATAAGATTTTTAATATCTTGATTCCTACTGAAAAGAAAATTAAGATTAAAAATGGTAAACGACGAGTAATTGAAGAGAAAATATTTCCTGGCTATATTCTAGTGGAAATGGAAGTCACCGACGAATCTTGGTATATTGTTCGTAATACTCCAAATGTCACTGGTTTTATTGGCACTGGAACAATCCCAACGCCAATTGGTGAAGCAGAAATTAAAGCTCTTCAAAAAAGAATGGGAGTTGAAGATCCTAAATTTCAAATTAATGTTAGTGTTGGAACACCAATTCATATTAACGAAGGTCCCTTTAAAAATATGGAAGGAAAAGTTACTGCTATTGATGAAACCAAGGGGAAGGTTAAAGTTTCTATTTCAATGTTTGGACGAGAAACACCAGTAGAGTTAGACTTCTTACAAATCAGAAAAATTTAAAGCAAAAAAAATAAGGATTTCTAGATTCGCTTCTAAATCTAATAATTTTTAATTTTTTAATTTTAACTTAAATCTATATGGCTAAAAAAATAAAAACTAAAATAAAATTACAAATTCCTGGTGGTCAAGCTAATCCGGCTCCACCGGTCGGACCCGCCTTAGGACAACACGGTTTAAATATTGCCCAATTTTGTAAAGAATTTAACGACAAGACAAAAGACCGTATGAGTGATATTGTTCCTGTGGAAATCACCGTCTATGAAGATCGTAGTTATGATTTTATCTTAAAAACTCCACCAGCCGCAGAATTAATTAAGAAAGCCGCTGGTATTAAGAAAGGATCTGGTAAATCATTGACTGAAAAAATCGGTAAAATTAGTGATGCTCAATTGGCAGAAATAGCAAAAATCAAAATGCCAGACTTAAATGCTCATGATTTAGAAGCGGCTAAAAAAATTATTGCTGGTACCGCTCGACAAATGGGAGTAGAGATTAAATAATTAAATTAATATCGTGGGAGTTTCAAAAATTAAAAATTTGAAACATTTGACCACAATTAGATTATATGACAACAAGTAAAACTAAAGAGAAAAATACTAAAAGTAAGTCTAATTCTCAAGAAGCAACAAAAAAATCAATAAAAAAAAGTACAGATTATTCTAGTATATATTCTAAAATAAAAACTTATGCGCCTTTAGAAGCTTTAGAGATAGTTAGAAAAATTTCTAAAACTAAATTTGACGCTTCAGTTGAAGTTCATTTCCATCTTGGAATTAATGCTAAAAAAGGAGACCAACAAGTTCGTGGTGCAGTTAGCCTACCTCATGGAACTGGAAAAACTGTTAAAATAGCAGCCTTCGTTTCTCCTGAAAATGAACAAGAGGTTAAAGCTGCGGGAGCAGATTTTGTGGGTAGTGAAGATTTAATCCAAGAAATCAAAAAAAGTGAAAAAACCGATTTTCAAGTAGCAATTGCTGAACCAGTGGTAATGAGAAAATTAGCAATAATTGCTAAAATATTGGGTACTCGCGGTTTAATGCCTTCTCCTAAAAATGAAACAATTACTACCAACCCAGCAAAAACAGTTAGTGAATTAAAAAAAGGTAAAATTAGTTTTAAAAATGATGACACTTCCAACATTCACACCATTATCGGTAAACTGAGTTTTGATACCAAAAAATTATTGGAAAATTACGAAGCCTTATTAATCACCGTGAAACAGGCTAAACCAAATTCCGCCAAAGGAACCTATTTAAAAAATATCAGCTTCTCTTCTTCAATGAGTCCTGGTGTTAAGGTAATAATTTCTTAAATAATTATTCAAAATCTATTCTAAAAACACCTCTATTTTTAAGAGGTGTTTTTATTTATAAAAAATATAATTTTAATTATTTATTTTCTCCAGGAGTACATTTTTCGTGATAAAGATTAATTACCGAGCATTTGGAGCCATCTTTAAAAGTACAAAGAGCTTGAGGAACAGCTAAAGTTTGCCCACCAAGCCAAGCACAATATTTTTGAGCTTCAGTATCAAAACCAGTAGTTTTTATCCCACCTTGTGGACAGTTTCCTCGGAATAAAGCCCATTCTTCACAAGCTTGACCACTGCCAAAATCACATAAACTATATTCTCCACCAACTCCATCTTTTTTATTTACTAAAGCCCCCCCTCTTTAAGACAATTTACAGAAGCTGGATTAGCCAGGGTCGGTCTCACAACTACTGATTTTGTTGAAGAAATCTGAACAGTTCTCTGACTTAAACTGGGGTTCTGCCAAACGGTATAATTAGCATAAGCACTAAAAGTAATCCAAATTATATAAGGTATTAACAAATAAGCCGCCCGAGGAAAAATCTCATAAAAAATTAAAATTGTCGCTAAAGCCGCACACCATAAACTGACAACTTCCAAGAAAGCTAAAGAGAAATTATGAGTACCAAAAAATATTATTAACCAAAAAGAATTGGCAATTAATTGGAAAAGGAAAATTAACAGAGCAGCCCGAACTTTTTGAGTTTGTTCACGACGTTTCCAAATTAGAAAAGCGGCAATACCTAATAGAATATACAACAGAATCCAGACTATTACAAAAACTAAATTGCTAGGATCAAGGACAAATTTTAACCAAACTAAATGCCAATTAGAAAATCCTGGACCAATAAAGAACCAAGCAATAAAACCAGACAATCCAGAAACTAAGAGAGAGATTATTAACTTAAAAAAATTATTTAATTTCATATAATTACTTTAATAATTCAATGCTATTAATAATAATATCTTGAATTGGAAAAGAAACTTCAGCGGGATTTCCGGGATTGGCTTTAACTGGAACATCTTCTATTTTTCGCACAACCTCCATTCCTGAACTAACTTGACCAAAATTAGTATAAGAACCATCTAACCAAGGAGTAGCGGTAGCGGTAACAATAAAAAATTGTGAACCATTAGTATTCGGTCCAGAATTAGCCATTGCCAAACTTCCTGCTACTAACTGATGACCACTGTCTTCATTTTTAAATTGATAACCTGGCCCACCAGTGCCATATAAAGCAACATCGGATCCTTTAGTAAGGGGATCACCACCTTGAATCATAAAACCTTTAATGACTCGATGAAACTTGGTACCGTTATAAAAACCGGCTTGAGCTAAATTTAAAAAATTATTCACTGCCAGGGGAGCTCCCTGCGGATAAAATTTCAAAGTAATATCACCGAAATTAGTTTTTAAAATTGCTTGAGAATACTTTTGAAGAAGATTAACTTGTTGAGCGGGTGTGGGCATACTAGTATTATTTTTAACCGGATTAGTCTTGGAACTAAGTGGTTGCTCAGAATGAGAAACAGACTTTTGAACCGGCACAGCATTTTTCTTAATTGCTGTTGATTTAGTAAAAGAATTAGTTTTGTTGAGAGACGACGTATTTAAAGAATGATTTTCAGTTTGTTGAACAGAACGACTATGAGGAGAGGAACAAGCGGAGACGCTTAAACCAACAATTAGAACTGCAGAAATAAATAAGATTTTTTTAAACATAATATTTTTAATTAATTATCAAAATAATAGTTAAACTCGATAGTGTTTTTTTATTTGCTGATCTTCTGCACTTCTCTTCTCCGCAATAACTTCTTGAGCAGAAGTTCGTAATTCTTCTAAATTAAGTTCTTTTAACTCCCGAGCTCGTCGTAATAAATATTCTTGAGTATTTAATTCGGGATGAGAAATAACCGCACTCAATAAAACATCCAGAATAGCGCCAATTTTTGGCCCAGGTTTCAATTTTAACTTGAGCAATAAATCATCACCATTAATTTTCAACATTTTCACTGAAATTGGATCATGTTGAACTTTTTCCAACATATACTGTAAATGCCTTAATTTATAAGGCATCGCCTTCGGTGTCCCAGAACCTAAACGATCGGCAACTCGTAAATAAATTAAATCTTGTAAATTTTCTTGACCAACTTTCACCAGGAGACGTCGAACCGAAGCTGCAGTCACCTCACCAACATTATAGTAAAACATATGATTTTTTACCAGATTAACAACCCGAAGACGATTTTCATTGGAAAATTTTAAACGTTTCATTATCTTCTCGGTCATTCTTGCACTTAGATATTCATGATTATAAAAAGTAGCTATTCCTTTAATAATTTTTCTAGTTTTTGGTTTACCAATATCATGTAAAAGAGCCGCTAAACGAACTGGCCATTCCTGACTAGGACAATATTTTAAAGATAAAATATTATGCTTGAAAACAGTATAAATATGATGACGATCTTGCTTAACTCCTAAACCACGCTCTAATTCAGGAAGAATGTATTGTAATAATTTAGTATCATGAAGTAATAAAATACCTTCACTGGGTTGGGGGGAGGCTAAAATTTTAATCAACTCATCACGAATCCTTTCAGCGGATACAAATTTAACATTTCCAGCTAATTTAACAATTGCTCGTTGAGTTTTTGGTTCTAATTTAAAACCTAATTGAACACTAAAACGAATTGCTCGTAACATTCTAAGAGCATCTTCTTTAAAACGATCAGAGGGTTCACCAACAGCACGAATAATCTTTAATTTTAGATCCTTTTGCCCTCCAAACAAATCAATAATCTTATCACTTTGATTAGGGTTAAGAGCAAGAGCATTAATAGTAAAATCACGACGTTCTAAATCTTTATCAAGTTTAGTTTCAAAACGTACAATATCTGGATGACGTCGATCGTTGTAATTTTGCTCACTACGATAAGTGGTAATTTCTACAACATCAACCACAATTGTTGAATCTGAAGATTGAGGCTTGGAAGATTGAATTTTTTGACTATCATTTTTTGACTGATGAGGAGCTTGACGAATTGGATAAAGAACAGTTCCAAATTTATTTTCATATTTAGCCTCAGGAAAAACCTCTAAAATTTGTTCAGGACGAGCGCTAGTCGTTATATCCCAGTCTTGAGCTTGGCGATTTAATAAAATATCACGAACACAACCACCAACAATATATGCTTCATGGCCCGCCTGCTGTAAATCATGAATAATCTTTTTAATATAACTCGGGATATTCATTGACGTGTAATTAATCCTTGATCTTTACTAAATCTCGATAAAGACGATAAAAGAATAAGAGAATGAATGGAAGAATTAGATAAATAATAATATTAATGAGAATATTATAAATTATCGCCCATAAGCCACCAGTTGACAGATAATTTAATGGCCAACTGACAATAAACTCAATTAAAAAAGTTAAAGCAATAATTAAAAGAAAACGACCGGCCATTGGCCACCAGTAATCTTTAATTAATCTTCGACTTCTTTTAATAGCCGACAAACCTTTTTTCTTTTCAAAAAAGAAGACATAAATTGCTAATGAGTAAAAAACAATAAATATAAAAGCGGGGATAAATGCTAGTAGTAAAACAATTGTTGCCACAGTCCAAGGAATAATGAAAAACAAAAATAAAGGAATAATTAAAAATAAAAGCCAAAGAAAGATTATTAGAGCAATTAAGAATTTTAACCATAAATAAGGCCAAAAATAATGTGCCGATTCTCGATAAAGAGCTAGCTCTTGTCCATGATAATCATGTTTAATTAAAATAAATTGGGTAATAATGGTGCGAATTAAAAAATATATTAAAAATAAAAACGCTATCAAGCCAATAAAAATAGAAATAATCATGAAAACCACATTATGCCTTAAGCCACTAAGCATGTTTAAGAGCATTAAAGAGAACAATACTACAAAAGGGATAAGTGCATAAAGTAGACCCCAAAGATAGATTCTAATGAATTTTAAGAGATTCTTTGACCAGGTTTGATAAGTAGAACTTAAAAGAACTGAAATAGACGTTAATTTCTTTTTTTCTTCAGACATAAAATATTATTAAACTTATTAAAAACAAAGTTTGAATACACCTCTCTAAACATTAAATAAATTTTCCAACATAGTTTGCTAATTCTACGAGACGATTAGAATAGCCCCATTCATTATCATACCAAGCAATAACTTTTAATAGATCGCCACCAATAATCCGTGTATTTTCTAAATCAATAATTGCACTGTGGGGATTACCAATAATATCTGTCGAAACTAGTTTTTCATTAGAAGCCTCGATAATTCCTTTCATTTTTCCTCGAGCCATCTTCTGAAAAACTTTATTAACACTGACCACATCAGTTTTCTTATTTAAAACATAAACAGCATCACAAAGTGAACCAACGGGAACAGGAACACGAACCGCTAAGCCATCGAATTTATTTTTTAGAGCCGGGATGGTTTTAGTAGTGGCAATCGCAGCTCCCGTGGTGGTGGGAATAATATTAATGGCTGCTGCCCGAGCTCGACGTAAATCTTTATGCGGTCCATCCACTAAATTCTGACTAGCGGTATAAGAATGGATAGTAGTCATTAAAGCCTTTTTTACCCCAAAAGCATCTCGTACCACTTTAGTCATCGGCGCTAAGCAGTTAGTGGTACAAGAAGCGCAGGATAAAAGATTGTCTTTTTTTGTAATTTTATCATCATTAACCCCCATCACAACCGTTTTAATACCACCTTTTTTAGCCGGTGCTGATAAGACTACTTTCTGAGCGCCAGCTTTTAAATGTAAACTCATCCCCTCTTTATTAGTAAAACGTCCAGTGCACTCTAATACAATGTCTACCTTTAAAGCTTTCCAAGGAAGTTCTTGAGGATCTTTAATTGCTAAAACAGGGATTTGCTGACCATTGATAATCAAAGAATCTTTAGTAGAGCTAATTTTTTGCTGACTACGACCATAGAGAGAGTCATATTTCAATAAGTGTGCCAATACCTCAGGAGAAGTTAAATCATTAACCGCCACAATGTGTAAATTAGGAAAATGTAAATAAATTATTTTTAGAGCGGCTCGACCAATTCTTCCTAAGCCATTAATTGCCACGTTCATTTTTTTTGCTTTTTTCATATTATTTATATAAAAAATAAAAATTAAATTAAACTAATTGTTAATTTATTATAGCATATAAAGTAATAATTAAAAAATAAAGTAAAAAAATTGGTTAAGAAATTTATATACTGTTAACTCAAATTCTAGTTCAAAGCATAGTCTTAATAAAATATTTTAGTATAAATTAGATAGTGAAGTTTTTATCTTAGTCATTCCAATATTATAACCAGATTTACTATTTGTTCTATTTTTGTTTAATTCTCGTTTTTTTATTTAATCAAAGTTCGAAATAGAAATAATAAATTATCTCTATTGACAAAAACCAACGATGATGATACGGTATAGCCTGACAATTGATCTTTAAAAAATAAGATTTTATAAAGTTAATTATTAAACTTATCTCTATTGAGGTAGCTTTGATAATTAACTTTATTTATTAATCTTTAAAAAAATTGTTTATTATGAAAGAAAATCACCAAATTGAAAAAGATTTCTATGGGTTTTTGCGCAAAGAACTCAAGAATTTTACGAACCCAGAAAATGGGTTAATCACCTTCCGCTACTACGAAGAAGCAGAGAGAGAAGAAATAACCGTGGCCTTAATTTTCTGGAAATTTCTCAGAAAAAGATTCTCGGAGGATATGAAACAAAAAAGGTCTTTTATTGATTTTTTTGTCAAAGGGCAAAGCAGGATTAAAAGGCTAAATCAATATCTTGAGATAGTTGCCATGATTGAAGCTTTGCCGGTTACTATTTGGCGAAAACTTCTGTGGCGAGAGAACATTGATTTCGCTAATTATGAATCCTGCTTACGCCGATTGACTCCAAAGCAAAAGGAAGCAATTCAAGACAATTACCAAGACCTTTTTAACGATTTGCCGGTGACACCACGAGTTTTGAAAAAATCGTGGCGAGACCGCGTAAAAGTATTTTTTAATGTTATCTCCACTAAAAAATTATTAGCCGAGACAACAGAACCAGAAAAGCGCTATCTGAGTAAAGGTGCCTATGCTTTCAGTCTACTGAGGTTGGATTTTGGTTTCAGCTTATATCCAAAGGGAGATAATAATGATAGCAAAATCACCAACCAAAAATGGAGCCGCTTTTTATCTGTCAAAGAGCATATTAACGACTTTGTCGTTAATTATGAAGACGGAAAATATTGGTGGCTGTATCGGACGGCCAGATCAAATTATGCTTTTCACCCCAAGCGTAAGGTGGAAATGAAAAGCCATGTTTGCCCAGGATTTTGGGCAACTTTAGTATTACATACAATGTTTTGGATAGTTTCTCCAATCGCTTTAGCTATTACCGGAACAATTATTATCCAAGATGGTTGGACTTTTTGGGGATTATTGCCATTTGTTTTTGCCCTACCAATGGTTTCCTGGGGCTTAGTTGTTATGATACGAATAGTAGTAAAAACCATTAAGAGAATTAATTCTCAAAATATAATCATTAAAGCTATAAGGACTGCTTTAATAGCAATCTTTTTAACAGTAATAGTGATTGCGTTAAGTGCCGGGTTTTTATATGCTTTTGTACATTTGCTTGCTATACTGTCAAAAATTCTCGGTCCTTTACTGGCTTTACTTTCCATTTTTACCTTTGTCTTTTATGTTGTTTACTTAATAACATGTATAGGAGAGGATAATTCATGGTTTGATTACGATGATATTCCGGCTATTATTCGCTTTATGCTACATGGAACAGTGGTCGCTATAGTAATTGTTTTGTTTGATAAATTCTTAGCTGCTAAACTTATTAGTCTTAGCATACTTGTTGGCAAATTAATTTGGGCCTGGTATACAGCTAATGTGTTAGTATCCACTTGGTTGTTGATGAGTATCGGTTTTATAGTATTATTTTTTCATTTCTTTAATTTATTTTTAGAAGATGAAAAAGAATTTATCAAATATATAAAAACCTTTCAATACTCTAGTGGAGGATTTTTTCTACTAACAGTAGGAGTTTTTGCTATTTCTTTTAATCAATTAGGCTATATAAACTTTACCGAAGTTGGCCTTGTTCCCTCCCTGATGTTTATCCTAATCTTATCATTGTTTTGTTCTAGCTTGATTATATTATTTCAAGTTAATCAAAGCAATATTACAGAACGGGACCTGACTGCTCACTTTTTGTCTAATATTAATCCTAAACTTAGTGGTTTAAGGTTTAAAAGGTATATTTCAGTTATAACTGAAAGTGAGTGGTTAAACGCACTAAGAAAAGAAGAGAAACAAAAGACAATTAAGGAAATACAGGAGTTAGCCTATTTTTTCTTCTGTGATAAAATTGATTATCAGATTGAATTTATTCGTTTTCTCGCAGTAAAAGGAAACCTAAAAATTCTATCAACTCTAGAATTTCATGGGCTAGAAATATTACGAAAATTTTCCGATGAGGATAGGCCAGCAATTATAACAATGATGGTTGGCGGATATTCGATTTCTAGAATAGAGAGAACCCTTCAGCGCCGGAAAAGAAGAAATTCAAAGCTGATAGGAAAAATAAATAATACCTGGAGGATATTAACAGCCCCTCCGGTATACGTTGGAAAAGGAATTGTTTGGATAGCCAGAAAGATCGGACAATTCTTTTTGACTCTCAAAGATATTTGGAGCCTTTTTAATGAGAGGTGTCCTTATATCTCACAGTCTCGTTACTTAGATTAGTATCGAGATGGTGAATATCAAAAAGCCCGTTCATTTATTAGAACGGGCTTTCTTTTATCAAATTTAATAATTTTAACGAATAGCTTGAGCAACAGCCATGACTACTTTTTTATCAAAAGGATCTGGTAAAATCTTGTCTGGACGAGGATTAGAAACAACAGCAGCTAAATTTTCAGCAGCTTTTAACAACATAGCATCGCTAATTTGTCGGACATGATGATCTAGGGCTCCTCGAAAAATACCAGGAAAAGCGAGAACATTATTAAGCTGATTAGGAAAATCACTACGTCCGGTAGCGACAATAAAGGCTCCAGCTTTTTGTGCTAAATCAGGCATAATTTCTGGCACGGGGTTAGCTAAAGCGAAAATAATTGGCTGATCGTTCATATTTTTAATCATCTCTGTCGTCAATATTCCTGGAGCACTGACCCCAATAAAAATATCTCGTCCTTGGACAGCAGTGGCCAAGGATCCACTTATTTTCTGACGATTAGTAAACTGTGCTAATTCTTCTTTAATCGGATTTAAATTATCTCGTCCCTGATAAATAATTCCCCGACGATCACTAACAATAATATCTTTGAAACCCGCGAAAAATAAAAATTTGGTAATTGCGACGCCAGCCGCCCCGGAACCATTAATTATAATTTTAACCTCTTCTCGAGAAGAACCACGTAGTTTTAAGGCATTAATTAAACCTGCCAAAACTACCGTCGCTGTTCCATGTTGATCATCGTGCATGACTGGAATATCCAATTCCGCTTTAAGACGTTCTTCAATTTCAAAACAACGAGGAGCGGAAATATCTTCAAGATTAATACCCCCAAAAACCGGAGCAATATTTTTAACAGTCCTAATTATTTCCTCTACATCTTGAATATTTAAACAAATTGGAAAAGCATCTACCCCGGCGAATTCTTTAAAGAGTACACTCTTCCCTTCCATAACTGGGATGGCGGCTAAAGCTCCTAAATTACCAAGTCCTAAAATAGCACTGCCATCAGAAACAACGGCCACGGTGTTAGCCTTCAGGCTCAGGTGCTGAGCGGCTGAGGGATCTTTAGCAATAAGCCGACAAACTTCAGCAACTCCAGGAGTATAAGCAAGCGATAAATCATTTTTATTCTTTACGGGAATTTTACTCACGACCGCTAATTTACCGCGATGCTGATGATGAAGTTCCACTGCTCGTTGATAAACATCTTTCATAGATAAAATAATTATTTACACAAAAAAATAACGTGGTGGTAATTTGACGTTTTTAAAAATAGATAAAAATCTCTAGCTAAAAAGCGAATAGAAAAATTAAGAGTTTAAAACTTTCTTTTTTTCCTCATACTCACTTTCAGAAATTTCTCCTTTAGCATAACGCTCTTGGAGCAAATTTACAGCAGATTGGGAAGCTTCTTGATGATGATCCTGGTGATGCTCATGGTGTTCGTGATCATGATGCTCATGCTCATAGTGTTCATGGTTATGATGATGTCCACAATTATCTGCTCCCCTAATTAGGGTAACCACTAACCAGATTATTAAAACCCAAAAAAGAATCATTAAGACCCAACCGAAACCAGAATTCATTCCTAAATAATACATCATATTTTTTCACCTCCTTTCTAAGAATAATTTAATAGCGAACTATTTTAATCGCTTACTTAGTTTAACATATTAATTAAAAGATTTAAAATTAGAGATTTATTAGCTGGAGATATGTTATAATAATTAAAGAAAATATTAATAGTTAAAGATAAAATAAAAACCTATGCAAGTGCCTAAAAGAAAAAAAGAAACTTATCAACGACCACAAGCTGATCCCTATGTAACGAAAGAAAAATTTAATAGTTTACAGAAGAAATTACAAATCTTAAAAACTATCAAACAACCTCGCGAAGCAGCAGAGGTTAAGCGTCTAGCTCTCATGGGTGACTTTTCAGAAAACACTGGTTACCAGCTAGCGAAAAGACGCTTACGAGGAATCAACCAAAATATTTTAAATATTGAGAAACAATTACGAGCAGCAAAAATAATTCCGCAGAATATTGAACATCAAACCGTCGCTCTCGGTAGTGTAGTGAGTTTAGAAACGATTGAAAAAACTATTAAAACTTATCGTCTCCTGGGTTCAGAAGAAACTAATCCTGCTCAAGGAGTTATTTCTCATAATTCTCCATTGGGATTAGCAATGATGAATAGAAAAGTTGGAGAAACAATTCAAATCCGAGTTGGAAATCAAATTCGGAAATATAAGATTATTAAAATTGAATAAAAAATATCAATTTTTTAATTTTTTTTATGAGTATTAATACCAAATATCTGATAGAACAAGCAAAAACCTGTGAGAGTAGTTATTAAAGAAACCGCAGCTAAAACATAAAACACTGTTTGCCATAAACCACTAGCAGCGTAGAAATAAGCAATGACCAAAAAAATAATTGCTAATACTAATCTAATTAAACGATCGATAACACCTTCATTTTTAATCATATTTTTAAAGATTAATAAATTAAAAATCTTTTAATTATCTTATTTTTAAGCTCGCCCAAAACGTCTTTGTCGTAAACCATATTCTTTAATAGCTTTAACTAAATCTAGTGTTCCAAACTCCGGCCAATATTTTTTCGTAAAATACAGTTCGCTATAAACTGATTGCCAAGTCAAAAATCCTGACAAACGTTGTTCGCCAGAAGTTCTAATTATTAAATCAGGATCTACTAAGCCAGCCGAATCTAAATTTTCTTTGATTAACTCTTGAGAAATATCCTTAACAGCTACCTTCTTCTTTACAATTTTCTGAAAAGTTCGCACTAGCTCATCACGGCCACCATAGCTAAAACAAATATTTAAAATTCCCGTCAGTCCTTTCTCGGTCTCTTTCTTAACTTTTCTGATATCTTCTTGCAAATCAGAACTCAAATCACTTAAACGACCAAAAAAATTAACTTTAATTCCATCTTTTATCAAAGATTTGATTTCCTGATTGAGAAAAACTTTAAACAACTTCATTAAATAATCTACCTCTTTCTGATCTCGATGCCAGTTTTCAGTAGAAAAAGCATAAATAGTTAGAATTTTAACTCCAGTTTTAATTGCTTTTCTAACAATCTTTTTAACATTCAGTAAGCCACGACGATGCCCCTCAAGTGCTGGCAAATGATGAGCTCGGGCCCAACGACGATTACCATCCATAATAATTCCAATATGTCTCGGAATTTTTAAAACTTTATCTTCAAGATTAACATTTTTACTATTCATAAAGTGTTATTTAAGACTGAATGATAAATCAGCCTTAGATTACTTTAGCAATTCACAGTTTTAATTTAAATATTTAAAACTTAACCAAATACCTAGGACTCCTCCTAAAAAACTTCCAAGAATGGAATAAAGGGAAAAAGTTCCCGCTCCCAAAGCAATTGGTATATAGCCACCAATAATTCCACCCCAAATCATCCCTAAAATTATTGTTCTCTTATTCATAAATTTTTCTCTAAAAAAGACTTCAAATACATTTTAACAAAATTAAACAAAAATAACTAATTAAAAATAAAAATAGTTACTAAAAAACTATTTTATAAGAACATTAAGAACACTAATAGTTTTAATTAAATTCTTACTAAAAATTAAGAAAGTTTAGTCATAGACTATTAAATATTTTTTCCTGTTCCTGCAAAAATCTATGTCAATATTGCTCTTGAACCATTAAATTAGCGTTTATTTCCTAGAGTTGCTTACTACTTAAAGGAGAACTAGTAGCATAAGTTTGCCAATTAGTTCCATTAAAATAAGTATAAACTTGCCCTTGATAATTAGTCGGTAAATTCATTATAATACTCGTTCCGCTCGCTGTCTGGCGAGTGCTCATAATAGGCCTAGGAATAATAAACCCGCTGAAAAATTATGGCGAAATAAATAATAATGAGAAAATTGATATTTTTTTCATATTATACAAATTTATTTTTGAAACAGAATAAGACCTTTATAAAAATACGTAAAAGTAAAATAATTTCTTCTAATTATTATTTAAATAGATAGTCTGTGTCGGAAAAGCTAATTCAATTTTTTCTTGTTCAAATTTTTCCTTTAATTGAAGATGAAGAGTCTGGTTATAGTCTAAATAAGCTTTATAATCTCCCGTCGTCACAAAATAAACTACTTCAAAAATCAAAGCCGAATCACCAAATTTCTTAAAATGAGCTCGATCAAAGTCAATCTCTGGAATGCTATCAATAATAACTTTAACCATTGCTGGAATAGCTTTCATTTTTTCTTGAGGAGTGCTATAGACTACCCCAAAATCAATAACTATTCGTC
This sequence comes from Parcubacteria group bacterium M6-OD1-4, assembly GCA_003056205.1. Taxonomy (GTDB): domain Bacteria; phylum Patescibacteriota; class Patescibacteriia; order Patescibacteriales; family UBA12465; genus UBA12465. The sequence goes on along the minus strand of LSNS01000018.1, from coordinate 19,550 downwards.
GTTTTTTCATCCCCTTATAATTATGAATTTTATGTGAAAGTAAATCAGAATTAGTAATAATAATTTCTTCGCCATCTAAAGCTGCTAAGCGAGTGGTTTTAAAACCAATTCGTTGAACCGTTCCCGTCGTTTGACCATCATCTAAAACAATGAAATCACCAACCTTAAAAGGTTTATCAAAATAAATAGTAATTGAGGCAAAAATATCACTTAATAAGCTTTGGGCTGCTAAAGCAATCGCAATCCCCCCAATTCCTAAACCAGCAATTAAAGAATTAATATTAATTCCGAGATTAGAAAGCACTAATAAAAGAGCTAAAGTCCAAATAATTATTCTTAAACTTACTAAGAGCAAGGAAAAAATATTATTTCTCTCGGCTGAACTTTCAATTTTTTTGTTAACCCAATACTTTAAAAAAGCTTCCAATAAAATTGAGGATTGATAAAAAATAACTAAAATCAATAGAATATCAATAATACTAGAAATAATATTATTTAAAACTAAGGCTCGTGTTGCCAACCACAGAGCAAATACTAAATAAAAACTGGGGCGAATAGATTCTCCCATTTTCACTAATTTATCATCGAGATCGGTTTTCGTGTGTTTACTAATTTTTTCTAAGCGTCGCCAAAAACGATAAACAATAACTTTAAAAATAATAATCAAAATTACGAACAGACCTAAAGCCCAGAGATAACTATTTAAAGTATTGTGGTACCAAAGAGTTTGCCAAGTTAAATTATTTAAAAAATTCATATTATTATCTTAAATTCTAAATTCTTTTTTAAATCATAGTTAAACTTTCTTAATCTTGATTATAGCACGTTATTTTTTGAAAAGTAAATAAATAGGTTTTAAAAAAGGCCGAATTAAAATTGAATAAAATTCAAAATTAATCGGCCAATACCACTCAGTAAGCCTCCTTTATTTAAAAGGAATACTTACTGTAAATTTTGTCCCACCTGAAAACGGGATATATTTTAAACTCCCGCCGTGAGCTTGAGCAATTAGTTTAGCACTATACAGCCCCAAACCATTCCCATGCTTTTTGCTAGTGGCAAATTTCTGAAAAAGTCTTCCCTTAATTTTCTCCGGGACTTCACCTAGATTAGAAATACTTAAACAAAAATATTTCCCCTCCTTAAATAAGTTAATATTAATTTGTGAACGCCGTGGAGCAGCCTCCAAAGCATTTTGAATTAAATTAACAAGGAGAGAATCAACCAACCCCTCTTCAAGGGAAACAAATTCTTTTTTTAATTCTGGAGAACAGGAGAAATGTAACCTCTCAATTCGTCCAAAATTAGAAAAGATTCTTTCAATCTCAGAAATCAAGTCTGAAATTAAGCGAGGAGTTTTCCCCAACTCAACTTCTTTCCTCTGCTCTATTTTTAATAGCAGGAGATAAGAAGTCATTTTTTCCAAAAGCTTCTCCCCAGCCGAAAGAATAAGCTGTACAAAATCTTTAGTTTCCTTAGCAGTACAACTTTCCTCTAATAAGAGAGATGAAAATTCAATAATCGGACTTAAACTATGACGAAAGTCATGATTAAGAATTCGAATATATTCCATAGCCGCTGCCAAATCATTTTGAGCTTCATCCTCAACCTGGCTAGATTTATTAAGAGCAATCTCCAGGCTCTTTATTTTTAGGCGGAGTCCATCTTCAACTTTAAGATGTTTCACTTCTAAAACACCTATTTCTTTCAATAGTTCAGTTTCCCGCTTTAAAAGCTCTGAACGACTTCTTTTTTTCAATCTTATTTTTTTCATGATTCTATTTTTTAAATTAATACCTTATTGAATTATCACAGATTTCCTAATTTAATAGAAAAACCAAGATAATCCAATAAAAATTAAGATAAAAAAAATGACCATGATTATTAAAGTACTAACAAATTAATATTGGCAGAAAACTATGTCTTTGTCAAATAAAAAAGGAGACTTTGATAATCTCCTTTATAATTCTTTAGCTTTTTTGTCTTTTATCTTTTTTAATAATATTTTAGAAATCTTTTTTTAATAATATTTTAAAAATCAAAATTAATTCAATAATTACGATAGAAATTACAAAAAAAGCCAACATCACGATAAAACCAAAAGCGAAACTAGATACCAATGAAATAGCAATACCAAAAATAATACTGCTAGTAATCACAAACCCATGTATCACTTCAAAATTAGATCCCATGGCCATTAACAAAGTTAAAACTAAAATAATAGCGCCAGCAATAACTGGACTAATGGCAAAAACAAATATCAACGAAACAAATACTGTAAGAATCAAACCAATACTTAAACCAGAGGTAAAATCGTCCTGAGAATCTTTAATATATTGGATAATTGCCGTTAATAAAAGAGTGAATAGGAAAACAAATAGAATATCCCAATAACGGGAAATAAAGAAGAAATGATAAATCACTGGTAACCCAGCAAAAGTATTGCTTGCCTTCTGGAATAAAATTAATTCTGTGACCGGTTTAAAGCGGAAAACCAAAAAAATAAATAAACAAAGAATACTGCTTAACACTGATACCATAAAAGGTGAAGCATACTCCTTCAAAAATTCCTGTTTTTTCATGATTTTTTTATTTTTAATGAAAATTTTAATGAACTACTTAAAGTTAGATAATATCATTATTATTAATTTTTGTCAAAAATATAAAAAAAATCCCGTTATAACTAAATAAAACGAGATTTAAAAGTTATCAGGAATAAATTATTAAATCTTTATTCCTAAAAAATGAAATTTACCCTCCCAATCATCAAAGAGATAACTGAGACTCAATCCCCGCCAATCACCATTAGCATCGAGATAGGGAATGCTATGAGCACCATGTTCATCATCCCAAACTGAAGCCAAGGCAACAATTGGAAATAAACGTTGTAGGTTCGGAAATAAATAACCTAAAAATAAAAGTTCAAAAAATGTCGCCGGACGATAACCTAGTTTTTTCATTTTGCTAATCGCCTTTTTCCTGCTAATTCCCCACTCCAAAGAAAATAATTTTCCCGATAATTTTATTTTATCGGAAGATTTATTCAACTTTGGGAAATTCTTTTTACTGACACCGCTGTTTTTCCAGTCATAACGACCCAACTTGATCATTTCTGGAACAGTTTTAGAGTAATCAACGACAAAAACTAATTTATCAGTTGATTCATTTTTTTCTTGTTGACTGATATTTTTTCTAATTAAAGAAATAACCTCGGGAATGGAAAAACCTCTAGCCTCCATTACTGCCAACAATTTTCTTAATTCAAGAGCATTGATTTTTATCATGATTTTTGTTTTTTTTGTATTTCTAAATTTTAAAGAACTAGATAATAAAAAATTACCATAAAAACTCATTTAAATCAATGATATTAATTAGATTTAAACCTAATTAAATCTTAAGAGAAGCAATTAAAGCTTGGTGATCGCTAACTCCCTGGATCATAGTGAAACTTTTAACAGAGATGTTCGGGCTAATCATAATCGTGTCCACAACTAACTTTAATCCGCGATGACGATGTAATTTAGGGTCAATCGTGGACAGTACTGACTGCGGGACAATATCAACTAATTCATTAGCAATCGTATCATAAACATATTCACCACGAGCATTATTTAAATCAGCTGTGAAAATTATTGGAGCTTTTAATAATCTCAATTTAGAAAGAAAATGTTCTAGAGTAAAATCAATATGTTCTAATTCTTGAACATCTTCTAAACTCTTTAATTCATGATCTGCTAAGCCAGGGCTATTATGATCAACAACCGGGAAATAAGTGGTGGCGATAGTAATTGGTTTCCCGTGCTGATTCTTAATAGTAATAGCTAATAAGGTATAATTATATAAAAAACGATCGCTTGCTCTTTTCCCCTGATGAGAAGCAACTTGCTCTGGAGTGCGAACTAAAATATCTGCTGAAGGATGATCACTATATTTATATTTCTTAATTTTTATTATTGGAAAACGCGAAAGAATTGCCGAACCCTCTCCTTCTTGTTCTGATTCCTCTTTTAAAATCAACAGTGGAGCAAAAGCGAGATGATAATCTAACTCTAAGGCTATTTTTGTAACATCCATACTTAAAGCCTCTTCAAAACAGACTAGGTCAGGTTTTTCATCTTAAAGAAGTTTAATAACTGATTTCAAGTGTCGATTACGTTCGATATTTAAATGAAGAATTTTTAAATTCATAGTTTATTTATTTTAGTAATTAGACTGAGGCTGACGTCGCTCGAACATGATGCAAGCGCCATGAACACAATCAATTTTATGTTGTCGACAAAATTCTATGGCAGCTGAACTTTCGCTGCCAGGTTGTAACCAAACTTTTTTGATTTTTAAATTATTAACTTCTTTTAAAACTTTCTGAGTAATCACAGGAGGAACAACAAAAATAACAAGATCAATTTTCTGTTTATAAGCACTTAAGGTAGGATAAACTTTTTCCTCTAATATTTTTCCTAGTTTAGGATTAATAGGAATTACTCGAAAACCAGCTTGAAGTAAATCTTTAAAAACTTGATAACCATACTTTTCCAGATTATTAGAAGCACCAACAACAGCATAAGTAAGATTCTTATTAATCATATTTTAAAAATATCAATAGAATAACTAATCAATTCTCTATTTAAAAATTATAACATATTTAGAAATAAAAAATAATTTATAAAAAAAGGAGTTTAATTTTTTAAACTCCCATTTTATTCCTTTCCTTCTAATTTTCTTGTAATTAACTTTACCAATTTTAAATAGGCAAAATATCCTAAAAGCAAAAAAATAGTAATTCCTAAAATGATATATCGTCCCTGAGCGATAGTTTTGTCTAATTGCAGATAAGCTTGACCAGCCCAATATCCAATCAGAACAAAAAGAATTGATTTTGGAATAGAAACCAGAATTGCGGTTTTCACCAACTTCTTAAAAGAAGCCCGAATCGATCCGAGAACAATTAATCCGAGAAAACCAACCCCGGGAGAAAGCTTGATAATTACTACCGCCCGAACCGTGTTATTCAAAAGAATCTTTTTTATCTTTTGTGCTCGGGGCTGATTTATTAATTTTTTCAGAAAGGCAAATTTATTAAAATTAGACCCTAAATAACCAAGGCCATAATAAAATAAATCGCCAATTGTATCACCTAAGAAAGCCAGAACTATAATAATGTAAATATTAAAATAACCTAAGGCAACAGCAATGCCGGCTGCCAACGCCATAAAAGGTCCTTCAATTATTCCCACCAAAAGGATTAATAAATATCCATGAGCAATCACCCATGGTACTAAGATACCGAGATCATTACTCATAACATTTCCTTTCTATTTTAATGAACAATTTTAACAATAATTAAGATTATAATAGTATAGTAATGATATTCTGTCAATGATAAAATAATTAAGATTTAAGGAAAATTTAAATAAACTAGTACTTATTTAAAGGACTGATCATTGGTAATTACTGCTATATAAGGCTTAACGGCCTGAATAATTTCTACTTTAGAAATCTGGGCTGGATTGTAAACTACTTGACCAATTTTACTATTATAATCAACAGTCGCTGAGACAACTCCCGGTTTCCCTTTTAAGGAATACTCAATCCCCGTTGCACAACTAGTACAAAACATTCCGGAGATTTTCATAGTTGCTTGTCGAAGATTGGCAGTGGACTGAATTTCAGAATGGCTAGTAGCCGCTTTGAGAGCTGACCGCGAGGCTGTTAGTCGCGCTTGTCTAACAACTAAACCAATCAAACCAGCGCTAACAATAACAATAATGGTAATAATAATATTTTTCTTCATAAAATTTAAAAATGAGAATGGATTAATAAGAATAAAAATTTTTATAGACCAGTGGTGCTAACCAAGGAACGACCACATATAATAAAAGATAGTAAACAATGAAAAAAATAGCACAAGCTAGAATAATAAGCGCTAACATTTTTTGCCAATTAAATCGTACAACCTCACATTTTTGACAAGCTTCTTGATGTTGGCGCCAATAATAAAATCCTAAACCACCCCCTAAAATTAAAATTCCCAGAGCTAAAAAATAAGGACTTTTTTGTCCAATTGCCAAGGCAGTACTAACCCCGCCAATTCCGAGAACAATCAGAATTAATGGTCCAAGACAACATAAAGAAGCAATAAACCCCGCTAATAGCCCAATTTTAATTGGTTTTTTAGTAGTCATAATTTTAGAGTTTAAATACAACAACTTAATTTAGAGATATCTTTTGTAAATGACAAAGCAACAATTTTTAAGGCTTCAGCTAGAGTGGGAAACATTGGTAGTGAATTAACTACTTCTTCAATCGTGTTTTTATTTTTAATTAAAATCATCGCCTGAGCAATTAATTCCCCCGCCTGTGGACCCAAAATATGAACCCCCATAATCTGTTGAGTTTCCGGATGAATAAGCATTTTTATTAGTCCGGTAGTTTGACCCATAATAATTGCTTTCGGAACACTGGTAAACTGAACTGTCCGACAAGCACAAAGTCCTAATTCTTTAATCTGTTCTTCTTCAGTTAAACCTACTCCAGCTAATTGCGGGTCGGTAAAAACAGTATAAGGTACGGTTTGATAATCTAAAGATAAGCTACTGCCAGTTAAAGCATTATCAGTAGCCAATGTGCCTTCACGGCCAGCAGTTGTTTCTAAACGTAATGGAGCACTGATGACATCGCCAACTGCAAAAATATTTTTAGTTGCCGTTTGAAAATTCTTATTAACAATCACTGCTTGTCGTTGATCAATCTGAACACCAATTTTTTCCAATCCTAAATTTGTGGTATTAGGGATTTTACCACTCGCCAATAGAATTTCCTCAGCTTGAATTTTTTCTGCTCGACCATTAACTTTTAAACTAATAATTTTTTGTGCTCCGCGCTGACTAACGCTCTTTATCTCTACCCGAGTTTTGATAGTAATCTTTTCGGCAATTAAAATTTCCGTTAAACGTTTTGTCAGCTCCTTCTCGGCTCGAGGCAGAATCCTGGAACTACGCTGTAAGATAGTAACCGTCGTACCAAAACGAGCATACATTTGAGCAAATTCTAGACCGAGTGGCCCCGCTCCGATAATTATTAGACTCCGGGGTTGTTTTTTAAGTTTTAAAGCTTCAATATGAGTGAGAAAACCCACCTTTTGCAAACCAAGAATCTCTGGAACTCGAGCCGTGGAGCCTACCGCAATAATAATTTTTTTCGCCATTATTTTTTTACCATCGACTTCTACGGCCACTGGAGAAATAAATTTTGCTCGGCCAGAAATTGCCTGAACATATTCTAAATTACTTAAAACTTGAACATATTTTTCTTGACGCATCTGGCTAACTAGCGCTAACTCCTCTTGAATTACTTTAGAAAAATCAAACTTCTTGATTGCTAATTCAATACCCGAGAAACCATGATGCTGAGTCTGATGTAATAATTCGCTTGCCCACAGCAATCTTTTAGAGGGGACACAGCCGACATTAACACAAGTCCCTCCAAGAGGCAGACCAGTATTAATGATAAGCGTCTGTTTTTTTAATTCATTGGCTCGCACGGCAGCGGCGAAAGCTCCGGCACCACCACCAATAATAATTAAATCAAATTTTTTCATCGCTAATATACATTATAAATTATTAAGTCGTTTTTTAATCATCGTTACTAAAGGCGAACGTCGAAATTGATAATAGACATGACGAAAATCCCGACGGTCTTTAACCACCCGTCCTTCCTTTAATTTTTGCAAAGTATGAGAAACAGCAGATATAGAAACCCCCACTAAATCAGCTATTTCGCCAACTGTTAGTTCTTGATGATGGCAAAGAATATAACAAACTTTCAAGCGCGTCGGATCACCAATCATATTGAATTCTTGAGCACATTGCACTAAAGCTTGATGGTTTTTTAATTCTTTTTTAATTTTATTTTTTTTGTTCATTTGCATAACTGTTCAAATGATAACAAATATGAAAAAAGTGGTCAAGAGAAAACTAAAGACTAAATATGATTAATTTTAAAAAAACCGCTAGTACTTGAAAACTAGCGGTCAGAGTCATTATGTGAAAATAACTCTACAAAAAAATTGTTTCTTTGCGATCGGGTCCAACTGAGATTATTCGTGGTTGGATTCCCGTTTCCGAAACAACAAATTTTAAAATCTCCTTGAATTCCGACGGAAAATCGGCAAAACTTTTACAAGTTTTAAGGCTTTTTTTCCAACCAGGAAATTCAGTGTAGATTGGCTGACAATATTGCAAAATTTCGGCAGCTGGAATGGCTACTTGAAGCTGATCCAAATGATGAATTTCCCTGCCCCGCCAAAAAATATCTGGGCCCTGATATTGATAGGAATGACAAATAGGAATAATTTCTAACTCATCAAGAACGTCCAATTTTGTGAGAATAATATCAGGACGGTTGAAAGTTAAAACATATCGGAGAAGAGGTAAATCTAACCAACCAACTCTTCTCGGCCGTCCCGTAGTCGCTCCATACTCTTGGCCAGCCTGGCGTAAAGCAATACCTTGAAGAAATTCATCATCATGATGGCCTGGAAGCAAATCATCATCACAATTTACTGAAATTTCTCCATAGGATTTCAATTCTTGCTCTCGATTCATTCCCTCTTTATTACATAGTCTTTCTGAATTTAGACCACCAAGTTCAGTTGGAAAAGGACCACCGCCAACTCGTGTCATATAGAAACCCTTAATGATTCCCAATGATAAATCAAAGTTAGCTTCTCGTAATCCAATTCCTTCAGCTAAACCCCAAACACTAGGGTCTGAAGAGGTAACAAAGGGGTAAGTACCAAATTTAACGCTCAATAAATCACCTTGAGCACCCTCAACCAAAATATTTTTTATTCCTAATTGAGATTTGATAAAAGAATCGGTATCAAAAACAAATTTTTTAAATTCTTTACCATATTCTAAGTAACGAAAATAGATTTTCTCATCATCAAGGATTCTTTGATCATCATAATACAAACCGGATTCCAAATGCTCATGATTCATAATTTCTTTAATTAAATCAGAATCATAATTTTTCAGAATATTCCGATAATAATTCAAGTGGCGTTTTAATTTTGGCCATAAGAATATTGGATTTAATAAATCATTGACTATTAATCCCTGACGAGCGATAAAATCGCTGTAGGCCGGACCAATACCCTTACCAGTACTGCCAATTTTATTTTGGCCAGCAACATTTTCTTTAATCCGATCTAATACAATTTCAGCCGGAGTAATTAGGTGGGCATTAAAAGCCACCCAGAGATTGTCATAACTTAAACCACGTTCTCTTAAACCTTTTAATTCTTGATTCAGAGTCCGGGGATAAACCACTGTTCCACTGCCAATGATATTAATTTTTCCGTGGGAATCATAAAGTATTCCCGAAGGAATAAGGTGGGTAATTAATTCTTGCCCTTCATAAGAAATGGTGTGACCAGCGTTATCACCACCATTACCACGGACAATAATATCTGCCCAATCAGCAAAGAGATCAACAAATTTTCCCTTACCCGTGTCTCCCCACTGGCGACAATTAATACTTAAGGTTTTTACACCTTGTAACAGCTTAGCTGTTTTCTTTTCCATGATTTTTCCTTTCTTTTAGGGTTTATATTTATTTTTCAGAATTTTATTCAATTGTTAAGGTAATAATGGAATATACCATAGTTATAGAATTAATGTCAATATAATAAATTAAAGACTAAATATAATCAGTCTTGAAGTGCTTTTAGCAATATAGAATACTCCTGAAGATGCGGGACTAAATCAGATTTCTTGGTGGCAATCCATTGTTTGAGTTTATCTATTGATATCCACTGAACTCTCGCTAATTCTTCTTTTTGAAGATGAAGTTGATTGAGATCTAAATCTAATTTAACTAGAAAAATATCACTAAATTCATTATCAAAATATGTTTTCTGATTTTGAACTGATTTGTCTTTTAAGTGACCAATTAACTTTAAATCCCTAACTTTAAGGCTAAGACCAATTTCTTCTTGTACTTCTCTAAGTGCACCTTGAACCATACTTTCACCGCTAGAGATATGACCAGCAACAGAAATATCCCAGTGATTAGGATAGTACTTTTTTTGTTGGGAACGAAGTTGCAAGAGGACTTCTTTTTGAGAATTAACAATCCAAACATGAGCCACGGCATGCCACAAGCCTTGGCGATGAACCTCTGCTTTACTATTAACAAGACCCGTCGCTTGCCCCTGGCTATTTAAAATATCAATGAGTTCCATAAAATTAATATTAATGATCCTTGGTTTTGCTAAATTCAAAGTTTAAATTATTCAAATACTTATCAACTTCCTTAGTCCTAACATAAACAGCATGATCAATTTCAATAAATTTGGCATCATTTGTTTTGGTATCATAAACTGCAAAAGAAACTCGGTTTTCCTTATGACCAGATATTTCACCGGGATTAACAACTAAACAATTTCCGATTTGATCTTTATGCTGAAGATGATTATGACCATAAAAGACGGCATCATACTCGCCAGATTTTGCCATGGGTTTTGCTAAGTCGGGGTAATGAGTAATAAATATTTTTCGATTATCAAATTCTAGGAAATCATAAATATTACTACTAATCGTCATCTTGCTTTCTTTGGCTAAAGCAGTCTTGGTGATTGCACAACGATCACCGTCATTATTCCCCCAAATCGCATACACTGGAAGATTAAATCCTGCTAAAAACTTGGCAATTCCGTTATTAATAAAATCTCCCAGAAAAATAATCTGTTTTATTTCTTTATTCTCTCTAATTTTCTCTAAAACTAAAACAAGATTATGAAAGTTATCATGGATGTCTGAAATAAGAGCAATTTTCATATTATTATAAATTATTTTTCTTAGAATTATTTATCTTTAAATCTTTTAGTTTAACTAAAAAGAATTTTTCTAATAGTTTCTATAAGAGGTTTTCGATCTTTCCCTTCAAAACCATGATTACCAGTAAGAGACATGATCTTAATATCGGAATCAAGACCACTTAAATCAACTGGCCCCAAAATTTGATCTTGCTGAGCATTAATAATAATCAAATCAGTTTTTTTAGCAAAAGTATTGTATTCCAGAAAAGGTTTAATCGCCACTCGCTCTGTCCAATATTGAGCAGGAACAATTCTCACTAGTCCATCTAAAGGGGGAAGTTTAGAAATACCACTTAAATTAATATCAGCTTCTGGACGAGAACGATATCTTTTCAGAGTCCGCTCTAAACCCATATCAAAAACAGCAGATAATAAAAGCGTTTTTCTAATACCTTGAGGTTGAGCAAGGGCGGTCACAATTGTTCCTTGAGAATGAGCAATAATATCAATAGTTGCTCCCGGATATTCTTGTTTAGCTTTATCAATAACTTGATTAAGAAGCCGGGTTTGTGCGCTAAAAGAAGTCATGGTCAAAGTTTTATTAGTTTCATCTATCTGGTAATAATCAAAGAGAATGGCTTGAACCTCGGGAAGCGCCTCTGCAATTTCACTTAATAAACCTCGGTCATCTTTGCGGACTCCCGAACCATGAGAGAAAATAACAAGATGCTTTTTGTTTTTTGATTGAGTATTAGTCATAATTATAAATAATAATTTAAATAATCTTAATAATTTCTAACTACAAATTCAGTTTCAGGTAAAAGAATAAATTCATTTTTATTATCGGGATGATTCTTTTTAAAATCTTCCACATTTTTTAAGGATTTTGCCGTATAGTGAACAATAGAATTAATCGGAATTAAACCAAAACCTCGCGTCCAATGGTTAGCACCCACTTCAGTGTCGGTACTCTGACTAAAATCGGAAATAAGCATTACCCCAGCTGAAGAACCAGCGAATACTTTTGTAGCTAACAAATCCCGTAATTCACTCCGCAAACCTTGGATGGTCCTCATTAATTTTTCGGTTGAACCGCCGCGAAAATAAATAACGTCGGCCTGTTGAAGCTGATCTTTAAAAACATTTAAATCGGTTGAGGCAATGATAAATTTAGCGGGACGCTGTTGATTATACTTTGCAAATCTTTCTTCATCCTGCTGTTTTAATTTCTGCCAGTCCTTCTGCTCTCGTGCAAAAAATACTAACATAATTGTAGGTACATAATCGCTAGAGAAATCCTTAATCCATTCTTGATAAAACTTTTTATTCGCTTCATTGGGAATCCCAGTTTGTCCACCATGTAAAATAAATTTAGTCATATTTTCGAAATTCTCTCTTAATGAATAATCTTCAACTATTATTTTAACTAATAATCCTCAACTAGTAAACGATGATGTCGGATTATTGTTAGTTATTTTATCTTTATTACTTGGTTTATGAAACAGGCAAATATAGACCATCAGAAGATTAGCAACAAGAATTGTTGCAAGATAAACCGTAGTTAACAAATTATATTTTGCATTAGAAGCCAGAGCAAAAATATCTACTAGAGCCATCATAATCCAGAAAGAAAGTGTTTCACTCCTTGGGTTTTTAAAAGTTTTTCTAATAGTTGGAAGATATCCTAAAGCATCAATTAGCGAAACCAATAAGACGGCAAGAACAGGATTTTTTAATTGCCACCAGATAATAATAGCGAGCAGGGCGAGGAGAAGAAAAATTTTATCACTACGGCTAATATCTAAGGTTCCATAACGAAAGGAAAGAAAAAAAACAACTAACACTAAAATTGTACCGACCAACAGACTTAGACCGCCAAATTTACCACCACCTTGTAATAATATCAGAGTCGCTGTCCCCTGCGTAATCGCCCAAATTAACCAAGTATAGATATGGGGTTTAGTTTTCCTGTTAAAAATATCTCTCAGATAGGGTAGATAGCCAATAATCAGGAGGAGAGTAGCTAATATAGCCCAGATTAATTTGAAATTAAGAGTCGCCAACATTTAAAAAAATAATTAATTTATGAGATAATTTTAGTTGCTAAGCTTTACAAAAACCTTTGTAATTCTGCATGATTACGAAAAATCATTAACAAGCAAGCGTGTTCGGAACTTAATGTCAAATTACTAAAGTGAAGGTAAATAATCGGCAAGTTGATTTAATTTAATATTAACTTTCTGGTGATAAATAGCTTGCTGTTCTTCGATAAGCACGCAAACAATGATAATATAATTTCCGAGGTCGACCATTATCAGCTTGATCTAAAGCTGTAAAATATGATTGACGATTTTTATTCTCAAAAAGTATTACACCATAACCGAACTTTTGTAACATCCAAATATAAATTAGTCTACCCACCCTGCCATTCCCATCAGCAAAGGGGTGAATATGCTCAAACCTGCTATGGAATGATGCTGTTAAAATAAAAGGATGTAGCTTGGCTTTTTTCTGTTCATGCCACCAATTAATTAAAGTAGCCATATTATCACGCACTTTGCCTGGACTAACAGTTTCTTTATTATTCACAACAATATGTTTTTTTTTATATCCCCTAGTAATATCTAACCCTTGAGTTAGTGTGTTGTGCAATGCAATAATCTTTCTTTGGTTTAATGCGAAAAGACCAGATTTAATAATTTCAAAAGCTTTAATAGCGTTATGAACTTCAATAATCTCTTTTCTTTCATTCTGATCTCCAAATTTTTTCCTAACTATAGCTATCACCTCTTTCTCTGATAATTTACTACCTTCAATAGCGTTTGATTCAAAAATGAATCGAATCGCAAATTTCTTCCATAGAATCTCTTTCTGGTATTTTGTTAATCCTTGAAAAAGATATTTTAATTTAATTCTAGTTTTCTCAATTTCTATATACTCCTTTAAACTAAAAATTTCATCTAATTTAAATATCTTACTTATATTATCGGAAATAACAATAACTTCTTTTTCTTGCAACTGATCATAATATGGCTTTAGATTTTTAGGTATATTTTTACCCAAGTAAACTTGATTTTTCTTATAAGCACTACCAATATTAATTTGTTCTGAAAGATAGAAAAAAGCTTTATTTTTAATAATTTTCTTCTCTATTTTTATCATAAATGTTAGGTATATTTTTTTATACTTTAATTATAACAAGACTCGCTGATTAACACAACTAAACATCTATTCTGACAATAAGAATAGATTCTCCATTCACACTAATGTATGTACCATTCCAAAAATATCTTTTAAGCAGGACAAATAACCAACAATCAGGATTAAAGTGATAAGCACGGCCCAAACTAATTTAAGGTTCAAAGTTGCTAATATTTAAAAAAATAATTAATTGATAATATAATCCCAACCGGGTTGCCAAGCTTTATTTTTTCGCCAATCATGAGCGAAAGCCTCTTCCCAGCTTAAACCTTTCAATAAGACATCTAAGGCTAGCTGAGGGGCTTTATGAGAAACAATAGCAATAGATTTTCCAGAATAATTTTTTGTTAAAAATTTAATAAAATCACGAACACGACGCTCAACATCTTGATAAGATTCACCTCCAGGAAATTTGTTAATGATGTTTTTTTCTTGCTGAGGTTCAACAATTTCTGAAGGAAAAGCATTATATTTTCCGTAATTACATTCTCGTAGTCTGGAATCAGAAATTATTTTTATTTGATCTCCAAAACTTAATTTAGCAGATTGCAGTGCTCGTTTTAAATCAGAAGAAAAAACAGCATCAAAAGATAGATTCTTAAGATGTTTTCTAAGTTCAATTGATTGTTTGATCCCTAATTCTGAAAGTTCCACATCTGACCACCCAGAAGAAATATGATTTTCATTATCTTGACTTGTTCCGTGAACAAAATATGTTATTTTAATTGACATGGACTTGGAGATAATTTATGTTTCTGATTAATATTATTATTCAAATTTTTTTCGGTTGATTATAATTTCACTAACTTCCATATTCTTCGGAAGATCCAGAGTTTGTTTTAAAATCCGCGCCACATCTTTAGCTTTCATCCAGTTACCAGCATTTTTAGTGTTATCAATACCAGTCGCTTTTTTAAAAAATTTAGTTTTAAATCCTCCGGGGCAAAAACTAATTACTCGTGATGGAGTTCCTTTAAATTCTGCTTGCAGATTAGCACTAAAGCCCCTCATCGCCCATTTGGAAGCACCATAAACACTTTGTTTGGTATATCCCTTAAATCCGACAGAAGAGGCAACATTGACAATATCAGTGCCATCTTTCTTAATCCTACTCATCAAGTTAGAAACTAATAAAATAGCGGCTTTAACATTAGTAGTGAGAATCCGATCAACTTCCTCTTCGGTAATTTTTCCCAATTCTTGAATAGATAAAACAGCAGCACAATTAATAATTGCCTCCAAGGGTTGTCGAAGCTTTTTAATTTCTCGCACTGCTTTTTGAATATCACTTCCCTGTCTTAAATCGGCCAAAATATTAACATTGGCAAATTTAGATTCACGGCGAGAAATATTAATAACTTTTTTCCCCGCTTCTTGATATAGCTTGGCGACTTGCAAGCCCAGCCCATCGCTCGCTCCAGTGATAATAATCATAGAAATATTTTTAAATTAAAAAAAATAAATTTTAAATACTTATTATAAATATTTTTAAAATACTATATTTTCCTCTAAAAGATGATGGCGAATATTATTTTTCTCATAAAGATCATAGCAACTTACCGTTATGCTCCGAGAAAATTTAATTTTAATAATTTGTTGACAAAACGAATTTCTTTCTATATTTTTCCATTATAAATTCTTTTTCACAATTCAAATATTTTTCAACCCTAATCTTAGCCTAATAAATATTCCTTTCTCTATAAACAAATTATAGCATATTTGTAGAGTGTTTATAACTTGATTTATATTCTAAAGATATTATTCATAAAAACATATACAAATTAGTGATATATTAAATAAAAAGGGACAATTTTTGATTGCCCCTAAAGTATCTACTTTATTGAAAAATTATTATTTCAATAAATATGAACGTTTATTTTTTCAGATTTTTTTTTCATAAGTCCGAGGTACTAATTTACCTATAAAACTTTCAGACCAATTCTGTATGATGGATTGAATCTCCATTAATCTGTCAATTGAAAGATTCTTTAAATCCTCTGACCCCGAGAGATTTAATTTAGCACAAACATCTCTCAGACAATCATACTTGTTCTTCGTTACATCCCCACTAGCTTGAAGAGAAGCATATTCCTGTAGACAGTTATACGTTTTAATTTCAGCTGTTTCTTTTTCTCCCAAACCAATAAAAAAGATTTCTGCGGGAGCTTCACCGGCCAACCAAATTCCAGCTTCTCTTGCCACATCCACTGCACGGCTAGAAAATATATTTTTGCAAGACTTTTCACCTGTTTGATAGGCTGTTAATATTTTAACGGCCTGTTTATGTATTGCATAACCAGACGATTCACTACGATAACCTTGCATCATTTTTGTCTCTCTTGCTAAAAGGGACGAGACTTTTTGATCAATACTTGAAACAATTTTAGAATTTCTTTTTTTTAATAAGGAAAAAATTTTTTTTAAATTTTTCATGATTTTTTTTTAAGATTATAAATATTAAACTAATTACTAAATTTACCTAAATTCAGAGATAAACTTAATAATTAGTTTAATTAATCTTATTTGTTAAAGATCTATTCCCAGATAACATTATATCATTATTCCTAATGATTGTCAAATTGCCCCTAGGTACATTCAAACTTTTAGTGCAACACCTGTTATTTCATAGAATACCTTATAAGGGGTCTTCCAGCCAAGTCTTTTTCTCAGTCGAGAGTTAATTAAGTATTTAATATGTCTTAATTTGCTCTTCTGATACCGTTCCAAAATCAGTCCTCACTTAGAATCGCCATAAGGAAACATCACAGATTATTCAGGAACGACGCAATGGCGTCACAATCAAAGACTTGAAAGAAATAACTTGAATCTTGACTTAAAAGGTATTATTGTATATAATAATAATATCAAGACAAAAAGAATCCGAACGGCCTTGTGCCTAAGGAGTCTTTTTTTTATATATAATCTTATTTTTTATACCTTCATTGCTTAAATAATCAAAATATTCTGATCCTAATTTTTTATATAAAGAAAAAGCGAAATGCTTATTTGGGAAAAGAATTTTCTTAAATTTATTATTCTCAATTAAAAAATCAACTAACATTTTATAATCTCCATCGCCTGAAACTAAAATTATTTTATCAAACACTTCTTTTTGATACATTATTTTCATAATATGAAAAATAATATCAGAATCAACATTTCCCTTCTTTACCCCCAACATAGCAGAATTATGTTCTCTAAATTTTAAAATAAAACCAGCATCTTGTATTTCATCATATAATTTATCATGACCATCAATCACACATCCTAAAAAATAAAAAGCTTTAGATACTTTATATTTATCTTTTAAATAAATCCTAAATCTCTTCAAATCTATATGCCAACTCGGCTTATCCGAGTCTGTCCCCATATATAAATTTTGTCCATTAACAAACGCAAAATTATCTTCTTCTTGTTGTTTTTTTATATTCATATATTAATATGATCATACTAAAAAATATATTAAAAGTTAAATTAAACAACTAATACAAAAAAAATACGCTAATTTTAGCGTATTTTTTGAATTTACTCGAGGTCGTGAACGATGTTAGGACTAAAATTGTTTTATAAACCAAATTCTAGTTTTATTATATTAGCCACCTCCGCAGGCTCTAAATTTTTATTATTAATACGAATATAATTTTCCTTTTTTATTTCACCTGCCTCTGAATTCATTCGATATTTTTCCATAGATTTCTTTAGGTCAATATTTGATTTGTCAATATTCCTTTTAGTTGGTTTATGCTCCAGCCTATAAGGAGTCGAATTGCGTTTAATCCTTTCATTTATATCTGCCTCAAGCTCAACAAAACAGACATCCCCGCCTTTAGACTCAAAAATGTTACTTATTTTATCTATATAATCCCAATCATCTTTTTCGTTAAACGCCCAGATAAATGTAAATATTAAGCCACTCATATCACTTTTTGCGACTTCTTTAAAAATTTCTTCTCTAAATAGATTAACCAACTTCTTTCCAGTTTTTGTACTGTAATTAAAAAAAGGATTAACTAATTCAATAGTCATGTGGTTATGAAATAGTTTTAATTTTGTTATTTTTTCTAACTCATACCCTACTGTCATCTTGCCCACTGCCTGTGGACCAAATATTATTACTAACTTCATATTTTTAATTTTAAATTTATATAAAAATTATATCACAAATTTATTCATACCCCAACAAGGATTAGAACCATAATACACAAAAAACACCTATAAATATAGGTGTTTTTGAAATTTGCTCCCGGGGTCGGATTCGAACCGACGACCAATTGGTTAACAGCCAACTGCGCTACCGCTGCGCCACCCGGGAATTTTTTATTATCTCCAGAACAAAACGATTCTGATAAAATATCATTTAATATAATATCAAACTAATTCTGGATGTCAAGTTGTTTGACAGTGAACTTGCCTTGTGATTTTTTAATTATATCGCTTAAACTTAAATGCGGATTGCACTTATCCTCTAAGGAGTGAGCATAATAAAAAGTTCTAATTCCAGCTTGAATACTAGCAGAAGCACACATTGAACAGGGTTCCATATTGGATATTAAAATATAAGAAGATAAATCAACTGATTTTAGTTTTTTAAAAGCTTTTCTTAAAATATTCATTTCAGCATGAGCAGTTAAATCCTGATCACTTTTACTTGTATTTCCAACCTGAACAATAACTTTGCCAGTTTTATCAGCTAACACCGCACCAAAAGGTCTTTTACTATTACCAGTCTGGACCGCTATGACTGCCTCTTTTTCTGCAATTTGCATTAACTTTTTAATAATTTCTGAACGCATATTAATAATCCCTTAATTTCTCTAAACCTTTAAATTTCCTAATTTTTTCTAAGGCCTTAGACTCAATTTGTCGAATACGTTCTCGGGTTACTTCAAATTCTTGACCAACTTCTTCCAAAGTATGAGCTACTCCGTCTACCAAACCAAAACGCATTTCTAGAATTTTCTGTTCCCGAGGGGATAATTGGGTAATAATATCTCGCACATAATTCTTCAATAATTGGAGAGCGGCCGCTCGATCAGGACTAACATTTTTGACGTCTTCAATGAAATCTTCAAGAGTGGAATCTTCACCATCATCACCAATTGTTGTTTCGAGAGAAATTGTATCTTGAGAAATCTTCATAATATAACGCACCTTTTCAATCGTCTCTTTCATTTCCGAAGCAATTTCTTCAGCCAAAGGTTCTCGTCCTAATTCCTGGATTAAACTTCGTTGTATTTGCCGAAATTTATTAATATTTTCTACCATGTGCACGGGAATACGAATCGTTCGTGATTGATCAGCTAAAGAACGAGTAATGGCCTGACGAATCCACCAAGTGGCATAGGTTGAAAATTTATAGCCTTTCCGATATTCAAATTTCTCCACGGCCCGGAATAGACCAATATTCCCTTCTTGAATTAAATCTAACAAGCTCATTCCTTTGGCGCCAGCAAATTTTTTAGCGATGGAAACCACTAAGCGTAAATTAGCTTCAATAATTTTTTTCTCCGCTCCTAGTGTGTACGTAGTC
>LSNS01000017.1 GCA_003056205.1 Parcubacteria group bacterium M6-OD1-4 | reverse complement strand
AAAATGCTGCTACAAGCGGAGCGAGTGTTGGAGCGATTGGGACAGAACAATATTCAATTCAATTAGAAGGTAACTCTAATGCTTTAGGATTTTTAAGTAAAGCAAATGGAAGCGTACCTAATATGGTTCTTTTACAGAATGGTAAGATTGGTATTGGAACAACAAATCCAGTCTATGGCAAGTTAAGTGTAAATTCTGGAAGTTTTAATGGTATTAGAATTGATACTAATTCTGGCTATGATGCTTTAGAAATTGGAGGTACTGGTGCACTACGTGTTGACGCTCCTGGAGTCGCAGGAGGTAGATTTATAATTTCAGAAAATGGTAACGTAGGGGTTGGAGTATCAGCGCCAGCAGCGAAGTTAGATGTGAACGGACCAATACATTCTAAAGATATTGTTTCCTTTAATCTTTATACTACTTCAGGAGCAATTGGGAGAAGATTAGTAGTTAAATGGTATGGTCCATCTAATAGAATATATAAAATGTGGGTTGATAATTCTGTTACTGCAGATACACAATGGAGAATTACTTTAAAAAATGGAAGTTTGATTTCGACAGGTTGGTATTCTGTTAATCCAAATCTTTTTGGTTTAGGTGATAGCGAAGCAACTGCGTTAACTTCTACTGGTGACTTTTTTGTTTTGTATTTTGATTTAAATTCACATACACTTACCATGACCAACGGAGCTAACCGTGTACCGATTCTTCGAGTGGCATATGATAATGTTGTGCCATTAGTAAAGGGAGATTTTATTAAAGGAATTAATAGTCATGTACATACATTTGGCAATATTATCACAACAACTAGAGCAGGCAACGTTGGTATTGGAGCAACTCTCCCTGGAACAAAACTAGATATTGGTGGAAGTGGATCTTATATTAGATCATTTGGGGCAACAGTCAGTGGTTTAGGGGGCGGCGGTCAGGTTTTCGTTTATGCTGATAATAATGGTAATTTATACACTGGTCCAGCGACAAGTGGTAGCGGTTCTTATCTTCCTTTAGCTGGAGGAACGATGAATTCTGGGGCAACGATTAATATGAATAGTGGTATTATTAGTAATTTAGCTACTTTGAATGTCGCTAAAATAAATGCGACCACCATCGATCCACTCTATTCTATTAATGGTGTTAACTATTCTACTTTTGCTGCCTCTATTTCTGGTGGGGTGAAGGAAGAGTATGTGGGCAAGATAATGCTTAATCAAAAGATTAAGGTTTCTCAGGAATTGGAATATCAAGCAGTAATTAATTTTAATCATCAAACGATTGGTAGCGATCTTTGGGTTTGGCGAAAAGTTGTTGATTTTAATAAAAATAATGTGGAAGTATATTTAACTCCTTATGGTCATTTTGCTCAAGTATATTATGTTATTCAGAATAATAAATTAATTTTCCGTTCTAATCGTCCAGTAGAAATATCCTATCGTTTAATCGGTAAACGCTTTGACTGGCGTCAATGGCCAACTAAAGCTCTTAATCAAACTGAAAAAGGTTTTCTGGTGCCATCACAGTAAATTAGTTTTAGATAATTATTAGGTTTAAATTTATTTTTTATTTGTCTAGTTATTGTCTGAAATATGAAAATAATGCTATAATAATACTGAGAGTAGTTATTTAAATAGATTTTTTTAAATAGTAAAAAGATAAGACAGATTGTTTGTTAAGCTTGAAATAATAAAAAAAAGAATGATAAAGAAATTAATTTTAAAATAAAAATAAATAAACGTTATCACGTTTTTATTCGTGAGCGTCTTAATTAAAAAAATATGGAAAACAAAGAAACAACTGGTGATTCACTTCACACTAAATCACCAAGTAATAAAAACAAAAAACTTTGGGTTTTACTCGGCGTGTTGTTACTGATGATTATCATTATCATCATTGTTGTTACTCAAGGCCGAAATAATAATTCTCGTCAACAGGCTAAAACGACAGCGATTACCGCTTCTACTGGAAAAACCACTGCCAATGTAGCAGTTTCAGTAAAGAGCAAAGATTTAATTCCAGCTCCTATTGCGACTACTACCAATTTAAGCAAAACTCAAGTTGCTAATTTAAAAACTGCTAAAGTAGTAGTTCCTGGCGCCAACCCAATTACCAAGAATAATGTTGTCGTCACTCCTCAAGGATTACCAACCGAAACCAATGTTCGATCAATAGCTACCAGTGCTCCGAAACAGACTAGTTTTTTAAATAAAGCTACTTTACCTAAGACTTTAGTGCAGTTAACGATTGCTAACGGAAAGTTTACTCCCAATACTTTGACTACCACAGCTGGAGCACCGACTTCCTTTGCTCTAACTTCTGGCGACAATTTAGTACATGTTCTAAATTTTAATGATCCTGCTCTGTCGGCCATTGTTATTTTAGTTGGTCCAGGTCAAACTAAAGCAATTACTTTTAATGCTCCTAAAGCTGGTTCTTATATTTTTAATGATTCTACTCCTGGTAGTACTGCTACGGGAACTTTAGTTGTGGAATAGAAAGATTGAGAAGTAAAACAATATTTAAGATAACAAAATAGACACTCTTTAGTGTCTATTTTTGTTTATTTCTTAAATTCTTTTTTATATTCAGGGCGACCAATATTTTAAGGTTTTTTGTTTAAAGACGATTCAGTTTCTTTAATATATTATACAAAAAGTGAATTAGCTATTATTAATATTTCAAGGAGTTCTCACAATAAATAAAGTCTTGTAATGTAAGAAGTAATAATCTCTACATTTCGTTTAGGATAACTAATAGCTAAGCTAATAATAACCAAGAAATACAAGTTTCTTATTAGAGAATAAAGATAAATTATGATATAATAAAAAAGAAGCTTAGAATTAAGTTTAATTATATTTAATAATTAAAAATCTATGGATCAGAAAAATAATGGGGAATCTTCCTTTACTAATAAATCCTCAACCAAAAAACGAAATAAACTATGGTCTATTTTAACTATCCTGCTTTTAGCGATTATTATTTTAGTTATCTTTTTCTATATTCAACATCAACGTCAG
>LSNS01000016.1 GCA_003056205.1 Parcubacteria group bacterium M6-OD1-4 | reverse complement strand
AATCTCCAACAGTGATTCGCAATCGTCGTTTAGATCGTAATTTATTAGATAATATTCATAATTTAGAGGGAAGTATTAATGAATATTATAATCGTTATGGAGAATTGCCAGTTAATTTAAAAGTTTTAGAAAACTCTTCAGCGGTTAATCTTAGCCCTCGTATTTTAGTTGACCCGGCTAATGGTCAAGCAATTGTTTATCAAAAAACATCTTCTAGCAATTTTAAATTATGTGCCACTTTTCGTTTAGCACATAATTCTCAGAATACTAAAACTGGATATTATCCTTCGCTCGATGAGTATCATAGAGCTGGTTATCAATGTTTATTGGGACATTTATATCCAGGGAGTCGTGATCCAAAGTCAAATAATTTATCTCCTGCTAATAATAATTTAAATTTAAAAACTCCTCATCAAGTTTCTTCTAGTACTAAAGCACAAGGATCTCTTAAAAATATTCCTTCTCGCCCTTCAGGAAGTTCAGAAGTTCAGCCTTCTTTTCCTCGTCCAGCGGGAGCTCACCCTAGTGATTACTATATTAATTAAGCTATGTTAGAATTTAAAACTGAAAAATTTTCTGG
This sequence comes from Parcubacteria group bacterium M6-OD1-4, assembly GCA_003056205.1. Lineage (GTDB taxonomy): Bacteria > Patescibacteriota > Patescibacteriia > Patescibacteriales > UBA12465 > UBA12465. Next base: position 5,845 of record LSNS01000016.1, on the reverse strand, counting down.
TCCTTTAGCTTTATTGTTAAGCTTAATTGAACGAGAAGAATTAGATATTACCGAAATTTCTTTAGCAAAAATTGCTGATGAATATGTCGCTAATGTTCGTCAGGCCGAGAATATTAATCCTGAGGAATTGGCTGATTTTTTAGTTCTCGCTGCTAAATTATTATGGATTAAATCTAAAGCTCTTTTGCCCTATTTAGTTAATTCTGAAGAAGAGGCTGAATTACAAGATCTAACTCAGCAGTTGCGGATGTATAAAGAGTTTGTGGAGGCTAGCCAGGGAATTAAAACTTTAATTTCTCGAAAACATTATTTATTTTTACCGCCAATTAGTAAGAAACACCGTTCTGCTAATTTTAATTTACCGCTATTTTCTCCACCAGCAAAAATCAAAACCAGCCTTCTCCATGAGCATTTTCTTCAAGTTTTATTGGACTTTACGAAACGAGCAGAAAAAAAATTACCTGAGAAAATATTAGAACCTAAAATAAGTATTGATGAAAAAATTTCATTTATTAAAAAATTATTAGAACGTCAATTAAAAATAAATTTTTCAAAATTGTTATTATCTGCCAAAACTAAGACTGAAATAATTGTTAATTTTTTAGCAGTTTTAGAATTAGCGAAGCAACGAAAATTAATTTTTGAACAAGAAGGACTTTTTAGTGAAATTGAGCTCTTACCTTATCTTAAATAATTATTTCTATGTCTTTAAAATCACAATGTGAATCTTTATTATTTGTTTCAGTTAAACCTTTATCTATCAAAGAATTAGCGACGGCAACTACCCAAAAACGAGAGAAGGTTGAACAGGCCTTGCAAGAGTTAAAAAAGGATTATGAAGATGCGGAGCGTGGTCTAACTTTAATTAAGAATAATAATCAGTATCAGCTTAGTACCAGCGGTTCTAATACAACTGTTGTTCAAGAATTTTTAAAAGATGAGACGAGCGGTGAATTATCGGTTCCTAGTTTAGAAGCTTTAACCATTATTGCCTACCGTGGTCCAGTATCAAAATTAGAGTTAGAAATGATTCGGGGAGTTAATTGTAGTTTGATTTTGCGTAATTTATTATTGCGAGGTTTGATTGAGGAGAAATTTAATAAAACTAAAAATGAAAATTATTATCTAGTGAGTCATGATTTTATCCGCTATTTAGGCTTAAGTGAACTAGCCGATTTGCCAGATTATGAACGTTTACATAATTTAGAACTAGCTGATCAGAGTTTAGAATCTTTCAATAATTAATTATCAGTTTCATGCTTTGGACTTTTATTCTCAATTTACTTCTTGTTTTTGCTTCCCTGGCCAATGGTGTTCCCGCCAGAGTGCAGGTGAATGGTACTGTAATTGCTCTCAAACCTCAAACAGCAGTAATTAAAATTGCGGCCAGACGGGGAGCTTTGTTGTTGGCGAATGATCATTTTTTGCTTTTTGCTCAAAAGGCTAATCAGGAGCAACCCATTGCCAGTATTACCAAATTAATGACGGCGATGGTTTTTTTAGAGAATAATCCGGGTTGGAATAAAATTTATAAAATTAGTCCAGCGGATAATATTACTGGTGGTCAGATTCATTTATTTTTAGGAGAACAGTTGACTATCAAAGATCTTTTTTATACCAGTTTAGTAGCTTCTGATAATGGTGCGACAATGGCTTTGGTCCATGCAACTGGTTTAAGCGAACCCGAGTTTGTGAAAAAAATGAATATTCAAGCTCAGGTTTTGGGATTATTAAATACTCATTTTCAAGAACCAACTGGTTTAAGTACTGGAGATTATTCCACTGCTCGAGATGTTGCTTTTATGGCGCAGGCGGCTTTTCAACGGCCGGCTATTAGAAAGGCGACCACTTTAGCGGATTATACTTTTAAAACTCTTGGTGGTCGAGTGAAAAACATTCAATCTACTGATTATTTATTGGCTCATCCTCATCAAGATTCTGTTCAGGTTTTAGCGGGTAAAACTGGTTTTACCGATGAGGCGGGTTATTCTTTTGTGGGTTTATTACAAGGGAAACAAGGGGGCCCAGAAATGATTGCTGTGGTTTTAAATACTCGGAGTAAAGAACAACGCTTCTTACAGAGTGAACAATTAGTAAATTGGGCTCTTGCCAGTTATAATTGGGATAAGATTAAGCGCCAAGTTGGTTTTGGTTTCCAAAGTATTTTTAATTTCTAATTATTATTTGTTCAATTTTATTTATTTAAATTTGCTAATTTGCTTTTATGTCTTTAGTTTCTTACTGGTATAATAAATTCAGAGTTTATTTCTCGGGACACCATTCACAGACTTATCTTTTTTGTAATCGTCACAAATCAGTGATTAAATTCATAATTTCTGGTACAATAGCAACAGGGACTGATTTACTTGTTTTATTTGTTTTATACGGTTTATTGAAGTTGAATTTAATACTTTCCACTAGTTTAGCTTTTGTGTTATCGTTCTTTGTCAGCTTTTCACTTCAAAAATTTTGGACTTTCCGTAATCGTTATCGGCATCATTTATTCCGTCAATTTTTAATGTATGTGGTTAATGCCGGCTTTGATTTGGGAGTGAATGCCTTATTAATGCATCTTTTTGTTAATAAACTTGCCTGGTGGTATTTGGGAGCTCAGGTGATAGTTAATTTAATAATTGGTTTCTGGAATTTTACAGTTTATAAATTTGTTATTTTTAAAAAGAATAAAGATGAAATTTTCTTTTAATCTCCAAGTACTGGGTCAAAATCCTGAAAATTATCTTCGTCGGGCAGGCTATGCTTTAATTCCTGGACGGGGCAGTGAGCAACAAAGTTTTGCTCGCCGTTTAAGTCGTGATTTTTATCCTCGTTTTCATATCTATTATCAACTTAGTCAAGATAATAAAGGTCAAAAGATAGTAAATTTCAATCTTCATCTTGATCAGAAAAAACCAGGATATGTGGGATTTTCTCGTCATAATGGTGAATATGATGGTGTGGTAGTAGAACGTGAAGTTCAGCGTTTACAAAGCTTTATCGCTCCTCATTCGTTTATTTAAAATATGAATCAGTCTGAAGAAATAAAATCTAAAATAGATATTGTCGATTTAATTCGGGAATATATTCCCTTGAAAGCCGTGGGGGCTAATTTTCAAGCGCTTTGTCCTTTTCATCAAGAAAAGAGTCCTTCTTTTGTAGTTTCACCAGATAAACAAATTTGGCATTGTTTTGGTTGTGGACGCGGGGGAGATATTTTTTCTTTTGTGATGGAAAAAGAAAGTTTGAATTTTATTGAAGCTTTACGTCTTCTAGCTTCTAAGGCGGGAGTTGTCCTTCATTATGATAATTCCCAGAACTATTCTCAACGAAATCGCTTGTTGGACATTCTAGCATTGGCTAATAAATATTATCAGCATCTTTTAATGGAACCCTTGGGCAAAGCGGCTTTAGATTATCTTTTGAAAAGAAATTTAACTTTAGAAACTATTCGGGATTGGCATTTAGGATATAGTTTAGGTACCGAGACTGGAAAATGGGACAGTCTCTATACTTTTTTAAAGAAACGTCCTTTACAGGGTCAGAAATATACTGATGAAGAAATTTTTGCGGCGGGTTTAATAATTAAAAAGAAACAAAAATCTACTGGAGAAACATCTCTTCGCAACCCTTATTATGATCGTTTTCGAGGACGGATTATGTTCCCAATTTGGGATGTTAATGATAATGTAATTGCTTTTACTGCTCGGATTAATCCTGCTCAAGAAAAAGAGGAAAAATTGGGGAAGTATATTAATAGTCCGCAAAGCTTAGTTTATGACAAGAGTCGTGTTCTCTTTGCTCTTAATAAGGCTAAAATGGCCATTAAAGAGCAGGATTTAGCTATTGTGGTTGAAGGACAAATGGATGTCATTTCAAGTCACCAGCACGGTTTTCAGAACATTGTTGCTTCTTCGGGAACAGCTTTAACTATGGAGCAGGTGAAACTCTTACACCGTTATACTGACAATGTCGCTTTGTTATTTGATATGGATCAAGCTGGACAGTTGGCGATGGATCGAGGGATTAAAGAAGTTCTTCATCAGGGCTTAAATCTCAAGATTATTATTCTACCCGAGTATAAAGACCCTGATGAGTGTTTGCAAAAAAAACCGGCAGTTTTCCAGCAAGCAATTGCGGAGGCGCAGAGTATGTTAGATTATTATTTCTCCAAAATTAGTAAAGATGTTGATCTCCAAGAGATTGATAATAAACGCCAGGTCCGGGATCAAATGTTTAAGATGATTGGTTTGGTAAGTAGCAAAACGGAACAAGGCTATTGGTTGAAAAAGATTAGTGAAGAGTTGGGGTTTTTTGAGGATGATACTCGTGAAGAATTTTTAAAATGGTCAGAGAAAAATAAGTCTGGTTTCCAGAAAGAACCCGAGAAAGAATTGGCTCCTCCTCCACGAGCTAATCGGGAAGATAAATTAGCAGAATCTTTATTAGCTCTTTTAATAAAATTTCCGGAATTTATTAATTATAGTGTTAATAATTTAGAACCAAAGGATTTTTCTGCTTCGGATTTAGCTGAGTTTTACAAGAACTTTATAATCTATTACAATAAAGAAGCTAATTTAAATTATGAAGATTTAAAAAAGTATTTCACTAGTTTAACAACTAATGCTAGTCAATTATTAGATAAATTAATTCTCTTGGGAGAAAAAGATTTCTATAGTTATGAGGGTCCCCAAGTTAAAACTGAACTTATTAATATTATTAGTGAATTGAAAAAGTATAGTAAGCACCGCAAAATTAATCAACTTCAACGCGCCATTAGTCAGGCCGAGAAAGATGGTGAGCAAGAAGACTTAGAAAAATTAATGGCGGATTTAAAAAATTTAACTAATTCCTAAATATGGCTAAAAATAAGCCAACGCTTAGCAAAAAATCTCCTTCTTCAATTTCTAAATTGAAGCTTTCTTCTAAAAAAGCTTCTTTAATGAAAACTAAAAAAAAGTCTCAGTTGAAGATTAAAAAAACTCATCAAGTTTCCGTGACTTCTCAACCGATTAGTAAGACTAAAACTAAGCGAGCTAGTGCTCCAAGTTCAGCCCCAGTTAAAAAAACTAAATCGGGTCTTTCTTCGGTAAAAAAAGTAAATAGTAAAACGTCAAAAAATAATCGACAGACAACAAGTAGTCGTAATTCTCGAAAAAATAAAAAGTTAGGGAAGAGAACTGTTTCCCGACATCCTCAGAAGAATAAAGTTAAAGTTATTTCTCCAAATCACCTTGTGCTTAAACCCAGTCCAGAGAAAATACAAAAGTTAATTGATAAAGGACGTTTACGAAGCTTTATTACCGAGACGGAAGTTCTCTATTTATTTCCCGAAGTAGAAGAATATATTTATGATTACGAACTTTTTTTAGAAGAATTGCAGAAAAATAATATCCAACTATTGGAAGATTCTGGTCATATTTTAGAAGCGCTTGATCAGCAAGCACCCGCTACTCCTTTAAGTGCTAAAGCTGCTGCTCGTCAGGAAGCTTTAAAGGTTGATTTATCTAAACTTAGTGCGGATTCCATTCAAATGTATCTCAAAGAAATTGGTAAAGTGCCATTGTTAACCGGAGAAGAAGAAGTGGAATTAGCAAAAAGGAAAGAGCGGGGTGATCAAGGAGCGGAGAAAAAAATTATTGAAGCTAATTTACGCTTAGTGGTTTCCATCGCTAAAAAATTTGCTGGCGCCAAAGGAATGAGCTTGTTAGATTTAATCCAAGAAGGGAATATTGGTCTATTCCGAGCTGTTGAAAAATTTGAATATCGGAAAGGCTATAAATTTTCAACCTATGCCACTTGGTGGATTCGTCAGGCCATTACTCGTTCTTTAGCTGATCAATCACGAACG
>LSNS01000015.1 GCA_003056205.1 Parcubacteria group bacterium M6-OD1-4 | reverse complement strand
AAGATGGCTCCAGTACAATACCGAAATCATCTTTTATCTCTAACCTAGCTTTTTTACTTGTGTCCACTTTATGGGGTACGGTTCACCGAAAAGCTTGTTTTTTGAGAAAGTCTATTTTTTTAACTTTTTAACTGTGGTCTTTTTTAAGTTTTTTGGACTAACTTTTTTCAAAACTTTAGAAGTAGCTTCTTTTAAGATTTGAGGAATAACTTTATTTTTTTTTGGTTTTCTGGTTTTTGCTTTCTTGACTTTTAAAGCCTTTACTTCACCTTCTTTTAATGGTGGTTTTCTTTTGGCTTTAACCCGCTTTGGTTTATTGAGAGTGCGTAGACAAGTGATACAAACCTTTAATTTTACACCTCCAATAGTTCGGCTTTGGAGATTAATGTTCTGCCTTTTAAGGGTTTTTATTTTAGAATGGGATCGGCTGGCACCCTTCGTAGCTGTTCGTCCGCATAAATCACATTTTTTCGACATATTAATTATTCTTATTTTTTTATGGCTTAATCCTAACAGGGTTTTTAAAATTAATCAAGTTATGTTAGAATGCTGATAAGAAATATTACTGATAGTTTATTATTAATAAAGTAAATTTTTTTAAAGAAGATTTTTATGATGCCAATTTTTGAAATTATTATTTTAGTTCTTTCGGCTGTTGCTCATGAATATATGCATGGTTGGATGGCCTATCGTTTGGGCGACCCCACGGCTAAAAATGCGGGGCGTTTAACAATCAACCCTTTAGCCCATTTAGAATGGTTTGGGTCTTTTATTTTACCCCTGTTAATGATTATCACGAAGATGCCGTTTATTTTTGGTTGGGCAAAACCTGTCCCTTATAATCCTTATAATTTACGAGATCGAAAATATGGTGATGCTAAAGTGGCGATTGCTGGGCCTTTAGCTAATTTTATTATCGCTCTATTCTTTGGTTTATTCTTACGTTTTATCCCTAGTTTTAATTTAGTTTTTTCCACCTTACTAATGTCCATTGTTTATATTAATTTAGTTTTGATGGTTTTTAACCTCATTCCTATTCCTCCTTTAGATGGTTCTAAAATCTTAGCAGTCTTTTTACCAGGAGATCTCCGAGCTCGTTTTCTAAATTCTGGTCGTCTAGGTTTTGCTTTAGTGATTCTTTTCGTTATTTTTGCCGGTAGCTTAATTCTTCCGATTGTTAATCTTCTGTTCAGAATTATTGTTGGTGGTGTTTAATGTTAAAATGTAATTTTAGAAAAAACCCCGGGTCATTTAAAAGACTCGGGGTTTTAAAATAAAGATTTGCTCTTTAGAAACGATCAAGATGAACTTCAATGATGGCCCGTTCCAAGCGGGATTTGTTTAAAGACTTTTTACTTAAACTGACAACTTTCCAGTCTTGACGCAGACCGATGCCGTCAGCACTGATAACATTTCTCAAACGCCATCTAATTGTAGCCCAGAGAAGAGCACTCAGAACTTTATGAGATAGAGCTTTAATTTGATTTTCGGAATTTTTAGTCTCCCTGCTTTGGGAATTTTGATTAAATTCTTTTTCGATTTTTTCCCGAGCCAAAAAAATCGCTTTTTCATAATCATTTGTCTCCCCAATAACCTTTTCTCCTTTTTCAATTTCTTCTTTGATCGGGCAGGGAAACTTGCCTTGGGAATAAATTTCATTTACTATTTTTAAGATACTGTTTTCCTGGGCACTTTCCAGGCTTACAATACCTTTTTTCTTATTTTTATCCATGATTCTTTATTTTTTTTAATGAACAATTACTAAAGATTGAGGAACAGAGCTCTTGATATCATCTCGACTCCGATAAACAAAATTACTATTCTTTATTTTGTTTATATAACTAGGTGATAAGATAGCTTAACATAAATATTATATTCCAGTCAATAGTTGAAAATTTATTTCGTTTAACTCTTGACTTCTAGTTTGTATTTTGTTAAGTTGAATTAGTAAAACATACTGTAGCAAATGTCCTGACTATTCAGGATTGTTTTTAATATTTTAACCAGGGTTTAATTAATAAATCCAATTTATTATCTCAAGAATTATGCCAACTACAAATCAATTAATACGTAAGGGTCGTAAAAAAATTCCTGCCCGACGTAATGCGTTAGCGTTGCATGTTACTTTAGATTCTTTGCATCGCAAAAAGAACGACTCCGCTAAAGGAGCACCTTTTAAGCAGGGAGTTTGTTTAAAAGTGACTACCACTACTCCTAAAAAACCAAACTCCGCCTTACGTAAAATCGCTCGGGTCCGTTTATCTAACGGTATGGAAGTAACGGCTTATATTCCAGGAATGGGACATAATCTTCAAGAGCACTCTATTGTGTTAGTGAAAGGTGGAAAAACTAAAGATCTTCCAGGCGTTCGTTATAAAATTGTCCGGGGAGTGTTTGATGCTTCAGGAGTTGAAGCTCGTCGTCAAGGACGAAGTCGTTATGGCACTAAAAAACCAAAAGAATAAATCAAAATAAATTAAATTAATTTTTAAATATTATGCGCGGTAAACCAGCTCCAAAAAGAGACATTGAAAGTGATGTTAAATATAATGATCAAAACATTGCTAAGTTTATTAATTACGTCATGGAACGTGGCAAAAAAAGTGTTGCCGAAAAAATCGTTTATGATGCCTTGGAAATTATCAAAGAAAAAACTAAACAAGATCCCCGACATATTTTTAATAAAGCGATTAAAAAAGTTTCCCCATTGGTCGAAGTCCGTGGCAAACGAGTTGGTGGTGCTAACTACCAGGTTCCTTTTCAGGTCCGTGGAGAGCGACGTTATTTTTTAGCTTGTAATTGGATTATCGATGCGGCGAATAAAGGTCAAGGGAAGAGAACTGCCGAGAAGTTAGCCACCGAAATTCTTAATGCTTCTAATGGAGAAGGAACAGCAATTAAAAAACGAGAAGCAGTTCATAGGATGGCGGAGGCTAATAAAGCTTTTGCACATTTTTCTCGTAGTAAACGTAAAAAGAAATAAATATCAAAGTATTTTTAAAATAATAATCTATCTTAAATATGGCCCGAGATTACGAATTAAAAAACATTAGAAATATTGGAATCATGGCGCACATTGACGCTGGTAAAACTACTTTTACTGAGCGTGTTTTATTTTACACTGGTAAAAAACATAAAATTGGTGAAGTTCATGAGGGGGCAGCGGAAATGGATTGGATGGAACAGGAAAAAGAACGAGGGATTACAATTACTTCCGCAGCAACCACTTGTTTTTGGAAACATACTAAAATAAATATTATTGACACTCCGGGGCACGTTGATTTTACAGTAGAAGTTGAACGTTCTCTGCGGGTTTTAGATGGTGCGGTCGCAGTTTTTGATGGTCAGGCGGGAGTGGAGCCACAATCAGAAACGGTTTGGCGCCAAGCAGATAAATATCAAGTTCCTCGTCTTTGTTTTGTTAATAAAATGGATAAAATGGGTGCTGATTTTTTCATGAGTTTAAAGTCTATTCAAACCCGACTTAATCCAAAAGCTTTGGCTTTTCAATTACCGATTGGTGCAGAGAATAGTTTTTCGGGAGTGATTGATTTACTTATCAAGAAGGCTTACAAATTCTCTGGTAATTTTGGCGTGGATATTGAAGAAATTCCTATTCCTAATGATTTGCAAGCTGAGGTTGATAAATATCATAATGAGTTGGTAGAAAAAGCAGTGGAATCGGATGAAAAAACCATGGAAAAATATTTGAATAATGAAGAGATTAGTTTAGAAGAATTAAAAGCAGCAATTCGGAAAGGTGTAATTGCTAATGATATTTACCCAGTTTTATGTGGAACCGCTTTACAAAATATTGGCGTTCAATTGGTTTTAGATGCGGTAAATGATTATTTGCCTTCTCCTCTTGATGTCCCCGATATCGAAGCAAGTGGAGTTCGTGATTTGGATGAAAAGATTATTATTAGCGCTAATGATGCTAAACCTTTCGTGGGTCTAGCCTTCAAAATTGCCACTGATCCTTTTGTGGGTAAACTCTGTTTTGTTCGAGTTTATCAGGGAGTGTTAACTGCTGGATCTTATATTCTTAATTCTACCAAAGATAATAAAGAACGAGTTGGTCGGATTGTGCGTATGCACGCTAATCATCGAGAAGAAGTTAAAGAGGTTTTTGCTGGTGATATCGCCGCCGTGATTGGTTTAAAAAATACGACAACGGGAAATACTTTATGTAGCGAAGATCAACCGGTACTGTTAGAATCAATTACTTTTCCAGAGCCAGTTATTAAGATTGCTGTTGAACCTAAAACTAAAGCCGATCAAGAAAAGATGGGTATTGCCCTACAACGTTTGGCCGAAGAAGATCCAACTTTCCGAGTCGAGACTGACGAAGAAACTAGCCAAGTTTTAATTTCCGGTATGGGTGAATTACACCTAGAAATTATTGTGGACCGGATGAAAAGAGAGTTTGGTGTCGAGGCTAATATTGGTAATCCGCAAGTATCTTATCGCGAAACCATTACCGAAACTGCCGAAGCAGAACATAAATATATTAAACAGAGTGGTGGCCGTGGACAGTATGGTCATTGTTCTTTGCGAGTTGAGCCTTTAGAAGTTGGTAAAGGATTTGAGTTTGTAGATGAAATTAAAGGAGGAATTATTCCTCGAGAATATATTCCCGCTATTGAGAAAGGAGTGAAGGAAGCGTTATTAAGTGGAACAGTTGCTGGTTATCCAATGGTGGATGTTAAAGCGGCGGTTTTTTATGGTTCCTATCATGAAGTTGACTCTTCAGAGATTGCTTTTAAAATGGCTGCTATTTTTGCTTTCAAGGAAGCTTGTCGAAAGGCAAAGCCAATTTTATTAGAACCGATTATGAAAGTAGAGGTCACTACCCCAGAAGAATATATGGGGAATATTATTGGTGATTTAAATAGCAAGCGTGGGCAGATTGAAGAAATGTCCGATCGGGCAAACATTAAGGTCGTAGAAGCGAAAGTTCCCTTAGCCGAGATGTTCGGTTATTCTACTTCCTTACGTTCTATGAGCCAGGGACGTGCTAATTATACTATGGAATTTTCTAATTATAATCAGGTCCCCAAAAATATTCTAGAAGATATCCAAACTAAGAATGGTCAAGCCCATGGAGAATAATATATTTAAACAAAAAAATAATTCTTTAGAACGGAATAGTTTAGGAGAAAAATTCTCTGAAGAAGAGCGTGAACTTCTTGAATTGGGAGCGGCCCAAGATAACCCCCTGGAGATTATTAAACAAAAAGGGAAAGAAGAAGATGAGGAACAACACCAGTTAAAATCAGAAATATTAAGTACGGGGAAACTGAATCCCGATGACCAAGAATTAGTTGCCTTGATTATTAAAAAGATTGAGCAATTTATTACTGGATCAATTATTACTGATTCCTTCAATAAAGATAATAATCGTCGTCGGACTTGGGAGAGAAAATATCTTTTTCCTCAAGCTTCACCTCAGGCTGTTGCCTACTATCAGTCCAATAAATTAGCTCGCAGTAATTTTGTACCAGTTCACAATCTGATTGATTATTTAGTTTATACTAAATTACTCAAAAGTGATATTCAAAAAGAACTCTTAGTAATTAAAGATCGGATTAGTAAAATTGATGCTGGATATGATAAAATGGAACTTGAACAGAAGCTTCAAGCGATTCAAGATATTAGTCTTGAAGCTCAGGAATTATTAAAGAAAGTTACTGTCCCGGAATTAAAAAAACCTCCTGTTCTTAATAAAAGCTAAGATAATAAAGATATGTTATCAGAGCAATTAAAAAAAATATTCAAGTTAATTAAGAAGACTAATGATCCTGTTGTTATTTATGATTCGCAAGTTCCAGATGATTCTTATGTTCTTCTCACTCTTGATTCTTATACTAATTTAATTGCCGATAAAAAAATATTATCCCCCAATTCTAATACTGATAAATTAAATCATGCTGATAAAATTTCTCCAGAGACTAGTTTAAAAAAAGATCTTAACAAAGTATCCCATCCCGAATCAAAGTCTTTAGTAGAATCTAGCGAAACTGAAGAAAATAAAAATTTGACAGAAGAATATTTAACTGATAAAATTAATCGCGAAATAAGTGAATTAGCAACTCCGTCCGAAGAGGTCTCTTCGCCGGAAGAAAATCATCCTCAACAGGCCTGGAAAATACCGGGAACTATTAAGAATAAAGCTGAGGAAGTCGTTTAGTATCCCTTAAGAAATGTTTAGTAAAAATATTTAGTATTTAATAAAAATAATTATAAATTTTAATTTATGTTCGGCTGGTTTCCTTTTTAGGGAAGAAACTTCGTTACGACGAGGGCCGCACACCAAAAAACATGGCAGCAGAAAAATTTGAACGTAGTAAGCCACATATTAATGTGGGTCACCATTGGTCACGTTTGGAAATCCACTTGGACAAAAAACCCAACCTTTAACCTGGCCCGCAATTTCGATTGGTCCATGGATTTTCAATTCCAAAGGAATGAAAGCCTCTCACAAAAATGTTGGTGAGATTGATGCCGCTCCGGAAGAAAAAGCTCGGGGAATCACCATTGCCACCGCACACGTTGAGTATGAATCTGACAAACGTCATTATGCTCACGTTGATTGTCCAGGGCACGCTGATTATGTGAAAAACATGATTACGGGCGCTGCACAAATGGATGGAGCAATCTTAGTAGTTGCCGCCACTGATGGGCCGATGCCACAAACTCGTGAGCATATTTTATTAGCTCGTCAAGTTGGTGTTCCTTATATTGTTGTTTTCTTAAATAAGTGCGATATGGTGGAGGACAAGGAATTAATTGACTTGGTGGAGGAAGAAATTCGTGACTTGTTAAAGAAATATGAATTCCCTGGAGACACTATTCCAATTATTCGGGGTAGTGCTTTAAAAGCTTTAGAGAATCCAACTGGTCCTGATGCTCAACCAATTATGGACTTAATGAAAGCTCTTGATGATTATATTCCTGACCCTGTTCGTGATGTTGATCATCCTTATTTAATGCCGATTGAAGACATTTTCTCTATTGAAGGACGGGGAACTGTTGTCACTGGTCGAATTGAACGGGGAGTGGTTAAAGTTGGTGATGAAGTGGAAATTGTTGGTTTAAGAGAAACCAAAAAAACCACCGTCACGGGTATTGAAATGTTTAATAAGTCATTAGATCAAGGTCAAGCTGGAGATAATGCCGGAATCTTATTACGAGGCATTAAAAAAGATGAAGTAGAGCGTGGTCAAGTTTTATGTCAGCCTGGTTCAGTAACACCACATACAGAATTTTCCGCTGAAGTTTATATTTTATCCAAAGATGAAGGTGGACGACATAAACCATTCTTCACTGGTTATAAACCACAATTCTACTTTAAGACCACTGATGTTACTGGTGATATTACTTTACCATCAGGGACAGAAATGGTGATGCCTGGTGATACTGTTAATTTAAATGTTAAATTAATTGCTCCAATTGCTTTGGAAGATAAACAGAAATTCACCGTTCGTGAAGGAGGCCGGACAGTTGGTGCTGGCGTGGTTACTAAGATTTTAAAGTAATTAGAATATATGATTAAAGGCCCGTCCTCTACTATCAATAACAGCGAGGGCGGGTCCTTAACGTTCTATTATAAAGTTAAGAATAAAGTTATTCATTATGCCTGAAAATAAAAAAGTAGATCAAGATTTTAAGCAGAGAATTAGAATCAAAATTAGAGCTTTTGACCATAAGATTATTGATCAATCAACGAAGATAATCATTGAGACTATTCAACGTAGTGATGCTCAATTTTTTGGACCGATCCCCTTACCAACGGAAAAAAGAAAATATACGGTTAATCGTTCTACTTTCGTTCACAAAGATGCTCGCGATCAATATGAAATGCGGACTCATAAACGGATGATTGATATTATTGACCCGAATGCTAAAACGATTGAAGACTTAACCAATCTTACTTTACCGGCTGGTGTTGACGTGGAAATAAAAATGTAGTAGACTGAGAATATAATATTATTTTAACTAGAGACGATTTAAATAACTCTATTTACAAGAAAGTGTTTAAATCAGAATTAGTTAATCTTGGGAGGTAAATCAGCGAAATAATCAAAAAATAAAAATAGAAAATAAGAAGTTATTTTTATTACTTGGTGTTGGAGCTGGTTTCAGAACCAGTTTTTATTTTAAATTTTACAGAGTAAATAGCGTAATATGAAATTTATTAGTGGAAAAAAATTAAGCATGACTCAGATTTGGATTAATGATAAAGTGATTGCCGTCACTCCTATTTTAGCTGGACCCTGTACTATTACTCAGGTTAAAACTAAGGAACGGGATGGCTATGAAGCTTTGCAGTTGGCTTTTGGAAAAAGAAAAACAAAAAATATTAAAAAACCACAACTTGGTCATTATCGCCAAGCTCAGGTTCTTCCGACTCATGTTAAAGAATTTAGAACTACAGATGCTAGTCAATTTAAAGTTGGAGACTTAATCAATGTTGAGGCTTTCCAAGTTGGTGATCAAATTAATGTTACGGGAACTTCTAAAGGACGCGGTTTTCAGGGTGTTATCAAACGTCATCATTTCCATGGTTTTCGGAAAACCCATGGTAATAAAGATCAAGAAAGAATGCCTGGTTCCATTGGTCCTAAAGGGCCCGCTCATGTTTTCAAAGGAACTAAGATGGGTGGACGAATGGGCAATGAACGAGTTACTACCACCAATCTTGAAGTTCTTGGTTTAGATATTGAACAGAATATTATGTTTGTTAAGGGTGCGGTTCCCGGAGCAATTAATGGTTTTGTCTTTGTCCGTGGCCTAGGGAAATTAGAAGTTAATTTAAGAAAAAATAAAGTTACAGAACAAGAATCAGAACAAGTGAAATCACCAGAAACTGAAGATAAAGTTATTGACGAGAAGAAGCTTGAAGAGAAAATTGAAAATAAAAATGAGGAGAAAATTGTAGAAAACAAGCCCGAAGACAAGAAAGTTGAGCAAGCTCAAGATTCTAAAAATCCTCAAGATAAAAAATCTGCTACCGAATTAACAGCAGAAAATAAAAATTAAGAATTCTATGTCACTGTCAATAAAAGTTTATAAACCAAACGCTGAACTTGTTAAAGAGTTAGAATTATCCACTAAAATTTTTGGTCAACAATTAAATAATGAATTATTGCACCAAGCGGTTGTTGCTCAACGAGCTAATACCCGCCAGATATTAGCCCACACCAAAGATCGTAGTGAAGTTGCTGGTGGTGGTAAAAAACCTTGGAAACAGAAGGGAACTGGACGAGCTCGAGCTGGTTCTAGTCGTTCCCCAATTTGGCGAGCTGGTGGAGTAACTTTTGGTCCGACCAAAGATCGTAATTTTAAACAAAAAATCAATCAGAAAATGAAGCAAAAGGCATTATTTATGGTTCTTTCTGATAAAGTTAGTAATCAAGGTTTGGTTGTTTTGGATCATTTAGATTTTTCTGAATATAAAACAAAGAATTTTCAGAGCCTATTAGTTAATATTGAAAATAAGATTTTGAAAAATAAGCGACGTAATATTTTAGTGCTGAATGACACGCAAAATGAAAAAGTTTTTTATTCTGGGCGGAATTTGGTTGGGGTGAAAATAATTAATTTAGAAAACATTAATCTTTTAGATTTATTAAATTATAAACATTTGCTATTAACTGAAAATGCAATTAAAATTTTAGAGAAGAAATATCTTTAATTGACGATTCCTTTTATAAAAATATGTCTTTATTTGGCAATAAAAAAACAAATCCTAAAAAAGAAGTCAGTGGGGATGATCAGAAATCAACGACTTCAAAAGCTACTCAGAAATCAACGAGCATGAGTGATTTATATAATACTCCAGTGGCCAGTTCTAAAGTTGTAAAATCTCCAGCATTGAAATCTAAAGATTCTGCTAAACAGAAAACCGTTTCTAGCAAGACTTCTAATTTTAAATTAGCTTACAAGATTTTAGTTAAACCAGTTATTACTGAAAAAGCCACCCACTTGAATGCTATTAATAAATATGTTTTTGTGGTTTCTCGGGAGGCTAACAAAATTAACGTCGCTCGAGCAATTGAAGCTATTTATGGTGTACATCCGTTGAAAGTTAATATTATGAATGTTTCTGGTAAGCAAGTAATTAGTCGACGGATTAAAGGGCGGAGAAGCGATTGGCGAAAAGCCATTGTTACTCTGCGAGCCGGAGAAAGTATTAAAATTTATGAAGGGGTCTAATTAGTTTGTAATTGATTATCTATGGGTATTAAAAAAGTAAAACCAAATACTCCGGGAAGACGTCGAGCAACTTTTGATGATTTTAAAGACCTCACTGAACGTCATCCGGAAAAACGATTATTATTGGCAAAGAAACGACGTGGAGGACGAAATTCTCAAGGTAAAATAACTGTTCGTCACCGAGGTGGTGGAGCCAAACGTCAAATTCGTTTAATTGATTTTAAACGTGATAAATTTAATGTGGAAGCAAAGGTGGCTACTATTGAATATGATCCTAATCGGGGCGCTCGTTTAGCTCTTCTTCATTATCGTGACGGCGAAAAAAGATATATTGTTGCTCCGGCAGATTTAAAGGTTGGTGATCTTATTTTGAGCTCACAGGAAGCAATTGAAATTAAGACTGGTAATGCTTTACCCTTAAAATTTATTCCTGCTGGTATGCCAATGAATTGCGTAGAATTGGAACCAGGACAAGGAGCAAAAATCGCTCGGGGGGCTGGAAATGTGGTCCATGTTATGGGTGTCGAAGGTAAATATGCTCAGTTAAAAATGCCTTCTGGTGAAATTCGTTTAGTTAAAAAAGAATGTTTGGGAACAGTTGGTCGTGTTAGTAATCCTGATCATCGTCATATTTCTTTAGGCAAGGCGGGCCGAAGTCGTCATTTAGGAATTCGTCCGACCGTCCGGGGAAGTGCTATGAATCCTGTTGATCATCCTCATGGTGGTGGTGAAGGAAACCAATCTATTGGTTTAATTCATCCCAAAACTAAATGGGGTAAACCGGCCTTAGGAGTTCGTACTCGTCGTAAACAACGTTCTAATCGTTTAATAATTAAGAGAAGAGGTAAGAAAAGAAAATAATTTTTAATATATGTCTAGAAGTTTAAAAAAAGGACCCTACATTAATCTTCGTTTACAGAATAAGATTAAGAATCTGAAACCTGGCGATAAAACCATCTTTAAAGTTTGGGATCGAGCTTGTACAATTACTCCCGAAATGGTTGGTTTTACAATTGGTGTCCATAATGGCAAAACCCATCTCCCCGTTTATATTGTTGAAAATATGGTTGGTCATCGTTTAGGTGAGTTTTCACCAACTCGAAAATTTATTAATCATGGTGGTAAAATAGCGAAGGCTCAAGCTCAAGGAAAAAAATAATTAATCAAATTATATGGAAGTAAAAGCTAGTTTAAAACATTTAAGAATGTCAGCACAGAAAGTCCGTTTAGTGATTGACGTTGTTCGTAAAATGCCGGTTGACCCGGCTCTTGACCAGTTGAAATTTATCAATAAATTGGCCACCGGACCAGTCGCTAAGCTTATTAAGTCGGCAATCGCTAATGCGGTGAATACTTATAATTTAGAACAAAGTAATTTATATATTAAAGAAATTCGGGCTGATGAAGGAGTAACTCTCAAACGTTGGCGTCCTCGTGCTCATGGTCGTGCTAATGCTATTCGGAAACGAGGAGCACATTTAAACGTGGTCTTGGCGGAAATTAAAGAGAGTGGTGCCAAGAAGAAAAAGCTTGCTAAAACTGCTGAACCAGTAAAATTAGAAAAATTAGTTAAAGATGGTGAAAAGAAATTAGTTAAAAAATCATCTTCAAAGAGTTCCGATAAAGTTCAGAAGGCCGCCGGAGAAAAAACTAAAATGTTTCGACGAAAATCTGCTTAAGATTTTAAAAAACATTAACCATTATTGAATAAAATTGCTAATTAAATTTATATGGGAAAAAAAGTAAATCCAAAAATTATGCGGATAGGGATTACCAAAACTTGGCCTTCCTTATGGTTCCAGACTGGTGACAAATATATTAAAAGTGTTCAGCAAGATGTTGGTATCCGCAAATTTATGATTAAAAATTTTCGTGAAGCGGGGATTGATCGAGTGGAGATTATCCGGAGTATTGGAAAAATCGAAGTTAATATCGCCACCGCTAAACCGGGTTTAATTATTGGTCGTGGTGGTAATGGTGCGGAAGAATTAAAACGTAAATTACATACTAAATTTTTAAAAAACTTTCGTTTAGGAGAAATTAGTTTAAATATTAAAGAATTTAGCCGTCCCAATCTCAGTGCTCAAATTACTGTGCAAAGTATGATTCTGGATATTGAAAAAAGAATGCCTTTTCGACGAGTCATGAAACAAACCATGTCTCGGGTGGAGCGAGCGGGAGCTCAGGGAGTGAAAGTGGTGGTAGCGGGAAGATTAAATGGAGCGGAAATTGCCCGAAGTGAAAAATTAGTTTGGGGTAAGGTTCCGCTACAAACTTTACGAGCCGATATTGATTATGCTCGTGGAGCAGCACACACTACTTATGGTATTATTGGTGTTAAAGTTTGGATTTATAAAGGAGAAGTATTTAAAAAAGATAAATTAGCAAAAGGCGAAGTGATTGCCCAGTAAAATCAACAATCTGCAAATATATGTTAATGCCCAAAAAAACTAAATGGAGAAAAGATCATAAACGACGACGAGGCGGAAAAGCCAGTCGTAATTTAAATATTAGTTTTGGTAGCTATGGTTTGAAAAGTTTAAGTTCTTGTTGGATTACTTCTCGTCAGATAGAATCTGCTCGTCGAGTCATGACGCGTCATGTTAAAAAGGGTGGTCAGCTATGGATTAGAATTTTTCCTGATAAGCCAGTGACCGTTCATGGCGGAGAGATGCCGATGGGAAAAGGAAAGGGTGCCGTTGATCATTATGTCGCTATTGTTAAACCGGGGATGATTATGTTTGAGATGGAAGGTTTGGATTTAGAGACTGCCAAAAAAGTTATGGAGCTAGCAGCCTATAAATTACCAGTTAAATGTCAGTTTGTTTCTAAATAACTTAGTATTTATCCTCGAAAGTAAAATTGAAATATATGGATTTTAAAGAATTACAAACTAAAAATAATGCTGAATTATTAAAAATTTTAGATCTTAATCGTGATAAAATTCGTGATTTACGATTCAAAGATTCTAATAAACAGTTGAAGAATATTAGAGAGCTTCGTAAACTAAAGAAATCAATTGCGCAAATTTTAACGTTAATCAATAAAAATAAAAAAATATGACGAGTGCTGAGTCTGTAAAAAAAATCCCAACTTCTTCCCATAATTCACGAAAATTCAGTGGGGTGGTGGTTAGTGATAAAGCTGATAAGACAATTGTGGTTTTAGTTGAAACCATTAAAAAACACCCTAAATATCAGAAACGCTATACGGTTAGTCAGAAATATAAAGTTCATGATGAAACTAATAGTTATCGTCTTGGTGACCAGGTTGATTTTATGGAGTGCCGTCCTTTAAGTCGTGATAAAAGATGGCGAGTAATAAGTAAAAAAATAGTTTAATTTTTAAATTATATGGTACAAGTTGAAAGCCGTTTAAAAGTAGCTGATAACTCGGGGGCCAAAGAGGTCCAGTGTATTAGAGTTCTTGGTGGTTATAAAAGGCGCTATGGACATGTTGGCAATATTATTGTTGTCACCGTTAAATCTGCTGTTCCGCACGCGGCTATTAAAAAAAGTGATGTGGTTCGGGCCGTAATTGTTAGGACTAAAAAGGAAATTCGTCGGACCGATGGTTCTTATGTTCGTTTTAGTGATAATGCTTGTGTTATTTTAGCTGATCCTAAAAAGAAAGATCCAAAGGGAACGAGAATTTTTGGTCCAGTCGCTCGAGAAATTCGTCAAGCAGGTTTTATAAAAATTGCTTCCTTAGCACCAGAAGTTTTATAAAAATATGAATATTAAAAAAAACGACAAAGTTAAAATTTTGGCTGGGAAAGATAAAGGTAAGACTGGTAAAGTATTACAAGTGATGCCTAAGGCTAATCGGGTAAGTGTTGAAGGCTTGAACTTATTAATAAAACATTTGCGTCCCCGTCGTGAAGGAGAAAAAGGACAACGGATTGAATTCCCCGCTTTTATTAATGCTTCTAATTTGGCAGTGGTCTGCCCCCAGTGTGGACGAGCAACACGGATTGCCCATAAAATAACCAAAATTGAAGGAAAAAGTTCTCAAAAAGTGCGGGTTTGTAAAAAATGTCAGGAAATAATTGAATAATTCTATTGCGATATGAAATTAAAAGAAAAATATTACAAAAAGTTAAGACCAGAAATGAGAGGAAAATTTGCTTTAAAAAATGATCTCTTAGTTCCACGTTTAAGTAAAGTAGTTTTGAATGTTGGTTTTGGTCATCATTTTAAAGAAAAAGAATTTGTGGCTGATGTGGAACGGGGTTTAACTAAAATTGCTGGACAAAAACCAATTTTTACTAAAGCGAAGAAATCAGTTTCTGCTTTTAAAATTAGAACTGGTTTAATAATTGGAGCTAAGGTTACTCTGCGAGGACAAAGAATGTATGATTTTGTTGATAAATTAGTTAATATTACTTTTCCGCGTGTTCGTGATTTTCGGGGGATTGATGAAAAAGCCGTTGATCGTAGTGGTAATTTAACTGTTGGTTTTAAAGAATATACCGCTTTCCCAGAAATTAAGGTTGAAGAAGTTAATCAGGTCTATGGTTTAGAAGTTTGTTTAACAACCGATACTAATAATCGTGAACAAGGTTTAGAATTATTCCGTTTATTTGGTTTCCCTTTTAAAAAAGTTAGTAAATAATTTAAAGATATATGGCTAGAGCAGCATTAATCGCTAAAGCGAAAAGAAAACCCAAGTTTTCTACTCGAAAAGTTAATCGGTGTTGGCGTTGTGGTCGAAATCGAGGCTATATTGGTGATTTTAAATTATGTCGTATTTGTTTCCGGGAATTAGCTGATAATGGAGATTTACCGGGAATTAGAAAGTCTAGCTGGTAAAATTAGTAATTAAGTTAATTTAAAAATATGATGGATCCCATCGCAGACATGTTTACAAGAATTAGAAACGCTTCGGCTGTTAAAAAGCCTGAGCTTGTTTTACCATTGAGTAAACTAAAATATGAAATTGCCAAAATTTTAGAAAGTGAAGGTTGGATTAAACACACCGAGATTATTCCGGGGGGTTTGAATGGCCGTCACAGTAGTTTTGACCAATTGAAAATTTATTTAAAATATCATAAAAGTGGTCAACCCCAGATTTCTACTATTAAACGTATTAGTCGACCTGGTTTAAAATTTTATGTTAATAAAAATGAATTGCCAACCGTTTTAAATAATTTTGGAATGGCTATTATTTCTACTTCCAAAGGTTTAATGACTAATAGAGAGGCTAAGAAACAAAAAATTGGTGGAGAAGTTCTTGGAGAAATTTCATAATTCATCAAATAATATTATTTATATGTCACGTTTAGGAAAATTACCAATAAAATTAGCAACTGGAGTTCAAGTAGTTATTAACGACCAAGAACTTTTGTTTACTGGTCCACAAGGAAAATTTACTTTAAAACTTCATCCAGCGGTTCAGGTTAAATTAGAAAATGATGAATTAATTGTTAGCCCTCGTCATCCTGGCGAACAACAAGCTAGTGCTTTTTGGGGTCTAATGTGGAGTTTAATTAAAAATAGCGTTGAGGGTGTTAGCCAAGGTTTTACTAAGAAACTAGAAGTTAATGGTGTTGGTTATCGGGCGGTTGTTAATGGACAGAAATTAAATATGAATCTAGGATTTTCTCATCCCATAGAATTTGACATTCCTCAAGGAATAACTATCAGTGTGGAAGGTAATATCATTTCTGTTTTTGGAATTGATAAGGCCCAAGTTGGTGAAGCAGCAGCACAGATTAGACGATTTCGACCACCTGAGCCTTATAAAGGAAAAGGAGTTAAATATGTGGATGAAGTAATTAGACGTAAAGCTGGTAAAGCAGCCGCGAAGGCCGCCGCTTAAATAATAATTAGTTAGTTGAATAATATGGACCAGATTAAAATACAAAACGCTCGGCAAGCTCGTCGTCATGGTCGAGTACGTGCGAAAATAAAAGGAACCCAAGAGCGCCCACGTCTTAGTATTTTTCGTTCTAACCGGGGGATGTTTTTACAGCTTATTGACGACTTACAGGGCGTCACTTTAGTTAGTGCTCGTTCTACAGAAATCAAAAAAACTTCTGGAAAATCGGGAAAAATTGAAGTGGGACGAGAACTAGGGAAATTAATTGCCCAGAGAGCTCAAGAAAAGAAAATTAGTGAAATAGTTTTTGATCGGGGTTGTTATAAATATCATGGCCGGGTTCAAGCTGTTGCTGAGGGAGCACGAACGGCTGGTTTAAAATTTTAAATTCTATTAATTTTGTCATTAATTTGGCAAATATAATTTCGATGTCATATGCCTGAAGACAAAACAACTAAATCATTTTCTCCAAAAACAGTAAGTCCTGGTGCGAATCGTTCTAGTAATGGTCGTTCTGGTAATAGTCGTGGTGGACGACGTGGCGGACGTGATAATCGTCCTCAAGACGATATGGAACAACGTATTTTAGAAATCGCTCGAGTAACGCGGGTTATGGCGGGAGGAAAAAGAATGAGTTTTCGCGCTTGTGTTGCTGTCGGTGATAAGAAGTCTAGCGTTGGCGTTGGTTTAGGAAAAGGTTCGGATGTTACTATTGCTATTAATAAGGCGGTTAATCGGGCTAAAAAGAATATGGTTAAAGTGCCGATTGTTAAAGAGACTATTCCTCATGCAGTTGTACAAAAAAATGGAGCAGCCTTGATAATGTTGAAACCAGCTCGTCAAGGACGAGGAGTTATTTCTGGGGGAGTAACGAGGATGATTCTAGAATTAGCGGGGATTAAGAATATTACTAGTAAAAATTTAGGATCAAAGAGTAAAATTAATAACGCTCGTTGCGTAATTTTGGCTTTGCGTAGTCTTCGTCAACGTGATTCACAGAAGACTAAAAATGTATCTTCAGAATTAAGTAATTCTCAGGATACTCCAGCTAATACTCCAGAAATTAAAAAATAAATAAATATATGTTATCACTGCATACTATTAAAAAAACTAAGGGTAGCGCTCAGAAGAGTAAACGTGTTGGTCGCGGTAATGCTTCTGGTCGTGGAACTTATAGTACTCGTGGTCTTAAGGGTCAGAAATCTCGATCAGGTGTTTCTGGTTTGAAACGGATGGGAATGAAAAAACAATTATTACAAATTCCAAAATCTCGAGGATTCAAATCTTTACGTCCTAAAAATCAGGTTGTGGATGTCAAAGTAATCAATAAATCTTTTCAGGATCAGGAAGTGGTTAGTCCTCAGAGTTTGTTTGAGAAAAAGATAATTTCTTTTATTTCCAAACCGATTAAAATTTTGGGCAAAGAAAAATTGACAGTTAAAGTTAAATTTGAAAAAATTAAAGTAAATGCTACCTTAGCTGCTCAACTAGGATCTCAGTTTTCAGAAATAAAGAGTACTAAAACTAAGGCTGTTCAAGAAACTAAGCAGAAAGAAAAATAATATGTTTGATAAAATAGATCAAATTTGGAAAGCTCGTGATTTGCGTAATAACATTTTATTTGTTTTATTGATGTTAGTCATTTTTCGTTTTCTCGCTCATATTCCAGTACCAGGAGTAAATGCTGCGGCTCTAAAAAACTTATTTGCTTCTAACCAGATTTTAGGTTTGATGAACTTATTCTCTGGCGGAGGAATGGAGAATTTCTCCATTGTCATGATGGGTGTTGCCCCCTACATTACCTCTTCTATTATTTTTCAACTATTAGGAATGATTGTCCCTAGTATTGAAGAAATGCAAAAAGAAGAATCTGGTCGTCAGAAGATAAATAATTGGACACGTTGGACTACCGTTCCTTTGGCTGCTTTTCAGGCTTACGGTATGATTACTCTCTTACGTAATAGTTCGGCGGGTATTTTAGGAGCAATTAGCCCTTTTAATCTCTTTGTAATGATTTTAACAATTACTGCTGGTTCTATTTTCTTAATGTGGATTGGGGAATTAATCACTGAGAAAAAAGTGGGTAATGGTATTTCTCTTTTAATTTTTGCTGGTATTATTGCTGCTTTGCCGCAGGCGGTCCAACAGATTATTGTTACCTTTGATCAAACACAATTATTTACCATTCTTGGTTTCTTAGTGGTCGCCTTTATTACTGTGGTGAGCATCGTTATTATTAATGAAGGGCAACGCAATATTCCTGTGCAGTATGCTCGACAAATTAGAGGAAATCGGGCTTTTGGAGGAACTAGTACTCATTTACCAATTCGCGTTTTGATGGCCGGAGTAATGCCTATTATTTTTGCTATTTCTGTTGTTCTTTTTCCTTCAATGATGGCCCAGTTTCTAATACATGCTAAAACTGCTTGGGTGGCGGGTTTAGCACAAAGTACCCTCACTCTCTTCAATAATCAGTTATTCTATGGTGTTTTCTACTTTTTGTTGGTATTTGCTTTTACTTATTTCTACACCGAAGTTATTTTTCATCCAGTGCAAGTCGCTGAAGATTTGCAAAAACAAGGGGGCTTTATACCAGGAATTCGTCCTGGGAAGAATACTAGTGATTATTTAACTGATATTACCCATCGAGTTACTTTCGCTGGAGCTTTATTTTTGGGTTTGATTGCTATTTTACCTTTAATTATGAGATACTTCACTAATATTCAATCATTGACTATTGGTGGTACTAGTTTATTAATTGTGGTTGCTGTAGTTATTGAAACTGTTAAAGAAATTGAGTCCCAATTGACTATGCGAGAATATGATGGCATTTAATAATTTTTAAAAAGAAATTTATTAGATTAAAAGATTGACTAGTTAGTCAATTTTTTTTGTGATATAATATAATTTAGAGTTTAAATAATCATTTTGGCCTTATTTATTGCTTATAAAATATGAATTTTAAAGATGTCACCAATGATTTGGCTAATCAGAAGAATTATCGTCTTCAGCAACGTCTGGAGCGTTTAATGCGAGTTAATCCTAGTTTTAAAAATTTAGATTCTGAGAATAAGGAATTAATCTTGAAATTAATTAAGAAGTATAAGAATAAAATTCGCCAAGGAATAAAACCTTCTCGTCTTACCGTGCGGCGAGATAAATATTATCTTTATCAGCATAGAATAAAACTTGGTTTGAGTTTTACCGATTTGGAACAGATCAATAATTTACTGGACGGTTTTAAACACTAGTTTTTATTCGCAATAATTATTAATATGTTTGCTTTAAATCATCAGCGACCGAAAAGAAGAATTATTAATCGTGATCCTAATAATGACTTGGACTTGAACGGTTTAAACATTCAAGGTGGTCCAGGAAATTCTGGAGCAACTCGCATGTCAATTAGTTCAGCTAATTCTGGAGCAACGACTGGTGTTCGTCGTGGTCTAGAAGCTCGAGCCCGTCTAAATTACAATCGTATGGCTCGCCTTGGGCCTGGAGAGTCGGCCCGACGTTTGCAAAAAGATAGTTTTTCTAAACTAAAAAAGATGGGTCTCAAGAATTCAAGAACTCGTCTTAATAATTCTGGAAGCCAAAGTTCTCCAAGTGTTCGACCCCGTTTAGATTTATTTAAATAATTCTTATGTTTTGGAATTTGCTAGTTGTTATTTTTGGTCTCGCCATGTTTGAGACTATTAGTAGCGTTGATAATGCAGTTGTTAATGCTCATGTTTTGCGGACGATGCCTCCTAAATATCGGAAGATTTTTTTATTTTGGGGATTATTGTTTGCCGTTTTTATTGTTCGGGGGGCTTTGCCTTTTGTTATTGTCTGGATGGCTAATCCGGAGCTTTCAGTCGTCCAAGTCTTCACTGCTGCTTTTTCTGGCAGCCCAGAGATTGCTGCTTATATCGCGCAGTCTAAACCTTTATTATTGCTTGGTGGCGGTGTTTATTTGTTTTTAGTTTTTTTATCGTGGTTATTTTTAGAGAAGAAAGAATATGCTTTTTTAGTAGAAGGTTTTATTCATCGCCAGGGAGTCTGGTTTTATGCTTTAGCTTCAATTTTAACGACGACTATTATTTATGTATCATTAAAACATAATCCACTTCTTGCTTTAGCAGCGACAATTGGCGTTTCCGCTTTCTTTATTACCGACGGTTTCAAGAAGAATTCTGAAGAAAAAGAAAAACAGCTATTAGGTGGGGGAATGAGTGCTTGGAGCAAGATTTTATATTTGGAAATTTTAGATGCCTCCTTTTCTATTGATGGAGTTATTGGGGCCTTTGCTTTTACCGTTAGTGTTCCACTCATTATTATTGGGAACGGTTTAGGAGCCTGGTTAGTTCGGGAATTAACTGTGAAGGGAATTGATTTAATCACTAAGTTCGCCTATTTAAAAAATGGAGCGATGTATGCTATTGGTGTCTTAGGCTCTTTAATGATCTTAGAAAGTTTTGGACATGAGTTTCCATTTTGGCTGGCTCCCTTAAGTATGATTTCTCTGATTGGTATCTTTTTAGTTTTATCTATTATGGCTAGTAAAAAAGAAAAAATGGCTTTAAAATAATTTTATGATTTATATTAAAACTTTAGAAGAGGTTAGAATAATTAAGGAAGGTGGACGACGTTTGGCCAAAATTCTTCATCGTTTAGCTGATCAAACTAAACCCGGGATGAGTACTGGTGAATTGGAGAATTTAGCTAATAAATTAATTACTGCCACGGGAGGCTATTCTGCTTTTAAGAATTATCCAATGGGTGGCGGAATTTTTTTCCCTTCCACGGTTTGTATTTCCATTAATAATGAAGTTGTTCATGGTAGCGCTTGGCCAAGCCGAATTATTCAAGCGGGGGATATCGTTGATTTAGATATTGGTATGGAGTGGCCGATTACTTCGGACTTACGTCAAGAATTCTCGGCACCTGTTAATTCTCATTCTAAACATGGTGGTTTTTTTACGGATACTTGTTTAACTGTGGGAGTTGGAAAAATTAGTTCTTCCGCACGAAAATTACTACGAATTACTAAAGAATCTTTAGATTTAGGAATTAAAGCCGCTCAAGCTGGCCAGAGAATTAATGCTATTGGTCGTGCTGTACAACAGTATACGGAAAGTCATGGTTATGGAGTAGTTCGAGATTTAGTGGGGCATGGTGTTGGTTATCTCGCTCACGAAGGACCAGATATTTTTAACTTTGAGATTGAAGAAAATTCTCCAGAAAATGTGGTTTTACAAGTTGGAATGGTGATTGCTATTGAACCGATGATCAACCTTGGTGATTGGCGAGTGAAAGTTGCTGATAATGAATATACTATTTTAACCATGGATGATTCTTTGAGTGCTCATTTTGAGCATACCTTAGCGATTACTGAACAGGGTCCAGAGATTCTAACTTAATAGTTTCTACTTATTTTTAAAATAATTATTTATGGAAAAAAACAGAAAATATTTAGGGATTGATTGGGGTGAGAAGCGTTTGGGTTTGGCAACAGCCGATAGTGAAATAAATCTCGCTTTACCATTTAAAACTGTAGCGACTCTTGCTGAAGTTTTAAATATTATTATTGAAGAAGAAATTGATATTATTATCTTAGGTCATCCTCGTAAAATGAGCGGAGTAGCTAGTGATAATCCGGGCTGGCAACATTTTTATGAGCAGTTAAAACTTCGTAGTGGGCGACGAGTGGAATTAGTTGACGAACGCTTAACCAGTTTAGCAGCAGATGCCTTGGAAGGTTCTGAAGAGCAGAAAGCTGGTCGTGATGAAATTGCTGCGAGCCTAATCTTACAAGATTATTTAGATCGCACCTGAGAAGAGAAATTATTAAGAAATTATTATGTCGGAAACTAAAAATACTTCGGCTTTGATTATTAATCGCCGGGACTATCGCGAACAAGATTCTTTAGTGACTGCCTATAGCCGTTCTTTTGGAAAAATAAATTTAATTGCTCGCGGGACACAAAAACCTCAATCCAAATTAGCCGCTCATATTGAACCCCTAATTTTAGTAGATTTGATGATTGTTTCTGGAAAAGGCTATGATTATATTGGCAGTGCAATTATGCGTCAAGCTTATACCAGTATTCGTGAGAATTTGAATAAACTATATTATGCTGGGCAAGCCTTAAATATTTTTCAGCGCTTAGTGCGTGATCACCAAGCTGATGAAGGTTTGTTTTTTTTATTGACTAATTGGTTGGAAGTTCTGGATGCTTTTTCTGATGCTACTAATTTTAGTCAAGAGAGCGGAAAATTATTACTCAGTTTTTTTATTTTGAGACTTTTGCAAGAATTGGGCTATCAACCCGAAGTTTCTAATTGTTTAATCTGCCAACAGGCGATTCATTCTGGAAAAAACTATTTTGATTTTCAAGGAGGTGGGGTAATTTGTGAGGATTGTTATTTGCAAAAATTGCTTAATATTAGTCATCTAAACGTCAATCAACAGGATACAGGTAGTCAGTATATTTCAGAGGAAAAAGTTAATCTATTGACAATTTCTTATAATTGTATTAGAATAATAAGATATTTGAATGATGCTCAGTCAGCTTCATTGGTAAAATTAAAAATTAATAAAAAACTCATTAAAGAATTATCATTTTTAGTAAATAAATTTATGGAATTCTATTCTTGAGAAAGAAAATTTATTATTTACGAGCATTCCATTGGCTAAAATCTTATTAGTAATTATGGAATGGGCAAGTAAAATGATATAATATTTATATAAATAAAATAACTATATTACTATGTTAAATTCAGAAATAAACAATCAAAAAAGCTTTGAGCACAATAAGGAACTTATTGATTTAATCATGAAGGAAGCTTATTTGTCCAATTTACCCGAAGATGATAAAAAATATCTTCAAGATACTCTATCGCTACAAATTGATCGTCGTTTGGGTTTAATAATTATAGAAAATCTTAGTGAAGAGGGACGAACAGAATATGCTAAACTTTTAAAAAATAGTCCTATTCCTGACCCAGAGGAATTACAGCTTTTGTTAACTAAATATCTTCCAGATTATGCTGAGAAAATTAAAGTCGGTTTAGATATATTTGCCAAAGAAGCAATTGCTAGTTTAAGTAAATAATTTAGTAATTATATGCGATATAATTTACGAATAAATAAACTTAATTTACCACGTATTTTTCAGAAGAAAAAGAAGTTGGCTAATGAAAGTGGTTTGGATTCAGCATCAGAAGAAAAGCCCCCCGAATTACGGGATGACGAGGAGATAGAACCAACAATTTCTGGATCAGCTGATACTGTGATAGATGTAGATTCAAGGAAGTTGAGAGCTTTAGAAGAGTTAAAAGCGTCTGAAAAACGCTTAAATGAATTAAAATCAGAAAAAGAAGAATCAGACGAATTAACAACTAATGAAATATACCAAAGATATTTGCAAACCGGTGAAGATAAGATTTTAGGAGAATCAGATAAATCGTCAGAGGAGACGGAATCAACAATTTCTGAGTCTGATACTGTGATAGATGTAGATTCAAGGAAGTTGAGAGCTTTAGAAGAGTTAAAAGCGTCTGAAAAACGCTTGAATGAATTAAAATCAGAGAAAGCAAAATCAGACGAATTAACAACTAATGAAATAAATCAAAGATATTTGGAGACAGGTAGCAAAATATATCAAGAATATTTGAAGAAAGATGAAAATAAGATTTTAGGGAAATTAGTTAAATCGTTAAATAAATCAATTAATAGTCCTTTAGATTCTCGTCAAGCAGTAAATCAAGAAGAAGTAGCGGACCAAGAAAAAGTAGCGGACCAAAAAAAAGGAGTAGATCAAGAAGAAGGTCCTATTGAAACTTCACAAAAAAATGAATCTGAAGAAAAGAATGACTTAAATTTTAAACAAGAAGAAAAATTAAAGAAATTAGAAATTCAAAAAAGATATTTTGAACATTTGAAGGTAAAAACGAGAATAACTGAAAAAGAATTTCAAGCAGCTCGTCAACGATATTATCAATTAATAGAAGAAGAATATTCTCAACAAACTAAAAATCAAAATAAATTAGATGAAGACGAATCAAAAAAAGATTATTTTAATACCGATATTAGTTATCGAGAAAATTTAGAAAAAATTAAAATTAAAGAAGGGAATGTTCAAAAAAGTGAATATCGTTCTCTTGAAAGAGTTTCTCAAGATTTAGCCACCGAACTTGATAATTTATCAGATTCTTTAATAGCGCAAAAATTAGATAAAAATTTAAATCAGAATTTACAAGATTTAGCTGATAAAACTGGTTTAACACCAGAAGCTATTAAAGAGATATATCAGACGCAGGAACAGAGCTTAGTGGCTGAGGCCAAAGCAGAAATAAATAAGAATACTGGTACTTTTAAAAAAATTGGTATTGCTCTTGGAAAAAGTGGTATTTATGTTGGTGCTGGAGTTTTATCGACAACTTCTACTATCGCTAGTTTGGGGATTGGCGTTGGCATCGGAATAGGAATTATTGCTGGGGCCCGAATACTTGATCGTTTAGTTACTGAAGGACGTTTGAAAAAGAAATTGGATATTAAAGTTAGAGAAATTAAAGCAAGTAAAACTACCGAAGATAAAGTTTTAATTACGCAACATTTTGCAGCAGCCATTAGTTTAAAAAAACAAATGGAAATTAGTAAAGTTAATTTAGAAGAAGGAGGCCATGATCGAGATGTTATTATTGATCAGTATGTAGATAAATATGTTGATAAACATCTTCCAGGTCAGCCGATAGTACATGATTCATCAGATATTTTAAAATATAAAGATTCTATTTCTCGTGCTCTAAAAGGTTTAGATGATATTGATAGATCAAATACTCGTCGAGAAGAAAAAATTAATCAGGTGAGCTTCTTTGATCGAATAAAGAAAATAGAAGATAAGATTTCGGGTACTAATGTTCGCGAGAAAACAGTTTCCACTTCTGTCTTTATTGGATTAGGAATAGCTGCTCGAGAATTACCAGTAATTCGTCAAATCATGATGGCTTATGCTGGATACCGAGTTGGAGCCTTGGCTGGTGATTATGCCCTGAAACGTTTTCAAGATAAAAAATTAGTTTCTAACGGAAAAGATATTTTACTTGGGGAGGAATCTGAATCACAGACCATCGATATTGGCGATCGAATGATTGGCCGGCTTGATCGTCATGGCTATAACATTATTAGAGAAAAACTATTGGATAATAATTTTCAACAGAATAATCCAGAAGAATATTTGAAACTTAAAAAACAAATTAATGATTATGAAGATTATTTAATACTGGATTCAGTTAGTGCTTCAACAAAGCCTGAATATTCTGGAATAGAAACAATTAATTCTGATTTTGAAAAGGAATTAGAGTCTAAATTAAAATCTCAGAGTAAAGAATTGAGAGGAAGACAGTCGGCAAAGATTGCTTTCCGACTTACTGGAGCGCTTGTCGGCTTTTTAGCTGGAAATGTTATTGGTGAAGTTGCTCGTAATTTTAAGAATAATCAAACAAATCATGGAGCATCTCTTAACCATCATATTAAAGCTGTTAGTGTTTTATCAAAAAAATCTGGAGAAATAAATATTAAAACTGGTGCTAATATTAATGCTGAAAAAATAGTTGGTGCTTCATCTCCTAAAGTAGTTCCTAGCGGTAGCGCTGTCGTTGGGCATGCTGGTCCGACATCCACCACTTTAAATCAGAAATCTCCTTCTGATGTTATTCCAGTAAACCACCAAGCCACTGTCGCTCCTCAGTCAGAAGTAACTCATTTGTCTTCTAATTCTCAAGGCGCCAATAAGAGTGTTTTTGAGGATAATATTTCTAACGTGGGATTGAAGCCTGGACAACATGATTCGGTTTGGCGTTCTACTAATCAGATTTTTAAAGATCATGCTCAAGAATTGGGCTATAAAGGAAGTCTTAAAGATCCCAAAGCCCTGGAAGCTTGGTCTCAACATCAAACTGGTAATGCCTTGCGTAATACCCAAAATCATATTAATGCTTCTGGAAATCCAGGTCGAATGAATGATAAAGTTTTTGAGGGTAATAAGATTTTGTTAGAAAAGAATTCTGCTGGTGGTTATCGAGTTAAAATAGAAAAAGCTGATGGCTTAGCTCCAGGACACTTAAAGTCTGAAATTCCTCATTTAAGCTCCAAAAATCCTCAGATGAGTATTAATTCTCTAAAAGATATCCCTGGCTCTCAAAAAAATGAGGAACTTTTTAACACAATTAATAGTCACCTTCCTGAAACTAATTCTGCCTTTCACTCCTTACCTTCTGACATCCAGGGTAAAGCTGACCTTTTATATAATAATAATTTAATAACTAAACGAATTAGCGCTCATCATCTTGATCGATTGATTGAGAAGATCAAAGGTGAAGCTCTCACTCGTGATCAAAAAATCTTAGTTAGAAATTTTCATCATAGCGGAGACCTCAGTAAAGAGAGGTTCGATGCTTTAATTGGTCATATAATGGCTGTTAAGCAAAATCAGCATAGCTCTTATACTACAACAGATATTTTAAACACAATTAAAGCTAACCAAGCTGCTACACATCTTACCGAGCATATTCAGGGAATAGCTGGTACTACTAAAGTCTTTAATTCAGTTCACAGCTTAACATCTTTGCCAAATAATACAGAAGTTAATTTGGGTAATTTAAAAATGGTTAAGGGTGATGGTGTTTATAATTTTACTGCTAAAAATGGTCATACTTTTAGTTTACTAATTAATAATAAATATAGTAGTAACTCGGCTAATGCTTTTGATATTCGCCAGAATAATTTAGTTTTAGGAAAGTTTGGTGATTCACGAGAACTTCAACAAGTAGCCCTTTTGAAAAAATCTATTTATGATAATTTACCAAATAAAAAGTCATCTTTTGCAGTTAAACTTTTGAAAGATATCCAGAGTAATAAATAATATCTTACGAGACTTTTCTTAAAGTGTAATAAAACAGATTTAAAATTTAAATCTGTTTTATTTTGTCTTTATTTCTTGCTTTAATCTCTAAAATAAGGTAAAATTTTTATAGAAAAGTATTAAATTTAGTATAAAACGATGACATTCGTTTAGTTTTTTATGTTAAGAACACACACTTGTGGCGAACTTAATAAGTCTAATATTGGTCAAAAAGTTGTCTTGAACGGTTGGGTTAATAGCATCCGTAATCACGGAGGTTTAATTTTTGTTGACTTACGTGATCACTATGGTTTAGTTCAAATTAATTTTAACTCTAAACATCACTCTAACCTTGTTCAAGAAGCTGAAAAATTACATAATGAATGGGTAATTAAAGTTAGTGGCAAAATTCAGGCTCGTCCTCTTGAAATGGTTAACAAAAATATAGCTAGCGGGGAAATAGAACTTATTGCTGAAAGCTTAGAAATTTTAGGGAAGGCCAAAACTTTACCTTTTGAAATCAATGAAGATAAAGGCTCGGAAGCTAATGAAGCCTTACGCCTAAAATATCGTTTTTTGGATTTGCGTCGTGCGAAAATACAAAAAATGTTGAAAACTAAAAATGATTTTATTATTTATATTCGTAATTATTTTAATCAGCGAGGTTTTATTGAAGTTCAAACTCCTATTTTGGCTAATTCTTCGCCAGAAGGAGCTCGTGATTTCTTAATTCCTTCTCGGCTTTATCCCGGGAAATTTTATGCTTTACCACAAGCTCCTCAACAGTTTAAGCAATTATTGATGGTTGGTGGAATTGATAAATATTTTCAGATTGCTCCTTGTTTTCGAGATGAAGATCCGCGTTTAGATCGGCATTATGGAGAGTTCTATCAGCTAGATATGGAGATGAGTTTTGTGGAACAAGAAGATATTTTGAAGATAATAGAGCCCTTGATGAAGGAGTTAACTGAGCAATTTAGTCAGAAAAAAATTATTAATTTAGAAAAAAATGGTCGTTTTCCTAGAATATCGTGGCGGGAAGCGATGGAAAAATATGGTAGTGATAAACCAGATTTACGTTTTGACTTGGAAATTAAAAATGTTAGTGATTTAGTGTCTGGTTCTGATTTTCAAGTTTTTAATAAAGTTTTAGAAAAAAGTGGAGTAGTTCATGCTTTGCGAGTTCCTGGTGGAGCTAAATTTAGTCGACGAGAAATTGATGAATTGATAGCTTTAGCTAAAAAGCGGGGAGCCCAAGGTTTAGCTTATTTAACTTTTCAGGATGGAAAAATTAATTCACCAATTGCTAAATTTTTTAGTTCAGAAAAATTGTTAGAAATTACTAAAGAATGTCAGGCTGAAGATGGTGACTTGGTCTTTTTTGCTGCCGATCAATGGCGCACAGTTTGTACTGTCTTAGGAGCTGTTCGTTCAGAACTTGCTGATCGTCTGGGCTTGAAAGACAATAAATTGGCTTCTTGGTTGTGGGTGGTAGATTTTCCAATGTATGATTATTCAGAAATAGAAGAAGGTCGAATTGATTTTGGTCACAATCCTTTTTCGATGCCTCAGGGCGGGCTCCAAGCTCTACAAGAAAAAGATCCTTTAGATATTTTAGCTTATCAATTTGATTTGGTTTTAAATGGTTTTGAAGTTTCTAGCGGAGCAATTCGTAATCATTCTCCAGAAATAATGTTTGCTGCTTTTGAAATAGCTGGTTACAAAAATGAAGAAGTTAAAACTCGTTTTGGGGCAATGTTAGAAGCCTTCTCTTATGGCGCTCCTCCTCATGGTGGTAGTGCTCCCGGGATTGACCGAATTTTAATGGTTTTAAATGATTGGGATTCTATTCGTGATATTTATGCTTTTCCCAAAGATGCTCAGGGACGAGACTTAATGATGGATTCTCCGAGTGAGATTGATCAACAACAATTAGCCGACCTATCTTTAAGTATTAAGAAAAAGAAGAATTTATAATAAATTACTCTCTTTACTACTATGTTTCATATTCTAATTAAAGATTTATACCGTCAAACTGACAAATATTTAAATCAAGAAATCGAAGTTTTGTCTTGGGTGCGCACTCTTCGTAATTCTAAAAACTTTAGTTTTTTAGAAGTGAACGATGGTTCTTTTTTTAAAGGCTTGCAGGTTGTTTTTAGTCCAGATTTAGATAATTTTTCTGATTTAGAAAAAATTAATATTGGTTCTTCGGTACAGATTAAAGGAAAATTAGTTTCTTCTCCGGCGACCGGTCAGGATTTCGAACTCCATGCTCAAGAAATTAAAATTATTAGTTTAGCCGCCGCCGACTATCCCTTACAAAAGAAAAGGCATAGTTTTGAATTTTTGCGAACCATTGCTCATCTTCGTGGTCGAAGTAATACTTTTTCAGCAGTTTTCCGTTTACGTTCAGTTTTAAGTTATGCAATTCATAGATTTTTTAATGAGGAAGGCTTTTCTTATATCCAGACGCCAATTATTTCCACTAGTGATGCTGAGGGCGCGGGCGAGATGTTTCAGGTAACCACTCTTGATTTAAATAATATTCCTCGTGATTCACAAGGGGTAGTTGATTATCATCAAGATTTTTTTTCTCAAAAAGCGGGTTTAACGGTTAGTGGCCAATTAAATGCTGAAGCTTTGGTAATGGGTTTAAACAAGGTTTATACTTTTGGTCCAACTTTCCGAGCTGAAGATTCTAATACTACTCGTCATGCCTCAGAATTTTGGATGATGGAACCCGAAGTAGCTTTTGCCGATTTAGAAGCAGACATGGATTTAGCAGAAAAAATGATGAAGTATTTAATAACTTATATTTTACAAGAATTACCAGAAGAAATGGAATTTTTTAATAAATTTATTGATCCAGGAATTTCTGAGCGTTTACATAATATTTTGAATTCGGACTTTGAACGTTTAACTTACACAAAAGCGATTGATATTTTAATCCAGTCAGGAAAAAAATTTGTTTATCCAGTAAAGTGGGGAATTGACTTACAAACTGAGCATGAGCGTTATTTAACTGATGAAGTTTATCAAAAACCAGTTTTTGTGATTGATTATCCAAAAGATATTAAAGCTTTTTATATGCGTCTTAACGATGATGGTCGGACAGTAGCGGCGATGGATTTATTAGTTCCGGGTATTGGTGAAATTATTGGTGGTAGTCAGCGAGAAGAGCGTTTAGATAAATTAGAAACCAGAATGACTGAATTAGGCCTAAAGAAAGAAGATTATAGTTGGTATTTAGATTTACGTC
>LSNS01000014.1 GCA_003056205.1 Parcubacteria group bacterium M6-OD1-4 | reverse complement strand
CCGACCACGCACCATCACCGCAAAAACCATTGGTCCTAAAATAGGGATTTTTTTAAAACGAGAAAATTTTTCATAAGAATGCAGACTGTCTAACCAATATTTCTTTTCCCAATCAGCAATCCCTTGGTAATTATTAATAGTAATAATTTCTCCCTCGCTTAGACTTCTTAAGGGGTAAGCTGCTCGTTGATGACCATAGCCCATGTCGGCAGCTACTAAATTTATTTTTTTATTTTCTTTTATTTTTTTTATTGCCATACATTAACATTTTTAAGAACCATCTTTTATCCAACACCTAAAAACAACTTGTCTAGTTTTCTTAACGGCAAAAAACTAAACTAATAATAAATTGAATTTTAGTTAGTCAGTTAATTTCTTAATGAATATCTAATAATAATTATAACAAAAAAATCGTCAATTAACCATTTAATGAAATTAATTATTCCTTTTTCTTTAATTGTAAATATTGATAAGCACTTAAAGCAGCGATTGTTGCTGAACCAGTCGCAATACTAATTTGTTTAAATTCAGAATCTATTACATCCCCAGCGGCAAATAAGCCGGGAGTTTTAGTTTCCATCATCTGATTGGCAATAATTTGATGACGTTGGCTACGCTCAACAAAATCAGCCACTAAATCAGTAGCAGCAATACGTCCAACTTCAATAAAAACAGCATCAACAGTGACAACACTATCTTTTTTGCTTAGATTGTCAAACACTTTAATTTTCTCGACTCGTTCTGTTCCTAAAATGTTTTTAATCTCAGTATTAAATAAAATTTTAATATTTGCTTTATTTTTTATTAAATCAACTAAGGTTTCAAAGCCACGAAAAGCATCTCGACGATGAATTAAATAAACTTCTTTAGCAATTTTTGATAATACTTCGGCAGCATCTAAAGCGGCATTGCCACCACCAACAACAGCAACGGTTTTGTCTCGGTAAAATGGGCCATCGCAATTAGCACAATAAGAAACTCCTTTTCCACTCAATTCTACCTCTCCAGGTATTGCTAAGCGACGTGGCGAAAGGCCCATGGCAACAATAACCGTCTTAGCTTTAAATTCCTCTTTATTAGTATAAAGAACAAAAGTCCCATCATTAAGTCTTTTAATTCTTTGAATTTCACTATCTTTAAATTCAACACCTAGCTTAACTGTCTGTTGCTTTATTTTATTAATAAGATCAAAACTACTAATTCGTTCAAAACCAGGATAATTCTCAATATCTCCTGCCCAAATTAGCTGTCCGCCTAACTCTTTACCAATAATTAGGGTTTTCATTTCTCGCCGTGAAGCATAAATTCCGGCGGTCATTCCAGCCACCCCTGAACCAATGATAATTAAATCATACATATCTTGTAGAATTAAATATCTCATATTTAAATTATAAATAATGAGATAATAATTTATAAATTATTAATTTTTATATTTCTTATTTTCATTATAAATTTTTTATTAATTTAAAGCAAGACAAAAAATTCTCTATTTTTTAAAAATATTTATTTATAATATTAAATAAAAAAAAGAAAAAGTTTTATAAAACTATATTTATAAAAACAATTAATAATAACAGTTTTTCCACAATCTGTCTAAATATGTCATTTCGCTAATATTAGCTAATACAAAAAGAAAAGTCCAGGTTACTCTAGACTTAAAGTGCATGGTTTAATTAAAATATAATTATTTTTTTATACTCTCTTGTCTTTTAATTTTGAAATTCAATGCTTAAAAAATAAACATTATAGATATGGCTATTATTCCTTTATCTAAAAGAAATAACTTGATAACCATATTTTAATACATCTTTTTCTGGCCAAAACTTAATGTCTTTGGTTTTAATAACATAAGTGACCTTTTTCTCAATTTCTCGACCAGTAAATTCTTTCGTTTTTGGATCCCATTCTCGTAAAATCAACAAATCTCCTTCTTTACACTCCCAATCAGCTAAACGTAATTCATAGGTTTTCTGACCATCAATTATCTTCTGAAAATATTCTGGCCAAACCTTTTTTCATGTTTCATATAAAAACTATGAATAAAATAAATTATTCTTATTTATGGTGGACCATAAGGGACTCGAACCCTTGACCTCTTCCATGCCATGGAAGCACTCTAGCCAACTGAGCTAATGGCCCATAATACTATTAATCTATTTAGATTATTCTAATTTTAAATAAGTAATTACTCTGATAAATAGATCATTTAACAAATGTTCTACGCAGAACAATTTATTAGCAAATATTGAATATTTTTAATATAAATTAACAATTCCAATCTTTATAAAGTAAATAATACTTACTAGTCTGTAAAAATGTTCTTCAAAGAACAATCTGTCGATTAATTTAGATTAGTTAGAGTATAAAAATAAAAAATATAATATTCAAAAAATTAATCAATCTAAAATGTTCTGCAAAGAACATTCATAACGTTTATCAATTTACTAAATATATTATACTAAAATTGAAATAAAAGTCAAAATAATGATAAAAGAGATAATTACTAGTATAATACAATGATTTTGTCAATTATATTGACTAATAACTATTTTTATGTCAAATAACAAACATTGGTGTCCTCGCTAGGAATTGAACCTAGATCTAGAACTTAGGAGGTTCTTGTTCTATCCGTTGAACTACGAGGACCAACTATAACACATCTTAGTCAATGACCATATAGTATAACAATTTATAAAATTTTACAATAAAATACGGATTTATTTTTGACAAATACTATAAATTAAACTAAAATAAGGATATAGATTATTATTATAATTCGTTTATTTTTTATCTAAAATAAATTATATGTTTAATAAAGAAAATAAGCCAGACAAATTTAAAAATGCCGAAACCATTATTGGACCTTCAATTAAAGTGAAGGGAAATTTCCAAGGGCAAGGAGACATCATTATCCTCGGTTTATTAGAAGGATCTCTAAAAACCAATGCCAGTGTCTTTATTGGTGCTAAAGCTAAAATAACAGCTAATATTAGTGCAAAAGATATTATTGTTAATGGTGAAATACATGGTAATTTAAAAATCAAGAACTATTTATCAATCGGTAACACGGCTAAGATTTCTGGAGATTTACAATATGGAGAGATCTCAATTGATAAAGGAGCGAATATTAATGGACAATTACTAATGCTCTCTGAAGAACATAAACAAGTAGAAAAAATCAAAGACGAAACTAAAAAAGAAATTGTTGAGAAATAAATTTTAGTCTAAATTCTATGCACGTTTATATTTATGATGACTATCTAAATAATGGCCGCTATAACAAAATTATAAATCGTCTTGAAATTAGACTAACTGATTTAGGTCTAAATGGTAAAATAATTCGTCTCGGGGGAATAAAAAATATTAAACGAACTATTCAAGATGAAATAAAATTAGGAGCCAGAACTTTTATTGCTGTCGGTAACAACCAAACAGTGAATAGAATTATTGGTACTATTGTTAATACTGAGATTTATAATGATTTTCAACAAAATACTTTACTTGGTATTATCCCGATTGGGAGTGATAACTCTATCGCAGATTCTTTTGGAATAAAAAACTGGGAAGAAGCTTGTAATATTTTGTTAGCGAGAAGAATAAAAAAAATAGATTTAGGTTTTGTCGGTAGTCACTACTTTTTAAACCAAGCATCAATTGAAAGCTTGGGAACTGTCTTAGAAATTGATGATTATTACTTAGAAATTCTCGATCGGGGAGTAATTAATATTATTAATCTGTTAAATGCTTCTCTGAGCAACAAAAAAGATCCCATTATCCCGAGTCCTTATGATGGCCTATTAAATGTATTTATTAAAATAAAAAATCAAGAACAAAGTTATTTAAGTGCTAAAAAAATTAAAGTTACTAATCCAACTCATAAATTAATAATTGATAATAGCGTTGAAGTAGCAACTCCTCTAGAAATTACTGTAGTCAAAAACAAAATTAATGTTATCGTCGGTAAAGAAAGAATGTTTGAATAAAAAAAGACCAACTTAAACGGGTAGGCAAGAAAATTTCTTTTAGGCACTTTCGAGCGTGAAGCCGGAAAAATCCTAACAAGAAAATCCCCATGCTTGTCGTGCCTGACCCGTTTAAACTGGTCTTTTAGGCGACTTAATAATATATCATACAAGGTAAAGCTTGTCAAGGGTCATTAGAGAAACTTATCCACTTTTTAATAACAGCAGAAATTCCAAAAAATACTTGGAATTTTTTATTAAATATTAGATAAATATGCTCAATAACTAGACCTTAATAACTACCGGCAAAACCATTGGACGACGTTTTGTCGCTTTAAATAAGAATTTACCAATGTCATTACGAATTTTATTTTTAATATAATTATCATCAGCCAAATTCATTGGGTTCTTATCTTTAACAATTTTCTTAACTCGCATTCTCGTTTTTTCAATCAAGTCACGATTTTCTTTCATATAAATAAAACCACGAGAAATTAAATCGGGATTACCAATAATTGAACCCGTCTTGCTATCAATAGTAGCAATAATCACAATCATGCCGTCATCGGCCATCATTCGTCGATCACGAAGAACAATCTCGGAAACATCACCAATGCCTAAACCGTCAACCATAATATAGTCAGTATTTACTTTAGTTTTAAGTACTTGAGGTTTCTTATTTTTCTGAAATTTAATTATTTGTCCATTATCTAAAACCGTCACCTGATCGTCCCGGAAGCCTTCGCGCATGGCCAATTTTTTAGTTTCCACTAACATATAGTAATTAGCATATACGGGTAAAAGATAGTCGGGTTTAATTTGATGTAATATTTTTTTAATATCATTAGCGTTAGCATGTCCTCCGGAATGAACATCCATAATACTGCTATGAATAACATGGTCACTAAGACGATATAATTGATCTTTAATTTTTTGAACGGAGCGTTCATTGCCAGGGATAACTGATGAAGAAAAAATAATCACATCTGATTTTTTAATATTAATATAACGATGACTACCATTAACAACTCTAGAAAAAACCGCATTGGATTCTCCTTGAGCGCCAGTACAAATCAAAATAACTTTATTTTCAGGATATTTATGAAAATCTTCCACTGGTATCAAGGTGTGTTTATGGAGAGGAATATAGCCTAATTCTTGAGCGATACGGACGTTGAGCTTCATGCTATAGCCATCTAAGGCTACTTTTTTGCCAATCTTTTCAGCATAGGCTAGAAGATGAGTAATCCGTTCTAGTTGTGAAGCAAAGGTTCCAATAATAACTCGTCCCGGTGATTCTTTAATCAGTTTTTCTAAATTAGCTAAACTAGTCTTATCTGGCACTCGTTCTTTACTATAAGAAACGCCAAGGCTCTCTAGCATTAAGATTTTCGGAGATGGCAATTTAGATAAATAACTATAATCTATCGCCTGACCATCGAGAGGATCATCATCTAATAACCAATCACCAGGATGAATGACTGTTCCATGAGGGGTTTGTAAGATAAGCCCAACGGCATCAACAATAGAATGTTCAACAGCGAAGAAACTAACGTCAAATTTACCGAGTTTTATTTTTTGATTAACTGACTTAATAGTAATTGTCTTAAGATTCTTGGTTGTCCCTCGTTTATAATCTTCTTGACGATGTTTAATCATCGCTAGGGTCAATTGTCGACCAATAATTGGCGGATTACCAAGTTGTTCTAAAAGAATTGGTGCTGCGCCAATATGGTCTAAATGACCATGACTAAAAATAACTCCACGAATGTTTTTTTCTTTGCCACGAAGAGAAGAAACGTTAGGAATTATATAATCAATTCCGGGCATATCTTCATCAGCAAATTGTAAGCCCATATCTAAAATAATGATATCATTATCATATTCAAAAACTGTGCAATTTCGACCAACTTCTTCCTGTCCACCGAGAGGATAAATTTTTAAATTAGATTCGCTATTACTAACTTTTTTAATCGTCACCACTGGTCTTGCAGCCTGACGAAGTGGACGCTGATAAACAGTAGCAACTTTTCCAGGACTCGCCTGACGAGAATTAAAATGTGAACGATAAGTAGTCGAACTCTGACGATGACTAGGGCTAGGCTTTGTCTTCTTGTCTTGAACAAACATAAATTTTTATTAAATTTTACTATAACCTAAGTAGAAAAGTAAAATCATGTTTTACTAATAAATAAAGGAAACTTATAGCGAATTTGCATTCCCTATAAATTAATGAAGAATGGTATATTTTAGACTTAAATTAGGACCAAATTACCATTTTAATTTTTCTTTAGTATTTAAATACCAATTACTAATACTGCTAAAACGATCAGCAGGATTAATAATCATCATCCCCAAAAACCCTTTTAAAGTACTAGATTGAGGATAAGTATAGCTCGGAGAATATAAAAATATTGCTGGGAGATCGTTAGTGATAATCTTTTGGAATTCTTTATATTTAGCAATTCGTTCTGTTAAATTGACAGTGCTCCGGGCTGTTACTAATAATTTATCAACTGCTGGATTACTATAATTAGATAAATTAAGACCTTGTGAACCGACCTGACTAGAATCCCAAAAAGCATATAAATCTGGGTCACCACCAACCGCTTCACCATATAATAATATTTCGAAATCACGATTCTTAATAACCTTCGCAGCTTGATCGCTAGAAATGATTTTTAATTGCACTTTAATTCCTACCTTTTCCCAATAACTCTTGATATGCTCAGCGACTAAAACGTCATCTCCAGAATTAATTACTGTTAAAACTACCGAAAGGGGGTGAGCTTTAATAGTCTTCGCAGCGGCCACGGGCAAATAATTGTATTTGATCAGGTTTTTATTATAAGCGAAATTTTCTGGCAAAATTGGGCCATTACCTAACTGATAAGTACCTGCAAAAACATCTTTAATTATCTGGGGACGATTCAAACTTTCGGCTAAAGCGACACGAACAGTTTTCTTATCTAAACTTTTATTCTTTTGGTAATTAAAGAATAAGGCAACAATTTTTGATTGAACTAACTCATGTAAATTTAACGAATCAGTAGCCAATAAATTACCACGTAAAACAAAAGGTAAATAATTTAAGCCCATTATCTGATGATCATTCAAAGCTTTAATTGCTTCTTGATAAACTGGAAAGAATTTAAAGGTGATTGTTTTTAAATAGGGAATTCGACCATAATAATTTTTATTAACAATTAATTGATAACTCTTTAAATCCCCGCTTTTATTTTTAACTAGAGTATTAAATTTAAAGGGTCCAGAGCCAATCGGTCGTAAATTCAAATCCGATAATAAAATAGCTTTAGGACCAATGTTTTCCCATATCTTTTTTGGTAAAATACCAAAAGTTAATAGATCAAGAAAAGGGGCATAGGGTTTAGGGAGAACAAATTCTAAAGTTTGATCATTAATTTTATGAGCAATTACCTTACTTAAAGGAAGTCGGAGGGGTGAATGATAGGCTGGATTCTGAATTAAATTTAAAGTGAAAATAACA
Source organism: Parcubacteria group bacterium M6-OD1-4 (assembly GCA_003056205.1). Lineage (GTDB taxonomy): Bacteria > Patescibacteriota > Patescibacteriia > Patescibacteriales > UBA12465 > UBA12465. The sequence goes on along the minus strand of LSNS01000014.1, from coordinate 5,982 downwards.
TCAGCGGTGCTTAACTTATCCCCATTCTGCCAATAAACATTATTTCTAATCTTAATAATATATTTAGTTCCGCTAGCATTAACGGTAACACTTTGAACAAGATCATTGCTGAGACGTCCTTTCCCATCATATTTAAATAAACTGGAATAAATTAAATAACTAAGGTCCTGATCAATACCCGGATTAACAGCATAAAGAGGATTAATGGTTTGAGGGTAATCAACTACTCCTTCAATATAATTACCTCCACGTGTCGGATAAACTTGCAGATGATTTTTAACAAAAACTGTTCCTAAATAAATTAAATTAACAACCAATATTAATACGGCAATTTTAATGACCAACGATTCTCGAGGATTTAAAAATCTTTTTAAATATTTGATTTGTCGCCCACTCGGGATTTTACGGGGTGATAAATCATAAACTAATTTACGATCTAAATCTTTTTGATTGGTTTTTGCTTGTCTAAAAAAACTAAAAAAAGACCAAACTAATTGAAGTTTTTGATAAAAAGATTTAATTTTAATTTTTATTGACCCCACAAAAAATCCACTAATTTCTAGAATTTTTAATATTTATTTCTTAAAAATAAATACCTAAAACTAATCAATAAATTAGAGATGATGAATAATAAATTTCAAAGTTTAAATTCCAAAGTTGTTTTTAATATTTTATAAGAAAACAATCAAAGATAAGAGAACGAAAATTACTGCTAAAACAATAGTGGCAATAAATAGTTTTTTTTCTAAACCTCTTTTCGTTAGATAAACACCGCCACCACCACCGCCACCAAAAGCACCGCCGAGACCAGCCCCTCTATTTTGTAATAAAATAGCTAGCATCAGAAGAATAGCGACAACGATTTGAGATATTTTAATTATCAATAACATATTTATTTAGAAAGCTGAGAAACCAAAGTATTTAAAATCTCTTTATTATTTTCTGCTAAATCAGCCAAAATTTTACGATCTATTTCAATTTCATTAGTTTTTAAAAGATGAATAAAATTAGAATAAGACAAGTCGCGTTCACGGACAAAAGCATTGATTTTAATCTGCCATAAACCACGCATAGTTCTTTTTTTCTTACGACGATCAACATAAGAATGAGCACCAGCCTTAGTTCGAGCAGTCCTCGCTAATTTTATTAAATTCTTTCGTCCCCACTTATAACCCTTAACAGCTTTTAATAATTTACGTCGTTTTTTAACATGATTTGTTCCACGTTTTACTCTAGGCATATCTTTTAATTATAGGGAGTTAATGATTTTATAGTTTTCTCTAAAGTTTTAGTTGTCGCAATATCTAAACGTTTCTGACGAGTTGTATTGCCAGATTCTCGAGCATTAAAATGATCTTGCCCAGCTTTACGTTGGGTTAGTTTTTTACTACCAGTTTTTTTAAAACGTTTAATAGTTGCCTTGTGAGTCTTGATTTTTGGCATAGTTTTCCGATTAAAAAACAGGTCAACACCTGGTTTAACGCTGATTATTTTTTATTTACTAAGATAATAGTAAATCTTCCACCCTGATTTGTCAAGGTTTGCTCTTCCTCAATATTTAAACCTTCTCGAGCTTGAAGGGCGGTCACAAAATTTTTAATTATTTCGGAAGCTTTTTGAAGGTGTTGCCTTTCTCGGCCACGTAAAATTAATTCAACTTTAATTTTATTATCTTTAGCTAAAAACTTTTCAGCTTGAGCAGCTCTCATTTCTAAATCATGTTTACTAATTCGGAAAGATAAACGAATATTTTTAGTTTCCGTCTTTTTTTGTTGCATTTTTTGGCGATGAGCTTGTTTTTCTCGCTCATATTTTAACTGACCAAGATTAACAATTTTTACTACTGGTGGATTAGCTTTGGGATTAACTTCTACTAAATCTAAGTCGGCATCTTTAGCAAGTTGAATAGCCTTTTCAGTGGCTATTTTACCAATAACTTCATCATTTTCGTCAATCAAAAAAACTTCTAAAGCTTTAATTTGGGAATTAGATTTAAAAATAGAAACCTCTTTTCGTTCTGTACGATGAAACTTAATACGCATAATTTATCAATTAAACTGCCTCTTTTTGACCCGTTCGAGGGTTATAAGCTTGTAAATTAGTAGCTTTAATTACTCGTCCTTTTCGGTAATTATTATTATTTCTAGATGTTTTAGCATACGGACGAATACTTTTCTTAACCTTGCTTGAGCCCCTTCTTCCTAAAGAAGAATTTAATATTTTTTCAGCAGTTCGTGGTGCTCGACCATTTTTAATCTTGGCAAAATTATCTAAAACATCAATTTTATAACCTGAATAAACTAAATCACCAATTGTTTTTTTGAAAGCTTGTTTAATGGCAGGATATTCTTTTTTTTCTGTCATTTTCTTAGCTAAAATATCACGATATTGTTTTAAAAAATCATTAACTTGTTTAAAGAATTTATTAAATTCTCTTTCCTTCTTCCATTCCTTATTTTTCTGGTTTTTTTCTTTAAAGCTCTCATATAATTTAACAATAATCGGCGCAAAATCATAAACGTCTTCATCGGTGTTTAAACTAGCTATTTTCTCTTTTAAAGTTTCTTCGGTCTGAGCTTCAATTTCTAATGGTGAATTAGAAAGATCTTCAACGTCAACAAAAGCGCCACCAAATTTTTGACGATTTTCTAACTCTTTAGGATATTCTTGCCCACCAACCAATTCTTCAGCTTCAGGATAATTGTATTTACTTTCCTTGGGTACGATATCAACTGGTTGTTGTCGTTCTTCCCTATCTTTTAATCCCGAAAGACTGGTATGAGAACGAAGAGGATTTTCTTCTTCTTGCTTTTTTGCCACTCTTTCTGAAATGGTAGATTTTGGAGGAATAGAATCTATTTTGTTAAATCTCATATTTTTAAATTTATTTTAACTATGTTTAGTAATAGCATATATCTTATACTTATATCTTAAAATCAGTTAAAAGTCAAATGACATTAAAAATCTTTAAACTTAAAATAAGTGCCAATCTGACTATAAACTGAGCAATTAATTCAACTGTTTGGGACATAACCAAGCCTAAACTAATATAAGAAATCATACTGCTATTTATCTTATATTCCATTAACAAGTGGCTATTGAATTGTTTTTACTCCATTTTCATTAAAAATATGATATACTTTCTTGTATAGAATAAAGATATTTAATACTTTTTGAAAGAGTAATTTTACAATTATAACTGTCTACTTACTTTTTCTAGCTATTCTTTATAGACAAATTATATTAAAAGTTTGTACAACATACCATTACTACATCTAAACAGTTGGATAATTTGTTTGTATAATAGCCAGTTATTCAAAATTCCGCTTCACTCCATTTTGAATAACGCGCGCGCATACCTCCGCCGTTATACTTCATTCCGCTCCGCGGAACTTCGTATAACAACGGATATCCAAAAATTTCTTTCCACAAACCCTTCGGGATTTGTTTCAAGAAACCTTGGATTATCCGCGCGCGTTATACGGCATTTGGGTTTGGGCTTGAAATATAGAAACCTTTTTATTCTTCTCAATTTTTGTTTATATAATATGAATATTCATAAAGAAAATTACAATTCAAAAGTTCTCGTAGAAATGTGGACGGACTTTATCCACTGGGAAAAAAGAAGATTGGGGGAGAACGGATTTCTTCTTAATACTTTGAAAAAATTTCATTGTCAGAAAATTTTTGATGCTTGTCTCGGAGACGGAGCAGACTCCATTCATCTTTTGAAAAATGGGTTTAATGTGACAAGTAATGATCTAGATAATCTGTTTATCAAAAAAGCCAAAGAAAATGCGAATAAACATAACGTCACATTAAACATTACTGAATATGATTGGAGAGACTTCGACAAGCATTTTGAAGACAAGAGTTTTGATTCTATTTTCTGTCTAGGAAATTCTTTAACTTATTTATTTGAAAAAAAAGACCAGCTCAAAACTCTCAAAAATTTTCTTAAGATTATAAAAGACAATGGAATTTTAATTATTGATGAAAGAAACTATCAAAGTATTTTAGATAAAAGAGAAGAAATCCTAAAAAAAGGAAAATTTCAATATTCAGGTAAATATGTTTATTGCGGAGATAAAATTCATGGAAAACCTATTGAAATTTCCGATGATAAAGTCCGTTTTGAATACACTGATGAAAGAACTGGGAAGCAAGGTTATCTCGTTCTTTATCCTTTCAAGAGTGGAGAACTTTTGAATTTATTAAAAGAAGTGGGTTTCACAAAAATTGAACAGTATTCTGATTACAAAAAAGGTTTCTATCCGGATGCAGATTTTTACCAATATATCTGCCAGAAGTAACGCCCAAACCCAAACGCTAAAGGGACGTTGCACTCTCCTCACTTCGTTCGTCGTCTCGTATAACAGGGCTTAAAGGGTTCGCTCGTTGCACTTCACTCTCCCAAATTTTTTATTCGAGGTCGTTTCGCTCCACTCTGAATAAAAAACTTCCCTTAAGCCCGATGTTATATTCAATTCAGAAAGGGCAACAAAAACTAAGGAGGCTAAAGTAAATTTTATGTACTTGTCTCTTTTCAATAATACTAGTATGAATTCAATAGATAAAAAACCAAATTATAAGCAAATATACAAATTTGTTAAAGACAAATTTGATAAAACAACTCATTTTAAACATGGTCCTTTTGATGAAACTTATTACACTTTAAGAGTTTATGAATCTGCAAAAGAGATTATCAAAAAACTAAATAAGAAAGTGAAAAAAGAACAATTGTTAGTTGCTACAATTTTGCATGATATTGGAAAAATTAAATTAAAATCTGGCAAGATGTTCAAAAGAGATGCTGTTCTAGAAAACGCTTCTGAGGAATGGCATAAACATGCGAAATTAGGTGTTCCAATTGCAAGAAGGTATCTTAAAACAATAGGACATTCAGAAGAATTTATTGAAGAAGTTTGCTATTTAATTGAACATCACGATTTAAGAGGAGATAAACTTCAAAAAAGATCTTTAGAACTTCAAATTCTTCAGGATGCAGATTTAATTGCAGATGTTGGTTTTGCAGGTTTTATCAGACCATTTCTTTATAGTGGTAAATTTAGTAAACAATCTGTAATAAGTTCTATTGAATTCATAAAAAAAGAAGATAGAACAAGTAATGGTAAAGAACTAAACCTAAATATTTCTAAATCTATTGCTAAAAGAGAAATGAAAATTCAAAGTAATTTGGCAAAAGAGATTTCAAAAGAAATTGATAGTGATTTACTTTAGCCCCATATATAATAAATATTATATTATCCATTTCATTTTATCCCCATCCCCGCTTTATTTAATTACGCTATTTCACTTCATTAGCAGTATCCATTATAGTGATAACGAGAGGAGATTCTTTATATTAAATTGCTCTTGTTGACTACTTTAGTATATTTATCTTATTTAATAAAACTTTAATTATGATGGAAATTACAATTTGTTCTAGTGTCACATTCGTTCCTCAAATAATTAAAGTCAGAAAGGATTTAATGGCTTTGGGATTTTCTGTTAATATTCCATATTTTACAGAAAAAATTATAAAAAATGAAATAACTTATGAAGCTTATCTTTCTCAAAGAAAAAAGCAAGGCGGTGATATCCTCTTGCGTCAAGCCGAATCTATAGATCTCATTCAACGCTATTGGGACTTTATCAAACATTCAGAGGCCATTCTAGTCTTAAATGAAACTAAGAATGGAATTTCGAATTATATCGGTGGTAGCACCTTAATGGAGATGGGTTTCGCTTATGGCTATCATAAAAAGATATTCCTATTTAATCCAGTGCCCGAAAGAGGTGAACGCATGCACTATGTTGATGAGATTCTTAATATGAATCCAATTATTATTAATCAAGATCTTAGTATTATTCTTAATTCATTAAAATAATTTAATATTAAAACTTCATATTCCAAACTTTGATAAAGCTAAAAAGTTTTATTTCTTCACAAAAAAAATGGAAATCATGAACCGTACCCCA